>CBFGUD010000001.1:0-188432 GCA_965652365.1 uncultured Phycisphaerales bacterium
GGGTGTCGATGGCGGTCGCGAAGGCGGCGGCGGAGACGAGCGGGATGCCGCTGTATCGCTATATGGGCGGGACGGGGGCGAAGACGCTCCCGGTGCCGATGCTCAACATCCTCAATGGCGGCAAGCACGCGGACAACACGGTGGACTTCCAGGAGTTCATGATCCAGCCCTGGGGGTTCGATGATTTCGGTCAGGCGCTGCGCGCGGGGACGGAGATCTATCACACGCTCAAGTCCGTGCTCAAGAAGCGCGGGATGTCGACGGCGGTCGGGGACGAGGGCGGGTTCGCGCCGGACCTGAAGGACAACGAGGACGCGCTCAAGGTGATCGAGGAGGCGGTGGACAAGGCGGGGTACTCGTGGGGCGAGCAGATCTTCGTGGCGCTGGACCCGGCGACGAGCGAGCTGTGGAACGAGGCGGAGAAGGACGGGAAGCAGGGATACAAGTTCTTCTCGTCGACCCAGGAGATCATCTCGAGCGACGATCTGATCTCGATCTGGGCGGACTGGTGCAAGAAATACCCGATCCGCTCGATCGAGGACGGGCTCGCGGAGAACGACTGGGACGGGTGGGTGAAGCTGACCCAGAAGCTCGGGGAGACCGTCCAGCTCGTGGGCGACGACCTGTTCGTGACGAACAAGACGTTCGTCGAGAAGGGGATCGAGCAGGGCGCGGCGAACGCGGTGCTCGTGAAGGTGAACCAGATCGGGACCTTGTCGGAAACGTTCGATACGGTGAACCACGCGATGCGGAACGACTATGCGTGCGTGCTGAGCCACCGTTCGGGGGAGACGGAGGACTCGACGATCGCGGATCTGTCTGTGGCGACGAACTGCGGCCAGATCAAGACGGGGGCGCCGTGCCGGAGCGATCGGAACGCGAAGTACAACCAGTTGATCCGGATCGCGGAGGAGCTCGGGGAGAGCGCGGTGTACGGGGCTTCGACGTGGAGCCGGTGAACCGATCGCGGGTGACGCGGTATGCTCTTGGAGCATGAGCGAACGCGGATGGCGTGATAGTTATGGCGATGGGGGTGGTGATCGCTTCGCGGGCGTGAAGCGTGTGCTTGCGCGGATTTTCGGGGACGGGGAGGACCCGCTCGCGTGGGGGTTCGCTTTTGCGCGTCTGTCCGGGGTGGTGCTCAAGGCGCACCTGCTGTTCATCGTGTGGGTCTTGGCGGAGCTGATTTTCACGATGCCCGGGCATCAGGAGGGGGTGAAGTTCGTGGGGCCCCGGCTGGTGGGGGTGTGGTTGATCGTGTCGGTGAAGGAGTTCGTGCGGGCGCGGGTGTGCGTGCGGCATGGGGGCGTGTGCGATTCGGTGATGCTCTGGCCGATGGGGGCGTTGGCGCAGCCCGAGCTTCCGGAGTCGCGGCGCGGGGTGTGGATGACGGCGCTTTCGGGGCTGATGGCGCAGGTCGTGATCGGGGCGGTGCTCGGGGGGGTGCTGGTCGGGCTGACGGGGTCGGGGGCGGGATTGATGTTCAATCCGCTCGAGCCGGCGTCGGCGATCGGGGGGCTCACGCTGCGGGACGGGACGACGGCGTGGTGGCTCGTGGCGCTGTGGTCGGTGTACGCGGTGAACCTGGTGATCCTGGTGGTGAATCTGCTGCCGATGGACCCGCTGGACGGGGCGCGGGTGGTGCGGGCGGTGCTCGAGCCCGCGAGGGGGGAGATGGGGGCGCGGGGGGCGGTGTCGGTCGTCGGGGTGGTGTGCGCGACGGTGGTGGGGATCGTGGGGCTCGTGACGGCGGACGGGACGACGCTCTTCGCGATCGCGGTGGTGTGCGGGGTGGTGGTGACGATCGAGCGGCAGCGGATCCGGTTTCTGCGGACGGCGTCGCTGTTCTCGGATCCGGCGGTTTCTCGGGGATCCGGGGGGGCGGGCGAACACGGGGGGCGTGAGGAGCGTTCGAAAGAGGGCGGCGTCGATCCCGAGGAAGTGGATCGGGTGCTGGCGAAAATCTCCGTGAGCGGGGTCGAATCGCTTACGCGGGGCGAGCGTCGTACGCTCAAGCGGGCGACGAAATCCAGCCGAGATACGGAGTGAGGGCCGCGGACCCTGAAGCATCGCGACGGAGCACGAGGACCGATGGGGATCTACGACCGGGACTACAACAGGGACGATACGGGGCTCGGGTATCGGGGGCGCGGGGGCGGTGGTGTCGGCGGGGGATCGGCGAACATGTTCGTGCGTGCGCCGGGATGGTCGGTGAACACGTGGATCATCGTGATCAACATCTCGGTGCACCTGCTGATGGTGACGATGCTCCCGGTGCTGTTCCAGATCGGGCATCTGTCGGTGTTCCAGGCGTTTCAGCGGCTCGAGGTCTGGCGATTGATCACATTCCAGTTCCTGCACGATCCGAGCAGCATCTGGCACATCCTGTTCAATATGTTCGGGCTGTGGATTTTCGGGCCGATGGTGGAGCAGTTTTTGGGGGGGAAGAAGTACCTCGCGTTCTACCTGATGTGCGGGTTGTGCGGGGGGTTGTTGTTCTCGATTCTGACGGTGCTGGGGAACCTGACGGGGGGCGCGGCGCCGGGGCTCTTGACGAATGATCTCAAGATGCCGCTGATCGGGGCGAGCGCGGGGGTGTTCGGGGTGATCGTGGCGTGCGCGTACATCCAGCCCAACACGATCGTGCAGCTGCTGTTCCCCCCGATCCCGATGAAGCTCAAGTGGTTCGCGTACGGGTACGTGGGTTTGGCGCTCGTGCAGTTGCTGATGGGTTCGGCGAACGCGGGGGGCGAGGCGGCGCACGTGGGGGGGGCGATCGCGGGGTATTACTTCATCCGCAACTCGCACCACCTGCTGGACTTTTTCGATGTGTTCAACGATTCGCGGGACCAGCGGAACGCGAAGCGGGCGATCAAGAACCAGCAGAAGCGTGCGAAGCTGGACCGGGAGGTGGATCGGATCCTCGCGAAGGTGGCGCGTGACGGGATCGGGTCGCTGACGGACGCGGAGAAGAAGACGCTCAACGATGCGAGCCGGGAGCAGCGCCACGCGGGGTGATCCGGGCGGGTCTGTCCTAGTCTTGGGGTATGGGTGATGCGTTGACGTTCGAGATCGATGCGAGGCACGGCGACGCGCGGACGGGGCGCGTGACGACGCTGCACGGGGGGTTCGAGACGCCGGCGTTCATGCCCGTGGGGACGAAGGGGACGATCAAGGGGCTGGTGCCGGAGCTGGTGAAGGGGACGGGGGCGCAGATCATCCTGAACAACACGTACCACCTGATGCTGCGTCCGGGGTCCGAGCTGGTGCGGGAGATGGGCGGGGTGCATCGGTTCATGAACTGGGACGGGCCGATCCTGACGGACTCGGGGGGGTACCAGGCGTATTCGATGGCGGATATCAACGCGATCGACGAGGACGGGGTGTCGTTCAAGTCGATCATCGATGGTTCGACGATCCGGATGAACCCGGAGATCGCGATGCGGGTGCAGAACGAGCTGGGGCCGGACATCATGATGGCTTTTGATGATTGTCCGCCGAGCGTGGATCCGAACGCGGGATCGATCAATCAGACGCGGATCCGGATCGCGTCGATGCGGGATTCGAGGAAGGGGGCGTACGACCACGCGGAGCGTTTGCGGGTGGCGAACGAGCGGACGGTGCGGTGGCTCGAGCGTTGCAAGGCGTCGCATGCGCGGGCGGGGGAGCAGTCGCTGTTCGGGATCATCCAGGGGGGGACGGACCTGGAGCGCCGGGACTGGTCGATCGAGCGGGTGTGCAACATCGAGCTCCCGGGGTACGCGATCGGGGGGGTGGCGGTGGGGGAGACGTTCGATCAGATCGCGCGGGTGGTGGGGCACACGGCGCCAAGGATGCCGGCGGACAAGCCGAGGTACCTGATGGGTGTGGGGTACGAGCGGGACATCGTGGTCGCGGTGATGAGCGGGGTGGACATGTTCGACTGCGTGCTCCCGACGCGGAACGGTCGGAACGCGAACGCGTTCACGTGCGAGCCCGGGGAGGGTGGGCAGATCCGGCTCAAGAACGCGCGGTTCGCGCGGGATACGCGTCCGATCGAGGAAGGGTGCGACTGCGCGGCGTGCGATCCGGGGGCGCACGGGTGGTCGACCCCGGACGGGGCGCCGTTCTCGCGGTCGTATATCAGGCACCTGTTCGCGGCGGAGGAGATGCTGGGGCCGATCCTGGTGTCGATCCACAACCTGCGGTTCTTCCAGCGGCTGATGGGTGATCTGCGGGATTCGATCCGGACGGGGGACTGGGGGGAGCTTGTGCGGAGGCGGCCGCACCTTGGGGGGATCGTGGAATCGGGGGCGGGTGCGGCCCAAGAAGGGTGACCTGTTCGGTGGTGATTCTCACAAATCCTCGTCGGGCAGCGATCTCGGGTCTACGATCGATGCCCCGATGGGATCGGCCGTCAGGGTATTGAAAGGGACTTCTCGTATGAGCGATCGCTCGTCGGTTGGTGTGCATGTCGTGACGCTGGGTCAGGATGGGGGCGTGCTCGGTGCGCCGTCGTCGTCATCGAACGGGGCGGGCGAGTCCGCGCCGGGGGGTGTCGGGGGCGAGGGCGCCGGGGGTGGTGGCGGTGCCGGACCCGCGGGGGGCGGTTCGTTCTTCTTCATCATGATCGCGATGATGGTGGGTCTGATCCTGCTGACGTCGATGTCTGGGCGGAAGGAGAAGAAGAAGCACGCGGCGATGGTGGGGGGTCTGAAGAAGAAGGACAAGGTCCGCGCGGCGGGGGGGATCATCGGGACGATCGTGGAGATCAAGAACGATGAGCTGCTGCTCGAGACGGATCGCGCGTCGAACACGCGGATCCGGGTGGCGCGCGGGAGCGTGTCGAGCGTGCTGAGCGAGGGGCCCGCGGCGTTTTCCGAGGAGAGCGACGCGGAGACGGAAACGGTCAAGAACTGACTCTGACGACTGATCGAGCGCCTGGCTTTGTGCGCTGACGAGGGATTTTCATGCGACACTACGTCCGCAATGTCATCATCGCGATCGCGATGCTCGTGCTCGCGTTCTGGGCCGCGTATCCGCCGGATCAGAAGATCGGGCTGGGGAAGGATCTGCGGGGCGGTGCTTCGCTGCTGTACACGGTGCAGATGGACCGGACGGAGAACGCGGGCGAGGTGATCCCGAAGGTCATCGAGGTGCTCAAGCGTCGTATCGACCCGAACGGGTTGTACGAGATCCAGATCGTGCGTCAGGGGCAGGACCGGATCGAGATCACGATGCCGCTGCCGAGCGAGTACGTGAAGTCGCTGCGTGCGGAGTTCGAGGCGGAGCTGGCGGCGCTGGGGGTGGCTTCGATCGAGCCGGCGGAGTTCGAGCGTGTGATGGGGATGGACCCGGGCGAGCGTGCATCGGAGATCGAGCGGCTCGGCTCGAACAGCGAGAAAATCCAGGGCCTGCTCGAGGATGCGGCGGCGGCGTACGACGACGCGGAGCGGCTTCGGGCGCAGATCGAGCTGATGTCGGTGAACCCGGACGCGCCGGAGGATGTGCTCGATACGTTGATCGATCAGGCCGCGGACGCGGAGATCGAGTACGAGCTGGCGCGGGATCAGCTCTTCGCGAGCGCGATCTCGGTGGACGATGTTCGGCGAGCGCTCGAGCAGTCCCAGGAGAAGAAGACGATCCGGGACGAGGAGACGGACACCACGGTGACGCTCCCGAGCGAGCGTGAGCGGGCGATCCAGCGGATCAGGGATCAGTACCCGGACCTGAACGCGCAGCTCGACCGGGTGATCGAGGCGTACGACACGTACTCGGCGAACCGGGACTCGCTCGACGACACGTCGGACCTCAAGCGGCTGGTGCAGGCGGCGGGTGTGCTGAGCTTCCGGATCACGGTGGACCCGGCGGGGGGCGGTTCGTCGGCGTACTCGCACCCCGAGGAGCAGCGCCTGCGCGAGCGGATCCGCGAGGTCGGCCCGGCGCAGGCGGGGACGCGCGACGCGCGGTGGTTCAAGCTCAACAAGCTCGAATCGTGGTTCGACTCGGTGAGCGGGTACGAGACGATGATCGAGAACCCGGCGGCGTACTTCGCGTCTCGGTACAACTACGTCGTCGAGGAGTACGAGGGCGATTACTACATGCTGTGCTGGGACACGCGCGGGCTGCGCATGACCCAGGACGACGGTCGCTGGCAGGTCGCGGGGGCTTCGCGGAGCGTGGACCAGCTGGGGCGCCCGGCGATCGGGTTCACGATGGACGCGGCGGGGGCGAACCGGCTCGGCGAGCTGACGGGCCCGAACTCGGGCGCGAACATGGCGGTGCTGCTCGATGACGAGGTGTACACGGCGCCTCGGCTGAACTCGCGGATCACGACGCGGGGGATCATCGAGGGCGAGTTCACGCCCGAGGAGATCGACTACGTCGTGCGCGTGCTGACGGCGGGGTCTCTGCAGGCGAAGGTGTCGCCCGAGCCCGTGTCGGAGAACACGATCGCGCCGGAGCTGGGTCAGGACAACCTGGACGCGGGGATCAAGGCGGGGATCGTCGCGCTGGTGATCGTGTCGGTGTTCATGGTCGTGTATTACCTGGGGTTCGGGTTCGTCGCGGTGCTGTGTCTGGCGGCGAACGCGGTGCTGATCGTGGGGGCGCTGGCGCTCTCGCGCGCGTCGCTGACGCTCCCGGGCATCGCGGGGATCATCCTGACGTTCGGCATGGCGGTGGACGCGAACGTGCTCATCTACGAGCGCATCCGCGAGGAGCTCTACAAGGGGCTGGACCTGCGTCAGGCGGCTCGATTGGGGTATCAGAAGGCGTTGTCGTCGATCGTGGACGGGAACGTGACGAACCTGATCGTGTGCTTCGTGCTCGCGAACGTGGGGACGCAGGAGATCAAGGGCTTCGCGATCACGCTGGGGATCGGTGTGGTGTGCACGATGATCTCGGCGTTGTTCATGAGCAACATCATCATCCGGACCCTGGTGGACAAGATCCGGATCCGGAAGATGCGGATGCTCCCGATGGTGGTCACGCCCATCGAGAAGATCCTGTACCCGAAGATCAACTGGGTCGGTCTGCGCTGGGTGTTCCTGGTGATCTCGACGGGGTATATGGGTCTCGGTGTGGGGATGATCGCGTACCAGGGCGAGAAGATGCTCGACACGGAGTTCCGGGGCGGGACGCAGGTCACCCTGACGACCAAGCGCGAGAACCCGGGGGATCCGTCCTCGGCGCGGGTGACGCTGACGCGTCCGGATGTCGAGGAGCGGGTGCATTCGCTGGGCGACGCGGTGGAGGAGGGGTCGCCGATCCATTCGCTGCGGAGCGCGGAGATCATCCCGGTGGACCCGGAGGACGACGGGATCACGTCGGACACGTTCCTGATCAAGACGATCTCGACGAACCGGGTCGAGGTGGGCAACGCGATCAGCGCGGAGTTCCAGGACGTGCTCGACGCGCCGCCCGCGCTGGTGTTCCGGTATTCGGCGAGCGAGGACGAGGCGGGGGCGTCGGTGTACCCGGTCTTGTCGGCGCGTCTGGGCGAGAATATCGCGCGTCCGGAGTACCGCAACAGCGTGTCGGGGTTCGTGGGCGGTGTCGCGATCGTGGTCGAGGACATCGCGCCCAGCGCGACGCTCGAGAGCATCGAGCGCCGGCTGGACATCACGCGGCGCAAGAGCGACTTCAGCGACATCCTTGGTCGTCAGACCGAGATCGTGATCCTCGAGGGCACGCCCGCGTCGGTGGAGACGTTTGTGCTCCTGAGTCTGGACGACGGGCTGACGTACTTCGACAACGCGGACGCGTGGGCGAGCGAGATCGCGCAGCGCGAGTGGGACCTGGTGCGTGCGGCGCTGACGACGTCGTCGGACCAGCTGAGCGTGCAGAACTTCTCGCCGGCGATCGCGGAGAACTTCCGCGCGACGGCGGTGGCGGCGGTGGCGCTCTCGCTGCTGCTGATCCTGATCTACATCTGGGTGCGGTTCGGTTCGGTGCGGTATTCGATGGCGGCGATCGCGGCGCTGGGGCACGACGTGCTCACGGCGATCGGGATCATCGCACTCGCGGAGATCCTGTACGACCACCACGTGTTCACGGGCGTGGCGCAGGCGCTGCTGATCGAGCCCTTCAAGATCGACCTCAACCTGGTGGCGGCGCTGCTGACGATCATCGGGTATTCGCTCAACGACTCGATCGTCATCATGGACCGGATCCGCGAGAACCGCGGGAAGCTGTCGTACGCGTCGCGGGAGGTGGTGAACCAGTCGATCACGGAGACGATCTCGCGCACGACGATCACGTCGGGGACGACGCTGCTGGCGGTGCTGATCCTGTACACGATGGGCGGTCAGGGCGTGCGGGCGTTCTCGTTCACCCTGCTCGTGGGCGTGTTCATCGGGACGTATTCGTCGATCGCGGTGGCGGCGCCGCTCGTGTGGTCCCGCAAGCGGGATCAGTCGCGGGCGGCCCGGGACGCGATCGAGGGCGAGATCCAGGCGGTCTGAGTTCATCGGCATGCACAAGGCGGTTTGTGGTAGACTGAAGGGGACCGTGTTGTGAGCGACAGGGACCCCGCCATGGATGACCGCTCATCGCGAATCTTCGTGGGATTGTGCGTGCTGGTTGTCGTGTGGATCGGGGTGTACTGGATGTGGGAGCCCGGGGGGGCGGGGGGCGCGGACGCGACGCCCCGGATCTCGATCGCGGACAGCCCGGTCGTGACGACGGACGGGGATCAGGACGACACGACGGACCCGGGGACCCCGGTGGAGATCATCAACGCGCCGAGCGTGGATCCGGTGGTCCAGGAGCCCGTGGTGCGCCGGGAGACGACGGGGGCGGTGGCTCCGGAGTTCCGCTCGTACACGGTCAGGAAGGGGCAGACGCTCCAGGACATCGCACGGATCGAGTACGGGAAGGCGGCGATGTGGAGCGTGATCGCGCGGGCGAACCCGCGGGTGGACCCGATCCGGCTCCGCGAGGGGATGACGCTGCGGATCCCGGTGGATCCGGGGAACGTGCAGGGTCGGGACATCGAGGACGACACGGGCGCGGATCGTGGCTCGGGGGCGGCGGAGCGGGCGCTCGTGATCGAGTACGTGGTCCAGCCCGGGGATTCGCTGTCGAAGATCGCGCAGAACTTCTACGGGTCGTCGAGGTACACGGACTTCGTGTACGAGTCGAACCGGGACGTGCTCCGGTCGAAGGACGCGATCCGGGTGGGGCAGACGCTGAGACTCCCGCCGCTGGATGAGGGGGAGGATTGAGCGGATCGGGCGCCTCGGAGGGTGATTCGGGGGGGAATCGGGGGGGAGGAGGCGTATCATCTCCGCAATGAGTTCGGACGGACCTGTTTACATCATCACGGGGGGCGCGGGGTTCATCGGGTCCTCGCTCGTCGCGACGCTCCAGCGGGACGAGCCCGAGGCGCGGCTGTACGTGATCGATGATTTCTCGACGGGGTCGTACGCGAACATCGTCGAGGCGTGCGAGCGTCTGGGGGCGGGGGTGTTCCGGGGGACGGTGATGGCGGACCCGGTGGGGGAGCTGAATCTGCAGCCGGCGATCGTGGGGATGAAGCCCAAGGCGGTGTTCCACCTGGCGGCGATCACGGACACGCTGGTCACGGACGAGCGGAAGATGATCTCGGTGAACTCGGAGCCGTTCGAGGAGATCGTCGATGCGTGTCTCGAGAGCGGTGTGCCGCTGGTGTACGCGTCGAGCGCGGCGGTGTACGGGTCCCCGGACACGCGGGACGCGTTCACGGAGGATCTGGCGGGGAACCCGAACAACGTGTACGGGTTCTCGAAGTGGCTCATGGACGTGACGGCGCGGCGTGCGATCGAGGAATCGGGGGACGACGGGCACGTGGTGGGGCTGCGGTACTTCAACGTGTTCGGTCCCGGGGAGGCGCGGAAGGGGCGGATGGCGTCGATGGTGTACCACCTGACGATGCAGATGCTCCGGGGGGAGCGCCCGCGGCTGTTCGAGCACGGGCACCACGAGCGGGACCAGGTGTTCGTGGACGACATCGTGTCGGGGACGATCGCGGCGTCGAGGCCCGGGGCGATGTCGGGGGTCTACAACCTGGGGTCGGGGAAGTCGACGAGTTTCAACGAGATCGCGCACGCGGTGAACACGGGGCTGGGGACGTCGCTGGAGGTCGAGTACATCCCGATGCCCGACGAGATGGTGCCGACGTACCAGCATTTCACGCGGGCGGACCTGACGAGCACGACGCGCGCGTTGTCGTGGGAGCCGGCGCATGATCCGGTGGAATCGATGATTTCGTATGCGCGGATGATCGCGGACGGGGCGCGGCGCACGGCGGCGACGAGTTGAATGACCCGATCCAGGGACGGAGCACGAGAGCGATGATTGACACGATCACGGAAGCGAAGCCGACGAGGAGCAGGACGATGCCGATGAAGCGTGTGCTGGTGACGGGGGGCGCGGGGTTCCTGGGTTCGCACCTGTGCGAACGGCTTGTTGACCAGGGTCACGACGTGATCTGTCTGGACAACTTCTTCACGTCGCAGAAGTCGAACGTGCTCCACCTGCTGGACCACAACAACTTCGAGCTCATCCGTCACGACGTGACCCACCCGATCTGGCTCGAGGTCGATCAGGTGTACAACCTGGCGTGCCCGGCGGCGCCCGGGCACTACCAGTACAACCCGATCAAGACGATGAAGACGTCCGTGATGGGCGCGATCAACACGCTGGGGATGGCGAAGCGTTGCAACGCGCGGATCCTCCAGGCGTCGACGAGCGAGGTGTACGGGGACCCGACGGTGCACCCGCAGACCGAGGACTACCGGGGGAACGTGAACCCGATCGGGCCTCGGGCGTGCTACGACGAGGGGAAGCGGGCGGCGGAGACGCTGTTCATGGACTACCACCGTCGGCACGGGATCGACATGCGGATCGCGCGGATTTTCAATACGTACGGGCCTCGGATGCACCCGTTCGATGGTCGGGTGGTGTCGAACTTCATCCTCCAGGCGCTGATGGGGCGGGACATCACGATCTTCGGGGACGGGTCGCAGACGCGGTCGTTCTGCTACCGCGATGATCTGGTCGACGGGCTCATGCGCCTGATGAACGCGGAGGAGGGGGACCTGCACAACCCGGTGAACCTGGGGAACGAGAACGAGTTCACGATCAAGCAGCTCGCGGAGTTGGTCGTGGAGATGACGGGCGCCAAGTCGAGCGTGATCTACCAGGATCTGCCGGCGGATGACCCGATGCAGCGCCAGCCCGACATCACGCGGGCGCGGAAGCTGCTGGGGTGGGAGCCGACGATCCCGCTGCGGGAGGGGCTCGAGACAACGATCGAGCACTTCCGGCGGGTGGACCTGAGCGAGTACCGCGAGCCAACCCCGAACCATGCGATTGCTTGAGTCGGTGAACGGGGCGATCACCCCAGGTGATTGAGGGTCGCGGAACGTGGTGATTCACGGCGGCGTGGGCTGATTTCCGATAGATTGTGGGTCATGCTCACGCCCAGACTGCCAACGGAACCGTGTCTGATCATCGGCGACGGCTCGCTCGGGTCGCTCGTGCTGTGCGCTCTTGCGGGGGAAGCGTCGCGGTTGCGGCCGTCGGACCATCGGTCGCTGCTGTACCCGGCGATGTGGACTCGGGGTCGGGACCACGAGGATGTGCTGCCGGCGGTGGACCGGGCGACGCAGGCGCACGCGGGTCTGTACGGCCTGGATCTGGTGACGGACCGGGCGGGGTACCCGTCGGGGGACGACGGGGTGGGTATGGACACGGCGACGGGCGCGGGGACGCACGAGACGCGCCTGCTGCTCGATGCGTGCTCGATCGCGATGAGCCACGGGATCCGGAAGGTGGTCTGGGGGGTCCAGATCGGCGGCGACGAGGGGGATGGGATGGAGCGGATCGATCGGATCGCCAAGGTGCTCGATCGGGCGATCCTGGTGGGCCGGCTCGCAACGCTCGACGCGCCCGGTTCGGGGGCGGTGGAGGTCGTGGTGGAGACCCCCCTCGCGGACCTGACGGACCGGCAGGTGGTGGACCTGGCGCTGGACCTGAGCGTGACGCACGAGACGTGCTGGTGGCGCGGGGTGTCGCATCCGCTGGCGGATGCGCAGGCGCGCCGGTTCGAGGACCTGCTCGTCGGCGCGGGCGCGGGGCGCTGAAGGCGCGTTCGGGGGTCGGGATCGGGGCTGCACGGGGCGCGCGGCGCGTACACTGTGCGACCATGAGCAGCGCGACCACGACCGGATCTCCCATCTCGACGAGCACGCACGGCTGTGTCCATCGGTGGACCCAGACCCTGATCCCGACGACGCGCGACGCACCGAGCGACGCGGAGATGCCCTCGCACGTCTTCATGGTGCGGGCGGGGTACATCCGGTCCGTGGGGTCGGGGATCTACACGTATCTGCCCCTGGCGTGGCGGTCGCTCAAGAAGATCTCGGAGATCGTGCGCGAGGAGATGGACGCGGCGGGCGCGAGCGAGCTGCTGATGCCCACGCTCGAGCCCATCGAGCTCTACAAGGACACCAAGCGGGACATCGCGTACGGGGATCTGCTCTTCAAGCTCGAGGACCGTCACGGGCGGGTCGCGGCGCTGGGGCCGACGCATGAGGAGGTGATCACGGACCTGATGTGCTCGTCGCTCACGAGCTACAAGCAGTTCCCGCTGAACTTGTATCAGATTCAGACGAAGTTCAGGGATGAGTTCCGTCCGCGGGCGGGGCTGCTGCGTTGCCGCGAGTTCATCATGAAGGACGCGTACTCGTTCCACCTGGATCTGGAGGGGGACGCGGGGCTCAACGAGACGTACGACAGGATGTACCGGGCGTACACGAACATTTTCACGCGATGCGGGCTCGACTTCAGCGCGGTGGAGGCGGAGGCGGGCCCGATCGGGGGGTCGGCGTCGCACGAGTTCATGGTGAACTGCGTGAGCGGGGAGGACACGATCCTGTATTGCCCGGCGTCGGGGTACGCGGCGAACGTGGAGAAGGCGGAGATCGGGGATCGGTCGTGGTCGTTCGAAGGGTCTGCGGGCGCGGAGCTGACGAAGCACCACACCCCGAAGATGCCCGGGATCGAGCTGGTCGCGGCGCACCTGGGGACGACTGCATCGGGGATGCTCAAGACGATCGTGATGCGGACGGTCGAGGAGTCCCCGAGATGGGTGCTCGCGGTGGTGCGCGGGGACCACGACGTGAACGAGGGGAAGGTCCGCGACGCGATCGGGTGCGCCGTGGAGATGGCGCCCGAGGGCGAGGCGCGGGAGGCGGGGTTCGCGATCGGGTACGTGTCGCCTCGTATGGGATATGTCGCAGAGAACTCGGTGGTGCTGATCGATCCGGACGCTGCCGGAGGAACCTGGGCGACGGGCGCGGACGAGAACGACCATCACGTGACGGGGTGGCACTGGTCGCGAGACTCGGAGCTTGTCGACACTCAGCTCGAAGAAACTGGTGTGAGCGAGGATGGGCTCGTCCGGGTCGTGTCCATTCGCAACGCGGTGGCGGGTGATCCGTCGCCGAGGGCGGAAGGGTCGGTGCTCGAGGAGCGTCGCGGGATCGAGGTCGGGCACATCTTCAAGCTCGGGGCGAAGTACTCCGACGCGATGGGGCTGTCGGTGCTCGATCGGGACCAGAAGAAGCGTTCGGTCATCATGGGGTGCTACGGGATCGGGGTGTCGCGGACGCTCGCGGCGTGCGTGGAGATGTCGCACGACGAGCACGGGATCGTGATGCCGCTCGCGATCGCGCCGTACCACGTGCAGATCGTGGTGATCAAGCCCGAGGACGACGGGGTGATGGAGCACGTGAACGAGCTCGCGCGGGAGCTCTCGTCGAGCGGGTTCGACGTGCTCGTGGACGATCGTTCTGAGCGCCCCGGGCCCAAGTTCAAGGACGCGGACCTGGTCGGGATCCCGCTGCGGATCATCGTGTCGGGCAAGACGATCGCGGACGGGCAGGTCGAGTTCAAGAGGCGGTCCGACGCGGGCAAGGCGGGGCTGGTGTCCCGCGCGGAGATCGTCGCGGCGTGTCTGGACGCGGCCGGGTCGCTCTGAGCGACGAGGGAGAGGTACGGATCATGATCGATGGACCCATCAACGTGCTCCTGATCGGCGGCGGGGGGCGCGAGCACGCGCTGGCGCTCGCGATGAGCAAATCCCCGAAGCTCGGGACGCTCCACGCGACGCACGCGGAGAACCCGGGGATCGCGGCGCTGGCGAAGGCGGTGGATGTGCCGGTGAGCAAGGATGAGTTGTACCGCTTGGCGCAGTACTGCGACAAGCACGACATCCACCTGGTGGTGATCGGTCCCGAGGACCCGCTCGCGCAGGGGTGGGCGGATGCGTTGCGGATGAACAAGGCGACGGGGAAGGCGCGGTTGGTGTTCGGGCCTTCGAAGCGCGGGGCGATGCTCGAGGCGGACAAAGCGTACGCGAAGCAGGTGATGCGGAGCGCGTCGATCCCGACGGCGGAGGGGAAGGCGTTCAAGGACGCGGGGTTCGCGATCGAGTACCTGCGGACGCGCGACGAGCCCTATGTCGTGAAGGCGACGGGGCTCGCGAAGGGCAAGGGCGTGATCGTTCCCGAGACGATGGAGGACGCGGAGAAGGCGATCAAGTCGATCCTGCGCGATCGCGCGTTCGGGGACGCGGGGACGGAGATCCTGCTCGAGGAGCGCCTCAAGGGGACGGAGGTCTCGGTGCTGGCGCTCACGGACGGGTCGAGCATCTACGTGCTCCCCGCGTGCCAGGACCACAAGCGCCTCCTGGATGGGGACAAGGGGCCCAACACGGGGGGGATGGGCGTGTTCTGCCCGAGCGGGACGATCGACGAAGCGACGATGGGCGAGATCGAGCGCGAGGTGCTCGTCCCCCTGCTCGATGCGCTCCGGCGTGACGAGATCGAGTTCCACGGGGTGCTCTACGCGGGGCTGATGCTGACCCCGGGCGGTCCGAAGGTGCTCGAGTTCAACGTGCGGTTCGGGGACCCGGAGTGTCAGCCGCTGATGGCGCGGCTCGAGAGCGATGCGTTGGCGATGCTCGTCGCGACGGCGGAGGGCTCGCTCGACGAGGTGGACATCCGGTTCAGCGATCAGGCGGCGGTGTGCGTGGTGCTCGCGAGCGAGGGGTACCCGGAGAATCCGCGGACGGGGGACGTGATCTCGGGGCTCAAGGCCGCCGAGGAGGTGGAGGGGGTGACGGTGTACCACGCGGGGACGAGGGTGGTGAACGGGAAGGTCGTGACGAACGGGGGGCGTGTGCTGAGCGTGACGGCGCTGGGGGACACGATGGAGGAGGCGCGGGAGCGCGCGTACCGCGCGTGCGATCTGATCGAGTTCGAGGGCAAGCAGCTGCGGCGCGACATCGCGCGCGGGGTGACGGCGAACGCGTGAGCGGGGTCAGTCCCTCGCGATGACGCTGAGCCACGCGGCGGCGGCGGTGGCTTCCTGCGACGCGCCGATCCAGGTGTAGGGGCTGGGAGTCCCGTCGGGGTCCGCGGGGCGCATGAGGAGTCGGATCCCCTGGTCGGTGGACTGGACGAGGACCCGGACGCGCGTGGGGGGCGCGTCGTCGCTGGTGCGGAGCTCGACATACCCGATGGAGTTGGCGCCGTCGACGGGGGTGTCGGCGGGGTGCTCGATGACGCTCGAGGATTCCTGCTCGCACAGGACATGGAGGAGGCGATCGATGGCGTCGTGCTGGTCGGGGCTCGCGGGGATGGAGCCGATGTTCCATGTGTCGATCGAGCGCGAGGCGCTCCAGACGGGCTCGTCGTCGGCGCTTGCGAGGGTGATCGAGCGGACGAGGGAGGACCCGAGGGTGACGGGGGAGGCGTGGACGTACGCGAGGGGCGCGGGGGTGATGGTCGCGATGCCCTTGGTCTCGACGAGGACGCGGGCCCCGGGGGATCCGGAGCGGGCGGCACGCGCGTAGACGCGCTGGGCGGATTCGTCGACGGGGGCGCCGATCGCGAGGGTGTACTCGTCCCCGGTGGCGCTGTCGCGCACGCTCAGACGGGCGCGGGGGTCGTCGAGCCCGGTCAGGTCGTCGGTGATGCGCTCGTCGTCGAGGAAGGACTGGGCGTCGATCGCGAGGAGGACCCCGAGCATGGACTCGACCTTGGCGCGCGACGCGGGGGCGCGGTGGGGGGCGGTGAGGATCCACCCGAGGGGGGTGCGTGCCATGGTAACCGAGCCCGAGCGGGTCGAGATCGTGGCGCGGTCGACGCGTGCGAGCGAGATCGGGAAGAGGTCGGCGCTGCGCCACGGGCGGAAGCCCTCGCGCGCGAGCGAGTCTCGGACGCCCGTCTCGACGGATCCGAACCAGCGCGAGGTGACGATGTCGCTCTCGTCGCGCTGGGTGACGCTCACGCGGACGCGACCGCCGACCTGGGCGGTGTCGAAGCGGAGCTCGGTGGTGGACCGGTCGCGGGATCCGATCTCGAGGGTCGCGCCGGGGGTGATCGGGGTCTCGTCGTCGGTCGGTTCGATTGTCGTGGACGCGATGGCGCGGAGGGCGGCGCGGACCCGTGCCGGGTCGGCGCTCGTCTGGGCGTGGTCGAGCTCGACGACCCACGTGTCGGGTTGGTGGGGGTCGCGGCGCGCCGAATGGGTCCCGAGGGGGCCCGACTCGATGCTGATGCGGGTGATGGTCGCGGGGTCGACGCCGAGGGTGCGGGTCGTGGTGGTCTGTTCGGTTTCGGCGTGCTGGGAGGAGAGGGAGGAATCGATGAGGACCAGGGCGGCGAGGGCGCCCGCGACGATGATCGAGATGAGGACGGTCCGCAGCGACATCGACGGACTGTATCGGCGCTGTCGGGTTCGGGGCTCGAAAGCCGACAATGATCGTGTATGGGTGAACGGAAGCCATTGATCGCGATCACGACGGACCTGTACGACCGGGACGGGGTCGCGACGGCCCGGGTCACGCGGGCGTATTCGTGCATGGTCGAACGCGCGGGGGGCGAGCCGGTGCATCTGGCGCCGATGGGGGCGGGGGTGTGCGATTTCGAGCGGTACGACGGGTTCGTGCTCACGGGGGGCGATGATCCGGTCATGGAGCCCTTCGGGGCCGCGACGAGCGAGCACGCGGTGCGGGTGCTCCCGGAGCGTCAGGCGTTCGAGACGGAACTGCTGGGGTACCTCGACGCGCACGACGGGGTCCCGGTGCTGGGGGTGTGCCTGGGGATGCAGATGATGGCGCTGACGCGCGGGGGGACGCTCAATCAGCACCTCCCCGACACGCACGAGACCCATGCGATCCACTGGGAGCACGAGCACGAGGTCCGATCGATCGACGAGGGGGTGCTCGTGAGCGGGGTGGTGCGGTCCAAGCACCGGCAGGCGGTGGACGATCCGGGGGGGTACCGGGTGATCGCGCGGGCGCCCGACGGGGTGGTGGAAGCGATCGACGACCCGGGGGCGCGGTTCCGGTTCGGGGCGCAGTGGCACCCGGAGCGGACGGGGTTCGATCCGCTCGGGTACGGTCTGTTCGCGCGACTGGTGGACGCGGCGCGTGGGTGAATCGGGGGGGGAGGGTCAGATCTGGAGGGTGGGGTCGTCGACGAGCTGCTTGGAGTTCTGGACCCCGAGGGTGCGGTAGATCTCCATGGTCGCGTCGGACTTGTTGAGGGTGTAGAAGTGGAGCCCGCCGACGTCGTGGTCGAGGAGGTCGCGGGACTGTTCGGTGGCCCAGTGGACGCCGACGCGCCGGATGGAGTCGTCGGAGCCGTCGGTGCGCCGGATGGCGCGGAGCATGGACGCGGGGAATCGCATCCCGAGCGCGAGCTGCGCCATGCGGCGCATGCCGTTGATGGACTGGACGGGCATGATCCCCGCGATGATGGGGATGCGGATCCCGGCGAGGTTGCATCGGTCGCGGAAGTCGTAGTAGTCTCGGTTCTCGAAGAACATCTGGGTGATGATGAAGTCCGCGCCCGCTTCGACCTTGGCTTTGAGGTGGTCCATCTCCTCGAGACGGTTGGGGGTCGCGGGGTGCCCTTCGGGGAACCCGGCGATCCCGATGGCGAACTCGACCTTGTTCCGGTCGCCCCAGGTCTTGATGTGATCGATGAGGTCGCTCGCGTAGCGGTAGTCGGAGGCGCTCCAGTCGTAGGGCTCGTTGTTGGGTGGGTCGCCGCGGAGCGCGAGGATGTTGCGGATCCCGCCCTGGGCGTAGCCCTCGAGGATCTCGTCGATGTCCTTCCGGTCGTGCTTGACGCAGGTGAGGTGGGGCATGACCGTGAGCCCGGTTTCCCGGTCCGCGCGGAGGACGAGGTCCTTGGTGAGCTGGCGCGTGGAGCCCCCGGCGCCGTAGGTGACGGAGACGAAGGAGGGCGCGAGGTCCTCGAGCTTGGCGATGTGATCGAAGAGCTTGTCGGCGCCTTCCGGGGTCTTGGGGGGGAAGAACTCGAAGGAGAAGGTGGGCTTCTTGGGGCCGATGAGGTCGGAGATCAGGGGTTTCATGCTCCGCTCCGTGGGGGCCGGCTCGGGGGCCTCTGGGGTATCTTTGGGTGTATCGGCGATCGTCTGTGGGATGCTCATGGTGTCGGAGTGCTTTCGGTGTGGCGTGTGACGATGTTTCGAGCACGGGCGGTCACGGCGCGGTCGGCTTCGTCGGCATCGGCGTCGCGGGTTGTCCGTGATCGGTCATGCATGTCCACGATCCTCCGCCCCGGTCGCGGCGGGGCCTGCGTTCTGGACACGCTCGGCGATGATGCACGTGATCGCGCGGTCGATCGGGTAGACAAAGACGACGAGTTCGCGCGATCCCGCCCCGCGGAGGTGGCGCTGCTCGAGGTCCGGGTCGCACGCGCCGGCGCGGGCTTTGACGGCGACGATGCCGGCATCGTGGTTTCGGAGCGCGGCGATCGCGTGCTTGCGCTTCCAGGGGAGCACGTCGAGGACGCGGTACCAGGTGAGCATGGGGTGCGAGACAGGTTCCGAAGAAGTCAAGAGCCCGGTCCCTGGGTGGACGAGATCGGCGTTGGTTTCGTCGATGAGCGCGTGGACGAGATCGGCGCGTTCGATGCTCGGGTCCATCGTCGCGAGGTGGGTGTCGATGGGGCTTGAGTCTTCGGGTCGGTCGGGTGGGCCGGCGATGGTGCAGTGGGATCCATCGGGGGTCAGGAGGGTCGCTCGGCGTTCGTTGGTCGCGAGGTCCCCGGTCCAGCACAGGGCCTGGGTGAGGGAGCCGGACTCGGAGATGATCTCGAGTTCGCCCTGGGGGAGGTCGTGGGCGCTGACGCCGGGGTTGAGTTTGATGCACCCGTGGGTGCGCTCGGTGATGAGCCGGTCCCAGACGTCGGGCGCGGGCCGGTAGTCGTCGATGCGGTGGGTGCGGCCCGCGGCGCGGCGAGAGGGGTCGAGGTGGAACGCGCCATTCGGGACGCTCGGGTCGAGGATATCGCACGCGAGGACGGGGGCGCCCGTGTTGCGCGAGGCCATCCAGGCGCGGAGGGGGTCGAGGTCGACGCCCGTGGTGTTGAGACCTGCGGCGATGAGTTCGATGAGATCTCCCCCGATCCCGCAGCACAGGTCGACCACGGGGGCGCCCATTCCCAGGGTGTCGCGGAAGCGGGTGGCTTTGTATCGCGCGGTGGCGGGGGCGGAGGCCATCTGGATCCCGTCGTCGTCGCACCAGAGCGACGAGGCGCGGTCGGGGCCGAACTTCTTCGCGGCTCGCGCCCGGGCGCGGGTGAGCTCGATCGCGGCGTGGACGAGGTCGGTGTCGAAGTGCTTGCGCAGGGCGGTGATCCGCGAGACGCTCGGGTCGCTCGGGGTCTGCGCGAGGAGCCGATCTCCCTCCGCTCCGGCGAGACGGGTCCAGAGGTGGACGCGCGTGTCGGGCTGTGGGGGGGCGGTCCCGGTCATGCAAGCGGGCGGCGGCCCTTTCGGAGCGCCGCCCGTGGGTTCGGTGGTGGTGCGGATTAGTAGCGGTAGTGCTCGGGCTTGTAGGGCCCTTCGACGGGGACCCCGATGTAGTCCGCCTGCTCCTTGGAGAGCTTGGTGAGCTTGACACCGAGCTTCTCGAGGTGGAGCCGGGCGACTTCCTCGTCGAGGTGCTTGGGGAGCATGTAGACCTTGTTCTCGTAGGCATCGTTGTTGGTGTGGAGCTCGATCTGGGCGATGACCTGGTTGGTGAACGAGGCGCTCATGACGAACGAGGGGTGACCCGTCGCGCACCCGAGGTTCAGGAGGCGACCTTCGGCGAGGACGAGGATGGACTTGTCCATGCTCTTGAAGCGGAACTCGTCGAACTGGGGCTTGATGTTGATGCGCTCGACGTCGGGGTCGCGGGCGAGTTTCTCCATCTGGATCTCGTTGTCGAAGTGCCCGATGTTCCCGACGATGGCTTTGTCCTTCATCCGCTTCATGTGGTCGAGCGTGATGATGTCCTTGTTGCCCGTCGTGGTGATGAAGATGTCCGCGGTCTCGATGAAGTCCTCGAGCGGCTTGACCTCGTAGCCCTCCATCGCGGCCTGGAGGGCGCAGATGGGGTCGATCTCGGTGACGACGACGCGGCAGCCCTGGCCCTTGAGGGACTGGACGCAGCCCTTGCCCACGTCGCCGTACCCGCAGACGACGGCGACCTTGCCCGAGATCATGACGTCCGAGGCGCGGTTGAGCCCGTCGATGAGCGAGTGGCGGCAGCCGTAGACGTTGTCGAACTTGGACTTGGTGACCGAGTCGTTGACGTTGATCGCGGGGAAGGGGAGGAGCCCCTTCTCGGCGAACTGGTAGAGGCGGTGGACGCCGGTGGTGGTTTCCTCGGAGACGCCGCGGATGGCGTCCTGGATCTTGTTCCAGAGACCCGGGGCTTCCTTCTCCTGCTCGCGGAGTTGGTTGAGGAAGGCGCCGATCTCGTCGGGGTCGATGTTCTTCTTGAACTCGGGGATGGTGCCCGAGGTCTCGTACTCGGCGCCCTTGAGGACCATCATGGTGGCGTCGCCGCCGTCGTCGAGGATGAGATTGGGGCCTTCGCCGTTGCCCCAGTTGAGGATCTGACGGGTGCACCACCAGTACTCGTCGAGGGTTTCGCCCTTCCACGCGAAGACGGGGACGCCCTTGGGGTTGTCGGGGGTGCCGTCGCGTCCGACGACGATGGCGGCGGCGGCGGAGTCCTGGGTGGAGAAGATGTTGCACGACGCCCAGCGGACCTCGGCGCCGAGATCGACGAGGGTCTCGATGAGGACGGCGGTCTGGACGGTCATGTGGAGGGAGCCGGCGATCCTGGCGCCCTTGAGGGGTTTCTTGCTCCCGTATCGGGCGCGGAGGGCCATGAGCCCGGGCATCTCGTGCTCGGCGAGGCGGATCTCGTTTCGTCCCTGTGGGGCGGTGGAGAGGTCGCGGACCTTGAAATCGAGGGTCCCGATCGTGTCGACGGTCAGGCCCGGGGTGGTTGCGGTGGCGGTCATGTTCGTTGCTCCTTGATTCCGTTCGTGTCGGTTCGTTTGAGTGGTGAGTCCGTGTGATCCTGCGTGGTCAGTCGAGTCTGGCGCAGGCCGCGAAGAGCGGGGGTCCTGACGCGTTGACATCGGGGCGGAGTGTCCGGACGCGGATGCGCGCGAACCCCGCTCTGGTCATGAGTGATTCGATCTGGTCGGGCGAGAAGCCCAGGTGTTCGTGCCCCATCGCGCGTCGGTAGTCGGCGCGCTGGTGGGCGAGCATGTCGATGACGAGCGCGAGCCCCCCGTGGCGCTGGGTGGAGAGGACGCGGCGCATCTCGGAGAGGACCTCGACGGGGTCCGCGACATGGTGGAGGACGAGCATGCACACCGCGGCGTCGATCGACCCGTCCTCGAAGGGGAGGTCGGTGAGCTCGGCGCGTTTGAACTCGACGTGGGTGAGGTCGGTGCCCATGTGCTCGAGGCGGGCGCGGGCGCCCTCGAGCATCTCGGGGGAGCGATCGATCGCGATGACGCGCTCGACCCAGGGGGCGAGGAGTTCGGTGACGTTGCCCGTCCCGCACCCGAGGTCGGCGACGCGCCACGTGGGGTCGATGAGCCCGAGCATCGCCTGGTCGGTGAAACGCTCTCCGAACATCTCGGTCCGGAGCGAGTCCCACTGCCCGGCGTGCTGACCGAAGAAGGACTCGGAGTCCGTGATGCGTTCCGCGATGACCGACGCGAGGCGCTGCTCGTCCCCGAGCGCCTCGGGGAGGGTGTCGGTCTGGTCCCGGACAGCGAGCCACAGGGCGCGCATCGATGGGGGGAGCTCGTCGAGCACGACCCGGTAGTACGCGGCGGTCCCGACGTTGCGCCGGATGACCCACTCCCCCTCGCTCAGGACCTTGAGGTGTCGCGAGCCCGAGGACTGGGGGATCTGCATGACTTTGACGAGCTCGCCGACGGAGAGCTCCTGGCGGCACAGGACGCGGAGCATGCGCAGACGGAGGGGATCACCCAACTGGGTGAGGTGCTCGACCGTTCTGGGGTGCTCGGATTGGCGTTCTCGTGCTGGCATCGGCTTCATCCGTTGTTGCGGATGAAAGGATACCAAGCGGATTCCGGGGCGTCAAGCGGGCCCGGGCGTGATCGGGGCTCAGAACGCGTATTCGACGTTCGGGTTCTTCGCGAGGGAGGGTCCCGGGGTGATCCCGAGCGCGAGGAATCGGGCATCGAGCTCTCGTGACGCGGGGTTGAACCAGAGGGCGCGGGAGAGGGCTTCGCGTTCGAGCTTGGTGTCCCCGACGGCGTTTGCGAAGTCGGCCATCGCGAGGTGGGGCTCGGGGCTCTCGTTCCCGCCCAGGGCGACGGCGTGGCGCAGGGCGAGCTTGGCGTCGTCCATGAGCCCGGCGCGGGTGGCGTAATCCGCGAGGCGGAGATATCCCGCGACTTCTCCGCCCTCTTCGACGGATTCGCGGAGGTGGCTCATCATGGACTCGGTGTCGGCGGCCTTGAGGTACGCGTCGGCGAGCGCCTTGATGTAATCGACGTTGCCCGGGCGGAGATCGTGGGCGATGGTGAGGTGGGTGATGGCCTGGTCCATGAGCCCGAGACGGGTCTCGACGAGCCCGAGCTCGTACTGGGCGTAGTGGGCGTGGGGGCGGCGCTGGACGTATTCGGTCCAGAGCTCGTAGGCGCGCTGGTCGTCGCCGTTGTCGGCGGCGGCGCGGGCCTGGCCGGAGAGTTCGGAGAGGGCGAAGGTGCGCCGGACCTTGGCGGGGGTCGAGCAGGCGCTGATGATCGCGGTGACGAGCAGCGCGGATGCGAGGATGAGGATTCTGGTCTGCACGGTTCGCTCCTTGGTCGTGAGGGCGCTTGAATCGAGGCGCACCCATGCGCGATCATCATACGGACCAATCTCGGGCGGGGTCGGTCGTTCTCCTCCACACGCTCGGGGACGGGTCGTCGCACCTGGACTGGATGATCGAGCGGATGGGGGTGGACGACGAGTATCGGTTGGTGACGTTCCGGGTCTCGGCGCGCCCGGACGGCGCGGGCGAGCCCTTCCGGGGGGTGCGGATCGGGGATCATCGGGCGGTGTATCTCGTGCACGAGGGGCCGACGCGGCGCGGCGATGGTCGGGTCGAGCGCCTCGCGCGGGGGGTGGTGCGGATGCTCGAGATCGGGGAGGCGCGGATCGCGTGCACGATCGCGTGGGGCGATGGCGCGGTTTCGTACGTCGGACGGCGGGATCCGTCGTGCGACGAGGAGGACGGGGAGGGGTGGATCTTCGAGCGCGAGGAGGGGCTCGCTCTTTGAAGTCGGATCTGGTACGATGCCCTGTCAGGAGCCGACCATGCGACATCATCCTCAGTTCGATCCGCTCCCTCCTGGGTACTCCGGGCCTCCGGGGAACAACAAGGGGGACGACAAGGCGAAGCAGTCCAAGGACGACGAGCCCGAACTGGGTCTGGACGACACGCTCCCTCTGGATCTGGGTCAGCCCAGCGGGGCTGAGAAGCCCAAGCCCGGTGAGCCGCGCCCGAAGATCACGACGTTCGAGCAGAAACTGGGCGCGGGTCGTCACGAGGACTCGTGGGATCGGACCCCGAACCTGACGGGGACGGGCGCGATCCATGTGAAGAGCTTCCACTGCCGGCTGACGGGGGACTCGCTCGAGTTCCTCGATCAGCAGATCAACGAATGGCTCGACAAGCACCCGCAGTACGAGGTGAAGCTCGTGACGACGGCGGTGGGGACGTGGTCGGGGAAGCTCAAGGAACCCAACCTCGTCGTGAACGTGTGGGTGTGAGCGATGGGGGACGAGGGTTCTCCATCGCGTCCGGGGATCGGGCTCCGCGTGCTGTGCGTGCTCGGGGCGGGGGCGCTGCTCGCGCTGGCGCCGGGTGATGCCAAGCGGATACCGACGCTCGAGGATCCGGATCCGAAGGCGCTGCTCGGGGGGGTCGCGCACCGGGTGATCGACGGGGATTCGATCGAGCTGTTCGTCAATGGGCGTGTGACGAGGTACGAGCTCGCGGGCGTCGATGCGCCGGACGTGCTCGGGGAGCGGGATGTTCAAGCGCCTGGCGCCAGCGCGGCGCGGGACATGCTCGGGCTGCTGGTCGTCGGGGAACGGTTGTCGGTGATGATCGATCCGGTGCGCCCCGAGGACGCGGCGGGTCATGCCCGGGCGTATGTGTTCCGCGAGCCGGACCGGATGCTGGTCAATCTCGAGCTCGTGCGGCTCGGGCTCGCGAAGCACCCGCGCCGGCACGGGTCGTGGAACGCGCCGGCGTTCGAGTGGGCGCAGGAGCAGGCGCGGTCGGCGCGCAAGGGGGTGTGGGATCCCGCGTTCGATGCGCCGGCGGAGGTGGTGGTCGCGCCCGATCCCGTGGTGGAACCGAGCACCGAGAACGCGCCGGAACCCGTGGAGGAAGCGGACCCCGCGCCCGAGCCGACCCCGGATCCGGAGCCGGTGGTCGCGGACCCGGACGACGGGATGGTGTACGTGACCAAGAGCGGGTCGAAGTACCATCGGACGGGATGCCGGTTCCTTGGGGAGGATGGGGGCAAGGCGCTCGCGCGGGAGATCGCGCGCAAGTCGTTTGAGCCCTGCAAGGTGTGTCGCCCGGACGATCCGGACGGGGATTGAAGCGGTCTCGGGGGTGTTCTGGATCGGGCGTTGTGGCCGATAGAACGGGCATGTGCGGGATCGTCGGCGTCATCTCGGAGGACCCTGGGCAACGGTCGGCGATCGTGGGGATGCGTGACGCGCTGAGCCATCGCGGGCCGGACGGGTCGGGGGTGATCGAGACGGGGCGGATCGCGCTCGGGCACACGCGGCTGCGGGTGATCGATCCGAGCGACGACGGGGCGCAGCCCATGTCGACGATGGATGGGCGGTTCACGATCGTCTACAACGGGGAGCTGTACAACGACCACGAGCTGCGCTCGGAACTCGCGTCGATGGGGGTGGTGTTCCGGACGTCGTGCGACACGGAGACGGTGCTCGCGAGCGTCGCGGTGTGGGGTCTGGGGGCGGCGGAGCGATTGCGCGGGATGTACGCGCTGTGCGTGGTGGATCACGCGTCGGGGATGTGCGTGCTCGCGCGGGATCCGATGGGGATCAAGCCCCTGTACACGTCGCGGCTCGGGGACGGGTCGATCGTGTTCGGGTCGGAGATCGGTGCGCTGCTCGAGCACCCGGGGGTGGCGCGGGATGCGGACCATGGGACGATGAGCGCGTACGCGACGAATATCCGTCCCGAGTTCGACGGGCGGACGATGTTCCGCTCGGTGCGCGCGCACGAACCGGGGCGGTGGTCTCTCGTGTCGCTCGCGGCGCGCGAGGAGATCGGGTCGCGGGTCGTGACGGCGGACCCGGTCGGGGATCGTGATGGTTCTGAAACGAGGGGTGTGGTTGAGGACTCGGTGGTGCGTCATCTGCGCACGGATGTCCCGATGTGCGCGTTGCTCTCGGGGGGGCTCGACAGCGCGATCGTGTGTTCGCTGGCCAAGGCGCGGGCGGGGTCGCTGCACACGTTCTGCGCGGGGGCGCGTGGGGGCGGGAATGATGACGATTTCGCGTATGCGCGGGCGCTGAGCGAGCGGATCGGGAGCGATCACACGGAGGTGGAGATCTCGCGGGACGTGTTCCTGTCGCGTTGGATCGAGATGATCGACGAGTCGTGCGTCCCGATCTCGACGCCGAACGAGATCGCGATCGATCGGGTGAGCCGGTCGCTGCGGGACCTGGGGTTCGTGGTCGCGCTGACGGGGGAGGGCGCGGACGAGCTCTTCGGGGGGTACGAGGTTCCGATGCGTCAGGCGCATGCGTTCGCGCGGCACGGTGATGAATCGCGCGCAGGGGCGTTCCACCTGATCTCCAACGCGTGGATGACGAGCGAGCACAAGCACGTGATGTGCACGGACGAGATCACGGGTCGCGGGGATCACGACGCGGAGCTCGCGGCGTGGTACCAGCGCGTGTACGAGAGCGCGAGGGCGTCGTGCGACGACCCGCTCGAGGCGCACCTCCGTTTCCATCAGCGTGTGAATCTCGTCAATCTGCTGCGTCGGCTCGATGCGCGGACGATGCGGCACGGGGTCGAGGGGCGGACGCCCTTGGCGGACCTCGAGGTCGCGCGGTTCGCGAACGGGCTGGCGGTGCGGGAGAAGTTCGTGGACGGGGACCCGTCGCTGACGAAGCGGTGCCTGCGGGATGCGTTCGCTCGGGACCTTCCCGAGACGATCGTGCAGCGCCCCAAGGCGAGTTTCCCGATGCCGTTCGAGCGGTGGGTCTCGTCGATGGCGCCGGTGCTGCTCGATTCGGAGGTCGCTCGGTCGTGGTTCACGTCGGGGGCGATCGACCTGGTGGCGGGGGACGCGACGAGGCACTGGAATCTGGCGTGGCCGATGCTCAATCTGGTGCTGTGGGGGGAGCGGATGTACGGGGATCGGACGCTCGCGCGTCGGGTGCTCGATGCGCAGAGCGCGGTCCCGGCGTGATCAGTCGTCGGCGCGCTCGTCGATGCACCACTTGAGCGCGTGGTAGAGGATCTCGTCGCGCGAGCCGCCCTGGGGGATCTCGTGGCCCATGCCCTGGATGTTCGCGAAGGAGACGGACGCGCCGCGCTCGGTGAGCTCGCGTTTGGCGAGGGCGTAGGTCCTGGACCAGGGATCACGCGATCCGGAGATGAGGGCGATGGGAGGGAGGGTCGCGTCGTCGTCGGCTTCGGTGAGGTTGGGCTCGTAGTGCCCGCAGATGGGGACGATCCCGGCGAAAAGGTCGGGGTGGGTCTGGGCGAGGGTGATCGCGATGTTCGCGCCCTGGGAGAACCCGAGGAGGTAGACGCGCTCGGGGTCGATGTCGTGATGTTCCTGCGCCCACTGGATCATGTGCTCGACCATCCACTCGGATTCGTCGCGGTAGGTCCACGCGAACCCGGACCCGGACGGTCGGAGCGCGTCGGGGGCGACGAGGACCATGCCCAGGCGTTCGCACGCGGCGCGGAGGGGCGCGATCATGTCGTCGCCGCGCATGCCCGTGCCGTGGAGCGCGAGGAGGAGGGGCGGGTGCTGGTCCTTGACGCTCGGGACGTAGACGCGTGGGGTGTGGTCATTGGCTGCGGTTACGAACTCGTCGAATCGTTTCTGCGCGTTGGCGCGGACGTTGTCGAGGATCTCGATGAAGCGTTCGTCGTCTCGGAGGGGGTCGAGGTCCTGGGACTCTTCGAACGAGCGGAGCCCG
Organism: uncultured Phycisphaerales bacterium; assembly: GCA_965652365.1. Classification (GTDB taxonomy): domain Bacteria; phylum Planctomycetota; class Phycisphaerae; order Phycisphaerales; family UBA1924; genus UBA1924. The sequence goes on from CBFGUD010000001.1 coordinate 27,589, forward strand.
GTGTATCCGAGTTCGGCGCATCGGGCGAGCTGCTCGATCGCGCCGTCGTGGTCGCCCGTGCGCGCGAGCATGGAGCCGAGGTTGAAGCGCCAGACGCTCGAATCGGGGTGGCGCTCGACGATGGTGCGTGCGGCTTTGAGCGCCGCCTCGTACTTCTCGCGCGAGACGAGGGTGTCGTATCGGTCGGCGAGGGCCCGGTCGCTCTGGGCAAGGGCGGGCGCGGAACAGAGGGCCAGGGCGAGGATCGCGATGCAGATCGCGGGGGATCGGGTCATGGGGGTCCTTTCGTCCCATGATGTCCGTGCGCGGGGACGGGGGGATCCTGAGCGGGGATAGGCGGCACAGACCGCGCGATTCTTGTTCAAGGATCGAAGTTCAGAGCGGTGGGGATGCTCAGGCGGCGCTGCGGCTTTTGAGCTGCTCGCGTTGGATCTGCATGGCGATGCGTTCGAGCGCCTTTCGCGCGGGGGCGTGGATGTCTCTGGGGTTCGGGTGGATCAGGAGATACCCGACCCGGCATGTCCCGCCGCGGAGGTCGATGGCGTGGCGCATCTCGGTCGCGATGCGCATGGTCACGTCGTCGAGCTCGAAGTCCATGGCGAGGCGTTCGAATCGGTCGAGCTGCATTTTGGAGACGCCGTACATGAGGACCGAGATGCCGTTGGGTGTGATATCGAGGAGGCGTCCGACGGCGTGGGGGGTCTCCCGTTCCATGACGGCGTTGACCAGGTCCGCCCAGTCGAACTCTGCGGGGTTCCCGTCGTCGTCGGGTTCGGGGAAGAGCGATTCGGCGCGGACGGCGGCGAGGAGGTCGGTGTAGTACTTGTTGGTCGGGGGTTCCCGGTCCGCTTGGGAGATCTTGGCCGGGTCGCGGACGCGATCGAGGAACCACATGCGGATGGGGATCTCCCCCATCGAGGCGGGGAGGGAGACGCGGTACGCGGATCGGCGGTCGCCTTCGCGGAGCTGAACGGGGTCGGCGAGTTTGACGGAGCGGACGACCTTCTGATCGTTGAGCTTTGTCGGGGTGTCGATGTGCTTGATTTCTGATTCGAACGCGAGCATGGTGCCGGCGCCGTTGACGTAGCCCTCGACGCGGGTGCCGGAGCGGAAGTCGAGGGCGCGTCCGATGATCTGGAGCTGCTCGACGACGAGGATCCCGTCGTTCCAGGAGAGGAGACGCCCCTGCGCGAGCGGGTCCTGTCCCGAGCGGCCGAGGCGGACGAGCCCGACGGCGGTGTTGCGTGCGACGGCGTCCTCGAGCACCCGGCGCAGGTCTTTGCGGGGCGGGTGCGCGGCGGCGGACGGGGGCGCTTTGGGTTTGGGACGCTTGCTGAACATCCAACGCGGTATCGGCCCGCTGGGGCAGAGATTTCAGAGCAAACGCGGGTTTCGCCTCATGCGGGGCTCGGATCCCTGATCCCGGCGTGGTGCCAGCGCCAGCGGGGGGTGGGGCGTGGCGATCGGCGCGCCGGATCCGGACCGGGCCGCGATCGGTTCGGGGCGTGGTTGGGTGTTCGTGGTGGGACGTTCGCGGTGAGAAGGTCCACACGCCCCCGAGCGGCGATCGGGGTGTGGTGCCCGGTCATCTCGCTCGAGGGCGCGTGAACGCGCAGGGGGTCTGTTTGTTCATCCAATCTCGCCCCCCGCCCCCCCCGCCCCCCCGCATGCGTACACGGGGGAGCGGGCTCTGAGAGGGAGAGCGTCTGAGAGCCGATCAGAGGCGTTCGGGGTCGGGGATCAGCACGAGCAGGTCGAGCAGAACTGGTCGACTTCCTGTTTGGCTTCCTCCTTGGACTTGCCGTAGCGCTCCTGGATTTTGCCTTCGAGCTGCTGGGCGTTGCCCTTGATGGTGTCCAGGTCGTCGTTGGTGAGCTTTCCCCACTTCTCCTGGACCTTGCCTTTGACCTGTTTCCAGTTGCCTTCGAGTTGATCGCGGTTCATGGTGTTCTCCTTTCGAGAGAGGTTGTGTGTCACGGTTCTGAGGAGAGATTCGGGGATGGAGAGGAATCCGCGGTGAAACGCGGGTGAAAACGGGGTCATCTTGTGGCGTGGGCGTGGGAATCGGGGATTCAGCGTTGTGCGTGCGGGTCGGGTACGCTGTGGGGCGTTCGGTTGCGCTCACACACGCTCGGCGGAGATACACCATGGACGGATTCATCTGGATGGCGGCGGGGTCGCTCGTCGCGGTTCTCGGGGGGGCGATGCTCCTGCACCTGATCGCGGCGATGGGCTCTGTGGGGCGCGGGATCATGGGGTGGTTCTCGCGCGCACCCGGGCTGGATCTGCTCGTGACGTGGTTCACGGTGCTCCCGTGGCTCGTGGGGGGGATCGTGTTCGGGTGGATGGGGCTGCTCGGGGGGATCGCGGGTCAGGTGGTGGGGCTCGTGCTGTGGTGCTGGGGGCACGAACTGGCGAACCGCAAGAAGATCCAGAAGGGCGCGCGGATCGTGACGGTGCTTAATCGCTTGGTGGGGCGCCCGCGGAACCACATCGCGCTGTGGGTGACGGCGCTGGCGGTGCCGCTGTTCTGGGTGGTGCGGATCGGGGAGTGGGTGATCTATCCGCCGCTGATCGTGCTGGTGAAGTTCCCGCGCTACCCGATGGGCGAATGGGTGAACGTGTCGCGCCACAAGTTCGACGGCTTGGTCGGGCACGACCTGATCTGGTGCCTGTACTGCGACTGGATGACGGGGGTGTGGTCGCTCGGGTCGGAGATGCTGCGGAACGTGGAGTCGTTCTGGTGCCCGATCCGGTTCCTCGACGACAAGAAGTGCGCGAACTGCTCGGTGGACTTCCCCGATGTGCTTACGACCTGGGCGAAGCCCGACGGGTCGATGAAGGACGTGACGGAGATCTTGGAGCGGAAGTACGGGGCGCTCGGGAAGGATGAGCGGTACACGTGGTTCGGGCATCCGGATCGGGTGGAGCTGACGGTGGAGGGGGAGGGTGTCAGCGAGGCGGATCGGACCTGACCCGACCCGGGTCGGGGTTGGTCTGGTCGGGTCGGGCTGGCTGATCTCCTACCGTATGGGGTGCCCTGCTTACGCGCAGCTTAAGCAGGATCAGTTGCGGGCAGTGCCGGAGCAATGGAGAAGGTGTATATGGTGAAAGGAAGGGCGCGGGTAGCCGGAGGATCGTCGTGGCCTGCTTAAGCTGGCGCGTAAGCAGGGCACCCAGGAATGGGGCGGATTCACGATGAAACGTGTGAATGAATCAGACCATGCACGGTTCATCACGTTCTCAACCTATCAGCGGCTCAAGATCTTCAGCACCGATCCGCTCCGAGATGCATTTGTCGAACAGCTGCAACTCGCACGGGATCGCCATGGGTTCCTGCTCCATGCATGGGTCATCATGCCCGACCATGCGCATCTCCTGATCCGTGTTCCGGGGGACGGCGACCCGAATGCCCTCCTCAAAGCACTGAAACTCGGGCTCTCGAAGCGGCTCACCCGTCGATGGAAGGAACTCGATGCACCGATCCTCACGCGCCTCGTCGATTCGAGCGGCACACACCGGATCTGGCAACGCGGAGGCGGGTACGACCGGAACATCGTCTCGGAAGACGAGTTCAACGAGAAGGTTGGATACATCCACATGAACCCGGTCCGCGCGGGTCTGGTTCGGACTCCATTGGAATGGAAATGGAGTTCCGCTCGGTGGTGGGGCGGCGATCGTGACGGCCAAATCCCCTGTGATCACCGATGAACTACAACCCGACCCAACCAACCGCTGTGGGTGCCCTGCTTACGCGCAGCTTAAGCAGGATCGGATACGGCAAGAGCCGGGGCAGGGGGACGACGGATCGGCGAAAGGGAGATCGCGGATCACCGGATGGGCATCGTGGCCTGCTTAAGCTGGCGCGTAAGCAGGGCACCCGGCGCCTGCTGCCGGGGATCATTAACATGCTCACGTATTTGCTCTACGAGATGCACTAATCGCTCAACATCCGCCCTGGCTGCACTCACCACTCCGGCCCACCCGTGTACCGCCCGTAAATATCCGCCATCGCTTGCACCATCTCCCCGAGGGTGCAGTTCGCGAGGGCGCCGTCCACGAGGGCGGGCATCACGTTCCGGTTGTCGCGCGCGTCCTCGCGGATCCGGGTGAGGGCGGCCTGGACGGCCGCATCATCCCGCTTGGCCTTGAAATCCTTGAGGCGCTCGACCTGGATGGTCTCGACGGAGTCGGGGATGGTGAGGATGTCGATGGGTCGGTCCTCGGACTCGTCGATGTACTCGTTGACGCCGACGATGACGCGGTCGCCGGCTTCGCATTCCTCGGAGAAGCGGTAGGACGCTTCGGCGATCTGGCGGCGGAAGTAGCCCTTGTGGATCCCGCCCACGCAGCCGCCCTCGTCGAGGGTGGAGGTGGTGGCGTGCTCGGGCTTCCAGGGGCCGCGGCCCATGTTGTCGATCTCTTCGATGTAGCGGAGGGCTTCGGCTTCGATGCGGTCGGTGAGCTCCTCGATGAACCATGAGCCGCCCAGGGGGTCGACGGTGCGGGTGACGCCGGTTTCGTGGGCGAGGATCTGCTGGGTCCGGAGGGCGACGGTGACGGCCTGCTCGGTCGGGAGCCCGAGGGTTTCGTCCATGGAGTCGGTGTGGAGGGACTGGCAGCCGCCGAGGACGCCGGCCATGGCTTGGTAGGCGACGCGGACGATGTTGTTGAGGGGCTGCTGCTCGGTGAGGGAGCACCCGGCGGTCTGGACGTGGGTCTTCATGTACCAGGAGCGTTCGTTCTTGGCGCCGTAGCGGTCGCGCATCATGCGGGCCCAGATGCGGCGGGCGGCGCGGAGCTTGCAGATCTCCTCGAAGAACTCGTTGTGGGCGTTGAAGAAGAAGCTGAGGCGCGGGGCGAACTCGTCGATGTCCAGACCCCGAAGGAGACACGCTTCGACGTATTCCATGCCGTCACGGAGCGTGAAGGCGAGCTCCTGGGGCGCGCACGAGCCGGCTTCGCGGATGTGGTAGCCCGAGATGGAGACGGAGTTCCACTTGGGGAGGTGCTGGGACTGGAACTCGATGGTGTCGACGACGAGTTTGACGCTCGCTTCGGGCGGGTAGATGAACTCGTTCTGCGCGTGGAACTCTTTGAGGATGTCGTTCTGGAGGGTGCCGCCGAGGGTGTCCCATGGGATGTCGCGTTGCTGGGCCATGGCGAGGTACATGGCCCAGATGACGCAGGCGGGGCCGTTGATGGTTTGGGAGACGGTGACCTGGTCGATGGGGATGTCGGCGTAGAGGCGGTGCATGTCCTCGATGGTGTCGATCGCGACGCCGCACTTGCCGACTTCGCCGGTGGAGAGGACGTCGTCGGAGTCGCGTCCCATGAGGGTGGGGAGGTCGAAGGCGGTGGAGAGCCCGGTGTTGGCTTTGGTCTTGGTGTTGGCGGCTTTGAGGAGGTACTTGAAGCGTTGGTTGGTGTCGTCGGCGGATCCGAACCCGGCGAACTGTCGCATGGTCCAGAGGCGCGAGCGGTAGCCCTGGGGGTAGAGCCCGCGGGTGTAGGGGAAGGAACCGGGGTCGTTGATGTCGCGCTCGAAGTTGGTGAGGGATGTGGGGGGGTTGGAGGGCGTGTAGCACGCGTCGAGGGCGATGCCGGAGATGGTGACGTTGTGGGGGTCGACGGGGGTGTCGGGGTTGAGTCCGGGGCCGGCGATGGTGGTGGTGTTGGTGGTCATCGGTGTGCTCGCGCAGGGGGTGTCTGGGTGTGTGGTGATTCTACGAAGGTTGCGCGTCTGGAGCCATTCTGCTTGGTTTGGTGCGAAAATGGGGGGGTTGATGGAACAGTTTCCATCGTGTGATCGGACATGTGGTATCTTGATGCGCCGACTCCGGCGTTTGCACAGGTTCGTGACAACTTGAATGGAGGTGAGTATGTCTCGCAATGCAGGATTGATGCTTGTCATGTGCGCCGGCGCGGCCGCGCACGCGTCGGATTCGCACGTCCCGGGCGGGGTCGTTTCGGGGGAAGTCGAGCGGATCGCGCATATTTACTACAACGTGGGGACGGGGGAGATGGTCGTGACCCTGAACGGGTCGGATCGGGTCAGGAACGCGGACGGCGGCGATGAGGAGCTCGTCTGGAACGCAACGGGGAGCGCGTGCGAGGGGTTCCCGGGCGGATCGGGCTTGTTCTACTACGAGCCCCCGAGATCGACGGCTCCGGACGGATTCACGAACCCGTACGCGGCGGACTGGGGGGACATCCCGAGCGATACGGCGATCGACTGCGTGCAGCTGAACTGGGTCACGGGCATGCGTGACACGGACATGGACAACGACTCGTTCGCGGACGGGGTCGTGGGTTCGGCGATGAACTGGATGTTCGTCGACGGGTTCGAGCCCGTGGTGTCGGATCCGTCGTGCATCGCGGCGCCGCTGGTCTCGTTCGGGTTCTTCAACCTCCCGGGGCTCCCGCCGAACTTCCCGGGGGCGCTCGGGCAGTACACGGTCGAGATCGACCTGAGCCCGAGCGGGACGTTCGGCTCAGATCTCTCGTTCGAGCTCGGTGACACGGATTCCGACGCGCAGGGGATGGGGAACTTCGATCCGAGGCGCGATCTCCAGGACGACGACCAGGACGGGGTCCCGGATCTGGACCCGGATCAGGACGGGCTCGCGGACTGGGGGTGGTTCGTCCAGCCCGTGCAGCCCGGGACGGTGGATGTCGACAACGCGGACGGCGACAACGACGAGACCACGGGGATCGACGGGGATGTCGGGGACCAGGGGGCCCTGGGGGTCGAGCTCGGGGTGCTCGAGCCCGGGGTGACGGTCTACGACCCGGTCGGGGATACCTACGCGTGGGACATCCAGCCCGAAGCGGGCGGCGACACCATGGACGCGCTCGTGTACTACCAGTCCGAATCGATCGGGTACGAGTTCGTGGACTTCGGCGGGTTGTACTGCGGCGAACCGGCGCGACCGTACGCGGGGTTCGCGATCCAGATGTTCGGGCCGGGCGATGATGAGTGCGATTGCCCGGCGGACCAGAACGGGGACTGCGTGATCGATATTTTCGACATCGGCCCGGTGATCACGCTGGAGATCGATCTCAACGGAGACACCACGTTCGACTACTTCGATATCGTGTATCTGCTCGAGGGCTGCCGCTGAACGATCGGTGCGGGCTAATACGGCACAAGCCCGTCCCAAGGGGGACGGGCTTGTTGTCTGGTCGAATGGGCAGACCCGGACTTGAACCGGGGACACCGGCATTTTCAATGCCGTGCTCTACCAACTGAGCTACCTGCCCGATCTGCGGCAGTATCGGCCGCGACGACAAGAATAGACGCGCATCGGGCCGCGTCAAGGCGGGATGTGTTCGGTCCGGGTGGGGATGTGCGGATGGGGGCGGTCGTGCGGGTCCGGGTTCAGCGGCTCGCGATGACGACCCTGCGGGTCATATCGGAGACCCAGACCCCCCCGGGCTGCTCGATCGTGAGGGCGAAGGCGGCCGCTTTCGAGACGGGGATGTCTGGGGTGTCGATCTCGACGATGAGCTCGCCCGGGTTCGGGCAGTCGAAGACGCCGCCGTTGATGCGTTGGGACATCCCGCGCTGGGCGTCGATGATCCAGAGCTGGTATTGGCAGACGCTCGGGTCGTTGACGGGGAGCCCGACGAAGCGCATGAACCCGTGCTGCTCGGCGTCGGACCACACGATGTCGCCCTGGACGTCGGTGATCTCGGGGGGCGCGCCCTCGGATTCCCAGTCGTTCCATGCGATGGTGACGGCATCGCTGGATCGGGACACGAGGGTGTCGCGCTGGGCCGAGAGCGGGGCGGGCTCGTCCATGGAGCGCGTGATGCTGACCACGAAGGTGAGCAGGAGCATCGCGGCGACGCTCCACCCCGTCGCGGCGAGGAGCACCCAGGGGGTGATGGGTCGGCGGGTGGGGGATTGGCGCGGCGTGCAGGCGATGGGGCCGCAGTCCGCGCCGAGTTCGTCTTCTTCTTCGAGGATCCACGCGAGTGAGGCGGCGGTGGCGGCGAGCTCGAGCTCGATCGCGAGGTCCTCGAGCTGGGGATCGGACGCGAGCGAGTGATCGAGGAGTTGAAGGCCGTGCGCGTCGAGGTCTCCGGTCGCGCGGTCCGCGATCATGGCGAGGACGCTCTCGTGATCGGGATATCGCGTGTCCGCGTTCATCCGTCCGTGTCCATGGATTCGGTGTCGTCCTGCGTGCCCTGCTCGTTGACCAGCTCGCGAAGGCGGATCATCCCGCGCCGGAGGTGGGTCTTGACGCTCCCGAGCGCCATGCCCGTCGCGTCGGCGATCTCCTGGTGAGACATGCCGTCGCGGAGGGAGAGGCGGAGGACAAGTTTCTGGGGCTCGCTGAGTTCGCGGATGGCGAGGGTGGCGCGGGCGAGTTCCTCGTCCATGTCGCCCAGGTGTTCCTGGGCGCGCTGACCGAGCCCGTAGGTGGTCTCGATCGGTTGGTGCTTGGGTCGTCGCGCGTTCTTCCTGACCTTGTCGATCAGTCGTCTCCGCGCGATCATGGCGATGAAGGTGGGCTCCGACGCCTTCTCGGGGTCGAAGCGGTCCGCGTTCTTCCAGAGCTCGATGAACACCTCCTGGACGGCGTCGTCGATCTGGGCGGGGGGGAGGAAGCGCCGGGCGAGCGATGAAACCAGCCCGGCGTAGTTGGTCATGCACGCTTCGATCGCGTCGTTCTCGCCGGCGGCGATGCGCTGGAGGTAGGACGCGCCTGTGCTCACGGGGTCGGCTCCTGGACGTTCATACGTCGTGACCATAGAGAGATCCCGTGCGCTCGAGCGTGGTGGGGTCCCTTCTCAGGGACTTATTCGGGCAAAAGGACCGAGTCGATGACGTGGATGACGCCATTTGATGCTTCAAGGTCCGCGCTGACGACCGTGGCATCGTTGATCTTGACCTTGCCCCAGTCCTAGGAGATGGTCACCGACGAGCCCTGGGCGGTGCTGGCTTCGCCCAGCTTGATCGCTTCGTCGCTGTAGACGCGTCCGGAAACCACGTGGTACTTGAGGATGGACGCGAGCTTGTCCTTGTTCTCGGGCTTGAGGAGGGATTCGACGGTGCCCGCGGGGAGCTTGGCGAACGCGTCGTCGGTGGGGGCGAGCACGGTGATGGGGCCGTCACCCGTCAATGCACCGACGAGCCCGGCGGCCTTGGCGGCGGCGATCAGGGTGTCGAAGGTGCCCGCGGACTGGGCCACCTCGACGATGTTTTTGGTGGACTCGTACGAGACGAGCTGGGTCGAGGCCCACGACTTGTCCTTGTCGCCCGAGCACGAGGAGGAGCAGGGGGACGCGCCGATGGTGGTGGCGGACGTGAGTGCGAGCGCGGTGATCGCGCCAAGGGTTGCCTTGTTCATGGGAAATCTCCGGTGTGGTGTCAGGGTTTGGGTACGGTTGCCGGTCGTGTGGTGTTGTGCCGGCTCCTGCGTCGGGATCGGTTTCGGAGCATCCGATCGCGTGGATTCAGCAAGGGAGCAGAATCCGCGCCCGGATGTGCGTGAGCGTGATACCATCGTCCCATGACCCAGACGGCGACCGAGCCCATGACGAGCAAGCGTGAATCCCCATCCGGCGCGGCGCCCCTGCTGAGCGTGCGTGACCTGAAGACCTACTTCCCGATCCGGTCGGGGCTGCTCCAGCGCGTGACGGACCATTTCCGCGCGGTGGACGGGGTGTCCTTCACGATCGATTCGGGGGAGACGCTCGGGCTCGTCGGGGAGTCGGGGTGCGGGAAGACCACGGTGGGGCGGACGCTGCTGCGGCTCATCCCGGCGACGGGTGGGAGCGTGACGTTCGAGGGTCGCGACGTGTTCGCGGCGCACGGGTCGGAGCTCCAGAAGCTTCGCCGGAACATGCAGATCGTGTTCCAGGACCCGGCGGGGTCGCTCAACCCTCGGATGCGGATCGCGTCGATCGTGGGCGAGCCGCTGGTGATCCACGGGATGGTCTCGGACAAGGCGGAGCTGCGCGAGCGGGTGGAGAACCTGCTCGAGCGGTGCGGGATGCCGCGCGCCGCGGCGGACCGGTACCCGCACGAGTTCTCGGGGGGGCAGCGACAGCGCATCGGGATCGCGCGGGCGCTGGCGCTCGAGCCCAAGTTCATCGTCTGCGACGAGCCCACGAGCGCGCTCGACGTGTCGATCCAGGCGCAGATCATCAACCTGCTCTCGGATCTGCAGAGCGAGTTCGGGTTGTCGTATCTCTTCATCTCGCACGACATGGCGGTGATCCAGCACGTGTGCAAGCGGATCGCGGTGATGTACAAGGGCAAGATCGTGGAGGAGGGGACGCGCGAGGAGATCATCGGGAATCCCCAGCACAAGTACACCCAGTCTCTGTTGTCGGCCGTCCCCGAGCCCGATCCGCGCAAGACCAAGGAGCGCATCGTGTTCGAGGGCGGTGCGATGTGACGATACTTGGGGTGTGACCCACACGAGGAAACACAAGCAGTTCAAGGTCCGGCGGGGTCCTCGCCCCGAGGATCCGCGCGTGCGGTTCCTGATCGAGCTCGCTCGGGCGCTCGGGACGTACTCGACGGCGTCGTACCGGCTCGAGGAGGCGGTGAGCATCTGCGCCCAGTCGATGGGGCTCTACGCGCACGTGTTCTCGACCCCGACGTCCGTGTTCATCTCGATCGAGGAGGACGGGGAGTACGACACCTACCTGACGCGGGTGTCCCCGGGTGAGGTGAACCTCTCGAAGCTGCGCTCGATCGATTCGATCTTCAACGCGGTGTACGCCAAGCGGATGACGCCGCTGACGGGGATCCGGAAGATCAAGGAGGTCGTGTTCGAGCCCGACAAGGTCCCGCTTTGGGCGCATATCGCGAGCTTCGCGGGCGCGTCGTCGACGGCTTCGGTGCTCTTCGGGGGGCATTGGCAGGAGCTGGTGGCCGCGGCGTGCATCGGGGGGGCGTGCGGGGCGCTGATCGACGTGACGTCGCGGAACCGGGAGTACGCGCGCCTGTTCGATTTCCTCGCGGGGTTTCTGGCGGCGGTGATCGCGGGGCTGGTCTCGCTCGTGATCGGGCCGTACACGACGACGATCTCGGTGCTCGCGGGGATCATCGTGCTCATCCCGGGGCTCACGCTGACGACGGCGATGACGGAGCTCGCGACGCGGAACGTGGTGTCGGGGAGCGCGCGGCTGGTGGGGGCGATCATGATTCTGGTGCTGCTCGGGTTCGGGGCGGCGGCCGGTGACGAGCTGGTCAACGTGCTGCTCGATCCTCCCGCGCCGCTCGTGCACGAGGGGTTCAGCGTGCACCTGCGCGGTCTGGCGGCGGTGCTGGGCGCGGGGTTCTTCGTTGTTCTGTTTCGGGCGCGCCTCAACGACTGGTGGGTGATGCTCGCGTCGGTGCTGTGCGCGTACTACTCGTCGCGTTTCGGGGTCGCGACGTTCGGGCTCGAGTTCGGGATCTGCTTCGCGGCGGCGTGCGTGGGGATCGTTGGGAATCTCTTCGCGCAGTTCGCGGACCGCCCGGCGGTGACGGTCGTGCTCCCCGGGCTGATCATGCTCGTCCCCGGGTCGATCGGGTTCCGGAGCGTGCAGTCGTTCATGGGCGATCAGACCCTGTCGGGGGTGGAGAGCGCGTTCCGGGTGGTGGTGATCGGCGCGGCGCTGGTGGTGGGGCTGCTGCTCTCGAACGCGATGATCCGCCCGCGCAAGGTGCTCTGAACAAGGTGCTCTGAACGGGGTCAGTGCTTCTTCTGGCGCTCGAGCAGGCGCTGCTGGGCGAGCAGATCGCAGTAGGAGACCCGTATGGGTTCACCCAGCGCGGGCGCGAAGGTGGCGCGGATCTCTCGCGCGTACCGCTCGGCGCGATCGTCGTCCATCGTGTCGTCGAGGACGATCTCGAACTCGAAGTACCACCCGAGCTCTTTCACGTCGTCGATGTGGATGCGCACGGACTCGTACATGAAGAGCTCGCGGCGCTTGGTGACGACGATCCACTCGGGGACGGGGGCGGACCCGTAGCGCTGCTCGAACTCCGCGCCCGTGAGGATCGCGTAGTCCGAGTGCTTGGGGGTGATGGAATCGGGTCGGTCGTAGACGATGTACTGGTCGGGCTCGCGGGACGTTCCGCCTTCGTCAATGACGATGGACTCGCGGCGTTTGAGGCGGCCGCGCGCGACGTTGTAGTAGGTGTCCGTCTGCTCGATCGTCGCGGCGTGGTCCGCGCCGATGTGCTTGCACAGGATCCGCGCGAGGTTCGGGTCGCGGAGCTCGGCTTTCCATTCGAGGTTCTTCACGCGTTCTCCCGGTCGTTCAGGACAGGTGATTCAGGAGCGTGGCTTCGTCCCACACGAGGATACCGAGGTCCTGGGCTTTGGTGAGTTTGGATCCGGCGCTTTCGCCGGCGATGACGAGGTCGGTTTTCTTGGAGACGGACCCGGTGACCTTGGCGCCCATGGCTTCCAGCTTTTCGGTGAGCTCGGTGCGGGTGAAATGCTCGAGGGTCCCGGTGAGGACGATGGTCTTGCCCGAGAATGCGGTGTCCTGGCTCTTGTCGGTCGCGCGGTAGTCCTTGCTTGCGAGGTCCACGCCGCAGGATTTGAGACGCTCGAAGGTGTCGCGTGCGGCTTTGCTCGTGAGGTATTCGTGGACGACGGGCGCGGTGTCCTCCCCGAGCCCGGTCTCGTATTCGTGGTCGAGCTTGTCCTTGGTCCCGAGGAGGGCTTCGCGCCTGGTGCCGCTCATCCGGTTGACGGCCTGGGGCATGAGCGCCCAGACGGGCGCGTCGATGAGCGCGTCGATGTCGGGGAACGCGCGGGCGAGGAGCTTGGAAGTCGTCGCGCCGACGTGACGGATCCCCATGCCCGCGAGGACGCGCGCCATGCCCTGGGATTTCGCGTTCTCGATGCCCTGGAGCATGTTGTCGATCTTCTTCTCGCCCATGCGATCGATCTCGATGAGCGCGTCCCGGTGTTCATGGAGATGGAAGATGTCGGCGAAGTGTTCGAGCTTGATGTCGGAGTTCATGATCGCGTCGATCGTGAGCTCCCCGAGCCCTTCGATGTCCATCTGGTTGCGCCCGACGAACCAGACGAGCTTCTCGCGGATCTGCGCGGGGCACTCGGGGTTGAGGCACCGGCGGGTGGTCTCGAGGGTCGGATCGTCCTCGGCTTCGGGTGGCTCGATCTCGAGCGGCGACGAGCACGCGGGGCATTCGTCGGGCGGGAGGACGGGCTTCGCGACTTTGGGGCGCTCCTGTGCGTGGACACCGACGACCTGGGGGATGATCTCGCCCGCTTTCTCGACGTCGACGAGGTCCCCGAGGTGGAGGTCGCGCTGGCGGACCATCCCGTAGTTGTGGAGGGAGGCGTGGGAGACGGTCGTCCCGGCGAGGAGGACGGGCTCGAGGGTGGCGCGGGGGGTGATCTTGCCCGTCTTGCCGACCATGTGCTCGACGCTCAGGAGGCGGGTTGGTTTGCGCTCGGCGGGGAACTTGTAGGCGATGATCCATCGCGGAGATTTGCTGGTCGTCCCGAGCGCGTCCTGCTGGGCGTAGGCGTCGACCCGGACGACGACGCCGTCGGTCGCGTAGTCCATCGCGTGGCGCGCCGTGTCGATCGCGTGGATCGCGTGCATGACGCCCTTGAGGTCGTGGTGGGTGGTGCGGTGCTCGCCGACGGGGAACCCGAGGTCGGCGAGTTTGTGCATCATTTCCGAGTGGGACTCGGCGTAGTCGGGGTCGCTGATCTCGCCTCGTCCGTGCGCGATGAACCCGAGCGAGCGGGACGCGGCGATCTTGGGGTCGAGGTTCTTGAGGGTTCCGGCGCACGCGTTGCGCGGGTTCATGAAGGGTTCGTCGCCGTCCTTCTCGCGTTGCTCGTTGATGGACTCGAAGACATCGAGGGGGATGTAGACCTCGCCGCGGACTTCGAGGATGTCCGGGACGTGGCCTTCGAGCTCGAGGGGGATGGATCGGATGGTGCGGACGGCGTGGGAGACGTCGTCGCCTTTGGTGCCGTCGCCTCGGGTGAGGGCGTGGATGAAGGCGCCGTGTTCGTATCGGATGGAGAGGGCGATCCCGTCGATCTTGGGTTCGGTGACGTAGGTCGGGGCGTCGGATCCGGAGAAGAGGTCGTCCTTGTCCCCGGGCCGGAGGTTTTTCGCGCAGCGCTTGACCCAGTCCTCGACCTCCTGCTCGGAGTAGGTGTTGTCGATCGAGAGCATGGGGACCGTGTGCTCGATGGTGGTGAAGCCCTCGATGGGGTCGCCCCCGACGCGGGCGGTGGGGGAGTTGGGGTCGCGGAGGTCGGGGTGCTCGGATTCGAGGTCCGCGAGCTCGCGGAGCTTCTCGTCGAACTCCTGGTCGGACATGATGGGCTGCGCGTCGGTGTAGTACGCGCGGTTCGCCCGGGTGAGGAGGTCCCGGAGTTCTTTCGCTCGTTTGGCGGCGGCTTTCACGGGGGCATCATAATCCTCGGCGGCTATGATCGCGCATGGGCGCGACGATCATCGACGGCAAAGCACTGGCGGCGGAGTTCCGCGCCCGGACGGCTCAGCGCGCGGGGGAGCTGCGGGACGCGGGGACCCCGGCGAAACTCGACGCGGTGCTCGTCGAATCGGGGGACAACGCGGCGCGCGTGTACGCGCAGAACCAGGCGAAGACCTGCGCCGCGATCGGGATCGATTACGAGCTGCATGTGCTCGAGGAGGGGTCGTCGTTCGAGTCGATCGCGGACAGGATCCGGTCGCTCAACGCGGACCCCGCGGTGCACGCGATCATGGTGCACATGCCGCTGCCCGAGGAGGTGGACGCGTACTCGATCAAGCGCCTGATCGACCCGGAGAAGGACGCGGAGAGCGTGAACCCCGCGAACATCGGGAACGTGGTGTACGGGCGTTCGATGCGGGCGCCGTGCACGGCGCTGGCGGCGCTGCGTCTGATCGATTCCACGGGGATCGATCTCAAGGGCAAGCACTGCGTGGTCGTGGGGGCGTCGGCGACGGTCGGGCGCCCCACGGCGGTGCTGCTGATGCAGCGAGAAGCAACCGTGATCTCGTGCAACAAGTACACGAGGGAGATGCGGGACCTGTGCCTGGATGCGGATGTGCTCATCGCGGCGGCCGGGGTGCCCGGGCTGATCACGGGGGACATGGTCCGCCCGGGGGCGCTGGTGGTGGACGTGGGGGTGAACCGGGTCCGGGACCTGGGGTCGGGGATGTCGCGGACGGTGGGGGATGTGGCGTTCGACGAGGTCCGCGAGATCGCGGGGTGGATCACCCCCGTGCCCGGGGGGGTGGGGCCCATGACTGTCGCGGTGCTGCTCCACAACGTCGTGGAGCTCGCCCAAAGCTCGGCGGACGCAAGACCTTCGGGCTCCGTGCGTTGACTCTGCGGAAGGATCACCATTGAATGACCCCATGACCACACTCGCGTTTCTTCCGAACCTCGGCTGGCCCGAGATGCTCGTCATCGGGGTCGTGATGCTCCTCTTGTTCGGCCGACGGCTCCCCGAGGTGGGTCGGAGTCTGGGCCAGGGGGTCGTGCAGTTCAAGAAGGGGCTCAAGGACGTGGAGGACGAGGTGAAGGGCGGCTCGTCCCAGTCTCAGCAGTCCAGGCCAGCGCAGTTCGAGAGCGCGAGGCCGCCGCACAATCCGGATCTCGCGGGTTCGGCGCACACGTCGAGCACGGCGGCGCAGCCCGTCGCGAGCGAGCCCTCGGAGCCCAAGACGGACTCGTGAGCGTGTCCGCTGCTGACTCGGGGGGAGTGGGGGTCTAGAATCGCCGCTCAATCCACGCGGCGAGGTAGCTCAGCTGGCTAGAGCGGAGGATTCATAACCCTCAGGTCGGGAGTTCGAGTCTCCCCCTCGCCATTGTGCCGCCCTTCCGGGCGGTTTTTTTGTCGTGTATCATGGTGGGGTGCGGAATCTGTTCTGATTCCGGGTGATACGCCGACGCTTTGGGCGTTGATCTCGGTACAACCCTTCCGGAGGTGCGCCATGAACACCAAGTCCGTCGTTTTCGCTTCTGTCGGGGTCGGGGTGCTCGGCCTGGGCGCGATCCTGGTCTTCGACAGCGGATCGGGGTCGGACGCGGGTCTGCTCGGGGTCAACGCGGAGGGCCGGACCCTGGATATCG
The DNA here is from genome assembly GCA_965652365.1 of uncultured Phycisphaerales bacterium. Classification (GTDB taxonomy): domain Bacteria; phylum Planctomycetota; class Phycisphaerae; order Phycisphaerales; family UBA1924; genus UBA1924. Next base: position 43,682 of record CBFGUD010000001.1, read on the forward strand.
ATCCGGGGCGGAGCGCGTACGCGATCAATACCGAGAAATCGGTCCAGGGCGTGGGCGCGGGGAGCGCCGGTTCGGATTCTTCAGCGAGCGGACCCCGGGAACTCCAGGGCGCTCGGCGCGGCGGGGGGGAGGGTCGTGACCGGGGGCGCGACCGGTTCGAGGAGATGGAGGCGCGGATCCTCGAGTACGACAAGGACGGGGACGGGATGCTCAACGACGAGGAACGCGAAGCGATGATGCAGGCGTGGCGTGATCGCTGGGTGGAGTCGCAGGACCAGAACGGGGACGGGTTCGTCAGCGCCGAGGAGATGATCGCGGCGGGGCGCGAGCGGATGCTCAACTCGCGATGGTCGGACCGGATGAAGTCGCGCTTCGACGCGGACGGGGACGGGGACCTGAGCGCCGAGGAGCAGCACGCGTTCGACCAGTGGCTCGACCAGCGCGACCAGGACCGGATGAACCGGATGGTCAAGGAGCACGACACGGACGGCGACGGGATCATGTCCGACGCGGAGACCCTCGCGATGCAGCAGCAGTGGTCGGACCGGTCGCGGGGCTGGATCGATTCGATGATCGAGCAGTACGACGCGGACGGGGACGGGATGCTCAACCCCGACGAGCGTCTGACCGCGAACAACACCATGGCCCAGGAGCGCGAGATCACGCGGTTCCTCGAACGCTACGACTACAACAACGACGGCACCCTCGGGACCACGGACTACGACCAGTTCGTCGTCATCTACGGCGAGAAGCAGGGCGGCGCGGACGTGAACCGAGACGGGGTCGTCAACGTGGACGACCTGACGGCGTACCGGGACATGACCGAGATCATCAAGGCGCGGGACGAGTGATCGCGTCAGCGATGGGTCACTCGTAGAACGTCTGGAAGACGGTCGCGAAGGTGGCGCGGTCCGTGCTCATCGCGCGGGCGCCGAAGATCGACGAATCGAGACGCGCCCACCCGAGCGCGATCCAGTCCCCCGCGAGGAGGGTCGGACGCGCCGATCCGGTGTTCGCGGCACGGCGGGGGGTGGACCACCCCGGGTCCCGGTCGCTCGTGACGAGCCCGAGTTCCTCGAGGACGAGGGCACGCTGCTCATCTTGAGCATGCATTGATGTGGATGAGGCGCAGCCGACCTGGGTGCCCGCGGCCATGAGGAGCGTGAGCGTGGTCAGGATCGTGGGGAGGGCGCGGGATCGTGGTTTGGGGCGCATGACGTGCGCATCGGCCGAATTCGTCCGTGTCTTGGGCGGGATCGTGCAAACCCGCTGTGTCTCGGGTGCGAAAGAGCCGATGGAACCCGGCGTGTGCGCCTCGTTTCGGTTCTCGGACCGATCCTGAGGGGCTCGCTCCGAGTACCATCCAGGCGAGGAGGATCCCCTCGGGCTCTCGCCGATGCTCTTGAGGTCCCCATGCCGATCCGAAGCTCGATCCTGTGCATGATCGCGAGTCTCGCGATGTGTGTCTGCGCCGTGAACGCCCAGCCGACGCTCGACCCGACCGTGGACGGGCGCGTGTACCGTGTCGGGTCGTTCGATTTCGAGTACGCGCGGGAGTTCGAGGGGCTCGAGGCGCTCGACGGGCTCGGGTCGACGGTGGTCGAGCTCTCGCTCGTCGGCGGGGTGTACATCGCGCCGCGCGAGGGGTCGGAGGGGGTCGAGAGCTCGCTCGATGATCTGGTCCGGTTCGGTCCCGTGGATCTGAGCGGGAGCGCCTTGAGCGCGGTCCTCCGTGCGGTGCGGGCTCAGACGGAGGAGCGGTACGGGCTGATCGGGCATCTGGTCACTCCCTCCCCTGAGGAGATCGCGTTCGAAACCACGCAGGAGGACCTGCGGAGCTCCGGTTCAAGTGGATTGACCGTCCTGATCTGGCCCGCCAACGTGGCGCTCGTGCGCACGATCGCTCGTGGCGAGCGGATCGCGGAACGCGAGCACGACGACGACGTGTCGAATGTGAATCATCCCCTTCACAGCCGTGTGCGCGGCAGGATCACATTATCACACGGTGATCTGTTGACCAAGAAAAACGTGGATTCCGCCGTATTTACCCTGAATCGTCACCCCGGTCGGCGGGTGGACGTGTCGATCTCTCCGAGCGAGGAGCGGGGTTCGGTGGTTGTGGACTACCTGATCTCCGAGCCCAAGCAGTGGTCGCTCTACGCGAACATCTCCAACACGGGGACCGAGAGCACCGACGAGTGGCGCCAGCACTTCGGGTTCGTCCATCGGCAGCTCACCAACAACGACGACATCCTTCAGATCGACTACATCACGGCGGGCTTCGACGAGGTGCATGCCCTGCTCGCGTCGTACGAGTTCGACGTCACCGAGCACGCGCGGGGGAAGGTCCACGGGCGTTGGAACCGGTACACGGCGAGCGACGTCGGGCTGGGGTTCGAGAACTTCGAGGGCGAGGGGTACGAGATGGGCGCGGAGCTCTCGCTCAATGTCTGGAACGACGGGCCGAGGTTCGTGGACCTGGTGGGGGGGGTGCGGTTCGAGCACACGGAGGTCGACAACCGGGTGCTCCTGGTGCAGGGGGACGAGGACTTCCTCCTCCCGTTCGCGGCACTGCGGTACGAGAAATCGACCCCGCTCCACAATGTGTTCGGGGAGGTGAAGGTCGAGACCAACCTCGCGGACGCGGCGGGGACCTCCGAGACGATGATCGCGAACCTGGGGCGCCCGCTCGTGGAGAACGAGTTCACGCGCCTGTCGGCCCAGCTGACGCATTCGTTCTTCCTCGAGCCGATCTTCGACCCGCAGGGGTTCCGGGGGGACCGTGGCCCCGACGACATGACCCTGGCGCACGAGATGGTGATCAGCGTCCGGGGGCAGACGTCGTTCGGGTCGCGTCTGGCGCCGTCATACCAGTTCATCGCGGGGGGTGCGGCGACGGTTCGGGGGTACGACGAGTCGATCGCGGCGGGGGATCACGCGGTGATCGGGACCCTGGAATACCGGTTCCACCTCGGGAAAGCGACCCCGATCGCGCAGGATACGACCGATTTGTTCGGTTCCCGGTTCCGATCTGCACGAACTCAGCCATTTGGGAGCGCGGACTGGGATCTGATCTTCTCCGCGTTCGTAGATATAGGACGGGTGGCCGTACAGAACGCCCTGTTTTTCGAGTCGGAAGAGACACTCATTGGTGCGGGTGTCGGAGTCGAGGCACAGTTAAGACGGAACCTCACCGTCCGGCTCCAGTATGCGATGGCGTTCACCAGGATCGGTGAACAAGTCTCGCCTTTCGTGGCGACAGACGTTGGGGACTCCAGGCTGCACTTCGCAGCGACATTTGTGTATTAGACATCACAATATCGGAGGCCTGTATGACAACTCAAGACACGACGCGCATGCGCGCCCGGTTCGGGCTCGCTCTTTTCGCCGCGGCCGGGCTCTGCTCCGGGCTCGCGCAGGCAACCCCCGAGGGGGGTGTTGTCACCCACGGCTCGGCGACGATCGACACGGTCGGATCGGACACGACGATCACAACGGGTCACTCGACGATCATCAACTGGACCTCGTTCGACATCGGGTCGGGCGAGAGCGTGCAGTTCGTCATGCCCGGCGCGTCGTCTCGAGTGCTCAACCGGGTGAACTCGGTCAACGCGACCATGATCAACGGATCGCTGAGCGCGAACGGTCAGGTCTACATCGTGAACCCCTCGGGGATCATGTTCGGTCAGGGCGCGGTCGTCAACGCCGGCGCGATCCACGCGGCGGCGGGGAACATCTCCAACGCGGACTTCCTGGGCGGGGTCGATCGGTTCACGGGGGTCACGGGCAACGTGACCAACATGGGGCGGATCAACGCGCAGCTCGTGTCGCTGATCGGCGCGAGCGTCGGGAACATCGGGACGATCGACGCGTCGGAGGGCACGGTCATCATGGCGTCGGGCGAGCAGGTCATGATCGGGGAGCACCTCGGGCACCGGTTCGTCCAGGTCGAGGTGCCCGCGGATCTGTCGAGCATGCAGCCCGTGGACGGGTCCCCGCGCCTCGCGGCGGGGGACGTGTACTCGATCGCGGCGTGGAACACGGGCTCGATCAACGGGCGCGACGTGACCATCGCGACGAGCGGCGCCGACGCGATGAACGCGGGGCGCATCAACGCGACGGGCGACGTGAACATGGCGGGCGACCGCGTCATCGCGACCCGGATGAACGGCTCGATCGAGCTCGGGGGCGCGCCGATCACGGGCGCGAGCGTCACCCTGACGGGATCGTCGATCGACCTGGGCTCGGACATCACCGCGACGGGTGGCGACATCACCATCGGCGGCGATTCGCGCCTGATCGATGACGTGACGCTCAGCTCCCCCGGCGGCGCGATCGATTTTTTCGGGGCCCTCGTCTCCGAATCGGGGATGTACTACGGGCTCGACGCGAACGCGGCGCTGAATACCAACTTCATCGGTTCGATCGGGGACAACCCCGCGAGCGACATGCGGCTGGGCTCGCTCCGGGTCGATGCCGCGGGGGGGACGATCCGCGGGGACGTGTCCACGCTCGGCGACATGGCGTTCTTCGGGAACTTCGGTCTGGGCGGTCCGAGCGTGACGTTCCATGTCGGGGAGGGCTCGGCGCTCTTCGGCGGGAACCTCTACGCGGTGGTCCGCGGGACCACGAGCGTCGCGTTCCTGTATGACGGCGACCCCTCCGCGGGGCTCAATGAAGGCCGGACCCCGTTCAAGTTCCAGGGCAACCTCGGGACGGGGCTGCAGTTCGGCCCGACCCTGCTCGGCGGGGCGTTCCGGACCATCACCTTCGGCGATGATCGGTCCGGCGCGATCGATGTCGCGAGCTTCCTCTTCGCGGACGGCGCGAACGAGGGGCTGACCCTCACGGACATCGGCGCGTACGACGCGAGCGATCGGTTCTACGTCAGCGCAACCGAGGGGATCGAGATGGGCGAGGGGCAGCGTCTCCTGTCCTTCGGTTCGCTCGACCTGGGCGCGAAGAACAAGGCGGGGATCGCGCGGGTCGAGCTGGGCGACGTGAGCGTGCTCGGGAACCTGCGGATCACGGCGCTCGGGCTCACGGGCTCGGAGATCGCGTTCAACGATCGTCCGGGGAGCGAGGTCGATCGCGCGGAGAACGAGTTCGATCGGTCCGAGGACGTGTTCATGGACTTCGGGACCGAGATCATCGCGACGGGTTCGATCGATATCTTCGGGGCGTTCGACGGGGCCCCGACGGTGACGTTCGCGACCTCGTCGGGCGCGGGCAACACGCTCGGCGCGCCGGTCGTGGCGTACACGGAGGATCCGACGATCGCGTACTTCGCGGCCGCTTCGGGGATGGGCGCGTACGCGTACGACATGGCGATCGGCGAGTTCATCAGCACGTCCGGGCCCACGGGCGGGTCGACGGCGAACCTCGCGGAGGCGCTCCTCGACGAGGACACGATCCAGATCCGCGACAACGACCCGTACCTCGCGTCGCGTCAGGTGCTCATCGAGCTGGGGCTCCAGCCCGACATCGCGAACGACGAGCTCGTGCGGAACGCGGCCAAGGACGGGGTGACCCGGTACGCCGCGGATCCGGCGAACCCGTCGCTCCCGCTTGAGCGTCTCTCGCCGCGATCCGTCGATCGCCTGGTGGACGCGTACGTCGGTCTCCTGGGCGCGTACGACCCGCAGACCGTATCGCGCACGCGCGTAGACGAGGTCCGCGACGCGCTGCGTGGGTCGGGCGAGGAGCGCGCGATGGCCGCGGACCGGATCAACGAGGTGCTCGATCGGATCGATCTGCTCGAGCTGACGCCGCTCGAGCGGAACCGCGCGAAGGCGAACTTCCTGACGCGGGTGCTCCCGAACTCCGTCGATCCGCAATCGATCGGGATCAAGCTCGCGAGCAACTGATCGCTCGGGCGTGTAGACTCGGGTCATGCGTTCGATCGATGTGGCGCTGACCCCCGAACTTGTGATTGATGCGCACGATCGCGACCTCGTCGCGATCGATGTGCTGCGCGCGACGACCACCATGCTCGCGGCGCTCGGGTCGGGCGCGGCGCGGATCATCCCCGTGGAAACGGTGGGGGACGCGCTGACGATCAATGGGGATCTCCCCGACGCGATCCTCTGCGGTGAGCGCGACGCGGTCCCTCCCGAGGGGTTTGATACCGGGAACTCCCCGCTCGCGATGACCCCGGACCGGGTCCGGGATCGGACGCTGGTGATGTCCACGACCAACGGGACGCGCGCGATCCATCGGTGCGCGGGCGCGGCGCGGGTGTGGATCGGGGCGATCACGAACCGGGCGGCGATCGCGGAGGTGCTTGCCCAGGGCGGCCTGAATGTCACGCTCGTGTGCTCGGGGACGCACGGGCGCGTGTCGCTCGATGACACGATCGGCGCGGGGCTCATGCTCGATCGGCTACTCGATAGCGGATCCGGGTGGGGTCTGACGGACGCGGCGCGGGTGACGCTCGATGCGACCCGGGCCGCGATCGAGGAGCACGGATCGATCGGCGGGGCGATCGGGTCGGCGGCGCACGGTCGGCGGCTCGCGTCGCTCGGGATGGACGCGGATATCGAGTACGCCGCACGGATCGACAGCACCACGCTGGTTCCTGTCTGGGACCCGGAGCACAACGAGATCCGTGTCCGCTAGTATCGGGAGCACCAGTCCCCGGAACCAAGGAGCCGAATCGTGCACACGCTTGTCCTCATCCGTCACGGCGAGAGCGTCTGGAACAAGGAGAACCGCTTCACGGGGTGGAAGGACGTCCCCCTGAGCGAGAAGGGGCACGAGGAAGCGGCGGCCGCGGGTCGGCTTCTGCGCGAGGAGGGGTACACCTTCGACGAGGCGTACACGTCCGTGCTCAAGCGCGCGATCGGGACCCTCTGGCACGTGATGGAGGAGATGGACCTGATGTGGATCCCCGTGACGCGCGCGTGGGAGCTCAACGAGCGCCATTACGGGGCGCTCCAGGGGCTCAACAAGGCGGAGACGGCCGCGGAGCATGGGGAGGAGCAGGTCAAGATCTGGCGCCGCTCGTACGACACGCGCCCGCCGGCGCTCAAGGAGAGCGACGAGCGGTACCCTGGGCATGACCGTCGGTACGCGTCGCTCGCGAAGGACAAGATCCCGCTCACCGAGTGTCTGAAGGACACGGTCGAGCGGGTGGTCCCGTACTGGGAGAACGTGCTCGCGCCGCGGATCCGGGTCGGGAAGCGCCTCATCATCGCGGCTCACGGGAACTCGCTGCGGGCGCTCGTGAAGCATCTGGACCAGATCAGCGATGATGAGATCGTCGGGCTGAACATCCCGACGGGGATGCCGCTGGTGTACGAGCTCGACGAGCAGCTCAACCCGATCAGCAAGAAGTACCTAGGCGATCCGAATGCGGTCGAGGCGGCGATGGCGGCCGTCGCGGCGCAGGGGAAGGCGCACTGAGCGACGCGCCGATCAGGACCAGCTCAGACCTTTGTGGAGTGTGTTGAAGTTCTCGCACCCGTCGTCGGTGACGGCGACCATGTCCTCGATCCGGATGCCCCCGATGCGGGTGGAGTAGAGCCCGGGCTCGATGGTGAGGACATCCCCGCGGACGAGCTCGACGCCTCCGACGTCGATGAGCGGGGGTTCGTGGACGTCGAGCCCGATCCCGTGGCCGGTGCCGTGGACCATCGCGATGGTGTCCGGGTCGTCGGGGATCCCGGCGTGGTACCCGTGCTTGGTGATGACGCCGATCGTCGCGGCGTGGACGGCGTCGGCGGTCACGCCCGTGCGGATCGCGTGGATCGCGGCGTCCTGGGCTTCGAGGACGCACGCGTGCATCCTGGCGACCTCGTCGGGGATGTCGCCGTGGACTATGCAGCGGGTGCAGTCCCCGTGGTATCGGGTGGCTTTGACGTGGGGGAAGAGATCGATGATGACGGGCTCCCCGGTCCGGATCGGGCCGCGCCCTCGGTCGTGGCAGTCTCCGCCGACGGGTCCCGCGGCGACGATCGCGCCGTGGGGGGATGAGGCGCCGCGCTCCATGAACCAGAGGTCGATGAGGGGGAAGATCCGCTCGCTCGTGAGTGGGGCGCCGTCGTGCTGGAGGATCCCGTCCTTGTCGGGCTTCGCGCTGGCGATGAGCTCGCAGACGTATCGCATGCACCCCTCGGTGAGCCGCTGGGCGTCGCGGAGCGCGTCGAGTTCCTGCTCGTCCTTGGCGCGGCGTTCCATGATCCCGAGCATGGGGTCGCACTCGACCCCGATCCCGCGCTCGCGCATGTAGTGGGCGTAGACCTCGGGGAGGGTGCGGTCGACGACGACGCGTTCGATCCCGTGGTCGAGCAGGCACTGCGCGAGGGACTGGGCCGTCGCGAGTTCGCGGTCCCCCTCGTGCCATGTGTCGGGTTTGTGGTCCGCGGGGCATATGACCCGGTCCGCGCGGGCGTGCGTGCGGGCGCGGTCCATCTCGATGTCGCGGATCATGAGGACACGCTCCGATGAGCCGTCCGCGCGGACGAGATCGATCGACGCGGTCGGATCACCCACGGCGAACCGGATCCGGTGGTAGAGCGAGAGGTTCGACTCGGGCGATCCGGCGAGAACGATGGCGTGGGTGAACTCGGGCATACGCGACAGTAGGGCTAGAGTCGAATATGCGCATCGCGACATGGAACATCAACGGGATCCGGGCGGCGATACGGAAGGGCTGGGACGAGCACATCGCGCGGGTCGATCCGAGCGTGCTGCTGCTCCAGGAGATCCGGGCGCTGCCCGAGCAGGTGCCCGTTGCGTGGCGCGAGCCGGAGGACTGGAACGCGTTGTGGCACCCCGCGGAGAAGAAGGGGTACGCGGGGACCGCGATCTTCGCGCGCGACTCGATCAGGGAGGAATCGCGCGGGGCGGGGGGCGGGGGGGACGAGGAGGGACGCGTGGTGGTCGCGCGCGTAGGGCCGGTCCGGGTCGCATCGATCTATCTGCCCTCGGGGTCGTCGGGGGAGCATCGTCAGGAGATCAAGGAGCAGTGGCTCGGGTTCTTCCACGAATGGGCCGACACGCTGCGCCGATCGCGCGTGCCGACGGTGCTGGGCGGGGATTTCAACATCGCGCACACGGAGCGGGACATTTTCCACGCGAAATCGAACCAGAACACCTCGGGGTTCCTCCCCCATGAGCGGGAGTGGATGGGGGCGTTCATCGATATGGGGTGGCACGACATCATCCGCGAGGAGTTCGGGGACGTGCACGGGCCGTACTCGTGGTGGTCGAACCGTGGTCGGGCGCGGGAGTTCGATCGGGGGTGGCGGATCGATTACCTGTTCCTGAACCCGGCGGCCCGGAAGGTGCTCAAGGGGTGCCACATCGATCGGGAGAGCGGGCTCGGGGTGTCGGACCACGCGATGGTGGTGTGCGATCTGGACGTGTGAAATCCGCACGCACCGATGAATCCGGTTTCGTGGGCGGGGCGAATCCGCTTGACCCGGTACCGAAACGGGGATATGACTTGACCGCATGACACCCGCTTCGATCCATCACGTCCACCATCACCTGCATCGCTGGCACGCGAGCCGAGTGTGATTGTGGATTGATCGAACGACCGACCCACGACCCCGCGCCGGCTCCGATGAGCCGGCGTTTGTGTTTCATGGGTCCCCCCTGACACACGGCGGCACGCTCATCGGATCCGGCTCCAGACCAACAAGGATCCGAGACGATGACCCCAGTGATATCAGCAGACACGATCCGGTTCGCGCTCCCTAAGGGGCGCATGGAGGACGGGGTGCGCACGCTCTTGCGAGACGCGGGGATCGGGCTCCGCTCCTCGGCGCGGAGTTATCGCCCCACGATCGGGCTCGACGGATTCGACGTCAAGGTGCTCAAACCCCGAGCGATCATCGAGATGCTCGAGCTGGGCGCGCGGGATCTGGGGTTCGCGGGCGCGGACTGGGTGGAGGAGATCGGCGCGGATCTGGTGGAGATCCTTGATACGGGGCTCGATCGGGTCCGGCTCGTGGCGGCGGCGCCGGAATCGATCCTGCTCGGGGGGGCGCTCCCGAAGAAACGGATCGTGATCGCGAGCGAGTATCCGAACATCGCGACGCGATGGATCGAGCGCAAGGGGCTCGACGCGGGCGTGCTCCGTTCGTATGGGGCGACGGAGGTGCTGCCGCCGGAGGACGCGGACTGCATCATCGACAACACCGCGACCGGTTCGACGCTCGCGGCCAACGACCTGCGGATCATCGACGAGATTGCGACATCGTCCACGCGCTTGTACGCGTCTCGGAGCGCCATGGCGGACCCGGTCAAGCGCGAGCGGATCGACGCGTTCGCGATGCTGATCTCGTCCGTGCTCGAGGCGCGGTCCCGGGTGATGCTGGAGGTCAACGTCTCGAGCGAGGACCTGGAGCGCGTGATCGGGGCGCTCCCGTGCATGCGCGAGCCGACGGTCGCTCCGATGCACGGCGGCGCGGGGTACGCGGTCAAGGCGGCGGTGCCCCGGGCCGAGCTCCCCGTCGTGATCCCCGAGCTCAAACTGCGCGGCGCGACGGACATCATCGTCACGACCCCGGACCAGATCGTCCCATGAGCGACCAGGCCCGACCCATCCCGATCCGCCCCGCGTCGCGCCTGGGCGGGGTCCGCGCGTACGCGCCGGGGTCGAGCGATCGATCGGTGGTGCTCCGTCTGGACGCGAACGAGGGGCGGACCGACCCGGCGCTCGCGCGCCGGGTGCTCGGTTCGATCGTTCCGGGGGAGATCAATCGGTACCCGAGCGCGGGTGGGCTCGAAGCGACGATCGCGGCGCGATGGGGGGTGGGACGCGAGCGTGTGGTGGTGACCAACGGCGCGGACGACGCGATCGATCGGGTGTGCCGGGCGGTGGTGGATCCGGGGTCGGGGGTGCTGATACATGATCCGACTTTCGTGATGATCGAGCACAACGCGAGACTCGCGGGCGCCGAAGTCCGGCGCGTCGCGTGGATGAATGGCGCGTTCCCGGCGCAGCGGTTCATCGATTCGATCGACGATTCGACGCGGCTGGTCGCGATCGTGTCGCCCAACAACCCGACGGGGCGGGTGGTCGGGCTCGACGAGCTCCGCGCGATCGCGACGCGGGCTCGAGAGGTCGGGTGTGTCGTGATGGTGGATCTGGCCTACGTCGAGTTCGCGGATGAGGACCCGACCGAGGCGCTGCTTGAGCTCGAGAACGTGGTCGTCGTCCGGACGTTCTCGAAGGCGTACGGGCTCGCGTCGGCTCGGGTCGGGTACGCGATCGGGCCGGACCCGATCTGCGATTGGATCCGCGCGTGCGGGAGCCCGTACCCCTGCTCGGGGATCGCTCTCGCGCTCGCGGCGAAGGTCTACGAACAGGGACCCGACGCCGCGGGGATCGCACGGGTCCGGGCTGAACGTGCCGAGTTTCAGAACCTGCTCCGTGGACTCGGCGCGTGGCCGATCGGATCCTCGGCGAACTTCGTCCTGGCACGCTTCGACGATGCGGGCTCGGTCTACACGGGGCTGCTCGAACGCGGGATCCGTGTCCGGAGATTCGCGGGCGAGCTCGGGCCGATGCTCCGGATCTCGCTGCCCGGTGATGAGGAGGCGTACGGGATGCTCACGACGGCGCTCCGGGTGGTGATGAATCAAGGAGAGAATCGATGAACCGAAGCACGGTTGTGACACGCACGACACGCGAGACCTCGATCCGTGTGGAGCTAGACCTCGAATCGGTCCGGGAGCCGGAGATCCGCACGGGGATCGGGTTCCTAGACCACATGCTCGTGTCCTTCGCGACGCACGCTCGGATCGGGCTGACCCTGACCTGCGAGGGTGATCTCGAGGTCGACGATCACCACACGGCGGAGGACTGCGCGCTCGCGCTCGGGCAGGCGTTCGATCAGGCGCTCGGGGATCGCGCGGGGATCGCGCGGTTCGGCTCGGCGTATGCGCCCCTCGACGAGGCGCTGAGCCGGGCGGTGGTGGATTTGTCCGGACGACCGTCGGCGTGCGTGGATCTGGGATTCGAGCGTGAGATGATCGGATCGATCGCGACGGAGAACATCACGCATGTCTTCCGGTCCTTCGCGATCGGATCGCGGTGCACGCTCCACGTGGACCTGATCCGCGGCGAGAACGATCACCACAAGGCGGAGTCCGCGTTCAAGGCGTTCGCGCTCGCGGTGCGCGACGCGATCGCACGCTCGGGCGATGCGGGTGCGGTCCCGTCGACGAAGGGAACCCTGTCATGAGCGTGACGATCGTGGACACGGGTGTCGCCAACAGCGCGTCGATGGTCGCGGCGTTCGCGCGCCTCGGCGCTCGGTGCGAGCTCTCGCGCGATCCGAGCGTGATCGGTTCGGTGTCGATGCTGGTCCTTCCGGGCGTTGGATCGTTCGGATCGGGGATGGCGATGCTCCGTTCGAACGGGCTGGACCGGATCATCACGGATCGGATCCTCGCGGATCGCCCGACCCTGTGCGTGTGTCTCGGCTTGCAGCTGCTCGCGCGGGAATCCGAGGAGTCGCCCGGGGTCCGGGGTCTCGGGCTGATCGATGCGGCGGTGAGCGCGTTCCCGGATGAGGTCCGCCGGCCGCAGTTCGGGTGGAACCTCGTCGAGCCGGAACCTGGGTGCGCGATCCGCTCGCGCGGGTACGCGTACTTCGCGAACTCGTACCGGATCACCGGAGCCCCCGACGGATGGGGGGGCGCGATGAGCGACCACGGGGGGGCGTTCGTCGCGGCGATGTCCCGCGGGAACATCCTCGCGTGTCAGTTCCACCCGGAGCTCTCGGGCGTGTTCGGCGCGGCGATCCTGCGAGTTTGGATGAGCAACTCGATGGAGGCGATCCCGTGCTGACCGATCGCATCATCCCGTGCCTCGATATCCGCGACGGGCGGGTCGTCAAGGGTGTCCGGTTCCAGAACCTGCGCGACGCGGGCGATCCGGTCGAGCAGGCGTTGCGGTACCAGGAGCAGGGCGCGGACGAGCTCGTGATGCTCGACGTCTCCGCGACGCGCGAAGGGCGATCGGCCGCGATCGAGACGGTGCGCGCGGTGCGACGCGTGCTCGAGATCCCCATCACGGTCGGCGGCGGGGTCCGCACGGTCGACGACGCGCTCGCGCTCCTGGGCGCGGGCGCGGACAAGGTCGGGATCAACTCCGCGGCGGTCGAGCGCCCGTCGCTCCTCGCGGAGCTCTCGGAGCGCGTGGGGGTCCAGTGCGTCGTGCTCGCGATCGACGCGGCGAGGAGGATCGGGGGGTCGGGGTGGGAGGTCGTCTCGCGCGCCGGGACCGAGCGGACCTCGATCGATGCGATCGGATGGGCACGCGAGGGTCAGGACCTCGGCGCGGGGGAAATTTTGCTCACGAGCTGGGACCGCGACGGGACCGGGACGGGGTACGACCTCGGGCTGATCCGCGCGATCCGAGGATCCGTGCGGGTACCCATCATCGCGTCGGGGGGGGCCGCGTCGTGCGAGCACGTGCTCGATGCATTCCGCGCCGGCGCGGACGCGGTCCTGGCCGCCACGATTTTCCATGATGCGCGCACGAGCGTCGGCGCGGTCAAGTCATTCCTGTCCACCAACGGCCTTGAGGTCCGAGCATGATCGTTCCATCGATCGATATCCGCAACGGGAACGCCGTCCAGCTCATCGGTGGCAGGGAACAGGTCATCGACGCGGGGGATCCGCGCCCGATCGCGGCGCGGTTCGGTCGGGTGGGCGAGGTCGCGGTGATCGATCTCGACGCCGCGATGGGCACCGGGGACAACGCCGGGGTGATCGAGGAGCTCCTGGCGATCGCGCCGTGCCGGGTTGGCGGGGGGATCCGGAGCGTGGACCGCGCGATCCGGTGGCTCGACAAGGGGGCGCGCAAGGTGATCCTCGGGACGAGCGCGACCCCCGGGGTACTCCGTGAGCTCCCGAAGGATCGGGTCATCGCGGCGCTCGATGCTCGGGACGGCGAGGTGGTCGTCGAGGGATGGACCAGGGGGACGGGAATGACGGTCGGATCGAGGATCGACGAACTCCGGGACATGGTGGGGGGGTTCCTCGTGACCTTTGTCGAGACCGAGGGTCGGATGACGGGGTTTGATGAGGCGCGGATCCGCGCGATCGTCGAGCGCGCGGGGTCGACTCGGGTGACCGTCGCGGGGGGTGTTCGATCGCCGGCGGATGTCGCGCTCGCGGACGCGCTCGGCGCGGACGCCCAGGTCGGGATGGCGCTGTACACGGGCGCGATCGACCTCGCGGAGGGGTTCACGGCGCCGCTGCGATCGGATCGCAACGACGGGCTCTGGGCGACGGTCGTGACCGACGAACGCGGGGCGGCGCTCGGGTTGGTCTATTCCGATCTGGAATCCGTCCGCGCGGCCCTCGACACGGGGCGCGGGGTGTACCACTCTCGGTCTCGCGGCGGGCTGTGGATCAAGGGCGAATCATCGGGCGATACGCAGGACCTTATCGGCATCCGCGCGGACTGCGATCGGGACGCGCTGGTGTTCCGGGTCCGCCAGCGTGGGGGCGGGTTCTGCCACACGGGGACGCGGACGTGCTTCGGGGAGGACTCCGGGCTCGGTCGGCTCGAACGCACGCTCCGATCGCGTCTCGGGTCCGACGCCCCCGAAGGGTCGTACACGCGCCGGCTCGCGGAGGATCCGTCCCTGCTCGCGAGCAAGCTGCATGAGGAGGTCGACGAGCTGCTCGACGCAACGGATCAGGACCACGCGGCTCGGGAAGCGGCGGACGTGCTGTACTTCACCCTCGTCGGCGCGATCGCACGCGGCGCGTCGCTCGGGTCGATCGAGCGGGAGCTGGACCGACGGGCGCGGCGCGTCACGCGCCGACGAGGGGACGCGAAACCCGGGCTGCGGAGGATGAGATGACATTGCTCAAGTCTTTGAACCCCGATGAGATCGCGCCCGGGATGATCGGGGCGGTCGATCCGGAGGCGCTCGTCGCCGCCCGTTCGATCGTGGAGGATGTCCGTGCGCGGGGCGTTTCTGCGGTGCGCGAGTACGCCGTCCGCTTCGGGGAGTGGGCACGCGGGGATCCGCTCGTCGTCGCACGAGGCGCGATGCGATCGGCGCTGGACGCGATCGATCCCGAGGATCGCGGAGCGCTGGAGCGAGCCGCGGAACGGATCGAGCGGTTCGCCCGCGCCCAGCGCGAGTCGGTCCAGCCGCTGACGATGAACATCCCCGGAGGCCAAGCCGGTCACACGATCGAGCCGGTCCGGAGCGCGGGGTGCTATGCGCCCGGCGGGCGGTATCCGCTCCCCTCGTCGGTGCTGATGACCGCGATCACGGCGCGCATCGCGGGGTGCGAGCGTGTGGTGGTCGCGACCCCGGGGCCCGATCCGGTGACGCTCGGGGCGTGCGCGATCGCGGGCGCCGACGAGGTGCTGTGCGTGGGCGGTGCGCACGCGATCGCGGCGCTCGCGTTCGGATTCGTTGGGTTTGCGCCCGTGGAGATGATCGCGGGCCCGGGGAACGCGTACGTGACGGCGGCGAAATCCATCGTGCGCGACCGGGTCGGGATCGACATGCTCGCCGGGCCTTCGGAGCTTCTGATCCTCGCGGACGGGGGCGCGGATCCGGTGCTCGTCGCCGCGGATCTGCTCGCGCAGGCGGAGCACGACGATCTGGCGCGTCCCATGCTCGTCACGACCGATCCCGGGCTGGTCGAGCGGGTCGAGCGTGAACTCGAATCCCAGCTCGAGACGCTCCGGACGCGCGAAAC
This sequence comes from uncultured Phycisphaerales bacterium, assembly GCA_965652365.1. Classification (GTDB taxonomy): domain Bacteria; phylum Planctomycetota; class Phycisphaerae; order Phycisphaerales; family UBA1924; genus UBA1924. Next base: position 59,372 of record CBFGUD010000001.1, read on the forward strand.
GGCGCGCCTTGCGCTGCGGAACGGGTTCGTGTGTCTCTGCGCGTCGATCGACGAGGCGATCGAGGTCAGCGACCGGATCGCGCCCGAGCACCTCGAGATCATGATGGACGACGCGGAAGACGTGGCGTCGCGCGTTCGGAATGCTGGGGGCGTGTTCATCGGATCAAGGAGCGCCGAGGTGCTGGGCGACTACGGCGCGGGACCGAACCACACGCTCCCGACGGGCGGGACCGCGCGGTTCAGCGCCGGGCTGAGCGTGATGCACTTCCTTCGACTCAGGACGTGGATCCGGATCGATGACGCACACGACGCGCGTGGGTTGGTCGAGGACACGGCGAGGATCGCGTCGCTCGAGCGTCTGCACGGGCACGAGCGCGCGGCGCGGCTCCGGTCCCCATGACCGGGCCAAGAGCGACGCCCGGGCGTGGTACAATGCCCGCGATCCGGAGCGGCCCCATAGCTCAGCGGTCTAGAGCAAGCGACTCATAATCGCCTGGTCCTCGGTTCGAATCCGAGTGGGGCTATTGGCGATGTCGACCATCCACCCACAACGCGCCCCGGCGACCGCCGACGATCGTGCTGCGAGGCGCGACGCGATCGCGCGGGTCGTGGATCGCGCGAACGGGTTCGTCGAGATCCACGCGGGCGCGGGGATCGAGGATCGTGCACGGCTCCGCGAACACGCGATCGTGGACACGCTGCGAAGCATCGTCGGAGACGGCGTGTTCGATCCCGCGGATGGGTGGGCGAGCCCCGCGGGTTCTGATTTCGACGCGCCGATCGAGTGCGAACCGGGTGCGGCGTACGAAGCCCTGCTCGGGATGGAACTCGTCGAATCGGGTACCGATGCTCCAACGCTCGTCCCCCGGCGCAAGGGGAAGCGGACGCGAGCCGGAGCGTTCTACACCCCCCCGGCGCTCGTGGAGCACGTGCTCGATCAGGCGCTCGACCCGATCATCGAGGAACGTGCGCGAGCGGGGATCGACGCGATCCTGTCCATCCGGGTCTGCGATCCGGCGTGCGGGTCGGGGCGATTCCTGGTCGCGGCGGCGCGCCGGATCGGGGCGCGGGCCGCGCAGCTGAGCGGGGAGGACCCGCGCGGCGCGATCGCCCGGGTGGCCGACCGCTGCTGCTACGGTGTCGACCTCGATCCGATCGCGGCCGAGCTCTGTGTCGCGGCGCTCGCGGATGCGGGCGGGTCCATCGATCGGATCCGCGAGCACGTCCGTGTCGGGAACGCGCTGCTGGGCGCGATCGATCCGGAGATCACACGGGGAGGCGCGGATGCGTGCGATGTGTGGAGCGCCGAGCGTCTCGGTACCGACCCGGACCCACGCGACACGCTCTTCCACTGGGGGATCGAGTTCCCGGAGGTCTGCGGCCCTGGTGCGCCGGGCTTCGGCGTGGTCGTGGGGAACCCGCCGTTCCTGAATCAGCTCTCGAGCGCGACGGCGACGCATCGGAGAACCGCGGCGCTGCTGCGCGCGTGCTGCGCCAACGCGGTGGGGGGGTACGCGGACATCGCGGTCGCGTTCCTCGTTCGTTCCCTGCTCCTGTGCGCCGACCGCGGGCGCGTGTCGCTCGTGCTCCCGCAGTCCGTTCTCGTCGCGGACGATGCGCGGGCGGCCCGGTCGTTCGTGCTCGAGCACGGGTCGCTCGTGTCGTTGTGGGTTTCCAACGAGCACGTGTTCGAGGACGCGGGGGTCTACACCTGCGCGCCGACGTTCGTGAAGGGTGGCGAACGGACCGTGACGCTCTCGCGTTCCTCGATGGGCGCATTCAAGGACCACGACCCGATCCCGCTCGACAACGACGCGCTCCGCGAAGAACCCACGTGGGGACGGATCGGCGCGGGGACGATCGGGGTGCCCGATGTCGTGGTCCGGCACGACCGCTCCATCGCGGATGTCGCGCACGCGACGGCCGACTTCCGGGATCAATACTACGGGCTCACGGGTCACCTGCTCAACGACTCCGATATCAAGCACCGGGAAGGCGAGATCGACGAGCGGTATCCGCGACTGATCACCTCGGGACTGATCGATCCGGCGCGGAGTCTGTGGAGCGAGCGGCGCACACGGGTCCACAAGATGTCATGGCTGTCCCCACGGATCGACCGGGCGTCTCTGGCATGCGACGCTCCGATGTCGGGATGGATCGAGCGTCGGCTCGTCCCCAAGATCCTCCTCGCGACCCAGACCCGGGTGATCGAGCTTGTCGTGGACGAGGAGGGGATCTATGTCCCGGGGGTGCCGGTGATCACGGTCGTCCCGAAGGATCCGGACGACCTCTGGCGCGTGGCGGCGGCGCTCGGGTCCCCGGCGAGCACCATGCTCGCGCTCCGGGATCACTTCGGGGCCGCCATGAGCATCGGGGCGCTCAAACTGAGCGCCAAGCAGGCGCTGCGGCTTCCCATGGGACAGCACGGAGCGGGGTTGGAGGAGGCCGCGGATCGGCTCAGGGCGGCCCATAGCGCCTCGGACGATGAGGAACGCCGCGAGCACCTCCTCGCGTACGCGAGGGCGTGCCGGGGCTTTACGGGGTTCTCGGCGCGGGACTCGGAGCGGGTCGAATCGTGGTGGATCGAGCGCCTCACTGGGCGACCCCGGGGGCGGTGAATCTTGAAGGCCGATCGCGGGGGCCGGCTCGCCGACGGCGGATTGGGGATCTATACTGCGTATCGCGGATCGGGCATGCCCGGTCGACGCGGGTGTAGTTCAGTGGTAGAACGTCAGCTTCCCAAGCTGAATGTCGCCGGTTCGACTCCGGTCACCCGCTTTCAAGGCACGCCCCGGACGACCCAGTCCGGGGCTTTCTTGTTTCCGGGGGCGGGATCGGAGCGCCGGATCGGTCCTCCCCACGCTATACATCCAGCATGATTGACACGCACGATTGGCTCATCCCGGCTCTGATCTTCACGGCGCGGATCTTCGACGTTTCCATCGGAACGGTCCGCATGATCATGGTCATCTCGGGGCACCGGATGGTCTCGGCGCTCCTGGGGTTCGTCGAGGTCCTGATCTGGGTGCTCGCGGTGGGGGGGGCGGTCGGTCAACTCGACAACCCCGCGGCGGTGATCGCGTTCGCGGGGGGGTTCTCCGCGGGGACGCTCGTGGGGATGACGATCGAGAAGCGCCTCGCGATCGGGTTCAGAGTGGTGCGGGTGATCAACCCGGATCCGGAGCTCAATCTCACCGAGACGCTCGGCGCGCTGGATTACAACGCGACGCGCCTCGACGGGCAGGACCGCGATGGGCCCGTCGAGATCGTGTTCGTCACGATCCGGCGCAAGGGGGTGCCCGCCCTGCTCGATCGGATCTCGCAGGTCACGCCCAGGGCGTTCCTGTCCGTCGAGCGCGCCGAGCGGGTCACGGGGTTCGTCCAGCTCGCGGGGAAGAAGGCGGACCGGTTCCCGTGGGGGCGGTTCGGGCAACTCCGCAAGTAAGCGCTCAACACAAAAGGAAAGGGCGGGAGCGACTCGTGCCGCTCCCGCCCGTGGTTGACTCAGGATCTATGGGATCCGGGGTTCTCGATCAGGGGCATCCCGCGTTGAGGTCCATGAGGAACTCGCTGATGTCGAAGAAGTCGAACTCCAGGTCGCTGTTGTAGTCGGCGGCGGGGTCTTCGTCACCGAACAGCGTCAGGAAGGTGCTGATGTCGAAGAAGTCCAGCTCGCCGTCCCCGGTGTAATCCGGGCGGCACACCGCGATCTCGGTGATCCCCTCGAAGACGATGTCGTCGAGGTTCCATCCCTGGTACGTGACCGAGGTGTCGGTCGTGCCCATGATCCATCGGATGCGGACATCGCTCTGGTTGTCGGCCATCGCGGAGATGTCGTGCGAGACACGGGTCCAGCTCGACTCGTTGAGCGTCGAGCCGCTGTGGTCCCAGATGGTGTTCCACGCTCCGCCGCCCACGCTGATCTGCACGGTCGCGTGGTCGTACGTCGAGCTCTCGACACCCAGCCAGCGCTCGTAGTTGAGCGTGACCTGGGACACGCCCGTGAAGTCGAGCGATCCGGTGGTCAGGAAGTGCTGCGGCATGTTGTTCGGGTAGTCGCCGTTGAGGTTGTACCCGTACACGTTGATGCCCGTCGCGCCCGAGGAGGGGTCGCCGTCATTGCCCGCGGGTTGACCGAACGCCCAGTCGCCCGTCGTGCTCCAACCGGGGTTGGAATCATCGACGAGGAACGAATACACGGGCTGGGGCCCGCCCACGGTGATGGTCACGGTGCCCGGCTCGGATTCACCGCCGTGGGGCGCGGTGCCGCCGTCGTCGGCGGTGTACATGAACGAGTCGAGACCCTGGGTGTTGGTATCGGGGACGTACTCGAGCATGTTCCCGGCGCCGACGAGGGTGTAGGGAACCGAGGTGATCTCGCCGCCCAGCACGTCGAAGAGCGAGCCGTCCATCGGGAGCGATGTCACCTTGTACGTGAGGATCCCCGGGACCTTGGGGAGCCCGTCGTCCGCGCCCGGGAGCGAGAACATGATGCTCTCGTTGACCGGGGTCTGGATGGAGAGGTTCCCGGCGAGCGGGGGACGCGGGCCGCACGAGTCGTACGCGCTCAGGTCGGACGCGAGGAAGTCCGGGTCCTGCCCGTTGCCCTCGGAGAGCCCGACGATCGCGTCGCTCGAATCGAGCTGCTCCCACGAGATCGCGATGGTCCCGTCGAAGAACAGCTCGAACTGGTACGTGTTCCGGCTCGCGCCGCTCGTGCCGTACTCCGCGACCTGGTCGAAGGTCACGACCATCCGATCCGCGAGCTGCATGTACGAGATCGTGCCGCCGTCGTTCGGGTTGTGGTCATCGAACGCGGCCGCGATGCGTGCCTCGCTGAAGTGCTCGGAGTACGACTCGGAGTACGAGGTGTCCGAGTTCCCGAACGTCAGGTACCCGTTGGACCCGATGTAGAACTCGTCGTACTCGACGCCGTAGAGCGACACGGTGTTGCCGCCGCTGATGGAGACAAGCTCGGAATCATCGTCGGACATCGAGATCGTGGTCCCTCCGGAGGGATCGATCGGGAGCACCCCGCCGGCGAGCGGGTCGATGCAGGCCTCATAGCCCTCGACCGTCGCGACGGGGCGGAACTCGATGCGCATGCCCTCGAGGTCGATCCCCGACCCGAACTGCTCGGTGAAGAAGTCGGGCACGTCGGGGGTCGTGAACGCGTAGCCCGCGCCCCCGTTGTCGTCGGTGTTCATGTTGCCGGCCTGATCGGTCGCGTCGACGACGAACACGTAATCGTGCTCGTCCTGGAGGCCCGGCATCAGGACGTCGTGGGACGTGCTGAGCGACCCGGACGCCGCGGACTGGTTGAGCGAGCCCATGGTCTCGCCGTAGCGGACCGTGATCGACGAGGGTTCGTCGAGGGTCACGGACGCGGTGGCGCGACGGGGTTCGATATCCGTCGCGCTCGCGGTCAGGACCATCGGGGCGGTGCAGTCCACGGTCGCCGTCGAATCGACGATGACCCCGAAGTTGCCCTCGCCGTCGTCCGCGTCGATGTAGCGCGCGGTGATGGTGTCGCCTTCGCTGACCCCGAGGTCGGCGCCGCCGGAGCTCGAGAAGGTGAAGGAGCCCGTGAAGGCCGCGGATTCGGGCGCGGTCTCGGTGAGGGTGAGCATGAAGCCCGCGTCCGAGTCCGACGAGATCATGACGTCGACCGTATCCACGACCAGGTCGGACGTGTTGAGGTCGCAGTCGATGACCTGGACGTTCTGGGTCCCGTCGCACTGGACGCGCGACGCGCCCATGCCGATGAGCCCGGCCGACGAGCAGTTCACGAGGAACCCGTTGGAGCAGACACCGAAGCTCTGGGTCGCGCCGACCGCGACGTTGAACCCGGACACCTCGACGGTGTACGCGCCCGGCGCGGCGTTGTCGATCACGACCTGCTCGATGTTGTTGATGCCGTCGCGCACGGTCCGCACCGCGGGGGCGCTCGGGTTGCTCGGGTCGAGGGTCCAGGGCATGTGGACGTTCGACGCCGCGTCGATGACGCGGATGTCGAGATCGTTGACGAGCACGGGATCCACGTTGGGGGTGCCCGGCGCGTCGTCCCACGCGAGCGTGACCTTGAGGTCGTCGTCGCCCGCGCCGATGATTACGACGAAGCGGTAGACCCCGCCCTGTCCGACCTCGGCTTCGATCACGTTCTCCGCGATGACCGCGTCGACGGCCGCGTCGGCGCGGACGGAGCCGTACCCGTACTGGTAGTCCGGGCCCGCGTTCCCGCGATCGACGGCGGTGTTCGCGAGGATCGCCTTGAGCGTCGAGTTGCGCAGGTCGTCACGGTCGGGGAAGGAGAGCCGGTACTGCTCGAGGATGAGCGCGGAGATCCCGCACACGGTGGGGGACGCCATGGACGTCCCGCACTTGACGGTGTAGCTCGTCGGGCTCGACGATCCGGTCGAGGTGACCCCGCCGTCGCCGCCGACCTGACACCCGGGCGCGGAAATGTCGGGTTTGATGCGCCCGTCGTCCACGGGGCCCCAGGACGAGAAGTCCGAGGAGAGGTCCGTGTCCGAGTCGACCGAACCGACGGTGATGTGGTTCTTCGCGCCGGCGGGTGGGGCGGTGGAGAAGTACTCGCCGTGGTTGCCGTTGTCGTCGCCGAGACAGCGCGAGGTCTGGCGTTCGTTGCCGTTCGCCCAGACGATCCGGAAGGGGTTGCCCAGCGAGCCACGCGCGATCGCGTCGATGAGCGCGCCGGTGACGCCGTAGTTGCCCGTCCAGTCGCAGGGGTATCCGTTGGGCGCGGTGTTGGTCCCGATGGAGTTGTTGGAGATGTGCGCACCGTAGAGGTTGATCGCTTCGGTGTAGTCGTCCTCGATGTCACCGGGATCGGTGTAGAGGAAGCCCTGCATGAGCCCCCCTTCCTGCTCGAACCCGTAGGAGATGAGGTTCACGCCCGGCGCCATGCCCCGGTTGTTGGCGTTCGCGGTCCCGTCGCCGCCGACGGTGCCGCCGACGTGGGTCGCGTGGTCCGAGGTGCTCGCGGTGTCGGACATCCCGATGGTGAGGCGCGACCCGAAGTCGTTGTGGTTCGCCATCTTCCCGCCGTCGTAGATCAGCACGTTCACGCCCGTGCCGTCGAGCCCGTAGGGCGCCGAGTTGACGATATCGACACCCGTGAGGGCGCGGTTCTCCGCGTTGAGCTCGTCCATCGGGGGGAGCGGTGGCTCGACCCACATGACGGAGTCCTCGAGCGCGAGCGCATCGATCTGCGAGAGGCGCAGGTGGAGCGTCGCCGCGTTGATCGAGCGGATCTGCGATGCAACGGTGGCGTTGAACTCACGCCCGAGGCGCTGCGACTCGGCCCTGTGGTCGACGTCCTCATGGAACATCACGACCACGGCGACGAGCGGGTCGGACCCGGCCTTCTGGAACTCCTCGCGCGAGATCATCCCGCGATCGAACGATTCGCGGAGCTTGCCCCGGCGCGTGGGCTCGTCGAGCGAGACCATCCAGTCGTTGACACGGCCCGTGAGGAGATCCCCGTGGAGTTTCTGGTGGCGCTCGATCTCGGTGACCAGGCGGATCGGGGCGCTCCCGATCGCGCCGATGTCCGCGCCGTCGCGGATGTTCGCGAAGTAGGTCGTCGATCCGAGCGAGGAGAGGAGTTCGAGCCCCTTGGCGGCGAGGTCGTCGCGCTGGGCCTGGCTCAGGGGACGCTCGAAGCGCACAAGCACGTGCGACGCGTCCTGGCGCGCCGCGAGCGTCTCGAGGGAACTGCGGACCTGGGACGGGCTCATCGGCGCGAGGCGCTCGACGATCCCGGAACTCCAACGGATCTGGTCTTGGCGGGTCAGGTCATCGCTCGACGGTGCACCGGCAAAGGTGGTCCCCGACGCGGCGCAGAGCATCCCCAACACACTCACCGTGTGTCTCACACGAGGGCGGTTCAGCATCGCACGTATCTCCAATCTAGTTGAGCAGAACAACCACGCGGAATCGCGTGGATACCGCCGAATTTCGCGGAAATCGGGGTTCATGTCAAGGGGGGGACCCCCGAAGGACGCGAAAATAGATACACCCCGGTCCAGCGCATGCGCTGGAATCCGGGTTCTGGGCGGAAGCCCCTGCACGCGGAGGGGTCGAGTCTCGCGCGTTCCTGTGCGAGATCGAGACGATCCGACGCGCGAATCCGGGTCCTCCGGGCGGATTGGTGCGGTTGTTTCGACGGATCGCGGGGACCGGATTCCGATGTCATTTGCTCGACGGCGCTCATAGACTCGGGCATGCCTGACACGTTTCCCTCATCGGACGCTCGGATCTACAACTCGGTGCTCGACGCGATCGGGAACACCCCGCTCGTGAAGCTCAACAAGATCGCGGATCCGAAGGGGGCCCGGGTCTACGCGAAATGCGAGTTCCTGAACCCCGCGGGGTCGATCAAGGACCGGATGGCGAGCTACATCATCGCGAAAGCCGAGGAGGAGGGGCTCCTCAAACCGGGGGGGACGATCGTCGAGAACACCTCGGGCAACACCGGGATGGGCGCCGCGATGACCGCGGCTGCCAAGGGGTACAAGGCCGTCTTCACCATGCCCGACAAGATGTCCCAGGAGAAGATCGACGGGCTCCGCGCCTTCGGCGCGACCGTGATCATCACCCCGACGGACGTGCCGGGGGACTCACCGGACCACTACGTGAACGTCGCCAAGCGCGTCGCGAGCGAGACCCCCAACTCGTTCTACATGGACCAGTACCATTCGCAGTGGAACATCGAGGCGCACGAGGTCCTCACGGGCAAGGAGCTCTACGAGCAGACCAACGGCGGGCAGGTCGACGCGATCGTCGTCGGGACCGGCACGGGGGGGACGGCGTCGGGGATCGGGCGCTACTTCAAGAGGATGGGCGCGAAGACCAGGATCATCGGGGTCGACCCGCTCGGGTCGGTCCACTACTCGATCTTCCACACGGGCAAGCCCAGCACGCCGTACGTGTACAAGGTGGAGGGTCTCGGGGAGGATATCGTCTGCCGGGCGTTCGATCCGACGGTGGTCGACGAGATGTACCAGGTCAACGACTACGAGTGCTTCACGACCGCGCGCCGGTTGGTGCGCGAGGAGGGGCTCTTCGCCGGCGGTTCGTCGGGGGGGATGGTCCACATCGCGTGCGAGATCGCCAAGACCATGAAGCCCGACCAGAAGGTCATCGCGATCTGCCCGGACTCGGGGACGCGCTACGTCACGAAGTACCTCTCCGACGAGTGGATGAAGATGCACGGGTTCACGGAGCCCGAGCGCGGGCTGGGCACGGTGGGGGACCTGATCGATCGGAGCAAAGCGGTCATCACCGCGAGCGAGAACGCGAGCGTGGGGCAGCTCGTCGAGCTCATGCGCACGAAGGGGATCTCGCAGATCCCGCTCGTCGACGAGCTCGGGCGCGCCACGGGGATCGTCCACGAGGTCGACATCCTCCGCGCGCTCCAGGGCAACGACGTCTCGCTCCACGACCTCGCGCCGACGATCGCGAACGAAGTGGGGGGGGTGCTCCCCCCCTCGGCGCGCGTCGAGGAGCTCTACGGGATCTTCGGCGCCGACCAGGTGGCGCTCGTCATCGATTCCGGATCGATCATCGGGGTCATCTCGCAGATCGACCTCATCGAGCATCTCGCAAAGCACGCCGGCGAACGGAAGCGCGGCTGAATCACGCACGGAGGAGCAGCACATGAGCAGCAACGGCAATCACGGTTTCGGGACGCGCGCCATCCACGCGGGTCAGGAAGCGGACCCCACGACGGGCGCGATCATGACCCCGATCTACCAGACCTCGACCTACGTCCAGAAATCGCCCGGCGTGATCGTGGGCGAGTACGACTACTCCCGCGCCGCCAACCCGACGCGCACCGCGCTGGAAGCGAACCTCGCGGACCTCGAGGGCGCGGCTCACGGGCTCTGCTTCGCTTCGGGGGTCGCCGCGACGAGCGCGGTGCTCCACCTGCTCTCATCGGGGGACAAGGTGCTCCTGGGCGATGACGTCTACGGCGGCACGAACCGGCTCTTCAACCGGGTCTTCAGCCAGCTCGGGATCGAGACGGTCCACGTCGACATGACGGACCTCGACGCGCTCGAAGGCGCGATGGACGAGCGGGTGAAGCTCATCTGGCTCGAGACCCCGACCAACCCGACGCTCAAAATCGCGGACATCGGCGCGGTCGCGCAGATCGCCAAGTCGAAGAACGTGATCCTCGCGGTGGACAACACGTTCGCGACCCCGTTCCTCCAGAACCCGCTCGCGCTGGGCGCGGACATCGTGTGCCACTCGACGACCAAGTACATCGGGGGTCACTCGGACTCGATCGGGGGCGCGCTGCTGACGAACTCGGACGAGCTCCATCAGCGGCTCAAGTTCATCCAGCTTTCGGTGGGGGCCGTCCCCGGGATCAACGAGTGCTTCCTCCTCCTCCGCTCGACCAAGACCCTCCACGTGCGCATGGAGCGCCACTGCGCCAACGCGGCGAAGATCGCGGACTGGCTCGACAACCACGAGCACGTGGATCGCGTGATCTACCCGGGCCTCGAATCGCACCCACAGCACAAACTCGCGAAGACGCAGATGCGCGGGTTCGGGGGGATGATCACGATGTACCTCAAGGGCGGGCTCGAGGAGTCGCGCACGATGCTCGAGCACACGAAGCTCTTCGCGTGCGCCGAGTCGCTCGGCGGGGTCGAGTCGCTCATCGAGCACCCCGCGATCATGACCCACGCGAGCGTCCCCCCCAAGATGCGCGAGCAGCTCGGGATCAGCGACAATCTGATCCGCTTGAGCGTGGGGATCGAGGACGCCGACGACCTGATCGCGGACCTCGAGCACGCGATCCGGGTCGCGATGAAATCGGGCGCCGCCGTCTGATTTTCTGATTTACAGGTGATCGTCCATGGAGACAAGACCCAGCGCGAGCTCGGTCACGAACTCCTCCGCGCACTGCGCGGGATTCGGCGCCTCGAGCAGCCGGCGCACGAGCGCGGAGCCGACGATGGCGCCGTCCGCGTGCGCGACGACCGCGCCGACCTGCTCGCTCGTCGAGATCCCGAACCCGCACGCAATGGGGGTCTGCGACCCCCTCCGGATCGTGCGGACCCGCTCCGTGATATCGGGGAGGTCCGATCGCTCTCCCGTGATCCCGCTGCGCGCGAGGAGGTACACGAACCCGCTCGACGCGTTCGCGATCTCGACGGCTCGCTCATCTGGGGTGCTCGGGGAGACGAGCATCGAGAGCGTGAGCCCGTGCTTTTTGCACGCGTCGCGGTAGGGGGGTGATTCCGCGAAACCCATGTCGGGGAAGATGCACCCGTCGAACCCAGCGTCCTTCGCTCTGGCGCAGAACGCGTCGGGCCCGCCCATCGCGATCACGATGCTCACCGAGACCATCGCGACCAGGCCCATGCCGATCGAGTCGCGCACGCCGCGGACCTGGTCGAAGATCAACTCGGGCGTGATCCCCCGTCCGAGCGCGTCGTGCATCGCGGCCGCGATGGTGGGGCCGTCCGCAACGGGATCCGAGTACGGGAACCCGACCTCGACGATCGACGCGCCCCCCGATTCGAGCGCGCGGAGCAGAGTCGGGAGCGAATCGAGCGCCGGCGACCCCGCGCAGACGAACGGGAGCAGCACGGGTGTCCCGGACTCCTTGGCTTGCTTGAAGATCGAATCGATCCGGTTCATCGTGTGATCACATCCTGGACCAGCTCGAGACCCGCGGTGAGGATCTCGGGGCCGTCGTCGGTGATGAGGACGTCGTGCTCGTAGTGCACGCTCAGCGACCCGTCCGCGGTGTAGATCGGCCAGTCCTTGGGCTTCTGCGCGATCTGCCCGGTCCCGACCCCGATCATGGGCTCGACGGCGACGATCGTCCCGGGCAGACACGGCGCGTGCGCGTCGGGCCATTCGCCCGGGTAGCTCGGGACGACGTTGGAGATCCACGGCGCCGAGTGGAGCGAGCGGCCGACCCCGTGCCCCCCGAGCCCGCGGATCATGTGGTACCCGTACTTGTTCTCGACGATGTCCTGCACCGTGCGCGCCCAGTCGAGCCATGTGTTCTCGGGGCGGAGTTCCTTGATCCCCTCTTCGAGCGATTCCTTCCCCGAGTCGGTGAGCTTTCGGACCTCGGGGGTCATCTCCCCGAAGACGTAGGTCCACGCCGCGTCACCGTACCACCCCTGGTACTTGACCCCGATGTCGATGCTCAGGACGTCGCCCTTGCGCATGGGTCGGGTGAGGTATCCCGCGGTCCCGTGGACGACGCACTCGTTCACGCTCAGGCACGCCTGGGACGGGAAGGGGGGCATGCGGCCCGGGCGGTACTTGTAGAAGCACGACACACAGTTGAGCCGATCGAGGGTGTCCTTGACGAACCGATCGATCTGCGCGAGGGTCTGCCCGTGCTCGAGGAAGTCCGCGAGCGCGTGGTGGACCTCGACGACCTTCTGGGCCGCCGCGAGCGCGCCTTCCCGATCCCTCGTGCTCTGTACCGCTGTCTGCATAAGGACGATGATAGGGGGGCGCACTACAATCGCCACTCGGTCGGATGGCGCGTCTTGATCCTCCAGAGGGACCCACGATTCCAATGCGTGTCGGCGTGCTCTCCAACCCCAGGTCCGGACGCAACCGCGCCACAGCCCTCGCTCGGGGATGCATCGCGGCGCTCCGGGAGCGGGGGCACGACCCGGTCGAGCTCTCCATCGGGGACCCGGATCGAGCGCGCCTCAAGGAACGGATCGATCGGCTCATCATCGTCGGCGGCGACGGCACCGTCCACCACGAGCTCCCCAACCTCCTGACGAACCAGATCCCGTTCATCCATCTCCCCACGGGGACCGCGAACCTCATCGCACGCGAGTTCTCGATGCCCAAACGCCCCGATCGCTGCGTGGACTGGATCGAGCGGGGGGGTGAGACCACGCTCGATGTCCCCGAGTTCGACGGGGTGCCCTTCCTGATCATGCTCGGCGCCGGCGCGGACGCGGGGGTGATCCACCGATTCGAGCACGCGCGATCGGGCTCCGGGGGGTACCTCAACTACATCCTCCCCGTGACCCGCGAGGTGGTTGCTCCCCGCTCGGCGCGGATCGAGCTCGCCGTGGATGGGCGATCAGTACCCGTCCCGGCCCGCGCGAACGTCACGATCGCGAACATGCGCTCGTACGCGCTGGACCTGAACCCCTGCGCGGCGGCCGACCCGCATGACGGGCTTCTGGACGTCTGTGTCTCGAACAGCCCCAGCACGATCGGGTGGACGATCGGTTCGATCCGTTCGCGCCTGCGCCGCCACGCACGGTCGGCCGTGTGTCTGCGCGGCAGATCGATCGAACTGTGCGCCGTCGCGCCCACCCTGTTCCAGTTCGACGGCGAGATCGCACGCACCCCGAACCTCCCCGAGGGCGTGCTGGAGCAAGGGGAGCGCGTCGAGGCCCGGATGACGGACCGGACCGTGCGGGTCATCACCGCGCCGAAACCGGGGTCTTGAGCGATCCGCAGCCCGACCGACCCCGATTCCCGCACTCCGCCCGCACCATCTCCAAAGTCCGATAATGCATGTTCTGTAAAATTGACTCGTGCGGTCAAAGAATGGAAGCAGCGATCAGGGGGCTCGGCGAGCGAGCGCGGCGAGCTCGGCCTTCGCTTCCGTCATCCCGGGCATGAGCTCGAGGGCGGTCTCAAGCGACTCCCGAGCATCCTCGATCCGCTCCTGATGGACCTGGATCTGCGCGATCCGCCAGTGGATATACGCCGGCGGGATCTCCGTCCCCGTGAGCTCCAGGTAGCGCGTGAGCGCGTCGAGCCCCTCTTCGGGGTGCTCGCCGGTCATGGCGCTGAGCCGACCGAGCTGGTAGAGCCCTTCCACCCCCCGATCGCCCATCGCGGCGAGCCGGCGCGCCTCGTCAAACGCTCGCTCGGTCTGCCCGGCGTCGTGGAGCGCCCGGACGAACTGGACCAGGAGCCGCGGGTCCGGTTCGTCCTCGCTCATGGTGAAGGCTTCGTCGAGCAGGGCGATCGCGTCGTCGTGGCGCTCCTCGCGCATCGCGATCTGGGCGTGCGCGATCTTGCCCTCCCGATCGTCGATCCGCGCGATCTCCTTCGCGTGCGCTTTCGCCCCGTCGAGCCCCCCCGCGACGAACGGCGGCGCCATCATGGCCGCGAACATGAGCCCCTGACGCGCCCCGATGTGGTCCGGGTCGAGCTCGACCGCCTTCCGGTACTGCGCGATGGCGCTCATCCCGAGCGACATCTGCTGGAGCGTGCTCGCGCCCATCGCTTCGGTCCCCACGGACGAGCCGTACCAGTACCGGAAATCCGCGTTGTCCGGATGCGCGTCGACGGCCTGTTTGATGAGCGAGCTCGCCTGGGGCGCGTCGCCCAGCGCGAGGTAGCAACGCCCAAGGAGCACGATCGCGTCCGCGTCGCTCGGGTTGGACTCCAGATAGGGCTCGATGACCGCTCTCGCGCCGCTCGGGTCGTTGTCGTCGAGCAGACCCATCGCCCGATCGAGCGGCTCAAGATCGCGATCACCCCCCTGCCGTGACACGGCGTCCTTCGTGAGGGTCGCGACCGCGTCGGGGCGCGTGGGTGTCCCGAGCGTCACGACGGCGCCGATCCCGAGCAGGACCAGGATCGAGATCAGGATCAGCAGGATGAGCAGGGCGCGGCGCATGGGGTCTCCGGTCGTGCATGGTACCTCGCGTGGCGGGACGCTCGCAAGCGCCCCGCGGACTACGATCCCGCCACGCGGGACCGCCCCACTGCTTCATGTCCGACAAGCCCCCCCATCACCACGACGAGCGTGCCGAGTGTCCTCCGGTTGATCCGGATCAGGAGGAGATGGTCGTCGTCCCGTCGAGCCCCAGCGCCGCGGCCCAGCGGGGCGCGGTCACCACCGACGGGACCTTCCGCAAGGGGCGGCTCGCCGGGCTCTCGATGAACGCCGCGATCTGGGCACTCGCGTGGCCCGTCGTGACGGAATCCTTCCTGAACTCGCTCGTGGGGCTCGTGGACACGGCGCTGAGCGCCTCGCTCCCCGAGGGCGAAGCGGCGACCGACGCGATCGGTGGCGCGTCCTACACCATGTGGCTCATCGGGCTCGTCATCATGGCGCTGGCGGTGGGCGCGACGGCCCTGGTCTCGAGGTCCGTGGGCAAGGGACGCCTGGGGGTCGCGAACGCGGTCCTGGGGCAGACCATGACGATCGCGATCCTGATCGGGCTCGTCGTCGGGGCGATCTTCGCGATCGGGGCGCCGCTCATCGCGGCGTCGCTGAACATGAGCGAGCTCGCGACGTCCTACTTCGCGGAGTACATGCTGATCATCGCGCTCGGGGTTCCGTTCGCGTCGGTGCTGTTCTGCATGATCGCGTGCTCGCGGGGCGCGGGGGACTCGATCTCCCCGCTCAACGCGATGATCGTGCGCAACGTGGTCAACATCCTCGTGAGCTGGGGGCTCTCGGGGGTGACGATCTACGGGATGACCTCGCCGCTCGGGCTGGACATGGGGATCAGGGGGATCGCGATCGGGACCGTCGCGGGGGACCTCGTCGGGGCGCTCCTGATCACCCACATGGCGCGGACGGGGCGCTGGTCGATCACGCTCAAGCTGAAACGGATGAAGCCCCACGCGGTCACGATCTGGAGACTCGTCCGGCTCGGGATCCCGAACTTCCTCGAGACCTTCGGGCTCTGGATCGGGAACTTCTTCATCATCGTGTTCGTGGGGCTCCTGTCGCGTCAGCTCGATCGGGAGGGGCTCCTGGGGTCCCACCTGATCGGGATCCGGATCGAGGCGTTCAGTTTCCTCCCCGGGTTCGCGATGGGGACGGCGGCCGCGGCGCTCGCGGGGCAGTACCTGGGCATGAAGCGCCCGGACCTGGCGCGGACGGCGATCATCCGGTGCACCGCGATCGCGGCGGTCTTGATGGGGTCGCTCGGGATCATGTTCATCGCGATCCCGACGGCGATCACGCGCGCCCTGTCCGATGTCCCCTCCCACGAGGAGATGGTCCCGGACCTGCTCATCATCTGCGGGCTCGTCCAGATCCCCTTCGCGCTGTCGATCGTGTTCCGGTCCGCGATGCGAGGCGCAGGGGACGTGCGCTTCGTGATGTTCTTGACCTGGTTCACGACCTACGCGATCCGTCTCCCCATGGCGTACATCATCTCCGGGGTGGATCTCCCGATCCCAGGGTTCATGGGCGGCGGGGTGCTCGAGAACCCGCGCCTGCTCGAGTCGTGGTTCGGGCTCGAGCCGAGTATCCGGGCGCTGTGGATCGCGCTGTGCGCGGAGATGGTGATCCGGGGGGTGCTCTTCACCCTCCGGTTCCTCCACGGCGGGTGGGCGACCAAGAAGGTCTGACCCCCCCTACCCGAAACGCGCTCGAGTCGTGATGCCCGATCGATCCGGATCGGGATGGTGCACAAAGAAGAAGCCCCCGACGCGTGAGCGCCGGGGGCTTGATTGAGCATGGCTCAACAGATCATCCGAGGATTACGGGCAGTTGGCGCCGTCCTGGAGGTTCTGCGAGATGTCGAAGAAGTCGAAGGCGGTATCACCGTTGTAGTCCACCTCGTTCTGGAGGAGGAAGGAGATATCGAAGAAGTCCCAGAGGCCGTCGCCCGTGAGGTCGGCGGGGCAGGGGTTGGCACCACCCGGGCCGTAGAGCACGACCTGGAAGTTCGCACCGGGGACGTAGGACGTCTGGCCGGGGGCGCAGCTCAGGCCGCCGAACCAGAACGGACCGGCGTTGGTGCCCGCGGGGATACCGGCGAAGTCATACCCGTTGTAGAGGGTGAAGACGTCTTCGGTCTCGACGTTCGGGTCCATGTCGTCCCAGACCCAGCCGGCGGTGCCGTTGTCGACAGCCATCCCGCCGTCGAGCGAGGCGAAGCCGATCCCGATGGTCGAGGCGTCCGCGAAGTCGCCGTCGATCCCGGTCTGGGTGTCGCTGTCGCCGTCGGCGTTGTCGACGTCCTGACGCCCGGGCTGGACGAAGGAGACGCCCCAGCCCCAGTCGGCGAGGCTGTCGCCGTCGGGGTCACCGTCGTTGATCAGGTCGGAATCGAAGTCGGTGAAGTAGCCGGGGAGGCTGCTGGAGCCGTTGGCGAGCAGACCGAACGCGGCGCCCTGGAAGTCGGAGTCGGTGTCACCGAGCTCGAGGGTGAGGTCGGTGCCGAAGGTGCCCGACGCGGTCAGGTCGATATCGGCCGTGTACTGACCGAAGGACACGCCCGGGACGGTGCCCGGGTTGTTCGCGAAGAACTGCGGGGACAGACCCGGGAGGTTGAAGAACCCGAAGCCGACGAGACCGACGGCGATCGAGTTGTCCTGGGGGGCGCGCCCGTTGTAGTTGCCGAAGATGGTCCACGACGCGGCGAGGCCTTCGATGCCGTCCGCGAAGGAGTCCATGTCGGTGTCGGTGTCAACGAAGTTGGTGACCCAGTTGACCTGGATGCAGTCGACGACGGTGTCGTTCGAGATATCACCCCAGTCGGTGAGGAGCGACTCGAGCGCGAGCGACGAGAGGGGGTTGCCCATCGAGTCGACCATGGTCAGGTCGTCGGGGGAGTAGAAGTACGAGGTCGAGTAGCCCTGCGCGAGGCACTGCTGACCCGTGGTCATGGAGTAGATGACTTCGCTGGCGCCGGTATCGACGGGGCGCTGGGAGTCACCGAGCAGGGTGACGACCTTCTCGCCCGTCGCGACGTTGAAGTAGATGTGGGCGGCATCCTTGATGTCGCCGGACTTGAGACCACGCGATTCAACGATCGGGGTGGTGTTGGCCGCCGCGGTGCTGGCAATGCCCGCTGCGAGGGCCAGGCTGAGTGCACTCTTCGCCTTCATGGAAAGCTCCTCTTCAGAAATGTGAACCACAACTCGAGACTGCTTCTCAGAAGCGAGAAAGCAGATACGAAACAATGTCGCAGGACCGAAAGCCCTGCATGAAGCCGATCTTGACCGCGTTGGGGTTCTCTCTCCCGGTCTTCGATGCCTGCCCACAAGAATGAGCCGGAATAGAGACCATTGCGGTGCTCATGAAACAATCATGAGCGGTACGGCTGAAACACAAACCATGTGCTAGAGACCCAGCACAACCTCGAATATACCGGAATCGGGGCCTATTGCAAGGGAGGATCGCTGCAATCCGACGGAAAACTCGCGCCCCAGACCCGATAGAACAATCCAAACACCGCCCAAATCACGGGGTTACACCCCGATCGCGGTGCCCGCATCCCGGCATGCTCCGATAAATCGGACAAAGAAGGGGTCTGCATCGTGCGGACCCGGTGACGCCTCGGGATGGAACTGCACACACGCGACCTCGCGCCCGCGCAGCCGGAGCCCCCCCACCGTCTGGTCGTTCAGGTGGGTGTGCGTGATCTCGACCTTGGATCGGTCGATGGAGCCCGGATCGACCGCGAACCCGTGGTTCTGGCTCGTGATGAGCACGCGGGCGCGCTCCTCGTCGCGGATGGGGTGGTTGATCCCGCGATGCCCGAACTTGAGCTTGTACGTGCTCGCGCCGATCGCGTGCGCGATGATCTGGTGCCCGAGACAGATCCCGTAGATCGGGTACCGCGCCAGCTCTGGATCGTCGATGAGGGTCCGGACGGTCTCGATCAGCCCCGTGAGGGTCGAGGGATCGCCCGGGCCGTTGGAGAGCATGATCCCCGCGATCTCGCCGCTCGTGAGCATGGACCGGATCGAGCCCGCGGCGGTGTTCATCGGAAGGAGGACGGGATCCGCGCCGGCGTCGACGAGCGAACGCATGATGTTCGACTTGGACCCGCAGTCGATGACCCCGACGCGGACCCGGGATTCCTCGTCACTTTGCACGTGCGCCCACGCGTCGGATCCCCGGTCCCAGGGCGTGTTCGACCCCACCCCCGCGCCGCTCGCGAAGTCCGCGCCGCTCATGGATGGCGCGGAGCGGGCCATCCCGACGAGTGCCGAGTCGCTCAGCGAAGCATCGGCGCTGATGACCCCCACCGTGACCCCGCGCGAGCGGAGCACGCGCGTCAGGGCGCGGGTGTCGATCGCGCACACCCCGGGGACCCCCGCGTCGCGGAGGCGCTCATCGAGCGACGCGACGGCCCGGTAGTTCGAGTGCGCGTCCACGTGCTCGTGGACGACGAACCCGCGGACCTGGATCGCGTCCGACTCGGTGTCCGAGTCGTTCATGCCCGTGTTGCCGATCATGGACGAGGTCTGGACGAGGATCTGCCCCTTGTAGGACGGGTCGGTGAGGGATTCCTGGTACCCGCTCATGGCGGTGTTGAACACGACCTCGCCGCTGACGGGATCGTCGCCCGGGATGAAGCCGAACCCCAGACCCTCGAAGACCTCGCCGCTGGAGAGGGCGAGCCGGACGGGGTGCGATGCGTGCGTGCTTGTGTGATCGCTCATGGTGTGTAGAGTGTAGATGCGAGATGTCCCTGCTTCCGTACCCAGACGCCGACGAACCCGCCGAAATCACGGGTTCTGGACCCCCCGACGACGCGCGGTTCGTGCGGGTGGTCATCGAGCGCGCGCTCGATCAGGACGAGGGGTGGACGTACTGGAGCGACCGGGATCTCGAGGTCGGGCGCCTGGTGCATGTCCCCATGGGGCGGGGCGACACGACGACCCCGGGGGTGGTGGTCAGCACGGGGGGGCGGGAACTCGCGGACGGGTTCGACCTGCGCCGGATCAAGCGGATCCGCTCCGCCAAGCCGGTGGTCCTGGAGCCGCTCCAGCTTGAGCTGTGCCGATGGATCGCGTCGTACTACGCGTGCCCGCTCGGGCTGGTCTTCGCGGGCGCTGTGCCCAAGGGGGTGCGATCGCGGACCGGGCTCACGAACGTGGAACTGATCGGCCGCGTGGACCCGCTCCCCGAGCCGCTCCCCAAGCTCCCCCCCACCGCTCGGGAGGCGTTCGAGCGGGTGCGGGCGCTCCCGAAAGACGCGTTCCCGATCGAGAAAAAGTCGATCAAGCACACGCTCGGGCTCCGTTCGATCGCGCCCGTCAACGCGCTGGTCAAGGCGGGGATCCTCGTCGAGTCGAGCATCGAGCGGGTCCGGACCCCGAGCGTGTTCAAGCTCCTCGACGAGCCCGATCGCCCGATCCCCGCGCTCACCCCCGATCAGCAGCGGGTTCTCGACGACATCGACCCCGCCCTCGACCGCTTCGGTGTCCACCTCGTCCACGGGGTGACGGGCTCGGGGAAAACCGAGCTCTACATGCGCCTCATCGAGCGGGTGCTGGCGCGCGGGAAGACCGCGCTCGTCCTCGTCCCCGAGATCGCGCTCACCCCCCAGACGGCCGGTCGGTTCGTCTCCCGGTTCCGCGACATCGGGGTGGCGCTGCTCCACTCCGGGATGAGCGCCGGGGCACGCCACGCGCAGTGGTCGCTCGTCGAGGACGGCAACGCCCGGGTCGTGGTCGGGGCTCGATCCGCGATCTTCGCGCCCATCCGGGACCTTGGGATCGTGGTCGTCGACGAGGAGCACGATTCGTCGTACAAGCAGGACCGATCGCCGCGCTATCACGCGCGGGACTGCGCCGTCATGCTCGCGAACTTCGCGAAGTGCCCGTGCGTGCTCGGATCAGCAACCCCGTCGCTCGAGAGCTGGTCGAACACGATCCACAAGGGCTGGTCGCGCCACACCCTCGGGACCCGCGCGGGCGGCGGATCCATGCCCACAGTCCGGATCGTCGATCGGACCCAGGACCGACCGAGCGGCGCGACACACGGGAGCAGCAAGGCCGTGTCGTTCCCGATCGTGGGTCGCCGGCTCGAGCAGGCCGTCCATGAAACGCTGGAACGGCACGAACAGGTCATTTTGCTCTTGAACCGGCGCGGGTACGCGTCGATGGTCGCGAGCGCGGACCCGAAGTGCGACTGGGTCCTGCGCTGCGACCAGTGCGACGCGGCCATGGTCGTGCACAAATCCCTCGTCCGCACCCGGCGCGGGTCGCGCTTCGTGCGTTGCCACCACTGCGCCAACGAGCAGCTCATCCCCGAGACCTGCCCCGAGACGGGCAAGGGCGTCGTTCAGCTCGGGGTCGGGACCCAGCGCGTGGAGGACGAGCTCATCGCGCGCTTCGGGGCGCGTCACAACCTGACGCTCGGTGATTCCCTCGTCCGGGTCGATTCGGACACCATGCACAGCGCGAGCGACTACTTCACGATCCTCGATCGGTTCTCCAGGGGGGAGATCCGCATGATGCTCGGGACCCAGATGATCGCCAAGGGGCTCGACTTCCCGAACGTGACCCTCGTCGCGGTCCTCAACGCGGACACGGCCCTGGGGATCCCGGACTTCCGCGCCGAGGAACGCACGTTCCAGCTCGTCGCGCAGGTCGCGGGGCGCGCGGGGCGCGGGCAGCGCGAGGGGCGCGTCATCGTCCAGACCATGAACCCCCGGTCCGACGCGATCACCCTCGCGGCCGCCCACGACTACCCACGCTTCGCGGATCGGGAACTGACGATCCGCGAGCGGTCCGGGCTCCCCCCCTCGACCCGGATGGCGCGGATCGTGGTCCGCGACGAGGACGCGCGGCGCGCCGAGGAACGCGCGGGCGAGATCGCCAAGTCGCTCGCGGCCCACGCGGACCCGCGCGTCACCATCACCGGCCCGTTCCCGTGCGTGATCACGCGCATCAGCAACGAGTTCCGGTTCTCCGTTGAACTGCTCGCGCCGGGTCCGACACTCATCACCCGGGCGCTCGAGTCGTGCCGACGCGGGGGGGCGCTCGCGAGCGATCCGAAGGTCATGATCGACGTGGATCCGCTCTGGATGCTCTGATCCTCACCCGCCCCGCGCTAGCTCTGCGAAGCGTCGCCCGCGCTCCTCGAAGTTGGTGAACTGATCCCACGACGCGCACCCGGGGGAGAGCACCACGACATCGCCCCGCTCGGCGCGTGCTCTGATCCGCGCCATCGCATTCGTGAGATCCCCGCAGTCCTGAGCCCCCCCACCGCTTGCGAGCATGGGTGCCGTCGCGCCGATCGCGTAGAGCCCCTTGAGCGTCGGCGCGAGCCGCGCGATCGGGGCGAGGTCGATCCCCTTGTCGTACCCCCCCGCGATGAGGTGGATCCGATCGCGCGGGACCCGGGTCTCGATCGCGCTGATCGCGAGGAGGGTCGCGCCGGGGACCGTGGATTTCGAGTCGTCGTAGTAGCGCACGCCGTCGATCTCCGCGACGAGCTTGAGCCGGTGGTCGAGCCCGGGGAAGGATCGGATCGCGTCCTCGACCCGCGCCGGATCGAGTTCCGGGCGCATCGCAAGGACGCACCGTCGCGCCATCGCGCCGTTGATCGCGTTGTGCGTCCCCGGGACGGCGCACCCATCGAGACGGTCGGTTGGTTCCATCACGACCGCGTGCGCTTGTGTTCTGGATGCCCAGTCCGCGAGCGTGTGCCCGAGCACGAGCGTGGAATCCTGACCCAATGCGCGGGCGAGGTGCTGCTTGGACCGCGCGTAGTGCTCCGCGGAACCGTGCCAGTCGATGTGGTTCGGATCGAGGTTCGTGACGCACGCGACCTTCGGCGGGTACGCCTCGAGCACGCCCTCCTCGTGGAGCCAGTGGAGCATGGCGCTCGAGACCTCGAGCACGACCGCTTCAGCGCGTTCCATCTCAACGGACGAATCCAGGAGCGAGCCCCCGATATTGCCGCCGAGGAGTGTCCGGACCCCGCACTTGTTGAGCGCGTGCGCCGTCATCGCGCTCGTCGTGCTCTTCCCGGCCGTCCCCGTGATCGCGATGACACGACGCGGATCGAGCGTGCGCCACGCGATCGCGATCTCGGTCGTGATCCGGATCCCCCGCCCCGCCGCGCTCCGGATGAACGGGTTGTCCCACGGCTGCGGGACGGCGGGGTTCACGACGAGCGTGTCGATCCCGGCGAGCAGGTCCGGATCGTGGTCGCCGTGGACGACTCGGACCTGTCCCGATTCGATCTCGGCTTTGATCCGCTCGATCGGGTCCGCGAGGGTGTCCGCGCTCTCCCGATCGGTCACGAGCACTTCGGCGCCGTTTCGCGCGAGATGGCGCACGACCCCGACGCCGCCCCCGAAGCGCCCGAGCCCCATGACGCTGACACGCTTGTCGCTCCAGTCGCTCATGCGGGCGCTTCGATCAGGGCCTTGAGTCGCTCGAGGTGATCGCCCTCGTGCTTCTCGCACATCTTGATCATCATGGGCCCGAAGATCGGCGCGAGGAGCCTGGCCCACCATTTCGACGGCGCGTTGGTCATCGTCCATGTCGTGTTGGTCGCGCCCCCGTCGGGCTCGTAGCGGTACTCGGAAACCATCCGGTTGCACCCGTCATCGAAGACGGCGACGTGATGGAACACCCCTGCTTCATCGAGCCCGTGGCGCTGGACCTCGATGGTCGCTTTCGCGGTCATCTTGCCCATCTTCCGTGTCTCGCGGAAGCGCATCCCTTCCCGGATGGGGGTGCCCTCGGGTTCGGCGCCGAGGATCTCGATCGAGACGAGATTGGGCCCCATCCACGCGCGGACGTGGTCCCAGTCATCGAGCCAATCCCTGATTTGCTCGGGTGTGCGCTGGATCCGGATCGTGCGTGTGAGGGAATGCGGCATACGGGAACGATACCATCGGAGCGGAGACGGCGCACGCAGGACGCTCGAGATCGGAGGGACACCATGCCGCCCATCGCCGAAGGAAAGAAAGCCCCCGCGTTCACGCTCAAGGACCAGGACGGGAACACGCACAGACTCTCGGACTACGCGGGATCGCCCGTTGTCCTGTTCTTCTATCCGAAGGACATGACCTCGGGGTGCACCCGAGAAGCGTGCGACTTCCGCGACCTGTCCGCGGAGTTCGAGAAAGCGGGCGCGAAGGTCCTCGGGATCTCGATCCTCGGGGAGAAGAGCAAGAAGAAGTTCGCGGAGAAGGAATCCCTGAACTACCCCCTGCTCGCGGACGACCGGGAGAACGGGGAAGGCAAACCCGACCCCGTCGTCGCGCAGAAGTACGGGGTGTGGATCGAGAAATCCATGTACGGGAAGACCTACATGGGGATCGAACGGACGACCTTCCTCATCGACAAGGACGGCAAGGTCGCGAAGCGATGGGACAAGGTCAAGGTCCCCGAGCACGCCGACGAGGTTCTCGCGGCGGTCAAGGCGCTCTGATCGACCCGATCATTTGAGCTGGATCGCGACGGTCGAGCGTGTCCCGTCGTTGGCGTGGATGACCTCGAGCTCGACGCGCGATCCGGTCAGGAGCCCCTCGTCCGCGAGGAGCACGAAGAACGTGTCGCGCGAGTCGAAGGACTTGCCGTTGACGCGTGTCACGATGTCCCCCGCGCCGATCCCCGCGGCGCTCGCGGGAAGCCCCTGCCAAACCTGGACCACGATGGCCCCGTCCGGGTGGGAGTTGAAGACCGCGCCCATCTGGATCTGGAGGGGCTGGGCGAGGCGCTGCGCCAGGACCTCGTCGCGCATCTTCCCGAGGGTGACGTCGATGCTTCGGATCTCGCCGGCGCGGAAGATCCGGAGCTCGATCGTCTCGCCCGCTCGGTGCGAGCTGATGAGCGAGGAGAGCGCTTCGTTGTTGATCACGGGGCTGCCCTGGACACCGATGATGACGTCGTTGGGCTCGATCCCCGCTTCCCACGACGGGCCGTCGCGCTCGACCCCCGTCACGAGCACCCCGGTCACGGACTCCCCGTCGTCGGTGGAGACCTGCACGCGCTCGTTGAGCCCGGGGGGGAAGCGGATCCCGAGGTATCCGCGCGAGACCTCGCCGTGCTCGATGATCTGGGAGACGATGGGCTCGATCGTCCCGAGGGGGATCGCGAAGGAGATCCCCGCGGAGTCCGCGCCCGCTTCTTCGGGGGACGACCCCACCGCGTTGGCCGCCGTCGCGATCGCGACGTTCATCCCGATGACGTGCCCGTCGGTGTTCACGAGCGGCCCGCCCGAGTTCCCGGGATTGACCGCCGCGTCGGTCTGGATGTAGTTGGTATATCCGCCCAGGATCCCGGTCCCCGCGCCCTGTCTGCCCAGACCCGAGACGATCCCCTCGGACATGGAGAACTTGAACCCGAAGGGGGACCCGAACGCGAAGATCCGCTCGCCCACGCGCGGGAGGCGCACACCGGAGCGGACGGCCGGGAAGGTCGTGAGCGCCGGATCGACCTGGACCACCGCGATATCCGTGTACACATCCGTCCCGATGACCGAGCCCTCGACCACGCGCCCCGTGTAGAACTCGACGGTCACGCGCCGTGCGGATTTCACGACGTGCGCGTTGGTGACCAGGTGCCCCTGGGTGTCGTAGATCCATCCCGCGCCGCTCGAGTACGCGCCGCGGAACCCGTCCTCGTCGGCCGTCTCGATGTGGACCACGCTCGGCTCGATCGAATCCGCGATGGACGCGACCGCCCGGTCCACCCGGCGCAGGATGTCGTCCTCGGCGAGGACCTCGCGCGCGAGCGAGACCCGGGCGCGGGTCTGCGCCTCGGCGTACCGGTCCATGAGTCTCGGGACGAACACCAGCGCACCCGCGCACAGGGCGAGCACCACCAGCGCCGGGGTGATCGAAACGAACTTGCGCATGGCGATCTCCTCGTGACCCTGCTCGAACAGGTTACGCGTTCTGCCCGTCCCGTGTTCGTGAGGGGTCGAGGCGCTCCGCTTCGCCGGGGCGCATCGCGTAGGACTCGCCCCCGATGGAGCGTTTGCTGACGCGCTCGACCCATTCGCGACCGGCGCTCCGGATCGCGTTGCCCAGGTCCGCGACGGGCTCGGCGAATCTCGGGGGGTGGTCCGTGAGACCCAGCAGGTCGTTGACGACCAGGACCTGACCGTGGCACATCGGCCCCGCCCCGATCCCGATGAGCGGGACACTGGTCGCATCGAGCACGGCTTTGGTGACCTCGCCGGGGACCGCTTCGATCAGCAGGAGGACCGCGCCCGCGTCCTCGAGCGCCTTGGCGTCCCGGACGACCTGCTCGAGTTGCTCCTTGGTGCGCCCCGCCGCGACTGGGCCTCCGGTCACGCCGCTCGTCTGGGGTTTGCACCCGACGTGCGCACAAACCGGGACCCCCGCGCGGGTCAGTCGATCGACGAGCCCGGCCGCGGATTCGTCCGCTTCGAGTTTCACGACGTCCGCGTTGCCCTGGACCATGAATCGTCCCGCGTTGGTCATCGCCTGGTCGAGCGACGCGTGGTAGGACATGAAGGGCATGTCCGCCATGATCAGGGTGCCGGGCGCCCCGCGCTTGATCGCGGCGGTGATCTCGACCGCGAAATCCAGGGGCATGTCGATCGAGCGCTCGTACCCCAGGACGACCTGGGCCGCGGAATCCCCCGCGAGCAGGACGTGGACCCCCGCGCGCTCAAGCCAGCGGGCCGTGGTCGCGTCGTAGCACGCGAGACACGCGAAGGGCTCGGAACGCGACGCCATCCGCCGGAGCGTCTTGAGCGTCACGGGCTGACGCGGCGCGGGCTCGGCACTGGATCCGGACGGGGATTGATCCTTCGGGGAGAGGCTCATGGTCTATTCTATGACATCGACGAGGTGTTGCACGATGAGCACGGCCCTGACCACCCTGAAAGCCCCCGATCTGCGCGATGATCGCGTCATGCGCGTGGTCGCCGGGCTCCGCCCGTGCCGGAGGGGGGGGCTGCGTCTGGAACAGGAGAGCATCGGGGATCGGTCCGTCGTCCACCACTACGGGCACGGGGGATCGGGGATCACGAGCGCGTTCGGGAGCGCGCTGGTCGCCGCGGATCTGGTGATGGAAACCACCCCGAAGGAGCAGACGATCGGGGTTCTGGGAGGGGGGATCGCGGGTCTCACCGCGGCGCGTGAGCTTGTGTCGCGCGGGTTCCGTGTTCGGATGTACGCCGAGCGGTTCGGGACCGACACCCTGAGCAACCTCGCGGGCGCGCTGTGGCTCCCCACGGGGATCAACCTCGACGACCCGGAGATCGGGCTGCACCGGTTCCTCGAGATCCTCAAGGACGCACGGCGCGAGCTCACGAAGATGGACCCCACGAGGTACGGGATCGAGACCCTCCCCGTGTACGAGCCCGCGTACGCGCCGATCGAACACCGGTTCTTCGAGCACACCACGCTCACGGCGCCGCGACCGATCGATCGGCTCCCCTTCCCGGGCCCGCCGCGCGCGGGGAAGGTCTTCGAGACCCTGTTCATCCACACACCAAAGCTCCTCGACGCGCTCACGAACGATCTCCGCAGCGCGGGGGTCGAGCTGATCGAACGCTCGTTCCGCTCGATCGACGACGTCCACGCGCTCGACGAGCGGACCCTGGTCAACGCGATGGCCCTCGGGTCGCGGACCGTCTTCGGGGACTCGACCATGTTCCCGGCCAAGGGGGTGCTCGTGCATGTCGAGCCCCAGGACCTCGGGTACTGCGCCCACGACGGGTACAAGTACATGTTCCCCCGTTCCGATGCGCTCGTGCTCGGGGGGTGCTTCATCGAGGACGAATGGGACGACACGCCGGACGACGCGATCGCGCGGGAGATCCTGGCGCACCACCGCCGATTCTTCGGGCTGATCTGATCGAGGGATCCGAGGAGGACGCGTAGACTCGCGACCATGCCCGTGCTCGCCGCGACCAACCTGACCCTCCAGTACGGGGACGACCTGATCCTGAGCGACGTCTCGCTCACGATCGAGGACAACCAGCGCCTCGGGATCGTGGGGCGGAACGGGGCGGGGAAGTCCTCGCTCATCAAGATCCTCGGGGGCGCGATCAAGCCCGATTCGGGGTCCGTGTCCACGAGCAAGGGCGCGCGGATCGGGTACCTCACCCAGAACCCGGACCTGGACCCCGATGACACGCTCCGCGACGCCGTCGCGGGCGCGTTCAAGCACCTCCACGAGCTCGCGCAGGAGCTGGAGCGTGTGTTCGTGAAGATGAGCGGCGCGTCCGACGACGAGCTCGACAAGCTCCTCAAGCAGCAGCAGCGCCTCGAGCACGAGATCGAGGCGCTCGGGGGGCTCGCGCTCGACCACAAGGTCGATGCGATCATCCACGGGCTCGGGTTCACCGACGCGCAGCACGAGATCAGGGTCCGGGACCTCTCGGGGGGTCAGCGAGCCCGGGTGGCGCTCGCGCGACTGCTCCTCCAGGACCCGAGCGTGCTGCTCCTCGACGAGCCCACGAACCACCTCGACATCCAGGGTCGCGAATGGCTCGAGTCGTTCCTGCGCGACGAGTTCAAGGGCGCGGTCGTGCTCATCTCGCACGACCGGTACATGCTCGACCGGGTCGTGGACCGGATCGTGGAGATCGAGGACGCGCGGCTCATCGACTATCCGGGGAACTACGCCGCGTTCCGATCGCAGCGCGAACAGCGCCGCCTGACCCAGATGCGCGCCTACGAGAAGCAGCAGACCAAGTTCAAACGCGAGGAAGCGTACATCCGTCAGTACAAGGCGGGGCAGCGCGCCAAGCAGGCGCGCGGGCGAGAATCGCGCCTGGAGCGCGAGAAGCAGCAGTCCTCCATCGAGCGCCCCCTCGAGCTCGACGCGCTGCGCCTCTCGCTCCCCAAGGCGCGTCGCGCGGGGGACATCGTCATCGCGGGCCGGGACCTCGAGAAGTCCTACCCCAACGAGGACGGGTCGCGCAAGATCCTGTTCCATGACCTGTCCATCAAGATCGAGCGCGGGCAGCGCCTCGGGATCATCGGCCCCAACGGCGCGGGCAAGTCCACCCTCGTGCGCTGCCTGCTCGGGGAGCAATCCCCCGACGCGGGAGAGATCACCCTCGGGACGAACCTCGACATCGGGCACTTCACCCAGACCCACGAGGGGCTCGCGCCCGAGAAGACGGTGTACCGGCAGATCCAGGACCACGTGAAGAAGCTCACGGACGACCGGGTCACGCTGTCGGAGCTCGAAGCCCGGACGATCGCCGGCGCGTTCCTCTTCTCGGGCGAGGACCAGGAGAAGGAGGTCGCGATCCTCTCGGGGGGCGAGAAGGCGCGGACCCTCCTCGCGGCCCTCCTCGCGAGCGCGAAGAACCTGCTCGTCCTCGACGAGCCCACCAACCACCTCGACATCCCGAGCGCCGAGCGGATCGAGAGCGCGTTCGCGCGCGAGAAGCACGACCCCAAGACCGGGAAAACGACCAAGGGCGCCTATGACGGGACCCTGCTCCTGATCTCCCACGACCGCGCCCTCATCGACGCGGTGTGCGACCACCTCCTGATCCTCGACGGCCACGGCGGGGCCACCCTCTTCGGGGGGACCTACTCCGAGTGGCGCGAGACCCAGCGCGAGCAATCGAGCGACCCCGCGCCCAAGCCCAAACGCGACGAGTCCCCCGCCGTCTCGGTCCCCAAACCCGCGCCGACACCGAGCCAGCCCAAGGCCAAGCCCCAGACCAGGAGCCGGTTCTCGTGGATGCCCATCGCGTCGATCGAGGAGCGGATGACGGACCTGGAGATCGAGCTCCGCAACCTCGACGCGCAGCTCGCGGACGCGGACCTGTGGAAGGACATCGACCACGCGAACGCCGTCACATCGAAGCGCGACGAGGTCAAGGACGAGCTCGGGGAGCTTGAAGAGGAATGGCTCCGCAAATCGGAATGATCACGCGCCGAGCGTCGCGCGGATCCGCTCGATGGTCTCGAGCGCGTGCTCGCGCGCCGAGACGCGCGATTTCCGGATCGCGCTGCGGACAGCGAAGGGCGCTGGGATGATCGTGAGGGGGAGGTACCACATCCACGTCTCGACCGGGCCGCTCATGAGACGCTCGTACCACCCGAACCCGAGGAGGAAGGAATCCGTCAGCGGGAGCCCGGGCCAGACCGCGAGGACAAGGACCACCACGAAGATCCACGGCATCCGCCGGCGGAGCCGGACCTCGAACGCGACCAGGCACCCACCCTCGCGTTCGTGCGCCTCGATGAGGAGGTCCGAATCGAACGGGGTCCCGTGCGCCGCCGCGACGGCGCTCGTCGCGGAGCGCTTCTCGAACCCCGCGAGCTTGCCCCGCTTGGACATCCCCGTCAGCGCCTCGATCACCTCCGCCGGGGCGGAGCGTGTCTCGATCGTCGGGAGCTGTGAACCGTCCGTGTCGCCCATCGTGTACCCCTTGCACCGAGCCCCTCATCGACATCTCACGCGAGCGGCGTGAGCGATCGTACCCGCGTGCGCGGAGAAAGGCCCGCGCGGGATCGCGCGGGCCTGTACGTTCGCGAGGTCTTTCGGAGCGGGTTACTCGATGTCCTTGCCTTCGACGACGTCGGTGATCGGGGGCGCTTCGTGCGCGTCGTCGCCGCCGTGCTTCATGCGATTGAAGTACTCGTGGTACGCGCGCATGGCCTTGGCGCCGAAGATCCACATGATCGGGATGTTCGCGACGAGCATGACGCCGAGCCCCATCGTGGTCCACATATCGAGCTCGTGGTCCGTCGCGATGATCGCGTGCTTGTCGGATCCGAAGAGCGGCATCGCGAGCACCGTGGTCACGAGGATGAGCAGCGAGTAGATGATCTTGTACGCGAAGATCGCGAACTTCTCGATCGATTTCCCGAAGCTCCCGAGCGATCCGACGATGAAGTAGACACCCTGCTCGCCGTAGTACGACCACGAGATCATGGTCGAGATCGCGAAGAGCCACGCCGCGATGGAGACGAGCCACTTCCCGAGCCCCGGGAACTGCCGGTCGAACGCGTACGCCGTCATCGACGCCCCGGCGTAGTCGCCGTACACCCCGAGGTCGGGCGATCCGTCCGGGTGGGACCGGAAGAAGGGTTTGATCTCCGATTCGAGGTCGTTCCAGTCGACCACCCAGCGCGAGGGTTCGCCTTCCTGCTCGTTATCCTGCCTGCTCACGGTCCCCGTGATCTTGCGCAGGTCGCGTCCGGTGTTCGGGTCCACGTCCGCTTCGACGATGAAGAAGACGATCTCGCCGTCGCGCCACCCGGTCTCGTTCTCCCCGGTCTGGCGGTACCGGCGTGATTCGGCGCTCATGCGCGGGAGCGGATCGGTCTCGAGCGTCCAGGTGTTCTCGATGGGTTCACCCTCGGGCGAGGTCGCCTGGACGATCCGGACCGAGTCCTGACCCGCGAAGTCCGCTTCCGAGCTCCGGTTGTACGCGCCCGTCGAGAGGATCACGAGCGCCGTCAGGGTGCACACCACGATCGTGTCGATGAAGGGCTCGAGCCCCGCGACGACGCCCTCGCGGACGGGCTCGTCGGTCTTGGCCGCCGAGTGCGCGATCGGGGAGGAGCCCTGGCCCGCTTCCGACGAGAAGAGCGCCCGCTTGACGCCCCACATCGCGGCGTACGCGAACGTGCCCCCCAGGAACGCGCCGTACGGGTCGGGGGATTCGATCCCGAGCCCGGATTTGATGATGAGCATGAACATCTCGGGGACCGCGTCGATGTTCGCCGCGAGCACGACAAGCGCCGAGATCACGTAGAGCGCGCACATGAGGGGGACGATGCGCCCCGCGACCGCGCCGATGCGCTTGATCCCGCCGATGATGACCATCCCGACGAGGAGGGTCAGGACGACCCCCGTGACGACCTGGGGGATCCCGAAGTAGGTGAAGGTGATGTCCGCGACGTTCCACGCCTGGAACATGTTGCCGCCGGTGATCGCGGACGTGATGAGCGTCACGACGAAGACCGCGCCGATCCAGAGCCCGAGCGCTCTCCCGCTCACCAGCCCGAGCGCGAGGAAAATCAGCGCGAGCAGACCGCCCGGGACCCAAACGATCGCGCTCTCGAAGACCCCCTGCGCGAGGTAGGTCAATCCAAGCGTCACGAGCGCGAACACGCCTCCGGCGATGAAACGGAGACTCCCCGCGTTCTTGAGCCCCTCCGCGACGACGAACATCGGCCCGCCGTGCGGGTTCTCGGGATCGTCCATGTTGCGATGGAGCATGGACTGGGTGACCTCGGTCATCTTGAGCGCCATGCCCAGGAGCCCGATGATCCACATCCAGAAGATCGCGCCCGGCCCGCCCAGGGCGACCGCGACCGCGACGCCGGCGATGTTCCCGAGCCCGACCGTCGCGGACAGCGCCGCCGAGAGCGCCTGGAAGTGGTTGATCGCGCCCGGATCGTCGTGGTCGTCGTACTTGCCCCGGATGACCGAGACCCCGTGCGTGAGCGCCCGGTACTGCCCCACGAAGGACCAGATCGTGAACAGAAGCCCCGTCAGGAGCAGGGCGTAGACGGTGTAGTCGGAGAAGAGGACACCGTTGATGTTGTTGACGAGATCGTTCAGTGCCATTCGGCCCCTCATCGCTGTGCGTGGAATTGGACGGATCCGACGACCCGGAGAAACTGTTCAGATCATCGCACAGAACCCGTCAGAATGCAAATCGGGATCCGGCTCAGTACACTCATGGGTATGGCACCCTCGCTCGAATCCGTGCTCGATGCGGCGTTCTCGGCGCTCCGCGATCACGCGGTCGCGCTCGATGAGGAGCAATCCGTGCGCGGGATCGACGCGATCCCCGAAACGCAACTCCATCCGATCATTGCACTTGGGATCGAGCAGTCCGAGCTCGGGGCCATGCGAGAGCAATGCTACCCGGCGCTCGAGCACGACAACCCGTCGCGCGTGAAACGCCAGCGCTGCGACCTGGTCGTCCTCCCCACCCCGGAGCACCGATTGGTCGACCCGGTCCAGGAGCGCCGCGAACTCGCGCTCGCGGCCGACACCCTCTTCGGCGGGGTCGATGTCGCGACGAGCGCCGATCAACTGCGATGTGAAGCGCACGAGGCGCTGTGGATCGAGGTCAAATCCATCGCGCAGCACGCGTGCCGCGACGGGGTCTACACGCCCAACCACGCGTACGCGTCCGAGCTCACGACGGGGCTGTCCTCGGACATCGCGAAACTCGCGAGCGACGAGCTCATCGACCACGCGTGCGTGCTCCTGGTCATGTTCGCTGAGGACGTGAGCACGATCGAGCACGACGCGACCCAGGCCGTCGCGCACGCGTCGGGGATCAGGCTGCCCGTTCGGTCCCCGATGATCGAGTCACGCGCGATCACGGACCGGGGCGGCAACGGCGCCATGGGCGTCGTGCTCGTCCCCGTGGCGCTTTGAGCCCGATGGATCGATCCCGGCGTAGCGTTCGATGATGTCCGCGGCGTTGCTCGCCGCGTTCTGGCTCGTGAAGCGTTTCACGATCGCGTCGAGTTCGCGCTCCTGCGCCTCGTACTTCGAGCGGTCCTCGAGGAGCTCGGTCGCCGCTTCCGCGATGGGTTCGGCACCGACGAAGTGCGGCACGAGCTCGGGGACGATCTCGCGCCCCGCGAGGATGTTCGGGAGGGTCATGAACGGGGTGCGGATCACCCATCGCGCCACGAGCGACCACCCGATGCGCCCGATCTTGTAGACGATCACCATGGGCTTGCGCTGGCGCGCGATCTGGAGCGTCACGGTCCCCGAAACCACGAGCGCCATGGTGCTCCATCGCGTGACGGCGTCCGTGCTCGCGTGGACGATCTCGAGCGTGCCGGGCCAATCGATCCGATGCTGACGAGCGATGTCCCGGAGGATCGGATCGATCTCGGGGCGCGTGACCGCGACCATCCCCACCATCCCCTTGTGCTCGGCGCACAACCGCGTGTACGCGCCGAGGAGGAGCGGGAAGTTCTTGCGGATCTCCGACGGTCGCGACCCCGGCATGAGCGCGATCCGAGGGGCGCCCTGCGCCCAGTCCGCGGCCTGTGCATCGAGGGCGGGTTCGTCGATGGGTTTGTTGAAAAGCGGGTGGCCCACGAACGTCGCGTCGACCCCGCGATCGCGGAACCACGCTTCCTCGAACGGGAGCACGCACATCACGTGGTCCGTCAGTCTCCGGAGCTTGCGGATGCGCCACGGCGCCCACGCCCAGAGCTGGGGCGCGACGAGGTGGACGACCCGCGCGCCCGCCGCCTTGGTCAGAGCGCACACCGGGAAGTTCGCGGCGGGGGAATCGACGGGGACGTGGACCGAGACCGGGTTGTCCTGGAGCCAACGCTCGATCCGCGCGTTGATCCGTCGGTGCTCGCGGATCTTCGCCAGACCCGGGAGCCCCATGACGGCGTCGTCCCCGGTGCGTTCGATGATCTCGGCGCCGGCGGCCTGCATTTTCGGGCCGCCCCACGCTTTGATCACCACATCCGGGTGGCGGCGCTTGAGCTCCGCGATGACGACGGCGGCGTGGTCATCGCCCGACGGCTCGAAGGCGCTGAAGAACAGCGCGGCGCCGTGTCTCTCCCCGATCTGGGCTCGCGTGGATTCCACACAGGACAGTAGGCCGATCCGGTTCAGAATCCGGCGGCGCTGAACCATTCGCTCGGCGCCGATCCGAGCGCCTGGGCGATGCTCGTGAGCGACTCCACGCTCGGGAGGTGCGTCCCGCGTTCGATCGAACTGAGCTGGCTGACCGACACCCCCGAGGACTCGGAGAGACGGCGCAGGGTCCACCCGCGCTCCGTCCGCGCCAGACGGATCTGACGGCCCAGCGAGGTCCGGAGCCGGTCGAGCGGACGCTGACCGAGCCCGAGTTCTTCGACGGCGGACCCGAGCGATTTGCGGAGGTCCTCGACGCCGAAGGGTTTGGGGATGTAGTCGAAGACTTCCTTTCGGAATGTCTCGCGCATGGAATCGAGCGAGGGATACCCCGTGATCATGATCACGCACATCCTCGGCCAGCGCTCGCGGATCGTCTCGAGAACATCCTGACCGCTGTGGTCCCCCATTTTCAGATCAAGAAGGACGACATCCGGGACATCCCGATCGCACGCGTCGAACAGATCATTCGGATCGGCAAATGTGAACGCTTCGTGCCCGTCGGCCGTGAGCAAGCCCTCGAGGAACTCTCGGAAGTCCGCGTCGTCGTCGAGCGCGAACACGCGGAGCGCCACTTTCCGATCCTGATCCGGGGTCATCTCGGTTGATGTCATTGTTGACCAGTCTATCCGGTTTGCAGTCCCTGCACAACTGCCACCCGACCAGATTGAATCGGTTTGATTTAGCCAGAAGCATGATGCGCGGGACGACCCCCCTGTTTCAGTGGCATGAAGACCTCGAAAATCGCCCCCTGGATCCCCTGATCCGTGCTCTTGTTTGAGGGGACGATAAAGCCCCCATGCTCTCGGACGATCCCCTCGGAGACAGCCAGCCCCAGACCGGTGCCGTGGGAGTCCAGTCTCGTGGAGACGAAGGGCTCGAGGATCGAGTCGATGACCTCGGGATCGAGCCCGCGCCCGGTGTCCTCGACGCTCAGGACGGCCCAGGACTGCGCGTCGCGGGTCTCCTGGCGCGACCAGACCCGGACCTCGTGGGTCGTGTCGGCCCTCGGATCGAGGGCGTTGACGGCGTTGCGGATCAGGTTGACGAAGACCTGGACCATCCGGTCCGGGTCGCACCCGATCTCGAGCGAGGGGTCGACCTCGTTGATGAATGTCAGCGCGAGTGTCGGGGGCACGCTGTGGCGGTCGAACTTGAGCAGGTCCCACGCGTCGCGGACGACGGTGTGGATCCTCGTCGGGCGCGTCTCGGGGGTCCGGACCCGCGCGAAATCGAGGAGCCCCTCGGACAGCTTCTCGATGCGCCCGACCACACGGGTGAGGAGTTTGAGCTCCGTAGCGCCAAGCGTTCCCTCGCGTTCGAGCTTCTCGACGAGCCCCTTGACGACGGCGAGGGGGGTGTTGAGTTCGTGCGCGATCCCCGCGGACATCATCCCGAGCGACGCGAGCCGGTCCGCGCCCTCGAGATTCCGTCGCGCCGTCTCAAGGAGGAGGTTTTTCTTGTGCAGGTCGATCGCGACGCTCTCGAGGCGTTCGAGCGCGTGCGCGAGCTCGGACTGGTGCGCCCGGAGCTGGCGGACGGTCTCGTTGCGCGAGTGCATGATCTCCCCCAGCTCGTCGGCGGGGATCGATTCCGCCGGGACGAGTTCCTGCGCCGAGTCCTTGGAGCGGACCGCGTCGTCGGCGCGGAGCAGCGCGCGGATCGGGGAATAGACGTGCTGGGGGAGGACGAAGAGTTCGAGCGCGATCGCGACGAGCGCGTACCCCGCGAGGAGGGTCACGATCAGGAGCGCATAGATGAGCCGCGTTTTGTCGCGTGAGCGCTGCGAGCGGGTGCGGATCTCGATGAACCCGTCCGCGTTGGGGTCGGGCGCGAGGATCCCCGCGCCGTAGTCGTCGCCCAGGAGGGGCGACCACCCCTGGGCTGTGTCCCGGAGTCGCTGGATCGTCGGCGGCTCCATCCCCAGGGATTCGGGCGTGCCTCGGCGGATCCGGACCCGATCGGGGTTGAGTGTGTCGGCGATATCGGGGTGGGACCCGAGCTCGTCGAGGACGAGGAGCGCCAGGTCCTGCTCGGCGCCGTCGATGAGCTTGGACATCGCAGGGCTCAGGGCGATGAGGAGCATGGACCCGAGCGCCAGCGAGAACGAGGTATGGAGCACGATCAGCTTCTTGCGGATCTTGAGCCCGGAGAAGATCCCCCTGGCGCGGGCGCGTGACGAGACGATCGGGTTCATGATCGGCGATGATACGGGCCTACGCTCGATCGATGCCCCACGAGTCCCAAGCCGTTCAGGCCCCCCCGCTCGATGCGCGGGACGCCGCGTATCGCGTGCTGACGCACCACGCGGGCGCGTTCCCGGATCTGCTCCCGATCGCGCCCGAGACGGCGCACCTGGACCCGCGCGATCAGGGGCTGGCGCACACGATCGTGCGCGAGGGGGTCGTGCGCTGGTTGACCCTGACGCACGTGATCGAGACGCTCTCGGACCGCAAGCTCGGTTCGATCGAGCCCGCGATGCGGGCCGTGCTCATCGGGGGCGCGGCGCAGCTGCTGCTCCTGGACCGTGTCCCGGCGCACGCGGTCATCGACGAATCCGTGGAATGGGCGAAACGGTCCATCCGGCGCGGCGCCGGGGGGATGGTCAACGCGATCCTGCGCAAGATCGCGCGCTCGCGCTCGGAGCGCGACCCGGACGATCCGGAGGCGATCCCGCTCGCGAGCGGGGCGATGCGGGGCGCCGACGGCGTGGAATGGCCGGACGATCCGGTCGCGCGCCTCTCGAAGCTCTACTCGCTCCCCAAGCAGACCCTGCGCCGATGGATGTCCAACGACCCGGGCTCGATCGGGCCGCTCGCGTCGCACAGCATCGTGCGCGCGCCAGTGCTCGTGACGAGCGAGGACTGGGGAGTGATCGGGGACATCGCGTCGCTGACCCCCCACGACTCGGAGACCCACCGGGTCTTCGAGGGGTCGCAGCCCGACCTGGTGGCGCTGCTCGAGGCGCACCCGCCGCTGCGGGTGCAGGATCCATCGAGCGCCTCGGTCGTGCGCGCGCTCCCGGACATCGGCGGCGGGGTGATCGTGGACCTGTGCGCCGGGCAGGGGACCAAGACACGCCAGCTCCGCGCCCGGTTCCCGGGCGCGACGATCTTCGCGTGCGAGGTCGACGACGCTCGGCTCCGATCGCTCGAGCGCGTGTTCCAGGACGACGAGGGGGTCCGGGTCGTCCACGCGACCCACCTGGACAAGTCGCTCGGCGATCAGCGCGCCGACCTGGTGCTTACGGACGTCCCGTGCTCGAACACGGGGGTGCTCGCGCGGCGGGCCGAGGCGCGGTATCGGGGGATGACGGACCAGCTCGATCGGCTCGTCGAGCTCCAGCGCCAGATCGTGGGCCACGCGATCGGGTTTGTTGGGGAGGGGGGGTATCTCGCGTATTCGACGTGCTCGATCGAGCCCGAGGAGAACGAACACCGGATCCGGGAGGTGCTCAAGCGCCCGGGCGCGTCGCTCGTCCACGAGCACCGGGTCGAGCCGAGCGGGCTTCCGGGGGACCCGGCGCGTGTGTACCATGACGGCTCGTACTGCGGCGTCGTGCGTCTCGATCCGGGCGCGTGACAGCGACGGCGATCGGGCGTAGCATCTCGATCAACACCGACGATCGCGTGAACCACGGGACCCATCGATGAACCTGAGAGAGATCCTGAGTGTCGAATGCATCCGCTCGCCGATGAACGCGACGGACAAGGAGGGCGCGATCCGCGAGCTCGTGGATCTCCTGGCCGCGAACGACAAGATCAGCGACGCGGAGACTCTCCGCGAAGCGGTCTGGTCGCGCGAGCAGACCCGGACCACGGGGATCGGTCACGGGCTCGCGATTCCGCACGGGAAGTGCGAGGGGATGAAGTCCCTGTCCATGGCGATCGGGAAACCCGAGACCCCGATGGATTTCGAGTCGATGGACGAGCAGCCCGTCGAGCTCATCGTCCTCCTCGCGAGCCCGACGGATCGCACGAGCGACCACATCCAGGCGCTGGCGCAGGTCTCTCGGATGATCAACAACCCGACCTTCCGCGAGCAGATCTACGCGGAGCGCGATCCCGAGAAGATCTACGAGCTCATCCTCGACCACACGCCCTGACCAGGACTGATCACGAACGCGAAGCGGACGCGATGAGCGCCCCGAGCGACTCGAGCCGGCTCAGCGCGCCCGACGCGCGGGCGCGGAACCACGCCGCGGGGTAGAGCGCCAGGAGCGCGATCGTCAGACCGGCGGCCGTCGTGTAGAGCGCTTCGGCGATCCCCCCCGCGACTACGCTCGGATCCGACACGCTCGACGCGTCCCCGAGCAGGTCGAAGCTCTCGATGATCCCCACGACGGTCCCGAGGATCCCCAGGAGCGGGGCGCTCGCGATGATCGCGGCCAGGAGTGTCGAGAACCGTTCGAGCGCGGGGCGGAGCGCCTCGATCGCGACGAGCACGGATTCTTCGGTGGGGGTCTCCGATTCCGCGGACCACGCGACGAGCCGACCCATGGGGGATCGGTCCTTGCGCGCGAGCTGGGCCGCGGCGTCGCGCTGGCCCGATCCGATGAGCTGCGCGTACCGATCGAGGGCGCGGAGCTCGCGTGTGGCGCTGTGGCGGGACCAGTAGATCGCTCGCTCGATCACCGCGCCCAGCGCGATGATGCTCAGGAGGAGGAGCGGGTACATCACGATCCCGCCGGCGTCGAAGATCTGGATGAGTCGGTCGATCACGCGCGAGTCTAGACCCGAGGGCGAGCCCGGTGCGACTACGATCGACCGTGACCGAGACGGCGCACGAGATGACAGGACGATTCGACGCGATCCGGGCCACGATCGACGGGGCGATCACGCGCCTGCTCGATGATCTCACGCTCCCGGCGCCCCTGGACGACGCGATCCGGTACGCCGCGTTGTCGGGGGGGAAGCGTCTGCGCCCGCTGCTCGCGGTCGAGTCCGCGCGTGCGGTCGGGGGATCGGGGGACGAGGCGCTGGGGTCCGCGGTGGCGGTCGAGCTGGTCCACGCGTTCAGTCTGGTCCACGACGATCTCCCGGCGCTCGACAACGACGACATGCGGCGCGGGCGCCCGACGCTCCACAGGCACACGGACGAGGCGACGGCGATCCTCGCGGGCGACGCGATGCTCGCGCTCGCGTTCGAGGCGATCGATCGGGTCGAGCCGCGCCCCGACGACGGGGCGCACCGGGCGCTTGTGCGCGAACTGGCGCTCGGGACGCGTGCGATGATCGTCGGGCAGATCCACGACACGCTCGGGGGGTTCGCCGAATCGTTCTCGGACGTCGAGCGGGTCGAGTTGATCCATGCGAACAAGACGGGGGCGCTGATCCGCGCCGCGTGCGTGATGGGCGCGATCAGCGCTCGGGCGGGCCTCGAGGACCTCGCCCGCATCAGCGACCTTGGGCGTGTGATCGGGCTCCAGTTCCAGATCGTCGACGATCTGCTCGACATCGAGGGGGACCCGGATCTCGTCGGAAAGACGCTCGGGAAGGACGAAGCGGCGAACAAACTC
Organism: uncultured Phycisphaerales bacterium; assembly: GCA_965652365.1. GTDB lineage: Bacteria > Planctomycetota > Phycisphaerae > Phycisphaerales > UBA1924 > UBA1924. The sequence continues at coordinate 99,183 of CBFGUD010000001.1, forward strand.
ACCTATCCGAGCGTCCTTGGGGTCGACGGCGCCAGATCGGCGCTCGAGGACCTGAACGGGCGCGCGGACGCGATCCTTGGCGAGCTGGGCGATCGGGCCCGGGGGCTGGGCGCGATCGTGGAGCTCATGAAATCCCGGCGCGCGTGATCCGAACCCATCCCGGATGCGAACACGCGCCGGATCACCTAGAATCATCGAATCCGTCCCCCGAACCGAGGTTGCGTTCGCATGAGTCTGATCGAGTCGATCGAAACACCCAGGGACCTGCGCTCGATGAGCATCGAGCAGCTCGAGTCGCTCGCGCAGGAGATCCGTGATCGGATCATCGACAAGGTCTCTCGATCGGGGGGGCACCTCGCACCGAACCTGGGGGTCGTCGAGCTCACGATCGCGATGCACCGGGTCTTCGATTTCTCGCATGATCGGCTCCTCTTCGATGTCGGTCACCAGTGCTATCCCCACAAGCTCCTGACCGGGCGCCTGTCCAAGCTGGGCAAGCTCCGCACGCGCGAGGGGATGTCCGGGTTCCCCGAACCCGACGAGAGCGCGTACGACCTGTTCCGGGTCGGGCACGCCGGGACGGGGATCTCCACGGGGGTCGGGATGGCGCGCGGCGACTCGCTCACGGGTCAGGGCTACGACCCCGCGGAGAACCCGGACGGGCGGCGCGTCGTCACCCTCATCGGGGACGCGTCGATCGTCAACGGCGTCGCGATGGAGGGGCTCAACAACGCGGGCACCCTGAAACGCCAGATGCTCATCGTCCTCAACGACAACGGGATGAGCATCTCCAAGCCCCAGGGCGCGATGGCGCAGTACTTCGACCGGGTGCGCGTCTCGCACACCTACGCGGACTTCAAGAAGGGCGCGAAGGAGCTGCTCAAGTCCGTACCGGGCGGGTCGCTGCTCAAAGAGGCGTACCACCGGATGGGGGAGATGACCAAGGCGGCGATCAACGAGGATTCGTGGTTCGAGAAGTTCGGGCTGCTGACGGTGGGGCCGATCGACGGGCACGATCTTCCCACGCTCATCGAGTTCCTCAGCGAGGCGCGGGATGTCGATCGTCCGATGATCCTCCACGTCAAGACGACCAAGGGCAAGGGGCTCGATGTCGCAGAGCGCGACGCGACCCGGTTCCACTCCCCCAAGGCGTTCAACGTCGAACGCGACGAGCTCAAGGGGTGCATCGTCGAGATGAAGTCCGGGGGGCGCGCCTTCACGAGCGCCTTCGCGGACGCGATGTGCGACATCATGGATCGGGACGGGTCCGTCGTGTGCGCCACGGCCGCGATGCCCGACGGGACGGGGATCTCCAAGGCGATCGAGCGGTTCCCGGATCGCTCGTTCGACACGGGGATCTGCGAATCGCACGCGCTCGACATGCTCGCGGGGATGGCCAAGTGCGGTCTGCGCCCGTTCTTCGCGGTGTACTCGACCTTCCTCCAGCGCGCCTTCGACCAAGCGTTCCAGGAGGTCGCGCTCCAGGGGCTCGGGGTCCGTCTGTGTCTGGATCGCGCGGGGCTCGTCGGCGGGGACGGGGCGGTCCACCACGGGTTCTGTGATATCTCGATTCTCCGCACGCTCCCCGACGCGGTGCTGATGGCGGCGATCGATGAATCCAGTCTGATCCGCTCGCTCGAGTTCATGCGCACGTGGGACGCGTCGCTTAGCGCCGTGCGGTATCCGCGCGACGACGTGAGCGCGATCTTCGGCGATGCGCCCGGGTTCGAGCTCGGCGCCGCGCGTCTGCTGACCCCCGGGTACGAGGATCTCGATGCGGACCGCCCCGACGTGGCGGTCCTGAGCTACGGGACCGTCGCGGTCAACGCACACCACGCGATCGAATCGCTCGGGGACGAGTACCGGGTCGCGCACTGGGACGCGCGGTTCGCCAAGCCGATCGACACCAACCTCGTCCGCTCGCTCCTCTCGCGCGGGATCCCGGTGCTGACGCTCGAGGACCACAGCATCGTCGGGGGGTTCGGATCCGCGCTGCTCGAGTGCGCGCAGGAGTTCGGGCTCGACGCGTCGCGGGTCGTGCGCCACGGGATCCCGGATCGCTGGGTGTTCCAGGATTCGCGGGGTGATCAGCTCCGCGAGGTCGGGCTCGACGCGGAGGGGATCGCCCGGATGATCCGGTTCGCCGCGGACCCGACGAAGCACGAGCGGTTCGTCGCGGGCGCGGTCGAGCGGGATGTCTCGAACGCGCCGCGGACCGAGCCGAGCGTCTGACCGCATTCACCCCAAGCCCTCACGGAGCGACGATGACGACACGCGTGCTCGTGCTCGTGAACAGGAAAAAGGCGTCCGCGGTCGAGGCGGAGCCGGCGATCTCCGATGCGGTGCGGGAGCACGCGACGCTGGTGGATGTCGTCGACGCGATCGAACCCGAGCGGATGCCCGCGCGGGGCGAGGTCGATCTCGCGATCACGCTCGGCGGCGACGGCACGATCCTCCAGTCCGCGAAGTGCTGTCTCGGGCTCGATGTCCCGATGCTCGGGGTCAACGCGGGGAAGGTCGGGTTCATGGCGGGGTTCGAGATCGACCGGTTCCTCGAGCTCGCGCCGGCGCTGCTGACGGATCTCTCATCGCTGCGGATCCGGCGCGTCGATCTCATGGAAGCGCAGATCCGGTCCGCGGGTGGCGAGGCGCGATCGTCGGCGATCGCGCTCAACGACTTTGTCGTGACGGCGGGCCCGCCGTACGGGATCATCAAGATCGACATCGCGATCGACGGGCACCCCGGGCCGACGATCGCGGGGGACGGGGTCATCGTCTCGACCCCGATGGGGTCGACGGCGTACAACGTGTCGTCGGGCGGACCCATCATCGAGCCCGAGGTCGAGGCGCGGATCGTGACGCCCATCGCGGCGCACTCGCTGAGTTTCAGGCCGATCGTGGCCCGCTCGGACGCGCGGATCACCCTCCGCGTCCACGAAGTCAACCGGGACAACGGCAACGGGACCACGCTGCTCGTGGACGGGCAGCCCCACTGCCGGGTCGACGAGGGGGACGTGCTCGGGATCACGGGCCACGGCTCGGCGGTCCGGTTCGTGCAGGACCCGAGCACCGATTACTGGTCCACCCTGATCCACAAGCTCGGGTGGGCGCTCGCGCCGGGCGCGGGCGGGATCAGCACGTGCGACGAATGAACCACGGATCCAGGCATGGATGAGACCACGCCGAGCGAGAGCACGCACACCCTGAGGTGTCTCGAGGTCTGGGGCGGGTCGGATCGCGCGGACCACGCGGCGTCCGTGCCCGGGCTCGATATCAGCGTGCGCTCGCGCCCCCACCAGGGCGACGCGGGCGGGGACCTGTACCTGATCTCGTCGTGCTCGAGCGGGCTCATCACGCGCATGCTCCTCGCGGACGTCTCGGGGCACGGCGAGCAGGTCGCGGAGTTCTCCAGGCAGCTCCGCACCGCGATGCACAAGTCCATCAACACCATCGACCAGTCCAAGCTCGCGCGGGCGCTCAACGAGGCGTTCGAGCACATCGGCGGCGGCGAGAAGTTCGCGACGGCGCTGCTCATGACGTACTACGCGCCGCTCGAGCACCTGATCATTGTCAACGCGGGGCATCCCCCGCCGCTGCTCTCGCGCGCGGGATCGGGGGCGTGGGAACCCGTCGACCTGCGCCACCCGGACGTCATCCGGAGCGCGGGCAACGACCTGCGCGTGGGGTTCAGGAACCTCCCGCTCGGGATCGTGGGTTCGACGTCGTACGAGCAGTTCGCGATCCCGGTCCACCAGGGCGATCGGGTCATCGCGTACACGGACGCGTTCAGCGAAGCGAGGCACCCCGAGAGCGGGGAGATGCTCGGGATCGGCGGGCTCGCGGCGCTGCTCGAGGGGGTCGAACGCCCGGCGGACGGGCACCTCGCGGGCGCGGTCCTCGACGCGATCGATCGGTCGGGGTACGAGCTCGGGGACGACGACCGGACCCTGCTCGCGCTCTCGCTCAGCGGCGGCGGGCTCCCCAAGATGGGGCTGGGCACGATCAAGCGTTTCATCGCGCAGGGGTTCGGGCTCGGGCACACGGACACGGTCCCGTCGGACACGGATCAGTGATCGCGAATCCGCGGTCGTTCACTCCCCCTGGCTCAGACTCGCGTAGCGCGCCATGATGAGCTCGTCCGGGTTCACGAGCGAGACGATCGTGTCGCCCGGGACGGGGGTCTCGGCGCTCTCGCTCGTGACGACCGTGATCGTGTTCTCGCGGATCGTGCACAGGGGGAGCGCGGAGTCGCCGTAGAGGAGTCGGTAGTTCTCGTAGTCGAACTCCTCGCTGATGGTGGTCGCCTTGATGATCCACCCCTGCTCGATCCGCCGATCGAGCTCGGACGCGTTGAGCTCCTTGGCGAAGAGGACGCGTCCGCCGCTCTCGGAGTGGGAGCCGTCCTCTTTTTTCTCGGTGAGTTTCGCGAGCCGGTAGAGGCGGGCGCTGTCGAAGTAGCCCTTGAGACTCTGGAGGGTGAGGGTGTTGACCTCGTCGTTGGGGGTGGTCGCGAAGGCGCGACCGATCCCGCGGAGGTCGAGTTCCGTGGGGTCGGGCATGGTCAGGATGTTCGCGCTCGTCGCGTTGAGCCCGTTCATCTTCGCGACGCGGATGTTCGCGCGGTTGGTATCGACGAGGAGGGTCTTGATCCCGCGCTTTGACAGAACGTTCGCGAGCTGGCGCACCCACGGGCTCGCGCCGATGAACAGGATCCCTTGCGGGTTCGTGTCCGAGACCCCGAGCGCGCGGGCCGCCCACGGCGCGGTGAGCCCGTAGAACGCGACGGTCCCGATGATGACGCTGAAGGTGAGCGGGACGATCGATTCGTACCCCGGGACCTCCGCGATCTCGAGCCCGAGCGCGAAGATCGACGCACCGGCGGCCGCGACGATCCCGCGCGGGGCCATCAGGCAGATGAAGAACTTCTCCTGGATCGAGAGCCCGGTGCCGAGCGTCGAGAGGAAGACCCCGAGCGGTCGCGCGACGCAGATCAGGATCACGAGGAACCCGATGACCGCGCCCCAGTCGAGCTGCTGGAGGTCCTCGACGCGCAGGCGTGCCGCGAGGACGATGAAGAGGATCGAAATCAGGAGGACGCGGAGGTTCTCCTTGAACTCGAGGATGTGGTGGACATTCACCTTGCTCTGGTTCGCGAGCATGATGCCCATGACCGTGGTCGCGAGGAGCCCGGACTCCTGCATGAACTGGTTCGATGCGGTGAACGCCGCGACGACGAGCATGAGCGAGACGGGGTTCTGGAGGAAATCGGGGACCCAGAACCGGTTGAGGAGTTCCTTGAGGATGATCGCGGCCGCGACCCCGAAACCGATCCCTGAAACGAGGGTCAGGAGGACCGCTTTGGTGATCGTCTCCAGGTCTGTCGTCCCGGGCTGGGCGATGATCACTTCGAAGACGAGGACGGCGATCCCCACCCCGATCGGGTCGATCACGATCCCTTCCCACTTGAGGATCAACCCCGACGCGCCCGACGGTCGGATGTGCGAGAGGAGCGGGCCGATGACGGTGGGTCCCGTCACGATGAGGACCGCGCCCAGGAGGGTCGCGATGGGGGTCGAGAGCCCGAGGACGATCTTGGCGCTCAGCAGCGCGACCATCCACGTCACGATCGAGCCCACGGTCACGAGCATGACGACGGGGCGCCAGGTCGATCGGATCTCGCGGATCTTGAGCGTGAGCCCCCCCTCGTAGAGGATCATCCCCACGGAGATCCCCACGAGCGCGAGGAGCAGGTCGGTCCCGAAGAGCTCGTCGGGGTTGAGCGCGAAGGAGAACGCGCCGTGCCCGTCCTCGTCGGCGAAGACGCTGCTCAGGTACCGCATCCCCGGGCCCGCGGCGAGCCCGAACACGAGCAGGAGCAGGATCGAGGGGATCCGGAGTCGCCACGCGAGCCACTGCGCCCCGATCCCGAGCATGACCACGATCGCGAGCGCGACCCCCATCTGGGAGCCGGCGGCGCCGAGGGTCAGGATGGCGGGTGAACCGATCATCCGGACAGGATATCAGGCGATTGATCGGGTTGCTTGCTCGGGGAGACGGAATCGGCACGCATCGGAAGATCGGTGCACATCGAAGCATCGTCATGAGCACGGGTTCCACGCACCACGCGTCCGAGGACTGCGTCGTCTGCGGACGAGGATTCGAGAGGAGAAAGAAGCGGGAACGGGACCGAGCGCATGTGCGCGACTGCAGGGATCGGTGCCGACGGCGAGGGATCCGCGAGATCGACCGCGCGCTCGAGGGCGCGATCGTGGATCCGCTCGTATCGCGGAATCGTCACGGAACCACCCGCCCGAGCGCCGCGTCGGGGCTTCTCCATCCGGCGGACGCGCGGGGTCCGAATGACAGAGCGTTGCGTGGTGTCTAGACTCCATGGAACGATTCTAAACTGGTGCCCGAGGGAGCCAGATCACCATCGCACACAGCCAGACGATTCAAGGAGTGAACCGATGAGCGACGAGAAAAAGTGCCCGTTCCTGACCACGGCGGAGGGCGCCCCGATCGGACGTCAGCAGGCGCTGACGGCCGGGCCCAAGGGGCCGCTGCTCATGCAGGACGTCGAGCTCCTCGAGCAGATGCAGCACTTCAACCGCGAGCGGATCCCCGAGCGTGTGGTGCACGCGAAGGGCTCGGGCGCGTACGGGACGTTCACCGTCACCCACGACATCACGAAGTACACGAAGGCGTCGATCTTCTCGAAGGTCGGGAAGAAGACCGAGTGTTTCCTTCGGTTCTCGACGGTGGCCGGCGAGCGCGGGGCGGCGGACGCGGAGCGCGACGTGCGCGGGTTCGCGATCAAGTTCTACACGGACGAGGGGAACTGGGACATGGTGGGCAACAACACCCCCGTGTTCTTCATCCGCGACCCGTACAAGTTCGCGAACTTCATCCACACCCAGAAGCGCCTTCCCAAATCGAACCTGCGCGACAACGACATGCAGTGGGATTTCTGGTCGCAGTGCCCCGAGTCGCTCCACCAAGTGACGATCCTGTTCTCCGACCGCGGGCTCCCCGCTTCGTACCGCCACATCAACGGGTACGGGTCGCACACCTACTCGTTCATCAACGACGCCGGCGAGCGCGTGTGGTGCAAGTTCCACTTCAAGACGAACCAGGGCATCGAGAACTGGATGGACGACAAGGGCGCGGAAGTGATCGCGCAGGATCGTGAATCGCACCAGCGCGACCTGTTCGAGTCCATCGAGAAGGGCGACTACCCGAGCTGGACGCTCAAGGTCCAGATCATGACCCAGAAGGAAGCGGACGAGTGGTCGGCGCGGACGGGGTGGAACCCGTTCGACCTCACCAAGGTCTGGCCTCACGCGGACTTCCCGCTCATCGAGGTCGGGCAGCTCGAGCTCAACCGGAACCCGGAGAACTACCACGCGGAGGTCGAGCAGGCGGCGTTCAAGCCCAGCGCATTGGTGCCCGGGATCGGTCCGAGCCCCGACAAGATGCTCCAGGCGCGTCTGATGTCCTACGCGGACACGCATCTCCACCGTGTGGGCGTGAACCACCACCAGATCCCCGTGAACAAGCCCCGGTGCCCCGTCATGCACTACATGCGCGACGGGCAGGGCGCGACGGCGGAGACCTACGGCGCCGCGCCCAACTACTGGCCCAACACCGTCCCCGGCACGCCCAAGGAAGCGCCGCAGTACGAGGATCCCGCGTGGGAACTCGGACAGACGGTCGTCGATCGCTTCGATTCGACGGTCGATCACGACGACTTTACCCAGGCGGGCAATCTGTACCGGATGTTCGACGACGCGCACCGCGATCGGCTGACCACGCGCATCGCGGGGGTCCTCGGGGACGCGCGCCAGGAGGTCCAGATGCGTCAGCTGTGCCACTTCTTCCGCGCCAACGAGGACTACGGCAAGCGCATCGCCCAGAAGCTCGGGGTCGATGTCGAATCGATGATGGCCGGCGCCGTCCACGCGACCCGCGACGTCTAACCCGGACCGAGAATCAGCTCCTCACACGCGGCGGCCCTCGGGGGTCGGCGCGTTTTTTCGTTCGGACCCGCGCCACCTCCCCCACTACCATGGGCGGATGCCCAAGCGTCGATCCATCACCAAGGCCCACGAACGCACACGCGACGACCACGCGAGCGAGACGGCGGAGGACTACGTCGAGGCGATCATGGACCTGATCGACGAGCACGGGGAGTGCCGGGTCAAGGCGCTCGCGGAACGGTTCGGGGTCTCCCATGTCACGGTCATCCGGATCGTCGAGCGCCTCGAGCGGGAGGGGCTGGTGACCAAAGCGCCGTACCGACCGATCGAACTGACGAAATCCGGTCGTACCCTCGCGCTCAACTGCAAACGCCGCCACGAGATCGTGTACCGGTTCCTGCTCGCGATCGGGGTCGACGAGCGGACGGCCGCGATCGACTCGGAGGGGATCGAGCACCACGTGAGCGAGACGACGCTCGAACGGTTCCGAGCGATCTCGGATCATCCGAAGGGCTGACCCGGTGGGGCCGCTTGACGGATGGGCCTGCGTCTGGTATGATTGTAGCCAATGCTACGAATCCCACGGCTCTCATCGTTCGCGGTCCTCCTCGTTTCTCTGGTCATGCTCGGTGCGTCCGGGTGCGCCGAGGATCCGGGTACCGATGCCGTAGCGCTGCAGGGCACCGGGCTCGAGGTCGTGGCCACCACGGGGATGGTCCGCGACGTGGTCGCCCGTGTGGGCGGCGACCGGGCGCGGGTGCACGGGCTGATCTCGTCGGGGATCGATCCGCACCTCTACAAGCCGACCAGGACGGACGTGAAGGCGATCATCGACGCGGACATCGTCTTCTACTCGGGGCTCCACCTCGAGGGGAAGATGACGGATGCGTTCGAGCGCGCGGGCGCGAACGGCAAGCCGGTCCACGCGATCACCGAGGGGCTCGATCCGTCCGAGCTGCTCGATCCCGACGGGTTCTCGGGGCAGCACGACCCCCACGTCTGGATGGACCCCGCGATGTGGGCGCGGACGATCGACGTGGTCCGTGACGTGCTCAGCGCCCAGGATCCCGACAACGCGGACGTATACGCCGCGAATGCTCGGTCGTACCGGGACGAACTGCTCGCGCTCGATGCGTACGCAGAGCGTGTGCTCGCGAGCGTGCCCGAGGGGTCGCGCGTGCTCGTGACGGCGCACGACGCGTTCAACTACTTCGGGGCGCGGTTCGGGTACGAGGTCGTGGGGATCCAGGGGATCTCGACGGAGTCGGAGGCGGGGGTCCGCGACATCGAGCGCCTGGTGGATCTCATCGTGGATCGGAAGATCGGCGCGGTGTTCGTCGAATCGACGGTCTCGGATCGCAACGTCGAGGCGCTCATCGCCGGCGCGAGGGCGCGCGGACACACCGTCGTCATCGGGGGCGAGCTCTACTCCGACGCGATGGGCGACGAGGGCACCTACGAGGGGACGTACGTCGGGATGATCGATCACAACGCGACGACGATCGCCCGGGCGCTCGGGGGCGACGCGCCTGATCGTGGCATGAGCGGAAAGCTCTCGGACTGACCATGGCTCCGCTCGTCCACCCATCCGATCTGGATCATGCCCGCCGGGGTCTCGGGGCGCGTCCCGAGCACTCGTCGGACTCGCCGCTGTCGATCCACGCGATGACGGTCGCGTACCAGCGCAAGCCCGTGCTTTGGGACGTGGACTACGACGCGCCCCCGAACAAGCTCATCGCGATCATCGGCCCGAACGGCGCGGGGAAGAGCACGCTCATCAAAGCGAGTCTGGGATTGATCCCGCGTGCCTCGGGTCAGGTCGAGTTCTGGGGCCACCCGTACCGCAGGGTGCGAGCCCGCGTGGGGTATGTGCCTCAGCGTGAGAGCGTGGACTGGGACTTCCCCGTGTCGGCGCTCGACGTCGTCGCGATGGGGCGGTACCGGCGCATCGGGTGGTGCCGACCCGTATCGCGGGCGCACAAGGACGCGGCGCTGGCGTGCCTGGATCATGTGGGGATGCGTGACCTGGCGCACCGGCAGATCAGCCAGCTCTCGGGGGGGCAGCAGCAGCGCGTGTTCCTCGCGCGGGCGCTGGCGCAGGAAGCGGACCTGTACTTCATGGACGAGCCCTTCGCGGGGGTCGACGCGGCGACGGAGCGATCGATCATCAAGGTCCTCCGCGAGCTCAAGGGCCGGGGCAAGACGGTCATCGTGGTGCATCACGACCTCCAGACCGTCCCGACGTACTTCGACGAGGTCATCCTCCTGAACATGCGCATCGTCGCGTCGGGCCCGGTGTCCGAGGTCTTCACGGAGACGAATCTCCAGAAGACCTACGGCGGTCGACTGACCCTGCTCTCCGAAGCGTCGGAAGCGGTCGCCCGCGCCTCGCGCGGGGAGGGCTGAGATGCACGGGGATCTTCCCACGATCGCGGAGATCATCGAGACGCTCACCCTGCGCGCGGGGTTCAACACGAACCTGGTCATTCTCGGGACCACGCTCCTCGGGTTCTCGTCCGCGATCATCGGGGTGTTCGCGCTCCTCCGGAAACGCGCCCTGATGACCGACGCGCTCTCCCACGCGACGCTCCCCGGGATCGCGCTCGCGTTCCTCGTGGCGCAGGGGCTGGGGTTCCAGGGGCGCTCGATCCCCGTGCTCCTGCTGGGCGCGACGGTCTCGGGGGTGATCGGGATCCTGTGCATCCAGCTGCTCCTGCGTCAGACGCGCCTGCGTGAGGACGCGTCGATCGGGATCGTGCTCAGCGTGTTCTTCGGCGCGGGGATCGTGGCGCTGAGCTACGTCCAGGCGAACGCGCCAAACGGATCGGCGGGGCTCAACGCGTTCATCTACGGGCAGGCGGCGACGATGCGCGCCTCGGATGTCTACCTCATGGGATCGATCGCGCTCCTCGCGGTCCTCGCGACGCTCCTGCTCATCAAGGAGTTCTCGCTCGTGTGCTTCAACGACACGTTCGCGCGCGTCGACGGGTGGCCTGTCGGGATCGTCGATCTGCTCATGATGGCGCTCGTGGTGATCGTGACCGTCGCGGGGCTCCAGGCCGTCGGGCTCATCCTCGTCGTCGCGATGCTCATCGTCCCCCCCGTGTCGGCGCGGTTCTGGACGGAGCGGGTCTGGAAGCTCGTGCTCATCGCGGGGATTCTGGGCGCGATGAGCGGGTACGTCGGATCGGTGATCTCCGCGTTGCTCCCGCGCAAGCCCGCGGGCTCGGTCATCGTGCTCACCAGCGGCGCGTTCTTCGTCCTGAGCATGCTCCTCGCGCCCTCGCGCGGGGTCATCGCGTCGTCCGTCCGCGCGCTCAAGCTCCGGCTGCGGATCGCGGGGGACCACGCGCTCGAGCTCTCGCACGATCTGAACGCGACCACGATCCCCGCGGGCGCGTTCCGTGAGCTCGCGCACCTCCGGGGTTGGGCGCCCCCGTTCCGCTGGATCCTCCTGAGATCGCTCGTCCATGATGGATCGCTCGTCCGGGTCACGGACGAGGGGCTCGTGCTCAGCGCCGAAGGCGTCGAGCGCGGACACCGGGTCGCACGGAACCACCTGCTCTGGGAGCAGTACCTCGTCAGCTACGCGGATGTCGCGCCGAGCCACGTCGACTGGTCCGTGGACCAGGTCGAGCACGTGCTCTCGGAGCGCCTCGTCGCGCGTCTCGAGCAAGAACTCACGAAGCAGGGCATCGAGACCCCCCCCGCTCCCCCGTCGATCGGGGGCGCGAAGTGATCGTCTTCGATCTCGGGCTCGATCTTTTCCCCCTCCTGGCGGCGATCCTCGCGAGCGTCGCGTGCGCCGTGCTCGGGAACTTCCTCGTGCTCCGCAAGCTCAGTCTCATGGGCGACGCGATCAGCCACAGCGTGCTCCCCGGGCTCGTCATCGCGTTCCTCGTGACATCTTCGAGGAATCCCGTTGCGATGATGATCGGCGCGGGGATCGCGGGGCTCGCGACCGTGCTGCTCGTCGAGATGGTCACGAAGCTCGTGCGCGTCGAGCCCGGCGCGGCGATGGGGGTCGTGTTCTCTGTCCTGTTCGCGCTCGGGGTGCTCCTGATCGAGACGCAGGCCGTCCATCAGATCGACCTCGACGCTGAGTGCGTGCTCCACGGGCAGCTCGAGACCCTCGCGTGGTGGGGCGCTCCGGATTCCTTCGCTGGGCTCCTGAGCATGAGCACGTTCGATGCCGTCCCCCGCCAGGTCGTAACGCTCGCGGTCATGGCCCTGCTCGCGCTCGGGTTCGTCGGGGTGTTTTTCAAGGAACTCCGCATCAGCGCCTTCGACCCCCAGCTCGCGACGACCCAGGGGTACAACGCGACGCTCATGCACGGGGCGCTCATGACCCTCGTCGCGGGCGCGACGGTCGCGAGTTTCGAAGCCGTCGGCTCGATCCTCGTCATCGCGATGCTCATCTGCCCCGCGGCGACCGCGCGCATGCTCACGGATCGGCTCAAGACCCAGGTCATCCTCAGCGTCGTCATCGCGATCGGGAGCGCCGTGCTCGGGTATCTGGGCGCGAGCGTGATCCCTGGGCTCTTCGGGAAGGACGCCGTCAACGCAGCCGGTTCGATCGCGGTGATGTCGGGGGTGCTCCTCACTGCGTCGATCCTCGGGTCCCCGAGCCGGGGGGTGATCGCGCGGACGATCCGGAGCCGGGCGCTCTCGTCGCGCATCGCACGCGAGGACCTGCTCGCGACCCTCTACCGCGCCAAGGAACGCGGCGTACTCCCGATCCCGCTCCGATCGCTCCGCGAGGAGACGCGTCTGCACGATCGCACGCTCAAACGGGCATCGAGGGCGCAGCTTGTTGCAGCGCATGAAAGGGCTTTGACGCTCACGCCCGCGGGTGAGGACGAAGCGGCGCGGATCGTGCGGCGCCATCGGCTCTGGGAGCGGTATCTCGTCGACCAGGCCGGGCTGTCTCCCGATCACGTGCACGACGCCGCGGAGACGCTCGAGCACACCGAGCTCGACCCGCCAAGGCGATCGGACGAGGACCCCCACGGGCGCGCCATCCCCTGATCCGCGGACCATATGATCCCCGAGGCGTGGGATGGGTCCGGGTACGGATCGAACACGTGTTGCGCAGGGAGACCCCCGATGTTCATGCGGATGATCTACGACGAGAAACTCGCCCAGGCCGCGTACCTGATCGGGTGCCAGAAGACGGGCGAAGCGGTCATCATCGACCCCGAGCGGGACGTGGACCGGTACATCGAGCTCGCTTCACAGAATGATCTCCGGATCGTCGCGGCGGCGGAGACGCACATCCACGCGGACTTCCTCTCGGGCTCGCGCGAGCTCGCGGAGCGCATCGGCGCGAAGGTCTATGTCTCGGACGAGGGCGACGCGGACTGGAAGTACCGGTGGCTCGACAAGAAGCTCGGCGGCGGGTCCTACGACCACACGCTCCTCAAGGACGGCGACACCTTCCGCATCGGGAACATCGAGTTCAAGGCCGTCCACACACCGGGGCATACGCCCGAGCACATCGTGTTCATGGTCACGGACCTCGGCGCGGGCGCGGACGCGCCCATCGGGATGGCGACGGGCGATTTCGTTTTCGTCGGGGACCTGGGCCGCCCGGACCTGCTCGAATCCGCGGCGGGGGTCGCGGGGGCGATGGAGCCCTCGGCGCGTCGGCTGTACGCGACGGTCCAGAAGTTCAAGGACGTCCCGGATTTCGTCCAGGTCTGGCCCGCCCACGGCGCGGGGAGCGCCTGCGGCAAATCGCTCGGTGCCGTCCCCACGAGCACCGTCGGGTACGAGCGCCGATTCAACCCCGCGATCCGCGCCGCGACGGACGAGCAGCACTTCGTGGACTTCATCCTCTCGGGTCAGCCCGAGCCCCCGATGTATTTCGCGGACATGAAGCGGAAGAACAAGATGGGCCCGCCCATCCTCGGGGGGCTCCCCGAACCGGCTCGGCTCGATCTCGACGCGATGCTCGCGCTCGATGCGACGAAGGTCGCGATCATCGACACTCGGACATGGGCGGAGTTCAAGTCCGGGCATATCCCCGGCGCGATGTACTTCCCGCTCACCAAATCATTCAACACGGACGCGGGGTCCATGGTCCGCGACACCGAGGACATCTACCTCGTCGTCGAGGAGTATCGGCTCGAGGAAGCGGTCCGGGATCTGATCCGGATCGGGCTCGATCGGATCAAGGGGTGGATCGGACCCGACGCGATCGCGCACGCGGACCCCGCGTCGCTCGCGACGACCAGGGAAGCCGGGATCGAGGAGGCCCGGGCGATGCTCGGTCAGCAGGGCGTTCGTGTTCTGGATGTCCGGCGCGCGACGGAGTTCGCGGAGGGGCACATCCCCGGCGCGACGAACATCGCGCACACGCGGCTCATGGGGCGGATGGACGAGCTCCCCGACGCGGACACGATCCTGATCAACTGCAGGAGCGGCGGGCGATCGGGGCGCGCCAGCGCCTACCTCCAGCGCGCGGGGTACGACGTCGTCAACCTCAAGGGCGGCATGCTCGCGTGGGAAGAAGCAGACGCGGAAGTCGAGCACTGAGCGGACGGTGATCCACGGATGAAAAAGGCGGGCGGGCCGTGTGCCCGCGCCGCCTGGGTGATCAACCGATTGACTGCTTCAACCGAGTCTCAGGGACATCCCGTCGCGAGGTCCTGGAGGAACACGCTGATGTCGAAGAAGTCGAACGCCGTGTCGCCGTTGTAGTCCACGCTGTTCTGGAGAAGCTCGGAGATGTCGAAGAAGTCCGCGACGGTGTCTCCGTTGAGGTCCGCGGGGCACGTGGTCGCCACGCACGAGACGCCGAGGATGCGGACGTCGTCGATCGCCGCTTCCACGACCGACCCGGCACCGAGATCGCTCGCGACGAACTTGACGCGGACCGTCGAGGTCAGGGCGACGAAATCGGCGACGTTGAACCCGGTCTCGATCCATCCGCCCGAGGTCCCCGGGCCCGCGGGCCCGACGGTTTCCACGAGCTCGTAGGTCTGCCCGTCGTCGTCGGACACGAACACCTCGAAGACGTCCGCGTTGGGCGCGGCGCCGGTGGTGTTGGAGTACCAGCGCGCGTAGGAGATCGTCGCGGACTCGGTGGTGCTCAGGTCGATCCGGTTGCTCACGAGCGAGGTCGTGCCGCCGTCGATGTCGTTGTCGCCGAGCCCGCCGCCCGGGCTGCCCTGTCCGGTGACCCACGCGATGGTGCCGCTCGCGCTGTAGTCGTCCTCGGGCTGGGCTCCGGTGCCGTTGGGATTGACGCGGACCCAGATGCCCGTCGTCGCGTCGTCCCCGGGCGCTCCGGCCGTGAACCCGACGGGCGACTCGAAGTCGTACAGGTCATCCACATCCACCACGTCGGCGGCGAGCGCCGTGAAGACCCCCGCCGAGGGCGCGGTCACGGTGGCGCCCGACTGCAGATCGAACGAGACGAAGTACTCGACCGTCGAGGGGCACTCGGTGGGCGCGGGGAAGGTCGCGATGTAGCTGTTGAGGCGCTCGCCCGCGAGTTCGAACTGGCTGAACCCCGAACCCGTGTTGACATGGAACGTCCCGCTCCCGGGGACGATCGGGTCCTCGAGCGAGGGGACGATCTCGACCTGGAGCGTCTCGCCGCCGCCCGATGAGATCAGGTCGGGACGACCCTGCGGGAAGAGGATCTCGAGCCCGGTGACGAAATCGCCGCCGGCGGATTCGATCGCGTCGCGATAGATCGCGGTCCCGGTCCACCACGAGATATCGCCGTAGACGCTCGTGCTCGTGGTGCCCCCGGAAAGCACACCCGCGATGACCCACTGACCACCGAACTGGACCATGACGGGCCCGCCGCTGTCGCCCGGCGCGGTCGTCGCTTCGAACCCGAGCGGGGTCGAGCTGCTGCTCGGGATGGTGTTGGCGCCGCTGGTGCCGTTGTCGAAGTCGGTGGAGATGATGTTGGTGCCGCCGGCGCTCGCGGGGGCCCCGTAGGCATCGATGATGTTCTCGCCGCCCCAACGGAACCCGTCGGAGGAGAACCCGTGCCCGGAGCTCCCGAGCCCGTTGTACCCGTACCCGAGGGTCGCGGCGACCATGCCCACGAGGTCGTTCGTCTCGTCGATGAGGCGCACGGGCTCGGCGATGTTCGACGGCACCGAACCATTCAGGACATGGATCGACACGTCCCCGCCGTCGAGGAGCGATCCGCTCCCGTCGGGGAGACTCGAGGACTGCACCGTGATGGTGAAGTCCGTGTTGTTCGAGTTGTCACCGAAGCGGACGAGCGTCCCCGCGCCGATCCCGCAGTGGCGAGCGCTCAGCACCACGTTGGGCGCGATCAGCGTGCCCGTGCAGCCGCCGAGTTGGACCACCGCATCGAACGGCGCGGCGTAGTCCCGCGACCCCTGCGCGCCGATGGTGTTGTTGATCACGATACGTGGGAACACGCCCTCGACGGTCTCGGTGGTGTCCGGCGCGTACTCCTTGACGTCGATCTGACGCTCGGACAGGACGCCCCCGGTCTCGGCATCGATCACCATCTCGAAATGCGTGGGGCTCGCGGGAGATCCTGTATCCGCGAGCGTCGTGGTGACTTCCCACGCGAGGATCGCTTCGTTCCCCGTCCGGAACCAGACCTGCCTGGCGACCGAGTCGATCGCGCTGGGGAGGAACGCTTCCGCGAGCACGACCGCGGCGCCCGGCGCGATGTTCACGGGGGCGCGGCGGAGCACCAGTTGATCCGTCGGATCATCGAAGACCCGCGCGACCGAACCGTCCGGGTTCTCGACCACATAGACCCGCGCGCCGTGGAGGGGGAGATCACCAATGAACTTCTGGAACACCAACGCGTCGGACGGGTCGCCCTTGCCGGGCTCGACCAGTTCGATGCGGACCTCGCCTTGCTGGAGGTAGGCCGTGGACTGGGCGCTCGCGAGGTGTGCTCGGACGCTCGCCTCGTCGGCGTAGCTCAGGGTGCTCATCAACACAGCGGCGGTGATCGCCGCCCCTGTCGTTCTCGGTGTCAACATACTCGGTGTCTCCAAATGCGATACGCAATCAGTGAGAGTTCACAGAACCGCGGCCAAGGCCATCCCCCCCTCAGCCAATAACAACACGAACTCAACGTCGCATCGAGGATACCGCAAGCCCCGGCTCGATCCTGTGCCAAAACCCGCATCAATGCGATTCTTTTTACGGTATTCTGAGCGGTTATACGAGGTTTCGGAGCACGATGAGCTCAATCTCCGCACCTTCGCGCGACCCGTGAACAATCGGACGGCGCCGGGCGCAAAGCATCGGCGAGATAAAAAAAGAAACAGCCCCTGACACAATGTCAAGGGCCGCTTTCAAGCGAGGCGGACGGGACTCGAACCCGCAACCACCGGATCGACAGTCCGGGACTCTAACCAATTGAGCTACCGCCCCAATATCAACTTGTCATGCCCGGACCCTCTCGGATTCGGGGAGATCATCGTATTCAAGATCGTCGATGAGTCAAGCGGGGTTCAACGCCGACGATCGGAAATCACCAGTTCCTGACCACCCCTCCGGGGGCGTGGTCCGATCAGATCATGCTCAGGTGTTGAGCTTGATCGAGCCCTCTTCCTGGATGCTCAGAGGGTTGCCATTCGCCGGCGAGAGCTTGTCGCCGTTGATCCAGAGGATCCCGACGGCGACGGCCATCGCGACCACACCGACGAACATCAGGGCCGTGTACACATCGGGTGACGCTTTGCGTCCCGCGCCGCCTCCGGGCATCTGCATGCCGAACTGACTCATGTCGTGCTCCTTGCGTTCGTGCTCAGCTGCCCAGGCGGCTCAGGACCTGGTCGCCCTCGCGGATACGCTGCCCGGGGACGGTGTAGGAAACCCGCGCGACGGCGTGGTTCAGATCCACGCGGAAAACCACGAGCTCACCCAGGTACACCTCGTTGTTGCGGTGCACGTACATGCGGGTGTTGTCCGTGATCCGGTCGTTCGTGCCCAGGTTGATCTTGACGAGCGTGTCGCCCGTGTTGGGGTCGGCGCGGACCTCGTCGATCCGCCCGCTGATCGGGGGGCCCGGGATCTCCTGCGCGACGCGGGTCGTCTCGGTCGCGCCCGAGGGGTTCTCCACGAGGCGCCGGACTTCCTCGAGCTGCTCCTGGAGCGCCCGCTTGACCTGCTCGTAGACGATGACCTGCGATTCGAGGTCCCCGAGCTGCTTCTCGAGATCGATCTTCTCGTCCCGGTACCCGCGCTCCGCTTCGCGGAGACGGCTCAGCTCGTCCTTGTAGTCGTCGATGATGTTCGCCTGGGTCTCGGTGGTGACGCCGAGCTGCGCGATCTTCGAGGAGATCGACTCACGCGCCGCTTCCGCCTGGCGGAGCGAGATCCGGAGTTCCGTGTTCGCGGACTCGAGCCGGCGGATCTCCGACTCGCGCGACGCGAGCTCGTCCTGGAGAGACGACAGGTCCTCCTGGAGGGTCGCACGCTCCTGCCCGGCGACGGCCTTGTAGGACTCGAGCGCGGATTTGTCCGCCGCGGAACGCTCCAGCGCGTTCTCGTAGTCGGCGCGGATCCGGTCCGCGTTCACGGAGTACGAAATCGCGAGCGCGGCCATCATGATGCTCAGCACCGCCGCGAACAGGACGAAGACCTTGGTGAGAATGTGCACGCTCGACTCCTGAGACCTTTGCTGTCGATTCACGCCGCGGCTCACGCCGCGGATCCAAGTTCGGGAACGCTAGTGTAGCCCAAAGAGGGCGGCTCGTGTGACCAGCCCCCCCGCTCTGTGAGAGATCGAGGGCATCGTCCCGACCCCAGCCTACGCACACGGATGGGGGCTGTTCCGCCCATCGTGCCCAGTGTCCAAAGGTTTCGGGTCCAGTCCGCCCGGGGGATTGACCGGGTCGGATTTCAACGGTCGGTGATCTTCAGAACAGCCCCGGCCGCGGCGACGCGAACCACCGGAGACTCGTCCCCCATGAGCGCCCCGAGTTTGGGGAGGTGTTCGCCCTGTTTGGTCTCGCCGTAGACGCTCGCGGACTGCGCCCGGATGACGTCCAGGTCGTTGTCGGCGTACTGGTCCGCGATGAACCCCCCGCTCCGGTATCCGATCTTCGCGAGCGCCCCCGCGATCGCGAGACGCACCTCCGCGGGCATGGGCATCCCCGTCTCCTCGTCGGCCATGTAGATCAGCTGGTCCGCCGAGGCGCGGTCCCCCACCTCCCCGATGATCTGGACCGCCAGCGCCGTCGCTTCGAGCTCTTCGGGGCGCGCCGGGTAGAGCGCCGCGCGGATCGCGTCGATCCCCTGGGAGTCGCCCAGCTTGACGAGCGCCTCGGCGACCTGGAGACGGAACAAGCGGCGCTCGATCGGGGTCGCCCGCTCGTAGCGCATCTGCGACGCTTGCTTGAGCATGGGGATCGCGCTCGGGTTCCCGAGTTCACCGAGCACGAACGCCGCCTGTGACGAGACGCGGACGTCGTCCTCCGTGAGCAGCGCCCTGGAGATCGCGGAGATATCGGTGGTGCCATCCAGGACGTGGAGCGCGTAGAGCACCGAGAGCTGGACGTAGGGCGACTGCGCGTCGCGCATGGATCGGAGCGTCGGCTCGAGCGCCTTGAGTCGCTCCTGACCCGCGATCATCGCGGCGATCGAACGGACCCCCTCGTTGTCGTCGAGCAGCCCGAGCGCGACGACCGATTCGATCTTCGCGTTCTGATCCCGGAGCGCTTCGAGCGCATTGGCGCGGATCTCGGGGCGTTCGTGGGTCGAGAGCGCCAGGAGCATCTCCGTCGCGGCGCGGCGCATGTCGCTCGCGGACACCCCGGGTTCGGGGGAACGGGCCGTCGTCGGGCGCATGGGTTCGTCCCGATCCGACCCCGACCCCGAGGCGCACCCGGGGATCAGGAACGAGTAAAGAAGCCCGGTCATGAGAAGCAAGATCGTCCGCATGGGTTCCCTTCGGGTGAGCGTGTGCATGCTCTTACTGATCGGTCAACGCCCCCGGTTCGCTTGTCTTTCGGAGAAACGACACGACGAGCCCGAGCACCACGACCGCGAGGGTGACCCACCCCACAACCTCCCCGATCCGCGCATAGAGCGTCGAACCGACCCCCAGCGTCACCCGCGCGTTGAGATACCCCTCGCGCGGGTCCAGATCCAGGGGCGTGATCTCACGCTCCACCACCCGCCCATCCGGATCGATCGCGCACGAGAACCCGGTGTTCGCGCTCCGGACCATCGGGGTCGCGAGCTCGACGCAGCGCCAGCGCGATGTGAGCAGGTGCGCCTCGCGCCCGGGGTCCCACGACCCGAACCACCCGTCGTTGGTGATGTTCACGAGCAGGTCCGCGCGGCGCTGGCCGCCGTCGAAGACCAACCGTCGGCATACGGGCGCGATGGTCGCTTCGAAACAGATCGGGACCGCGGCGCGCACGGGCTCGGCGCGCCCATCGACTGTGAACCGGAGCAGCGTGGGCTCATCGCCGGCGACGATCGAGAACGACATCCCGTTCGCGCCCAGCGCGAGCAGGTTCTGCTCGAGCCATTCCCACCTCGAGATCACGGGCATCACCTCCCCGAACGGGGTCAGGTGGAGCTTGTCGTACCAGGCCTCGCTCGTCGCGCCGTCCTCGACGAGGAAGGCGCTGTTCCCGATCCCGTCGTTGCGGTACTCGATCCACCCCTGCTCGACCTTGACGATGTCGAGATTATGGAACGCCGGGCCCCCGACGATCATCGGGATCCCGATCCGGTCCTGGAACGCGAGCATCTCGTCGACGATCCGCGTCGCGGGGATCGTGCGGGGCACATCCAGGTCCGGCGCATCGCCCGGGAAGTCGGGCTCCATTTTCCATCCGTACCCCGCGTCGCGCTCGATCTGCACAGCGATCGGATCGAACGTCCACCCCGGGGTCAATCCCTCCGGCCACACAATGACATCGGGCGCGCCGTCGGGATCCGCCGCCGATGCTGATGAGATGGCTCGGAGCGTGAGCCAATCCGCGAACCGTTGGCGCTCGGTCCAGTCCATCCGGTTGTCCTGGGGGATGTTGGGCTGGACGATCCCGACTCGGATCAACTCGTCTCCGATGATTGTGGATCGCAACGCGAGCGACCCCGCGAAGATCCACACCACGATGATCGTCGAAAGCCGCGCAAGGACCGATGTTCGACGCCCACCGGTCAGCAGAACCACCACCCCACCACCGACCAGCGCGCTCAGCAGCGACACCACCGGGACACCCCCCCACCGCGCCGGACCCGCGAGCACGGCGCCCGGGCTCTCGATCACCGGGTGCACACTCAGGTACCAAGGGTACCCGGAGAGGAACACCGATCGCCCGAACTCGGTCGCCGCCCACACGACCGCGAGGGTGACCCATGGGGACCCGAACCGGCGCACCAGGTGCGCCGCGACGAGCACGTACAGACCGACCCACGCCGCGAGATACAGGATCAGGAACGGCGCGCCGATCGCGGAGACCTCGAACACCCACTGATGCGTCCAGAGCCACGCGGGGACGGACCCGATCGCCGCGAAGATCGCCCCCGTCCGCGCCCGGCAGACCGGGCGACGCGCGAGGATCATCAGCGGCACCGGGATGAGCGGCGCACAGAACCACGCGCCGACGGGCGGGAACGAGAGAATCAGGAAAGCCGAGAACAACAACCCGCACACGAGCGCTCGCACACGGGGCACAAGCGCGAGCGCCTCTGCGCTCCGATTCAGAAATCCGGGGTTCGCGTTCACATCCCAGCGTAGTCGATGAGTCGCGCCAGTTCGCTTCGCAGCTCATGACGGTGGACCACACGATCGACCATGCCCTTCTCCTGAAGGAACTCGGCGCGCTGGAACCCCTCGGGGAGGTCCTGCTTGATCGTCTGACGGATGACGCGAGGCCCGGCGAACCCGATGAGCGCCCCGGGCTCGGCGAGATGGAAGTCCCCGAGCATCGCGAACGACGCCGTCACCCCGCCCGTGGTCGGGTCGGTCATCACGGAGATGAAGAGCCCCCCCGCGTCGTCGTGGCGCGCCAGGGCCGCGGAGGTCTTGGCCATCTGCATGAGCGAGAGCCCCGCTTCCTGCATCCGCGCCCCCCCGGAGCACGACACGATGACGAGCGGGAGCTTGTGCTTGGTCGCGTACTCGATCGCGCGGGTGAGGGTTTCCCCGACGACCGAGCCCATCGACCCCATCATGAAGGTCAGATCCAGGCACGCGAGCATCGCGGATCGGCCTTTGATGAAGCACGTCCCGGCGTGGCACCCCTCGATCTGCCCGGTCTTTTTCTGCTCCGCGTCGATCCGCTCGGGGTACGCCTTGAGGTCCACGAACTCGAGCGGGTCCGCCGGGCGGAGTTCGGTGAACATCGGGGTGAAGGTTTCCGCGTCCGCGATCTGCTCGATCCGGGTCCTGGCGGAGATCCGGTAGTGGTGCTGGCACTCCGGGCAGACGTGCATGTTCGCTTCCATCTGCCTCCGATAGATCATCGTCGAGCACCCGGGACAGCGGAGCCAGAGTCCCTCGGGGACGGATCGACGCTTCTGAGGCTGGATCTCGCTCCAGGATCTCGATGCGGCTTGGCTCGACGCGGTCTGGGCTGATGGCATACGGACTCCTTCGCGACGGGTGTCATCGACTTTCACCCGAACAACGCGTGAGGAATCAGTTTAGGCGATTTTCGAAGCCCCGACCGATTCGAGCGGCATCGGCGCCCGCTGGAGCGAAAACACCCGGATCATGGGGGATTCCGCCATCACGTCCCACACCTCGCTCATCGGACGACGCTCGACCCAGCACGAGAGCACCGCGTACGCGTACGGGCGCAGCACGAGCCCGAAGGTCGGGTGGGCGCTCTTGGATTTGCGGATCGAGCGCCCGAGCTGATCGAGAACCCGTCCCTGCACGCTCAGGAGCGATTCCCCGTCGGGCGGCGCCACGATCCCCGGGTCCTCGACCCACGTGGTGTAGACCCTCGGGAACCGCTCGTGCAGATCCGAGCGGAGGACCCCCTCCCACAACCCCACATCGAGCTCGGCGTAGCTGGGCTGCGCTTTGACCTTGGCACCGCTCGCCGTCGCGAGGATCCTGGCGCAGCGGTTGGACAGCTCATCGTCGGCGCAGAAGACCGTGCCAAGATCGTCCCGGAGATCGTCGATCCGCGCCGCGCGGAGCGCGAGCGTGAGGGCCGCGAGACCTTCCCCGGTCGGGGGGATCTCCGCCCGCCCGCAGACGCGCCCCTCGTCATCCCACGAGGTCGGGCACGTCCGGCAGAGCACGATGGTCGCATGCGCGGATTTGGTCATACACCCTCTGCACCGGGCGCGTCACGAACGCCGCCCTTTCCCCGATCGAGCCGGGGATCCTACCACATCATCGATCCGGCCACGGATGCCCCATGAGACGCGAGCACCGAGTTGGGGTGATCCCCCATACCGGATCGCCGCTCACGAGCGCAGATCGCTGATTCTCTCGGACCAGGAATCTCTCGGGAGGGAAAAAACGGACGAGCCGGCGACAAGCAGATCGCAGCCGGCATCGATCGCGAGTCTCGCCGTCTCGGGGTTGATCCCGCCGTCGATCTCCAGGCGCTGGTTCTCGCGGAGTCTCGGCTTGATCGCCCGGCACTTGTCGAGCACCTCGGGGAGAAAGGCCTGACCCCCGAACCCCGGGTTCACGCTCATCACGAGGACCAGATCGAACGCGTCGACCACGGGGAGCACACGTTCCACGCCCGTCGGGGGGTTGATCACGATCCCCGTGTGGACCCCGAGCTCCCCGAGACGGTCGCACAGCCGGCGTGCGTGGGCTTCGTCGTCGCAGACCTCGATATGGAAACTGATCAGGTTCGCGCCGGCCTTCACGAAGGGCTCGAAGAGCGATTCCGGGTCCGTCACCATCAGGTGGACGTCGAGGTACGCGTCGGGGAGCGCCCTGCGGAGCGAGGCGCAGATCGCGGGCCCCATCGACAGGTTCGGGACGAAGTGGTTGTCCATCACGTCGACATGGAGCAGATCCGCGCCCGCGCCGAGCGACGCCCGCGCCTCGTCCGCGAGATCCCCGAAATCCGCCGCGAGCAGGGAAGGGGCGATGAGCGGGAGCTGCGGGGGCGAGGAGATCGGGTCAATCATGCCCGAGTCTATTCGTCGTCGCGCTAGGATGAGGACCGATCCACGGACGAAGGGGAGACTGAGATGGCAGCATCCGCGAGCAACACCCGGGACACGGTCGGCCACACGATCGCGAAGCTCGATCGCATCGGTCAGTCGGCGCTCGCGACGCACCTGCGCGCGCTCGATGAGCGATCGGCACACACCCTGTGCGAGCAGCTCGCGGGATTCGACCTCGACGAGCTCGCCGAGCTTGTGAATCGCTACGGCGCGTCGTACACACCACCGACCACGAGCGGAACGATCGAGCCCGCGACGTGCTTCTCCATCGGGGGGGGCTGGGACGCCGACGCGTACCGCGCCAAGGGCGAGGGCCTCGTCCGCGCGGGCAAGGTCGCGTGCTTCGTGGTCGCGGGGGGTCAGGGATCGCGACTCGGGTACGAGGGTCCCAAGGGGTGCTACCCGACGTCGTGCGTCACCAGCAAGCCGTTGTTCCAGCTCTTCGCGGAATCGATCCGCGCGAGCGAGACCAAGTACGGCGCGACGATCCCGTGGATGATCATGACCAGCCCGCTCAACCACGGCCCGACCCGCGCGTTCTTCGAGGACCACGACCACTTCGGGCTCGACCCGAAGCACGTCCTTTTCTTCAACCAGGGCGTTATGCCCAGCTTCGACAAGGACTCGGGGGACCTGCTCCTGAGCGACCCGACCACCCTCGCGACCAACCCCGACGGGCACGGCGGCGCGTACAAAGCGATGGCCGACTCGGGCGCACTCGACACGATCCAGTCCATGGGCGTCGAGCACGTGAGCTACTTCCAGGTCGACAACCCCCACGCCAAAATCATCGACCCGACATTCCTCGGACTCCACGCGTTCTCGCCCGAGTCGTCGGCCCAGATGAGCTCGAAAATGGTCGCGAAAGCCTCGTGGGACGAGAAGGTCGGGGTCTTCTGCAAGGTCGATGGACGGACAAGTGTCGTCGAGTACTCCGATCTCTCCGAGTCCCTCGCCAAGCAGACCAACCAGGACGGCTCGCTCGCGTTCAACGCGGGGTCCATCGCGATCCACGCGATCGGCGTCGGGTTCATCCGGGATGTCCTCGCGGACCCCGAATCGGCGCTCCCCTATCACCGGGCGGTCAAGAGGGTCCCCCACTACGAGCCGGAGAGCCAATCGCTCGTCGACCCGAGCGAGCCCAACGCGATCAAGCTCGAGCGCTTCGTCTTCGACGCGCTCGGGGTTGCTGATCGATCGATCGTCATGGAGACGGACCGGATCGAGGAGTTCGCGCCCGTGAAGAACGCGACGGGGACCGACTCGATCGAGTCTTCCAGGCGTATCCAGACCGAGCGAGCGGCCCGGTGGCTCGAGTCGGTCGGGGTGTCCGTCCCGCGTGATGCCGACGGGACCGTCGATGCGACGATCGAGATCTCGCCGATGACCGCGCTCGGGCCGGATGATCTCCAGGGCAAGGACCTCCCGGATTCGATCGAACCCGGCGCGAGTGTCGTCCTCTGATGAGCAGCGAGTTCCCGATCCCGAACGAGCGATTCCGCGCGCTCCCCCGGCCCCTCCAGCGCCACGCGCGGACCACGCGCCTTGGCGACGACGTCCCCGCGCTCGTGGTCCACCCCGACAACGAGTCCGTCGTCCCCTGGGTGCTCTGGCTCCACGGGCGCACGGTGTACAAGGAGCTCGACCCGGGGCGTTATTCTCGCTGGGTCCGCGCGGGGATCGGCGCGGTCGCGATCGACCTCCCCGGGCACGGGGAGCGCTACGAGGAGGGCGCCCACGACCCGAGCCGCACGGTCAACACGCTGACCCGATGCATCCCCGAGATCGACGGGGTCCTCGCGTCGGTTCGCGAGCTCGGGATCTTCGACATGTCCAACTGCGCCATGGGCGGGATGTCGGCGGGGGGCATGGTCACCATGCGCCGCCTGTGCGACCCCCACCCCTTCAAAGGCGCGACGATCGAGTGCACCACGGGGGACCTGATGGGGCTCTACTTCCCCGACGACCCCGACGAGGACCGCCCCCTCCTGCGCGTCCACCACGACCGGGACGAAGTCCGCGCCATCGACACCCCGACCCACCTCGACGGGTTCGAGCCCATCCCCCTCCTCGCGCTCCACAACACGGGGGACGAGCTCATCCCCTACGAGATCCAGGCGCACTTCATCGAGACCCTGCGCGGGCACTACCGCAGCCGCGGCGCGGACCCGGCGATGATCGAGCTCGAGACTTTCTCCGACACGGGCGCGATCCAGGAGCACGCGGGGTTCGGGAAGTTCGCGTCCCGCGCCAAGGACATCCAGCTCGGCTTCCTCCAGCGCCTCTTCGGGCTCGGGCACACCACCGATTGACCCCGGAGCGGGTACAGTGGGCGTCATGCCCGGACTCGGACTGTTCAAGGGGATCGACAACCCGCGCGAAGTGATCGCGTGGGGGCTCTACGACCTCGCGAACCAGTCGTTCACCCTCCTCATCATCACCCTCCTGTTCCCGCTCTACTTCAAGGAGATCGGCGTCGGCGACAGCGCCAGGGGCGACGCGCTCTGGAGCGCCGGCGCGGGGTTCGCGCTCTTCATCGTCGTCGCGCTCTCGCCCATCGTCGGGAGCGTCGCGGACGCGCACGCGGCGCGCAAGAAGGTGCTCATCGGGACGGGGTTCGTCTGCGCCGCGCTGACCTGCGCCCTGGCGCTCGTCGCGCCAGGGATGTGGTGGCTCGGGCTGCTCCTGTTCATCCCCGCGAACATCTGCTACCAGCTCGGGGAGAACATGCTCGCGAGCTTCCTCCCCTCCCTCTCGACCCCCCGCACGATCGGTCGGGTGTCCGGGATCGGGTGGTCGATGGGGTACGCCGGGTCGCTCGCGCTGCTGGTGCTCGTGCTCGGGGGGGTCAAGCTCTTCGGGCTCAGCGCGACCGGGGATTGGCGCCCGTTCTTCGTGCTCGCCGGGGTGTGGTTCGCGGTCTGGATGATCCCGGCGCTGCTCGTCCTCGACGAGCCGGAGCGCCGCGAGATCGACCCCGAGAAACTCGGGCTCGGGCTCATCGCGGCCCGGATGAATCGGACGATCCGGGACGCGTCGCGTTTCAAGCAGCTCGCGCGGTTTCTCGTCGCGTTCTTCGTCTACGGGCTCGGGGTCCAGACCATGATCATGTTCGCCGCGATCCTCGCGTCGGACTTCGGGATCAAGGAGATCGGGCTCGTGGTCTTCACCCTCCAGATCGCGGTCACCGCCGGGCTCAGCGCCGTCATCGTCTCGCGCGTCCAGGACCGGGTCGGGATCAAGGTCACGATCGCGTTCTTCCTCGTCGTCTGGATCCTCTCGAGCGGGTCGCTGCTGCTCGTCAAGGTCGCCGGCCCGTCCGATCCGCCGCAGTGGATCTTCTGGGTCATCGGGAACGGGATCGGGCTCGGGCTCGGGGGGATCGGGACCTCGTCGCGCGCGATGGTCGGGTTCTTCGCGCCAAAGAAGCGGGTCGGGGAGTTCTTCGGGCTCTGGGGGATGACCTACAAGCTCGCCGGCGCGATCGGGGTGCTCTCGTTCGGGCAGGTCAAGGCGTGGATCGGGGACGCGCCCGCGCTCGCGCTCCTGTGCGCCTTCTTCGGGGCCGGGCTCGTCCTCCTGGCGCGGGTCGACATGGGCGCGGGGATCCGCGCCGCGCGGCGGGCGGACAAGGACCCCCTACAATGACCCCGCAGACCACGGAGCCCAGTTGTGAGCACCATCGACGATCCATCCACCATCAAGCGACCGCTCCCGGCTTACCCGGACGAGCAGGGGCATTTCGGCGCGTTCGGGGGGGTCTACGTCCCCGAAACCCTCCACGCCGCCTTGGCGCAGCTTGAAGACGTCTACGACGCCGTCCGATCGGACAAGCAGTTCTGGGATCGTCTCCTGGACCTCAACCGCTCCTACGTCGGGAGACCCACCCCGCTCTACCGCGCCCCGGGGCTCTCGCGCCGGGCGCGCCACCTCAACGACGACACGGAGAAGGGCGCGACGATCTGGCTCAAACGCGAGGACCTCGCGCACACGGGCGCGCACAAGATCAACAACACCCTCGGGCAGGCGCTCCTGACGCGCAAGATGAAAAAGAACCGGATCATCGCGGAGACCGGCGCGGGGCAGCACGGCGTCGCGAGCGCGACGGCCGCCGCCCACCTCGGGCTCGAGTGCGATGTCTACATGGGCGCTGAGGACGTGCGCCGACAGCACCTCAACGTGGTGCGGATGAAGATGCTCGGCGCGCGGGTCATCCCCGTCGAGTCCGGGTCGCGGACCCTCAAGGACGCGACCAACGAAGCGATGCGCGACTGGATGGGCTCGGTCGACGACACCCACTACATCCTCGGGTCCGTCGTGGGCCCCCACCCGTTCCCGATGATCGTGCGCGACTTCCAGAGCGTGATCGGTCGCGAGACCAAGGCGCAATCGCTCCGACACCTCGGGGGGCTCCCCGATGTGATCGTCGCGTGCGTCGGGGGCGGATCCAACGCGGCCGGGATGTTCTACCCGTTCATCGAGGACGAGCGCGTGCGCCTCGTCGGGGTCGAAGCGGGGGGACGTTCCAGCACCCCGGGCGAGCACGCGGCCCCCCTCTCGCACGGGAAGCCCGGGATCCTCCACGGGTCCATGTCCTACGTCCTCCAGGACGAGTTCGGGCAGACCGACAACGTCCACTCGTGCTCCGCGGGGCTCGACTACCCCGGGGTCGGACCCGAGCACAGCTTCTGGAAGGTCGAGGGGCGCGTCGAGTACACGAGCGTGACGGACCGGGAGGCGCTCGATGCGTTCCTCTGGTGCTCGCGCGACGAGGGGATCATCCCCGCGCTCGAATCGTCCCACGCGATCGCCCACGCGGTGAAGATCGCGTCGGAGCTCCCGAAGGACGCGAACGTCGTCATCAACCTCTCCGGGCGCGGGGACAAGGATGTCGAAGAAGCGTCGCGCCTCCTCGGGGATGCGATCGAGACCTCGAAATCCTGAGATCGGTTCCGATCAGGAACGGACGGGACGGAGCACGGGCGCGAGGAGGACACGCCCGATCCGCTTGACCTTTCGTGCACTCCAACGGACCACGCCGCTGATCGTGCGGAGGCGCAGGCGGAGCCGGAGTCGGCGGAGCTGGGGGTCGTCCGAATCCAGTCGCATGGCTTGTTTGAGCCAGTACCGGGCGCGGATGGGCTGCCCCTGCCGGTAGTACGCGAGCACGAGGTTGTGCATCGCGGGCACGAAACTGGGGCGGTACTCGAGCGATCGCTTCGCGGCCGCGATCCCGTCGTCGTACTGACCCGCTTCAAGGTGCGAGACGCTCAGCCCGTGCCACGCTTTGTGCGACGCGGGGGTGCGCTCCAGGAGATTCATGTAGATCCGGGTCGCCTGGGGGAGCATCCCGGCGCTGATGAGGGTCCGCCCGAGGTCCTCGAGTTCCTCGTCGCTCAGGCGCGTGTCCGCGGCGCGGAGTTCCGACTCGCTCGCGGACCCCGTCGACGGGTTGTTCGTGAGGACCGCGCGGATCTCCTTGGAGAGGAGATCCCGGATCCGGGGCATGTCCTCGTCGCGCCCCCGATCGAGCATGGTCGACGCGAGGCGCGTGCGCACGGTCGGGTAGTCCTTGTCGAGGCGGAGCACGACATCGAAGTGGACCAGCGCGTCGGAGATGTTCCCCGTCATCTCGGCGAGATCGCCCAGCGCGAAGTGCGCCTCGGCGTGGTCGGGATGCAACTCGAGCACGCGCCGGAACTTCTCCCCCGCTTCGTCGTAGCGGTGCATGTCGCGGAGGAGGTCCCCGAGATCGAGGAGCGTTTCCGCGTCCCCCGGGTCGACCCGGAGCTCCTGGAGGTACAGCTGGCGCGCGCGCTCGTGGCGTCCGATCCGCGCGTACGCGCGGGCGAGGTGCGCCCGGACGCGCGGGAGGGTCGGGTCGAGCCGGGCCGCTTCGCGCATGCACCAGACCGCGCGGTCGTGCTGCTCGGTCTGCGCGAGCGCCTCGCCCATCGCGAGGTAGAGCTCGGGGTACTCGGGATCGATCTGCTGACCGAGGTAGAACGCTTCCTCCGCTTGCTCGAACCGCTCGAGCTCGGTGAGCGCCTCGATCCGGTGGACCACGATCGCGACGTTCATGGGCTCGAGCTGCTCCGCCTGGTCGAGCCATTTCAGCGCCCGCTCGGCGCGACCCACCCGGATCAGGTTCACCCCCGCCAGGAGCATCGCGTTCGCGTCGGGCGCGGAGGTATCGCTCTGGAGCTTGGAGGACTCGACGAAGGCGTCGGCGGCCGCGGCGTAGCGACCCGCGGCCTCGAGGGTGAGCCCGAGGTTGAAGTGCCACTCCGCCTGGTACGGGTTCAGGGACAGCGCATGGCGGAGCTCGGACTCCGCTTCGTCCCAACGGCCCGCGTCGTAGTGCTCGTGGGCGCGTTCCACATGATGTTCGGCGTCGAGCCAGTCGTTCATGGCACACCCATCCACCGGGATCCTCCCGGATTGCAGATATCCTAACCGGAGGCCCGATTGTTCTCAATCGGCACTCACCCTGTTCATGCCCCAATCGGCGTTCTTCGGACCCTGGATCCCCTCGAGCGACCAATAATCCTCTCAGTCATGCACACCCGACTCCCTAAACCCCTCCCCATGCTCAGCGCCTCGTGCGTTGTCGCCGCTTCGGTCTGGGCTCTCACCGGGTGCGCCAACTCCAAGCCATGGTGGTCCAAGGACAAGGACGAGGGGCACCAGCAGGTCGCCCAGACGCCCGATCAAGGGGGGGCGGAATCACGATTTGAAGACATCAGACCGCCCGATCCGGTCGATCCCGTCCCGGGCGAACCGATCGGGTCGGGGGCGATCGACGACGAGCCCGAACCGCCGACCCCGGTCGAGGGGGATGACGAGACGCCGACGGATGAACCCACGCACGCGGCACACGACGCGATGCTCGACGAGGTCATCCGTCTCTACCGGCGACTCCATGTCGAGCTCGAACCCGATGGACGCAACACGCTCATCGTCGAGCTCCTGCGCGACGATCGCGAACGGGTCAAGCTGCTCGGGTTCGACCTCGCGTCGCGCGATCTCGGGTCGGGCTCGACCCTCGATCAGGAGACGGCCCAGATCACGATCAAGCTCCTCGACGACCCGAGGCCCGAGGTGCGCCTCAACGCGGTCCGGCTCCTGACGCGCCTCGCGCTCCCGGACTCGATGGTCCTCCTGGGCGAAGCGCTCAAGGGGGAATCCGATCCGCGCGTCGCCGAGGCGCTGCTCCGCGCCCTTGAGCGTTGGCCCGACGCAAACGCACGAGACGAGGTCCTCGCGTGGTACACGGGGGACCCGACGATCCATCGGGCCGCGGCCAGCGCCGCGTGGGCGCTCGCCGAGCTCGGCGCGTGGAGCGACGACGAGGCCCGGACGCGCCTGCTCGACCACGCGCGGAACATCCCCGACGAGTTGCTCACCGCGCCCGACGCGAGACTCATCGCGACCCTCGACGGCGCGTCGGGTGTCCAGAGACTCCTCGCGATCGCGCGCGGTGAATCGAGCCCGATCCGTAACGACGTGATCGACGCGCTCACCCGGACTCCCTCGGGTGTGGACCCGCTCCTCGAGCTCATCGGGTCCGACCCGGCGTACTTCGAGCCCATGAGCCGGGCGCTGATCGAGCACCGTGCGTCGCCCGAGGGGTTCCGGATCCTGACCGCGCTCCCCGCGCCCTCGCGCGAGGTCCGGCGCGACGCGATCGATCGGATGGGGTCGCGCCTCGACACGCGCGACCTCGATCACGCGGTCCGTCTGGCTCGCAACGCGGGAACGCTCGACGACGAGCTCTCCATCCGCGTGCTCCAGCGCCTGATCGCGAGCGGGCAGGCGATCCCGGCGCGGGAGAGCCCAGGGGTCGTGCTCCTCGCGACACTCGAACTCGCAAACGCGCGGCCCGACCGTGCGATCGAGGTCCTCGGATTCCTTCCCGATTCGGGGGTCGATCCCGCGAGCACCCTGCGCGCCGCGAGCGTCCAGACCACGTCCATGATCCTCCTCGGCGAGTACGACCGCGCGATGGCGCAGGGCGAGGACGTCCAGCCCTGGCTCGACGCGATCGATCTCGCGCCGAGCGCGGAACGGAAAGCCGAGATCGCGTCGCGCATCCTCGGGAGCGGATCGCTCACGATCAGCGACGAGCAGCGCGAACAGCTCGAGTCGATCAAGCCCCACTCCGCGCCGAGCGCGGACGACAATCCGGCGTCGCAAGAGCCCGCGCCGGACACCCAGGACGATTGATCGGTTTCAGTCGGCGCGCCCGTCGCGGCGGCGTGCGCGTCCGGTGCCCACGGCGCGGAAGCGCTGGAGCACGCGGCCCTGACGCGACCCGCTCGGCGCGGGCTTGGGCTCCGCGATCCGGGTCGGCGCGACACCGCGACCGGGGAGGGCGCTGATCGCGAGCTCGGGGGTATCGAACCCGCGGAGCGGGTCGAGCGCGTGCGCGAACCAGAGCTCCCAGGCGCGTTCGGACTTTCTGGGCAGCGCGACCGTGCGCGCCGAGACGCGTTCGTCGGGCACGCATCCGAGCATGGTGAGCGCGAGCTCGGCGATCGAGCGGACCTGCTCGGCGATCGCGCCCTGGTCCGAGTGCGACGGGTGGAGCGCGTGCTCGAGCCCGAAGAGCTCGACGAGGGTGCACCCGTGGCGGTCGATGAGGAGCTCTTCCTCGCGGAACGGGCCGTGCGCGATCCCTCGCTCGTAGGCGTGCTGCGAGGTCTCGAGGAGCTGCTCGATGAGGCGCTGGACCTCGGAGAACTCGAGGACCCCGCCGCGCTGGGCCTTGAGGTCTCCGAGCGTGACGAGCCCGTCCTGGTTCCCCGGATAGGTCGTGACGACGCACAAACGCCCCGTGTCGTCGTACCCGACGTTCTGGACGCTCAGGATGTGCGGGTGCTCGAGGCGCGCGGTCACCATGAAGCGTTCGAAGATCCGCCTGCGGAGCGATGCATCGGGGATGTGATCGAACCTGTAGAGCAGGTGGTTCGTGCGATCACGCTCGTGGAGCATGATCAGACGATCACAGCCGTGGACCTGCTTGAGGTCCCGGACAGTCAGATACGGTCCGTATCGTGAAGGGATCGATCGTCCGTGCTTTGCGGCGTTGTGGAACAACTCGCGGCTCGCTCAGAACGCGTGGGGGCTCACCCGGCCCGGTCAACACGCGTTCGGGTGTTCGAAATCAGGTCGTCATCATAGTCCCGATCACGGCCTCACGCGGCCGGATGCAACTGCTTCGGTTGGATCGGAGATCAGGGTCCACAAATCGAGCGAGTCTCGGGATGTTCGGGTCGCGTCCGGATTTGTGGCGGTTTCCCGTTCATTCCGGGCTGATGTTCCCTAGAATCATTCGTGGCCGCATCCGGGGCCGCTCGAAGGGCGGAATCCCTCATCGGCGACGTCAAACCCCCTCCCGGCGCACGGCGCGTTCGGGAAGCACGAGGCGTGATCTCAATGCCGTATTACATGCAACTCGGATCGATCCCGAAGAAACGACACATCCAGTTCCGGCGCCCCGACGGCGCGCTCTACTCCGAAGAGCTCTTCGGGACCGAGGGCTTCGTCGGCCCGACCTCGACGCTCTACCACATCCACCCCCCGACCCAGGTCTCGGGGTGGAAGGCGCTCTACTCGACCAAGCCCGAGTACGTCGAGCTCAACACGATGCGCATGCGCCATGTCAAGACCCAGGCGGTCCCCACCAAGGGCGACCCCGTCGACGGGCGCGTCGTGATCTTCGGGAACTCGGACGTCGAGATGTTCGTGTGCCAGCCCGGATCCCAGATGATGTACCACTTCAAGAACGGGCAGGGCGACGAGTGCCTGTTCGTTCACTACGGGTCCGGGACCATGCGCACCATGTTCGGGACGCTCAAGTTTCGCGCCAAGGACTACATCGTCATGCCCAAGGGCACCATCTACCGGATGGAGTTCGACGAGCGCCCCGACGACGGCTCGGACAACGACGACTTCGGGGGGTACACCAAGGCGCAGATGCCCCTCGGGAAGTTCATCGGGTTCGAGACGTGCAACGCGAGCCACATCCTCCCGCCCCCGGGGTACATCAGCAAGAAGACGTCGCAGTTCCTCGAGCACGCGCCGTATTGCGAGCGTGATCTGCGCGTGCCGTTCGTCGACGACGAGCACCCGCTCGCGCACGACGAGAAGGGCGACTTCGAGGTCCGCATCAAGGCGCGGGACACGGTCCACTCGTACATGTACCCCTACCACCCGCTCGAGGTCGTCGGGTGGGACGGGTGCTACTACCCCTACTGCTTCAACATCATGGACTTCGCGCCCATCACGGGGATGCTGCACATGCCGCCCCCGATCCACCAGACGTTCGAGGGCCACAACTTCGTGATCTGCTCGTTCTGCCCCCGCGCCCTCGACTTCCACCCCGACGCGATCCCCGTCCCCTACAACCACTCCAACATCGACTCCGACGAGATCATGTACTACGTCGAGGGGAACTACAAGGCGCGACGCGGGATCACCTCGGGCTCCATCAGCGTCCACCCCCAGGGCATCCCCCACGGCCCGCACCCCGGGACGGTCGAAGCGTCGCTCGGGAAGAAGTGGACCGACGAGCTCGCGGTCATGTGCGACACGTTCCGACCGATGTACCCGACCAAGGCGTGCATCGAGATGGACGATCCGCACTACCCCGAGTCGTGGCGCCAGGACCATTTCGCGCCCGGCGAGGTCCGCGGCGCCAAGGACCAGGACGGGCAGGCCGACGAGCAGAAGATCAACGTCTGGAACTGAGCCAGACCTGATCGGATCTCATCAGTTCCCGACGGTCCAGGTACTCGTCCCACGGATCAGCGCCTCGAGCGGCTGATCCGTTTTCGTTTTGGCCTGGGCGACCTGCGCCTCGACGAGGCGCTCGTAGGTCTCGGTCTCGGGCCGCTTGTAGAGCACCCCCATGGGCTCGGGGAAGTCCGGGTGGAAGAGCTGGGTGAGCATCATCGCGTGCGCGAGGCTGGTCTCGTCGTGGACCATGAGCTCGGACTCGTCGACCTCCGAGCGCAGGACCGTCGAGATACGCCCGTTGCGGAGCGCGAGCCCCTTGTCGTTGTCGTCGCCGTAGATCATGGGCTCGCCGTGGCGCAGGGTGATGGTGTTCTCGTTCTTCGTGTCCTTCTGCGACGCGTAGAAGAAGGCGCCGTGGTTGAAGATGTTGCAGTCCTGGTAGACCTCGACAAGCGAGCACCCCTTGTGCTCGAGCGCGCGGGTGTAGACCTCGTCGAAGAGCTTGAGGTCGACGTCGACGCAGCGCGCCACGAACCCGCACCCGGCGCCCAGCGCGAGCGCAAGCGGGTTGATCGGGGTGTCGACCGATCCCATCGGGGTCGACGCGGTCTTCTTCCCGACCTCGCTCGTGGGGGAGTACTGACCCTTGGTGAGCCCGTAGATCTTGTTGTTCAGCAGGAGGAGCGAGAGGTCCACATCGCGGCGCATCGCGTGGATCGTGTGGTTCCCGCCGATGGAGAACAGATCGCCGTCGCCCGAGACCACGCAGACCTTCAGATCCGGGTTCGCGAGCTTGATCCCCGTCGCGAACGCCGGGGCACGCCCGTGGAGGGTGTGGAGCCCGAAGGTGTTCATGTAGTACGGGAAACGAGCGGCGCACCCGATCCCGGACACGAACACGAACTTCTCCTTGGGGATCCCGAGCTTCGCGACGGCCTTGCGGACCCCGTTGAGCACCGCGTAGTCCCCGCACCCCGGGCACCAGCGCACCTGCTG
Source organism: uncultured Phycisphaerales bacterium (assembly GCA_965652365.1). Taxonomy (GTDB): domain Bacteria; phylum Planctomycetota; class Phycisphaerae; order Phycisphaerales; family UBA1924; genus UBA1924. Next base: position 135,020 of record CBFGUD010000001.1, read on the forward strand.
GTCCGACGCGAAGTCCTTGGGCGAATACGTCGGGAGCGCGATGTCCGTCATGACGCACCCCCGATCGCGACCCTGGATTCTTCCTCGATCACCCGCTCGATGTCGCGCATCAGCTCCGCGACCCCGATGGACCGACCGCGAACGTGACAGACGGACCTGATGTCGACGAGCGTGCGCGCGCGGAGCAGCATCGCGAGCTGACCCATATTTTGCTCGGGGACGATCACCCGATCGAAGCGCGACATGATCTCTCCGAGGTCCGGGGGGAGCGGGCTCAGGTGCCGGATGTGCGCGGCGCTGATCGAGTGCCCCTTCTTCTCGAGCCGATCCCGCGCCGTCGCGATCGCGCCGAAGGTCCCGCCCCATCCGAGGAGGAGCGTTTCGCCCGAGGGCTCGCCGCGGATCGGGGTCGGGGGGAGGAGTTCCGCGACGCGTTCGATCTTCGCGCGGCGTATCTCGACCATGCGCTGGTGGTTCATCGGGTCGTAGGACACGTTCCCCGAACCGTCGCTCTTCTCGAGCGACCCGAGCCGGTGCTCGAGCCCCCTGGTCCCGGGGATCGCCCAGGGCCTCGCGAGGGTGTGCTCGTCTCGTGTGTACGGGAGGAACGCGGGATCGTCCTCACCGCGCGGCCCGGGATGCTCGCTCGCGATGGGCTCGATCGAATCCAGGTCCGGGATCTTCCAGGGCTCGGCGCCGTTGGCGATGGATCCGTCGGAGAGGATGATGACGGGGCTCATCGCGCGGATCGCGAGGCGCGCCGCTTCGATCGCGGTGTTGAAGCAGTCCGCCGGGCCGCTGGGCGCGAGCACGATGCACGGGCTCTCTCCCGATCGTCCGAACAGCGCCTGAAACAGGTCCGCCTGCTCGGTCTTGGTGGGCATGCCCGTCGCGGGTCCGGCGCGCTGGACGTCGATCGCGATGAGCGGGAGCTCGTAGATAACCGCCGCCCCGAGCGCTTCCCCCTTGAGCGCGAGCCCGGGACCCGATGTCCCCGTGACGGCGAGGTCCCCCGCGAAGCTCGCGCCGATCGCGCTCGCGATGGCCGCGATCTCGTCCTCCGCCTGGAACGTGCGCACATCGAGGTGCTTGAGGCGCGACAATCCGTGAAGGATGTCGGACGCGGGGGTGATCGGGTACCCGGCGTAGAGCAGACGCTTGTTCGCTTTCCGAGCGGCCGTCGCGAGCCCCAGGACCATCGCCTGGTTCCCGGAAATCTGCCTGTATTCCCCCGCTTCAAGCTTCGCCGGCGCGACCCGGTACCGCGCGGGGAAGAGCTCGGCCGTCTCCCCGAAGTGGTACCCCGCGCGGAGGACCTCGATGTTCGCGCTCGCGATCTCTGGGCGACCCTTCACCTTCCCGAAGTAGCGTTCGAGGTGCTGGATCGTCGGTGTCGGGTCGCGCTCGTAGAGCCAGTACGCGACTCCCAGCGCGAACATGTTCCGGCAGCGATCCATCTCCTTCGTCGTGATCTCCGCGCCCTCGAGCGCCTCGCGCGTCAGGCGCGACATCGGGACCTCGAAGAGTTGGTACGACGATTTGATCTGGTCGTCCTCGAGCGGGTTGTACCCCTCCGGGTAGCCGCACTTGCTCAGGTTCACGCCCGTGAACTCATCGGAGTCCGCGATGACGATCCCCCCCGCGACGACGTCCGTCAGGTTCACCTTGAGCCCGGCGGGGTTCATCGCGATCAGGACGTTGACCTCGTCGCCGGGGGTGTGGACCTCGCGCGACGAGAAATGGAGCTGGAACCCCGAGACCCCGAAGGTCGTCCCGCGCGGGGCGCGGATCTCGGCGGGGAAGTCGGGGAAGGTCGCGATGTCGTTGCCAAGGATCGCGCTCGTCGCGGCGAACTGCCCCCCCGCGATCTGCATCCCGTCCCCGGAGTCGCCGCAGAACCGGATCACGACGGATTCGAGGTCGTCTTCTCGTGGTTGTGCCGCGTTGGGCTGCTCGCTCATCGGTGCTCCAAAGGCGGAATTCCTGCGTCCTTGCCAACCCAAAGCATATGTCGTCCCTGATCGTTCGTCCCCTCCCCGGAGCGCTTCACGCCCAAGAATCCGCCCCGTTCTTCGACCCCCTGAGCCCAGGGGGCGGCGTGGTTTAGCGAGGTCTGTGCGACTACCATTCGGACCGCCACGGACGGATCCGGTGGCGTCTCCCAAAGGGCAAGGACTCCAATGCCGCAGACAGGACCTGTGACGACTATGACCAGAGACGAGATTCTCGAGAAGATCCGCGACATCCTCGTCGACGCGCTCGCCGTCGACGAAGACGAGGTCGTCCCCTCCGCGACCCTCACGGGCGACCTGGGCGCCGAGTCGATCGACATCCTCGACATCACCTTCAAGCTCGAGCAGGAGTTCGGGTTCAAGATCGCGCAGGGCGAGCTTTTCCCCGAGTCCATGATGCAGGACGAGGAGTACGTCCAGGACGGCAAGTTCACCCCCAAGGGGATCGACATGCTCAAGCAGCGCGTCCCCCACTTCGACTTCGAGCTCCTCGAGCGGGACCCGAGCGTCGAGAACATGCGCAAGATCCTCACGGTCGAGGCGCTGATCCGCTTCTGCGACCACAAGCTCCAGGCCGCCTGATCCGCCCCGACTGATTCCTACGGAGACCGCGCGTGCGCTGGATGTGGATCGATCGGATCGTCGAGCTCGAACGCGCCACGCGCCTCGTCGCGATCAAGCACGTGTCGATGGCCGAGGAGCATATCCACGACCATTTCGCGCCCACCCCCACGCGCGACGCGCTCCCCGTCATGCCCATGTCGCTCATCGTCGAGGGGATGGCCCAGAGCGCCGGGATCCTCGTCGGGCACGCCCACGATTTCGCCGAGAAGGTCATCCTCGCGAAGGTCGCGAAAGCCGAGTTATCCCGGGAAGCGACCCCCGGATGCACGCTCCGCTACACCGCGACGATCCAGTCCCTCAACGAGACGGGCGCTTCGACCAAGGGTCTCGTGGAGCTGATCGAACCGGCCGCGGGTTATCCGGACGCAGCGCCCGCGCAACCCGAACCCATCGGGGAGATCGATCTGATGTTCTCCCACTTGGATCGCAATCTCTCGGGCGCCGAGTACCCTGAAGAGAACTTCGTGTTCTCCGAGTCGTTCCGCACCCTGCTCCGATCCAGCGGCATCGACACGGCGTACCCCATCCCGTAAGATGGAACGGCCCGGAACCGCGAAGGGACATCAGGAGATCAGACCCATGACACGCACAACCCTTCGTACCGCCCTCGTGTTCTCACTCGCGACCCTCATGCTCGCGGGCTGCGGCCCCAAGCGCCCGGACGTGAACCGCAACCAGCGCAAGATCCACTCCGCGCACCGCGGGCTCGCGTTCACGCGCCTCGTCGTGACCTTCAACGAAGCCAACGCGCTCGCCCGCGCCGCCCAGGAAGGCGCGGACTCGATCGCCGCGACCGACCCCGAGGATCCGACGGCCATCAAGGCCGCGGAGCTCGCGGAGGAGACGCGCTCGTTCGCCGACGACATCGAGTGGTCCCTCGCGAACACCCAGAAGATGTTCAACCACCGCCGGTACATGGACAAGCTCTGGAACCAGTACACCAAGCTCTTCCCCGAGGAGCAGGAGATGGTCGACGCGTACCGCTCGGGCGATCTGCGGACCTACCGGTTCCAGTTCGAGTACCGGCGCGCCTACAAGGCGAACTACGGGATCAAGAAAGCGGAGCCCCGCTGGGAAGACCTCAAGCCCGTCATCCGCAAGTTTTACGAGACCGACGATTCCGAGTAATCCCACCCGCTGACATTCAGACTTCCATGAGCAAACGCCGGATCGTCTCCGGCGTTTCTCCTTGTCCGGTCCGCGCGCTCAGCAGCGCCGTGTGCCCCATCGCGAGCACGCTCGCGTGATCGACGGGCGCCCGCGACGGCGACACCCCCGAACACAGCTGGATGAGTTGCTCGGTCAATCGACGCGCGGACGGATCGATCTCGGGGTCCGCATCGACCTCGCACGAATCGATGGCCGCGCCGGACTTGTCGTAGCGCGTGAACCCCATGTCGTGGACCGTGATGTGCCCGTCGCTCCCGAGGATGTTCATCGACAGCGCGGTCCGACCCGTCTGGTCGCTGATCTGCACGATCCCCGCGCGCCCGTCGGGGAGGCGCAGGTGCGCGGTGATGACCCCGTGGAGATTCCGGAGCGATTGCCCCGGGAGCTGGTGCAGCGCCGACCCGCTCGACGTCCCGGTGTATCCCGCATCGATGATCTCGGGGACCCCCATGAGTGTCCGGAACAGGTCCATCGTGTCGAACAGACGCGCCCCGAGCGAGCCGTAGACCGACGGGCTCAGGAGCGACATCGACATCGAGCGGATCGGCCCGAACGTCTCGAGCGCGGCCATCAGCTCGTCGATCAGGCGCGTCCGGCGGACCATGGGGACGAGCCGGACGAACTGCGCGAACGCGCCGCTCTGGAGCGCGTCGGTCCACGACGTCCCCGTGATGACCGTCGCTTCCGCCGGGATCGGTTCGAGCGTCGCGACGCACACCTCGTTCGCGTGCGCGTGCTGGAGCGCGACCATGTCGTTCTCGAGGTCCTTGTCCCCGAACCCACCCGGGTCCGCGAGGAGCACCAGGTCGGGCTTGGCGGCGCTCAGCACCCGGCGCAGGTCGTCGAAGTGTTCGCACCCGAGCGACTTGGCGGTTTCCGACCCGCGGGTCGGGTCGGCGCACCCCGCGCCGACGATGGACACCCCCGCGCGCGTGAGCGCGTCGCTGAGCATGGTCGCCTGATCCGGCTGCGCCCACACAATGGCGCTGGTCGAACTCATAACCCCATGATACAGCAAGACTCACGACCCCGCTCGCCCGATGGGCGTACCATCAGTGCCCGCGGCGTCGCGAGGCGGCCGCTCATGGGAGCGGCGAAATCCAACCCCATGGGAGGAAAGTCCGAGCACGACAGGACACGGTGGTGGGTAACACCCACCCGCTCGATCGGTTTCCACGGCTGCGAGCGAGGGACAGTGCCACAGAAAGCAAACCGCCGATGGTCTCTCCGGAGACACAGGTAAGGGTGAAAGGGTGCGGTAAGAGCGCACCGCCCGGGTGGCGACACCCGGGGCACGGTAAACCCCACCGCGTGCAAGCCCAAGCAGTCTCGCGCACCGATGGTGCGTCCTCGGTCCGAGGATCGTCGAGGCGGGTCGGGTGCTGGGGACGAACGTCCCCCACCGCGCCGGCAACGGCGCGGGCAGAGAAATGGTCGCCCACGCGATCAGGTCGGGTCCGAGCCCCCGACAAAAGGATGGACTCGAAACCGATCGCCGGACAGAACTCGGCTTATCAGTGACGCCCAGCCGTGAACGCACCCCCGAGGGACTTCTCTCGGGGGTGCGGCCATTTTGACGAATGCGTGAACCGGTTAGTTGTTCGTGCTCACCACACGGACCTGACAGAACTGACGATGCCCCATCGGCCCCATGTGGTACGAGTACCCCGAGTGACGCGCCCCGACCCAGGGGGTCCCGGACGCGCCGCCGAGGGATCGGTTGACCCCGATCATGCCGGCCGTGAGTTTGCGCCCGACCTCGCGGGCCTTCGAGTCCTCACCGAAGACGACGGCCCCGAGCCCGTACTCCGTGTCGTTCGCCTTCTCGACGGCCTCCGCGTCGTCATTCACCCCGGCGACACACACGACCGGGCCGAACGTCTCGACCGTCATGATGTCCATGTCGTGGGTGCACCCGTCGAGGACGGTGGGCGCGACGAAGTTGCCGTCCATGGGCTCGCCGCCGTGGACTTTGATCGCGCCCTTCGCGAGCGCGTCGTCGATCTGCTTGAGCACGTGCTCCTTCTGGGCACGCATGACCATCGGGCCCATGGTCGCGCCATCCATCGCGCAGTCCCCGACCTTGAACTCCTTGACCTTCTCGATGAGTTTGTCCATGAACGCGGGCTTGATCGACTCCTGAACGTAAACCCGCTCCGTCGAGACACAGACCTGACCGCAGTTCCGCAGCGAGTTCCGAGCGGCGAACGCGGCCGCCGCGTCGAGGTCCGCGCCCTCGAGCACGATCATCGGGTCCTTCGAGCCGAGCTCGAGGATGAGCCGTTTCAGACCCTTGGCCGCGCTCTGCATGATGTGCTGACCCGCGTTCTTCGACCCGGTGAACGCGATCATGTCCACGTCCCCGGCGACGAGCGCCTTGCCCTGCTCGTCCTCGCCGTGCACGATCTGGAGGACCCCTTCTGGGAGGAACTCCTGGAGCACTTTGACGTACGCATCCGCGATGAGCGGGGTCTGCTCGCTGGGCTTGCAGATCACCGTGTTCCCCGCGACGAGCGCGGGGAGGATCATCCAGTGCGGCATCAGGATCGGGAAGTTCCACGGCGTGATCGCCGCGCAGACCCCGTACCCGTCGTAATAGATCGTCGACTCGACCCCATCGTCCGTGAGCACCTCTGGCGCGACGGCCTTGGCGATCTCGTCCGCTTCCTCCGCGAGGCGCGACCCGCACGCGTTGACCTCCCCGATCCCCTCCGCGATGGGCTTGCCCTGCTCGCGTGAGAGCAGTTCCCCGAGTTCCTCCGCTCGCGCGACGAGCGCCTCCCCCGCCCCCTTGAGCATGTCCGCACGCTCCTGCGCCGACAACGCCTGCCACCCCGGGAGCGCGGCCCGCGCTTTGGCGATGACCGAATCGATCTCGGACACGGGCGTGATCGGGACGCGCCCGACCTCCTCGCCGGTGGAGGGGTTGGTGGAGATGAGGGTTGTCGTGTCGGTTTTCGTGTCCATGGTCGTCATGGACGATTCTAGGGGCGATCTCACCACCACTCAAAGGTGTGGCGATTGGATGAAGACCCACCTCAAAACGTAAACTGTATCTATCGTATACTTAGGTTAAACAAATAAACCATGCCTCAAACCTCTTATCGATCTATTTGTCATGATCTAATTCAATGCCACCAGTTGCCCCGATTACTACGTCAGCAAGACGAGATAATTCCGCAGCCTCGGTCACATGCGCGTGACCATCGGCAATATCCGACAGCATTAGATCGATTTCCGAATAAATCTTGTCACGAATTTTTGTTGACAACGCTGCCGCCGCATTGATCCCATGTTTGTCAATCAAATCAGCATCTTCTGGCAAAGTTGATTTTAACAACTCGATCAAACTGTCTTCTTTCAGATACTGACCTGCGGGCAATCCGATCTCGCCAATTTTAATTCTTAGCGAAACACCTACCACAACGCCCTTATACGCCTCATAAGTTGACCAGCAAGCAGGAGTAAGATATACCCTAGCACGATTGACGCTTATCAATTTCAAACTCTCAAGATCTACTCCAGCGGAAATCACTTTAAGAAAATCCTGGAGTCCTGACTTAGAATCTTCAATTTTTTTGTCGATCTCATCGAACTTCAACGCGACTGCCAGGCCTACAGCTGCACTAGACTTATCCAAAATGCCTACGGCATCTAACAGCGAATCAATTGCTGCCAATCGACGCTCAAACAACATTTCTTTACGCTTTGCAGCAACGGAAAGGGGGCCGCTGAGCACATCTCGAACTGACTCAACCTGCTCTCTCAGCAAACTGTGGCGTTCGTCGATGGCCGCTTGCGCCCTGACCAGCTTTAGATCATATTCATGCTGGATCGACCGTGTCAGCCTCGCAGTTATCCAGTTGCGTGCCAGCCAACCAACGGCTCCAATGCCGAGGAGTGTTACAGCAGGCGAGATTACCCAGGCTTGCCAATCCATGATTTAATCATACTCGCGCCGCGACGAGCACGATGAACGAGTCGTCGAGTTCCTCGCTCGGGTCCTGGATCGGGGAGACGTACGCGTTCCCGTCCTCGTCGATCGCGTCGGGGAGTTTGGCGTAGACCTCGGTGGTCGTGAACCCCGCGTCCAGCATCGCGTCCCGCAGTTCCGGGACACTCCAGAGCCGCCAGTCGTAGACGAACGCATCGTCGAACTCGTGTGTGATGACCCCCGCGTCCTCGATCCGGAAGTGGATCACGTCGCGGACCATCCCCGTGAGCGGGTCGGCGTCGCGCTGCTCCCAGGTATACCGGCAGATCCGCCCGTCCCCCATCGGGGTCGGTCGATGGACGCCGCCGAGGACATACGCGGTGTCGCCGCCGTAGGTGTCGCAGAGGAACACGCCGTTTGACGATTCGACCCTCGACCGGGCGTGTTTGAGATACGCGACCAGCTCCGCGCGGGTGTGGAAGTACCCGATCGAGAAGTTTCCGACGAAGAGCACGTCGCAGGGCTCGTCGGCTTTGCGGACATCGCGCTGGTGCTTGACGATCCGATCGTGGTTCCCATGTTTGGCGAGTGCTTCGGGGTCCAGGTCCGCGCAGATCGCTCGACGATCGTCGCGCGACCTCACCCACGCATGCGCGAACGCGCACGTCCCGGAAAAATCCTCCCCAAGAACCAACGAAGAACCCCCGTGAATCGCGCCCGCGAGCGCGACCAGATCGTCCGGGCTCTGGACGCACAGTTCGTAGAGGTCGTGCTTGTCGAACTCGCGCTTGGTCTGGGTCATATCACGGGGTCGCTGCGATGCCCAGCACGAGCACGAAGATGATGACGACGAGATACGCGAGCATGAGCGCGTTCAGGACGACCCCGATCCATCCGCAGACCCGACCCGCCGTCGCCATCCCCTGCGAACTGGGCGGCGCGGTCCCCGCCTGGATCGCGAGCCGCGCCTTCTTCGCGAGCACGATCGCGATGATCGCACACGGCATCCCGATGATCCCATACCCCATGCAGGTCACGATCGAGACGATCCCGAGGACCATCGACGCGATCGCCTTGCCGCTCGTCTGCTCCCCGGATGTCGCGAACTGACGCACCTCGGACCCGCACTCGGGGCAGCGTTCGCCCAGCGCGAGGCCGCTGATGTTGTACCCGCACGCAAGACACTTGTATCCGTCCCCGGCTCTGGGGGCCCCCTGCTCTTCGTTCATGGGCTTCCGCTCCTGTGCGACCGATCCGATCAAAGCCCGATGATACCCGATCGATCACTCCCCCGGGATGTAGGAGATCGCGCCCTCCATGGGGCTCGACGCGGTCGCGTAGCGCTTCTTCTCGATCCGCCCCGCGAGGTACGACCGGCGACCCGCATCGCACGCGTGGCGCATCGCGTGCGCCATCATCACGGGGTCCTTCGCGTGCGCGATGGCCGTATTGAGCAGCACCCCGTCCGCGCCCAGTTCCATCGCGAACGACACGTCGCTCGCGCTCCCCACCCCCGCATCGACGATCACGGGGTAGCCCGGGTCCCCGTCCTTGAGCAGCTCGAGACAGAGCACGATGTTGTTCGCGTTCAGGACGCCCTGGCCCGACCCGATCGGTGACCCCGCAGGCATGACGGCCGTCGCTCCGGCGTCCTTGATCCGCTGGGCGCTGATCGGGTCATCGCTCGTGTAGCACAGCACCTCGAACCCGTCGCTGACAAGCTCGCGCACCGCTTCGAGGGTCCCCACGGGGTCCGGGAGGAGGGTCTTGGTGTCCCCGAGGACCTCGAGCTTCACCCAGTTCGCGCCGGGGTTGTCGAGCTGCTCGAGGATGTCCCGCCCGAGCCGCGCGACCCGGATCGCGTCCTCGGCGCTGAAACACCCGGCCGTGTTCGGGAGGATCGTGTACCGATCCAGATCGATGAACTCGAGGAGCGACTTCCCCTCGCCGTTGAAGAGCCGCTCGCGCCGGACCGCGACCGTGATCGCCTCGGACCCGCTCGCGCCCAGCGCGTCGCGCATCAGGTCCATCGTCGCGTACTTGCCCGTCCCCACGAGGAGGCGCGAATCGAGCGTCCTGCTCCCGATTTTCAGCGGCGACAGTCCCGGCTCCATCGTCGGCCGGTCGGTCTGGGATGTGGTCGTGGTGCTCATGGGCGATCATACACCCGGCCCGATCGGGACGGATCAGAGCTTCCCGGATCGGCGCGCGTTGGAATACCGCTCGAGCGCCTCGTCGATGATCTGGTGCGCCCGCTCGGCGGGCTGGATCTCGTCGACCTCCACGACCTTCCCCTCGAGGTTCTTGTAGTCCTCGAAGAAGCGTTTGAGCATCTTGAACGTGTGCTTCGGGAAGTCCACGATCGCCTTGAGGTCCTCGAACTCCGGGTCGTTGATGAGCACGGAGATGATCTTGTGGTCGGGCTGCCCCTCGTCGAGCATCGTCATGACCCCGATCGCGCGGGCCTCGCAGATGCACAGCGGCGGGACCTTCTCCGTGCAGAACACGAGCACGTCCAGCGGGTCGTCGTCCTCCGCGAAGGTCTGCGGGATGAACCCGTAGTTCGCGGGGTAGTACACGGCGCTCGAGAGCACCCGATCCAGACGGAGCAGCCCCGTCTGCTTGTCGAGCTCGTACTTGTTGCTCGACCCCTTCGGGATCTCGATGATCGACCGGAAATGCTTGGGGAGGTCCAGGGTCTGGATCCCGGGGCGCACGTCGTGCCAGGAGTGGATCATGCCCAAGCGTATCCTCGCGCCCGTCAACGGGCGCGTGAAGATTCAGTCACGCGCCGCGATCGGGAACGAAACCATGGACCGATACCCGCTCGAGTCGTACGCGCGGACCCCGAAGATCCAGTTGTCCTTGGACTTGTCGACCGTCGCTTCCGTGACGTCCCCGACGTCCTCGAACCCCGTCCAGTCCGGGTCGGTGGTCTCGCGCCAGACGACCTCGTACCCCGCGACGTCCGCGCTCGTGGATGGGTCCCAGCGCAGGGTCGTGTCGTTGGTGAGCTCCGCGACGAGGACCCGCGCGTTGTGCGGCGAACGGGGCGCGTTCGCGAGGTGGACGAGGGTCGCCGCGTTGAGCTTGGTGACCCCCATGAGATACTCCGCATCCACGTACGTCGCGAGGTCCCCGTACTGCACGCCGTCCTCGATCCGGACGTCCTGGTGCTGGTGGTTGTAGTTCTCGTGGACCTCGCAGAACCGGACGGCCGCCCACCCGAGCTCGTTGAAGGGGGTGTGGTCACCCCCCCGGAGGTACCGGTCCGGGCGGAAGATCAGCTTGGGCTTGACGGGGAGCTCGCCGTGGAGCGTCCCGACGTGCGCGATGTACCGCGCGAGCTGACGCGAGTGCGAGTCGGACTCGGACCCGTAGAGGCGCAGCCGATACAGCGCGTTGCGGATCCGCTCGGGGTCCGTGTCGCTCATCAGTTCGAGCGGGAGCCCCTCCGAGAGGATCCGAACCTCGCCGGGCGCCGATCGCCCATCGACCCCCGTGGGGTCGCCGATCGTGTCGTTGTTGAGGACCGCGACCACGTTCGCGCCGCGCTCCTTGAGCGCCTGCGCGTGGAGGCGCGCCCCGAAGAGCCCCTGCTCTTCGCCGCTCGTCGCCATGAGGACCACGGTCGCGTCCAAGTTCTCCGGCGCGAGCACCCGCGCCAGCTCGATGATCGCCGCGACCCCCGACCCGTCGTCGTTCGCCCCGGGCGCGTCGGACTCCGCGTCCATCCCGTCGCTCGCGCGGGAATCGAGGTGCGCAAGGACGTAGATCAGCTCGTCGCGCGACTCCGGGTCCGCGCCCGGGATCGTGCAAACCACATTGACGATCTCGACCTCCCGATCGATCCGCCGCCCGTCCGGCCCGAGCGTGTGCGGATCGAACGACACGACGGGCGCGAGCTCGCCCTGCTTGCCCGAGTCCGCGACCGCCCGCTCGAACGCGTCGCGGACCCAGCGCCGGGCCGCGCCGATCCCCCGGTGCGGGTCGTCGGTCACCGACAGGGTGTGGCGCGTCCCGAAGGAGGTGAGCATGTGGACATCGTCGATCAGACGCGCCGCGTCGACCGCGCCGATCACGCGTTGGGGTTGTTTCATGAGTGCCTTCTGGAAGGAGGGAACGGATCCCGGGCTCATCCCGAGCGCCAGCGCCTGGTCGATCGCGCCGCGCACGTCCATCGCGCCGATCGAGACGAGGTGGAGCCCGTAGACCGTCGCGGCGCGCGAACCGGTCGCGCAGTGCAGCAGCATCGGCCCCGGGTGCTCGCGGAGCGCCTCGCGCAGCGCCCGCGGCTCGTCCACGCCGAGCATGGGTCCTCGGACGGGGATGTGGATATACGCGAGCCCGATCTCGGCGCACAGCGCCGCTTCGTCGAACCCGAGCGATGCCATCTCCTCGTCCGTGCGCATCGAGACGACCGCTTTCCCCCCGCTCGCCGCGAAGGCGCGGATCTGCTCCTCGGTCGGCTGGGGGCCGAAGAGGAGCCGCCCGTCGCGTTCGAAGTCCTCGAACTGCGCCCCGACATCCGTCGCCGCGCCCGAGTGCGGCACGATGGTCCCCGTGATCGTGAACCGGGGCTTCTCGTCCGTGCCCGATCCGTCCCCGCCGTCCTGCGCGCCGGCGATCCCGATCGAACCCGCAAGAATCACGAGCGCCGCGAAAATCATGGTCCTGTGCATGCTGTGCTCCATGCCCGAGTGTATGAAGATTCCGAGCGTGCGGCTCCCCCTTCGCGGGGTCTAGGATCGCGTTATGAGCACAAACGACCACCCCGGCGCGCGATTGCGGGCCCTGATGCGAGACCACACCGTCATGGCCCCCGGCGCGTTCAACGCGCTCGTCGCAAGGGCCGTGGCGCAGTCGGGGTTCGAAGCGTGCTATGTCTCCGGGGGGGCCATTTCGGTCGGCGCGGGGGTCCCCGACGTCGGGCTCCTCACCCTCGATTTCTTCGCGTCGATCGTCCGCCAGGTCGCCCGGGGCTCGGGGCTCCCCGTCATCGCGGACGCCGATACCGGGTTCGGCGAGGAGGAGATGGTCCGGCGCACGGTCATCGAGTACAACCACGCCGGAGGTGCCGGGCTCCACATCGAGGACCAGGTCTTCCCCAAGCGCTGCGGGCACCTCGACGGCAAAGCCCTCCAGAGCGCCGAGCAGATGTGCTCGCGTGTCCGGTGGGCACGCAAAGCGAGCGAGGACTGCTCAGACGGCGACTTCATCATCTGCGCCCGGACCGACGCCAAAGGTGTCGAGGGCATCGACCACGCGATCGACCGCGCCAGGGCGTACGTCGACGCGGGCGCGCACATGATCTTCCCCGAGGGGCTCGCGAGCGAGGAGGAGTTCGAGCGGTTCTCGACCGCCATGCGCGAGCTGGGGAACAAACGCCCCTTCATGCTCGCGAACATGACCGAGTTCGGGAAGACCCCCATGCTCGGGATCGATCGGTTCCGCGAACTGGGGTACGACATCGTCATCTACCCCGTGTCGACCCAGCGCATCGCGATGGGCGCAATCACACGCGCCCTGCAAGAGCTCAAAGCGGAAGGCACGCTCGAGGGTCAGCTCGGGAACATGCAGACCCGTCAGGAGCTCTACGAACTCATCGAGTACACCCCGGGGACCCCCTGGGAGTTCCCGTCTCGCTGATCTCGGTTGATCGCTGATTACGCGTTTGCGGGCTCTTCGTCCACCGAGTCGTCGTCCGGATCGATCGCGAGCATGGTCGCGTGCTCACCCGAGCGGTACGGGAGGTTGATCGTCCCGCACGTGGTGCAGGTGATCCCGTAGGTCCCCGCGGGCATTTTCGCGATGCTCGTCCCGCACCCCGCGCAGGTCACCGCGCTGAGCTTGGCCGTCATGGAGTTCACCACGGCCGCCGCCGCGACGATCGCGACACCCAACGCGGGGAGCACGGGCACCGACAGCATCCCGACCACGCCGATCACCCCGATCGTCAACGCGACGAGCACGGCGAACACACGCAGTCTCAGTTTCGCAAGCCAGGGCATACGGGCCTCCATACCGACCAAAACCGGAGCATTCCTTCCGGTATTCCACTATATCGTCTATTCGCGGCCCGCGGCACACATGATGCCGCCCCAGACCCCAGATTTCACACTCGGTTGTAGACCCCGCCCGGGGGGCTCAGATCGGGCGATACAAGTCGATGATCTCACGGAGTTTGTCCGGCTCGCGCAGGTGGTTGACCTGGATCTCGACCCCGTCCTGACCGGACGAAGAGATCCCGATCCGACCCACCCCGAACACCCGCTGGAGGAAGGTCTGGTCGACCTGGATGTTCCGGATATTGTCGTGGACGACCTCGGACGTCGCTCGGGAGAAGAACCCCCGGTGCATGACCGTGCGCTTGGTCGTGACCTCGAACGCCGCCCCGAGCCGATCCACCCACCACCACGCGATGAACCCCACGGATCCGACCGCCATCGTGACGAAGAACAGGTGGTACCAGCGCGAGTGGTCCCCGATCTCGACCCAGAGCGCCCCCACCACCCCCGCGACGAGCAGGAGCACCATGATCGAGAACCGGATCGGGCGCGAGCGGAACCAGCACCTCCGGACCTTGAGCACCCGCTGCTCGGGCCCGAAGTCCGCCGGGTACCCCGCCTTGGCGGCCCGGTCCACGGCTTTGGCTGGTCCCGAGTCCTCGCCCGCGGGCTCGACCCCGACCGGGCTCGGGACCCGGTTGATGTCGCCGCAGTTCAGGCACTCGTGCCTGGTCCCCGCGAGGTCGTCGTCGACCTCGATCTCCATGTCGCAGCGATCGCAGTTGAACCGGATCATGTCGAGACCCCTCCAGTCGTGTGTCCGTCATCATACTTGACAAAGACGCCCGCGCATGGGCACGGGCGTCCTGAAGGGTCGTTGGGATCCGGGATGACCGGCTTTCAGCCGTTCCAGGAGCGGGTCTCTGGGCCGACGTACGCCGCTCGGGGACGGATGAGCCGGTTGTTCGCGTGCTGCTCCATGATGTGAGCGCACCACCCGGTGATCCGCGACGCGACGAAGATCGGGGTGTACTGCGGGACGGGGATCCCCATGGTGTAGTACGTCATCCCGCACGGGAAATCGACGTTGGGATAGATGTTCTTCTCCGTCTCCATGATCCGCTGGACCTCCTCGCCCAGCTCGAAGAGCTTGACGTACTCGGGCCCGCGCGCCTCGGCGGCCTTGCGACCCAGCGCGTGAAGGATCGGGGCGCGGTGGTCCCCGTTCTTGTAGACCCGGTGCCCGAACCCCATGAGCTTGCGCTTCTCCGCGAACGCGGTGTGCATCCAGTCCTGGATCTTCTTCGGGTCGTTGTCGGGACCGATGTCCTTGCGGATCTCCGCGAGCATGTCCATCGCCGCCTCGTTCGCGCCGCCGTGGAGCGGGCCCTTGAGCGCCGCGATCGCGCCCGTGACCGCGCCGTGCATGTCGGACAAGGTCCCCGCGATCACGCGCGCCGCGAAGGTCGACGCGTTGTAGTCGTGCTCCGCGTAGAGCACGAGCGAGACATCCATGACCTTCTCCGCTTCGGCGCTTGGCTTCTCGCCGGTCATCATGTAGAGGAGATTCGCCGCGTGCGACAACGACGGATCGGGCGCAACGAAGTCGCGCCCGTCGATCGCGTTCTGGAGATGCCCGATGATGGTCGGGATCTTCGCGAGCAGTCGCTTGGCCTTGTGGAGGTTCGCGTCCGCGGAGTTGTCCTGGCACTGCGGATCCACGTGCCCGAGCAGGGAGACCCCCGTGCGGAGCACGTCCATCGGGACCGCGCTGCCGCCCTTGACGAACTCGGCGGCCTGGCGCAGGGTATCGTGCATGAACCCGGGGATCTTGCGCTCGCTCACGAGCTCGGAACGGAAGACCTTCAGTTCCTCCGCCGTCGGTTTCTTCGCGTAGAGCAGGAGATACGCGACCTCTTCGAACGACGCGTTCGCGGCGAGGTCCGCGATCTCGTACCCCCTGTAGATGAGCGCCGACTGCTCGACGTTGCAGATCTCGGTCTCGCCGGCGATCACGCCTTCGAGCCCCTTGGCATGGGTTGGTGCGCTGGTCATGAGGAAACTCCGATCGTGTCCAGAGGGTGTGTTGACGTGGACGGAAGTCTAGGCAAAAAACACGCCCCGCTCGTCGGAACGGGGCGCGTGGAAACCCGGTTTCAAGAAGACAATCAGCCCTTGGCCGCCATCTTCTTGTTGAACTCCTCGGCGCTCACGTCCGTGACCTTCGCGCTCTCGAGGATCTTGTCGATCGTCTTGTGCTCGCGCACCTGCTGGATCAGCGACTGCGCCTGACCCGACTGGATCAGCTCCTGCTGGAGCTGCTCGGGACGCTTGCCCTGCTGACGCGCCATCGCGACGATCAGGTTGTTGACCTCCTGCTCCTCGATCTGGACGCCCAGCTGCTCCGCGGCCTTGTTGACGATGAAGAACTGCTTGAGCTCCGCCGTCGCGCGCTCCGAAGACTGCGAACGCAGCTCCGCCATGCGCTTCTCGATCTCGACCTGGTCGACGCCGCGGTACATGAGCTCCATCCGGGCGCGCTGGAGGGTCCGCGCCGCCTGCTGGGCCGTCAGGCCCTGGGGCAGATCGAACTGGACCGCGTCCGCGAGGTTCTTGACGACCTGGGCGCGCATCACGCTCTTCTGCTGCGCCTGGGCACGCTCGTCGAGACGCGCCGTGACCATCTCGCGGAGCTGGTCCTCGGAAGCGAGACCGTACTTCGCGATGACGTCCGCCATGGGCGCGGGCACGATCTCGTAGATCTTCTGGACCTCGAAGGTGACCGTCAGGTCCTTCCCGCGGATCGCCTCGACCTCGTGGTTCTCCGGGCCCTTGGTCTTGACCTCGACGGTGTCGCCTTCCTTGGGGGTCCCGAGTTGCTTGGCGAGGTCCTGGACGATGACCCCGAGGATCATCCCCTCCTCGGTCCCCTCGGGGACCTGGATGACCGCGCCGTCGATGTTGTAGTGCTCGGTCCCGTCGGAATCGACCATCACGCCCTTGCCCGTCAGGTAGTGCCCGGGCTTGGACTTCTCCTGCTCCTCAAGGTCGCCCTCGTTGATCGCGATCTTCTTGATCTCCTCGTCGACGAGCCCCTCGGGGAGGGTCGCGTCGGGCTTGAGGATCTCGAGCCCCTCCAGGTCCGAGAGATCGAACTCGGGCATGACCTCGACCTCGACCTCGAAGCTCACGGGCTTGCCCACCTCGACCTCGATGTCCTCGAACACCTCATCGGGCGGGGTCCCGATCACCTTGAGCGCGTTGGACTCGACCGCGTCCTGGTACGCCGTCGAGACGAGCGACTGGCGGGTCTGGGTCTTGATGTAGTCCCCGAACCGTTTCTCGATGAGCCGGCGCGGCGCGCGACCCCGACGGAACCCGGGGAGCTGCGCCTCGTGCGCGATCGTCTCGATCGCCGACTCCATCGATTCCGAGACCTTCTCGGCCGGGACCTCGATGGAGATACGCTTGCGGCAAGGGCCCGCGTCTTCGATTTTGACCGTATTGGAAGCCATGTGATTGTGCCTTTGGCGCCTGGATCGCGCCGTCGAACGCGTGCGGGGCTGCTGTCGGTCCGCCAGCGCACGCCTGCGACCCGGATCGACCCTGACGGACGATCCATCAGGACGAGAAGCATAGGCATCGACCCCCGATTCCCGCCCCTCAAGCCCCATCGGGCGAGAACTTCGGCATACCATCCATCCCACGCCGGAGTGGCGGAATCGGTAGACGCGGCGGATTCAAAATCCGCTGTCCGAAAGGGCTTGGGGGTTCGAGTCCCCCCTCCGGCATTCAACCCAAACCCCAACCTCCAACGAGGAGAGCCCAGATGTCCGATCAGCAGCCCCAGCAAGGCCAGCAGCAAGTCCAGCTCCGCATCGACGAATCCAAGATGCAGACCACCTACGCCAACACCATCCGCACCTCGACCACCAACGACGAGCTCATCATGGACTTCGGGCTCAACATACCCATGCAGAACCCGGGTCAGCAGCCCATGCTCGTCTTCAGCATCGGGTCCCGCGTCGTCATGAACTGGTCCGCCGCCAAACGCCTCGCGATGACCGTCGGCGGGGCCGTGCGTCAGTACGAGGACCGGTTCGGGGAGATCGAGGTCCAGGGCTCCGCCCCCGCGCCCCAGACCCCCCCGAACAACTGACCCTCGGATCCGGTCTGATCGCGGATCTTCTCCGCATTTCCATGACTGGACCCGCGAACCTGCGCGTCCCGATGAAGTAGAACAGGAGATCGCGGGCGCCCACCAACGCCGCGCGACTTGTGCTGCGCCCCGCGGAGCACCCGCATCGCCCCGAAACCCGGAGACACGCCGTGACAACGACGAGCGAGACGCACCCCCTGAGCGACGAGCAGGTCCTGACCCACGCCGAGCCCATCAACCGGCTCGTCGACGCCGTCGGGACCATCGTCGTGGGACAGGAGCACATGGTCCGCTCCCTGGTCATCGGGCTCCTGACGGGGGGGCACGTCCTGCTCGAGGGGGTCCCCGGGCTCGCCAAGACCCTGACCGTCACCACCCTCGCCCAGGCGCTCCACGCACGGTTCGCGCGGATCCAGTTCACCCCCGACCTCCTCCCCGCCGACCTCATCGGGACCCAGATCTACAGCCCCAAGGACGGGACCTTCAGCGCCCGCAAGGGCCCGATCTTCGCGAACATCGTCCTCGCCGACGAGATCAACCGCGCCCCGGCCAAGGTCCAGTCCGCGCTGCTCGAAGCGATGCAGGAGAAGCACGCGACCATCGGGGACGCGACCTACGACCTCGTCAACGCCGGCGAACCCTTCCTCGTCCTCGCGACCCAGAACCCGATCGAGCAGGAGGGGACCTACCCCCTCCCCGAAGCCCAGGTCGACCGGTTCATGCTCAAGCTCAAGATCGGGTACCCGACGAGCGAGCAGGAACGCTCCATCATCGACAGGATGATCTCGACCGAGCACACCCCCGCGCTCGAACCGATCCTGAACCTCGATCAGATCGGCGCCGCGCGCCGGATCGTCGACCAGATCGTGATCGACGACCGGATCAAGGACTACATCGTCTCGATCGTCAGCGCCACGCGCGACCCCGCGAGCGCCGGCGCCCACTGGACGCTCGACCTCCCGCGCCTCATCGAGTTCGGCGCGTCGCCCCGCGCCTCGCTCGCGCTCGCGCGGGCCGCCCGCGCGAGCGCGTTCCTCTCCGGGCGCGGGTACGTCACCCCCAGCGACATCAAGCGGATCGGGATGGATGTCCTCAGACACCGCGTACTCATCAGCTACGAAGCGGAAGCCGAGGGCATCACGAGCGAGGACATCGTGCGAGAGATCTTCGACCGGACCGCGATCCCCTGATCGGCCATCACGGAGCACCCAGCCCCATGATCACCAAGGAGCTCATGCAAGCCGTCAAGCGCTTGGAGATCCGCGCCCGCCGGCGCGTCGACGATCTCTTCGGCGGTGAGTACCACTCCGCGTTCAAGGGGCAAGGCATCGAGTTCGCGGAAGTCCGCGAGTACGAACCCGGGGACGACGTCCGCACCATCGACTGGAACGTCACCGCCCGCTCGGGCAAACCCTTCATCAAACGATTCACAGAGGAGCGCCAGCTCACGTGCGTGCTCGCGATCGACTGCGCCAGGTCCACCGCCTTCGGCGCGGTGCGCCGGTCCAAGCACGACCTGATGAGCGAGGTCGGGGCCGTGCTCACGCTCGCCGCGTCGCGCAACAACGACCGCGTCGGGCTGTGCGTCTTCGGGTCCGCGCACCGCAAGCGCACCCTCCACGTCGAGCCGAGCAAGGGGCGCACCCACTCGATGCGCATCATCCGCGAGCTCATCGACGCGACCCCCGGGGACGAGCAGACCGACCTCGCGGACGCGATCCGCGAGATCGGACGCACCCACCGACGGCGGGCGATCGTGTTCATCCTTTCCGACTTCCTCTCCGGGCTCAACAACACCGACGAGCCCGAGTGGGCCAAACCCCTCCGGGTCCTCGGTCACAAACACGAGGTCGTCGCGATCCAGTGCACCGACCCGCGCGAGTTCGAGCTCCCCCGCGCCGGGCTCATCCGCATGACCGACCCGATCACGCACGAGCGGTTCGTCGTCGACACATCCTCCAAGCGCGTCCGGGACCGGTACGCGCGGCGAGCGCAGGAGGAGAACGCGACGATCGTCAGCGCGATCACCAACGCCCGGGTCGACCACGTCGAACTCTCGACCGGGCACGACTACGCGGACACCCTCGCGCGCTTCTTCCACACGAGGAACGCGCGCCGATGAGATCCATCCTCATCCATCTCGCGCTCCTGATCGCCACCCTCGCACTTGGCGCGTGCCGCGAGCAGTCCTCGGCGCCGGGCACCGAGGCCTTCGTCAGCACGATCCACGACACCACCACCAACGCCGACGTCGCCCTGACCCTCGACCAAACCGAGCTCGACCCCGCGGGCGTGCTCCACGCGACCCTCACGATCACCTACCCCCGGGGCGTCTCGGTCGAGCCCATCGAACCCCTCCTCGACGATTCCGAGCTCACACTCTCGGGCCGCACCGAATCCGCGATCACGTTCGACGGCGACCGCTTCTCACGGACCATCAACCTCACCTACGAACCCTACCTCCCCGGATCGTTCGAACTCTCGTCGTTCGGCGTCCGGATCGATCAGCCCGACCAACCCCGGCGCGTCGTGCGCCTCGCGCCCGTCGAGATCACCGTCACCTCCGTCCTCGACGACACGGACGACGGCACCCTCGAAGCCGCCGCGGGCACCTACCTCCCCCCCGAGCCCGACCGCACGGGCATCGAACGCGCCCTGATCATCGCAGCGATCGCGATGGGCGTCGCGTGCCTCGGGATCATCTTCCTCATCCGACGACTCGGATCCCCCAGCGCCAAGATCGCCCCGAAGGACCCCGAAACCCGGATCCGCGAGGCGCTCCGCTCGGGCTCGCTCGACGAGCCCGAGGTCGTCGCGATCCACAACGCGCTCGCCGAGCTCTCGCGTCGGCGCGCCGGGGTCGCCCCCCTGCTCGCGGACGTCGAACGCGCGCGGTTCGGGTCCGTGCCAAACCGTGACGACATCATCCGAAGCGCCGCGAGCCGCGCCGTGGACTTCCGTGAGCCGCGGGGTGATCGGGCATGAGCTGGACCTACGCCTACCCCTGGGTCTTCTGGATCGCGCCGCTCGTGCTCGTCGTCGCGCTCGCGCGCGTCATCCTCGCGTCGCGCCGGCGCGGGATCGAGATCCCGACCTCCTCGCGCCTCCGCGCCGCGGGCTCGAGTCTCCGCTCGCGTTCGCGCCCCTTCCCGACACTCCTGACCATCGCCGCGATCCTCGTGGGGCTCGTGGCGCTCGCGCGTCCACGCGAGGTCATCTCCGACTCCAAATCATCGCAGGACGCGATCGCGCTCCAACTCGTCGTCGACCGCTCCGGTTCGATGGACGAGCCCGCCGCGTTCAAGGGCGAGCAGACCAACCGACTCGAAGCCGTCAAGAAGGTCGTCGAGCAGTTCGTCATGGGCGACGGCAAGGACCTCCGCGGGCGCGCCGGGGACCTGCTCGGGCTCATCGTCTTCGGGACCTTCGCCGATACGATCATGCCCCTCACCCAGTCCCACGAAGCCCTCGTCGAGGCGCTCCGGCGCATCGAGCTCCCCACGATCGAACGCGAACGCTCCACCGCGATCGGGGACGCGCTCATCCTCGCGTGCGCTCGTCTCAAGGCGTCCGAGGACGCCATGCGCGCCGAACTCGACGACGAGGACTTCGAGCTCAAGAGCAAGGCCGTCGTCCTCCTGACCGACGGCGAGAACCGCGCGGGCGACTTCACCCCCGACCAGGCCGCCCAGCTCGCCAGGGACTGGGGCATCAAGATCTACATCATCGGGATCCGCGGCGGCACCACCCAGGGCGGCGGGTTCTTCCGCCTCAACATGGGGCAGGAGGTCAACGAAGAACGCATGAGCGACGTCGCACGCTTCACGGGCGGGCAGTTCTGGGGCGTCGATTCGGTCGACCAGCTCACGGACGTCTACGCCGCCATCGACGAGCTCGAGCGCACCGAGATCCGGATCTCCGAATCCACACGCTACGAGGAGCGGTACCAGCCCTACGCGATCGCGTCCATGCTCCTTCTCCTCGGCGCGTACGTGTCCCGCGCCGCGCTCGGATCGGAGGTCGTGTGATGCACCCCGCGTCCCTCTTCGGGCTCGTCGATCCCCGATTCGCGTCCCCCGAGTGGGTCCACGCGCTGTGGTTCGCGCCGCTCGTGGCGCTGCTGCTGGGCGGGTCGCTCTGGCTCCGCCGACGCGGCGCGGACCGGTTCGCCGACGACGCGCGCCGGCCGAGCATCGTCGGGCGCAAGCGCGTCCTGACCCTGACCCTCCGCGTGATCTGCGCCGCGCTCGCGATCGCCCTGGGCGCGATCTCCCTCGCACGACCCCAGGCCAACCCCCAGTCCCGCGAAACCGAGTCGAGGGGGCGCGACATCGTGTTCGTCCTCGACGTCTCCCGCTCCATGCTGGCGCGCGACGTCGCGCCGAACCGGCTCGAACGCGCCAAGCTCTGGATCCGCGATCTCGTCAGCGAGCTCCGCCAGGACCGCGTCGCGCTCGTCGCGTTCGCGGGGTCCTCGAGCGTCGAGTCCCCGCTCACGACGGACCGCCTGTTCTTCGACCTCGCGCTCGAAGAGCTCACGCCCAGCAGCGTCGACGTCGGGGGCACCAACATCGGCGACGCGATCCGGCGCTGCATGGACCTCGTGTTCTACGACCTCGACGACGAGAGCGTCGGGGCGCACCGCGACATCATCCTCATCACCGACGGCGAGGACCAGGAATCCCTCCCCATCGAGGCCGCCAGCGCCGCCGGCGCGAAGGGCATCCGGATCATCGCGCTCGGGATCGGGTCCGAGTCCGGAGACGTCGTCCGCAACGAACAGAACCAGCCCGTCACCCGCGCCGGGCAGCCCGTCCGCACGCGCCTCGACTCCGGAACGCTCGCGCGCATCGCCAGCGCCACCCCGGGCGGCGTCTACCTCAACGTCGGGACCGGGGACATCGACCTCGCGGGGGTCTACCGGGACCTCATCGCGAGCGCCGATCAGGCGGACCTGGGCAAGGCGACGATCACGACCTACGACGAGCTCTACCTCTACGCGCTCGCGCCCGCCCTCGCGCTCGCCCTCCTCGAGTTCGCGCTCGGCTCGCTCGGGCTCAGGAAGGACCCACGCCCATGAACCGCACCATCCCCGTCACCCTCGCGCTCCTCCCCGCGATGCTCGCGTTCGCCCAGAGCGACGACGCGACCCTCGACACCCGGACCGCCCGCGACCAGCTCGCCAGCGCGGTCAGCGCGATGGACACCGAGCCCGAACGCGCCCGATCCGCGTTCGACCGCATCGCCGATCGTGCCCCGAACGACGACCTCCGCGCCGCCGCGATCTACAACAACGCGGTCCTCGCCAAGCGCGAAGGCCGCGCGGACGACGCGCTCGCGTCCTTCACCGACGCCCGCTCGCTCGCGACCGACCCCACGCTCCGGCGCGATGCGCTGAGCAACATCGCGCACCTCCACGCGTCCAGCGCCGAGCTCCCGCAGGACCAGCCCCCCACCCTCGAATCCCTCGACGGCGCGATCGAAGCGCTCAAGAGCGCCGAACGCGCCTTCCTCGACGCGTCCCGCACCGACCCTTCGCACGCACCTTCCGTCCGGAACCTCCAGCGCACGCGACAGAAGCTCCGCGAGCTCCAGGACCAGCGCGACCAGCTCGAGCAGCAGCAAAGCCAACAACAGCAGCAGCAAGGCGACCAGGGGCAGCAGAGCCAGAACGCCGATCAGCTCCAGCAGCTCGCGGACCAGCAGCGTGAGCAAGCCCAGCAGAGCGAGAACGCCCAGTCCCAAGAGCAGAGCGAGCAACAACGCCAGGAGCGTCAACAACAGCAGCAGGACCTGAGCGACCAGACCCAGCAAGCGCAGGAGCAGATGGACGAGTCGCTCGACGAGCAGACCCGCGAGGACATGGAACGCGCCCTTCAAGCCCAGCAGCGCGCCCGGGAGGCGCTCGAGCAGGGCGACGACGAGGGCGCCGCCCAGGCGCAGCAGGAAGCCGCCGACGCGCTCGAGCAGGCCGCCCAGCGCCTGCGCGAACAGGGATCCCAGGGACAGCAGGAGCAGGAACAGCAGCAGCAGGGCGAGGGGGAAGCCGACGAGCAGGGCGACCCGCGTGACGAGATCGACGAGCTCGCGCAGCGCCTGCTCGACAAGGAACGCCGCGAACGCGAGCGCCGGAGCGTCTACCGCCAAGGCGGTCAGCCCGTGCGTGTCGAGGAGGACTGGTGATGCATCGTCTCCGAACCCTGATCGTGCTCATACTGGCGATCCTCGCGCCCGCAGCGATGGCGCAGGACGAGATCAGCGTCGAATCGCAGCTCTCTTCTGCGAGCGCCTACGTCGGGGAAGAGCTCACGCTCCAGGTGCTCGTGCGCGGCGCCGACACCCCGGACCAGCCCCGGATCGACTTCCCCGATTCTCTCGGCGTCGAGTACCGGGGGGTGAGCCGGAACACGTTCACGAGCACCCGGATCATCAACGGGCGCCAGACCACGACCCGCGACGACCGCTACACGCACACCTATCGGCTCACCGTGAAGGAGGACGGGCTCATCGAGATCCCCCCCGCCCGCGTGACCATCAACGGGCGCGTCTACGAATCCCATCCGTCCCAGCTCGTCGCGCGCCTCCCGCAGATCGCGACCACCGACGCCGTCGAGATCACCCTCCCGGACCGGAGCGTCTACGTCGGGGAGTCGTTCAACGCGGAGGTCGTCTGGTGGATCGGGGGCTCGACCTCGGGCTTCAGCTTCGACTCGAGCAACTTCCCGCGCGCCGTCCGCGTCGCGCCGGGCGCGATCCCCGACCCCAACGGCGACCAACGCGCCTTCGAGTTTCTCGGCGAGCAGGCCGTCGGCGTCGTCGAGCAGACCATCCGCGACGGGCAGCCCATGACGCGTCTGCGCTTCTCGCTCCGCATCACCCCCACGGAGACCGGGCCTATCACCATCGGCCCGATCCGCGCCGTCTTCGTCCGCGCCGACGACTTCAACCGCGGTCGGCGCGCGTACGCGGAGTCCGATCCCGTCACCCTCGATGTCGTCAACGTCCCGAGCGCCGGGCGACCCGACGGGTACTCCGGGCTCATCGGGCAGTACTCGGTGAGCACCGGCGCGTCGAACACCCGCGTCAACGTGGGCGACCCCATCGAGCTCCAGCTCCTCGTCCGAGGCGACGAGCCCATGGTCGGGATCTCGGGCACCCTTTCTACGAGTACCCTCGAAGCCGCGGGGTTCCGCACCGCGCCCGACGGGTGGCGCGAGTCCGACCGCCGGCGGTCGGGCGAGCGTCTCTACACCACCACGATCCGCGCCACCGACGCGTCGATCGAACAGATCCCCCCCATCGAGCTCCCGACCTTCGACCCCGAACGCGGCGAGTTCGTCGTCGCGCGCTCCGCGCCCATCACGCTCGACGTCCGGGCCGTGCGACAGGTCACGCTCGACGACGCGATCGTCGCGGATCCATCCGCGGCACCCGCGACGAGACGAGAGCTCCGACGCAACCCAGACATCCTCTGGGCGCACCCCAGCGCCGAGCAGCTCCTCGGATCCGAGCAACGCTTCGACCTACTCGGCGCGCTCCGATCCCCCGTCACGATCGCGATCCTCGCGCTCTCGTTCGGCGCCCCGGTCCTCGCGCTCCTCTGGCGCGTCTGGTTCACGCACCACGACCCGGACCAGGCGCGGATCCACCGCGCCTGGAAGCGAGCCCGCGCCCTCCACGCCAAGGGCGAGCACGCCCGCGCCCTGAGGGTATACGCCGGGGCGCTGCTCAACGCGGACCCCGACTCGCTCACGAGCGACGATCTCTCGCGCCTGAGCGCGAGCGAATCCACCCTCGAATCCACGCGCCGACTCCTCACGATCGACGAGTCCGACCACTACGCGCCCGCCCCCACCCGCACCGAACGCCCCGCGCCCGACCGGCGCATCCTCCACCAGCTCCGGCGCGAGGCACGCCCGATCGCCACGCGCAAGGGGGTCCGCTCATGATCCGCATCATCCTCCTCACCCTCGCGATGCTCGGCGTCTCCGCCCACGCGTCCGTCTCCATCGACCGGGCGCTCGCGGACCTCGACCGCGCCATCAGCGCCCACGAGCAGGACGCGAACCCCGAGCCCGTGCTCGAAGCCGCCGCGATTCTCGAGCACGCGCTCGACGAGCAGGGTGTCCAAACATCCGGCGCCTCGCTCGCGCTCGGGAACGCCTCCTTTATCGCCGGCGACATCGGACGCGCCGTCCTCCACTACAGACGGGGCATCGAGATCGACCCCCGCTCGCCCGAGCTCCGCGACAACCTCGCCCACGCGCGGTCGTTCGTCCAGCCCGCGCCCCCGCGCGAGAGCGCCCTCTCCCTGACGAGCATCGCCCTCTCCTGGCGCGGGATCATCGCGCGACGCGCCCTCTTCACGATCGCCCTCGCGGGATCCGTCGCCTTCGGGGTCGTCGCGACCCTCGCGATCGCGCAGGTCCGGATCCCGCGTCCGCTCCTGCTCGCGTGCTCGGCGCTCGCCCTCGCGCTGCTCGCGATCGCGCCCCTCGGGTTCGAAGCGTGGACATCCACCGCCACGCCCGAGGTCGTCCTCGTCGACCAGGGCGCCCGCGCCATGTCCGGTCCGGACGCGAATGCCTACGACCCCGTCTTTGAGGACACCCTGGGCGCGGGGACCGAAGCCCGCGTCCTCGACGAGCGCGACGGATGGCTCCACGTCGAGCTCGGGTCCGGGGACCGGTGCTGGATCGACGCGCACCGGGTCGGGTACGTCATCCCCCGCACCCGAAGCTGACGCGCCCCGCCGGACCATCCGACGCTACGATCGCCCATGCAACGACGTGCCGCCGTGATCTGCGCCCTCCGGACCCCCATCGGTCGATACGCCGGCGCCCTCTCCACCGTCCGACCCGACGACCTGGCGGCCCACATCATCCGCGCCGTCGTCGAGCGCTCCCGGATCAACCCCGAACTCGTCGACGATGTCTACTTCGGTGACGCCAACCAGGCGGGCGAGAGCAACCGCAACGTCGCGCGCATGGCCGCCCTCCTCGCCGGGCTCCCCGAGTCCGTCCCGGGCACCACCGTCAATCGGCTCTGCGCCTCGGGGCTTGAAGCGATCCACATCGCCGCCCGCATGATCGAAGCCGACCACGGCGACGTCTTCATCGCCGGCGGCGTCGAATCCATGAGCCGCGCCCCGCTCGTCATGAGCAAAGCCGAAGCCCCCTTCGATCGCAACCAGCAGATCCACGACACCTCGATCGGGTGGCGCTTCATCAACCCGAAGCTCTCCGCGCTCCACCACCCCTACTCGATGGGCGAAACCGCGGAGAACGTCGCGCGCGACCACGGGATCTCGCGTCAGGACCAGGACCGCTTCGCGCTCTCGAGCCAGCAGAAATGGGCTGAAGCGCACGCGGCCTGCAAGTTCGCCGACGAACTCGTCCCCGTCGAGATCCCCGTGCGCAAGGGCGCCCCGATCGTCTTCGACACCGACGAGCACCCGCGCCCCGACACCACCCTCGAAGCACTCGCCAAGCTCCGCCCCGCGTTCGTCACCGACGGCTCCGGGACCGTCACCGCGGGCAACTCGTCCGGGGTCAACGACGGCGCCGCCGCCCTGCTCCTCGTCGAAGCCAGCAAAGCCGAATCGCTCGGGCTCGAGCCCCTCGCCTATGTCGGGTCGAGCGCCAGCGCCGGGGTCGACCCCGCGTTCATGGGCATCGGGCCCGTCCCCGCGATCCGCAAAGCGCTCGACCGCGCCGAGCTCGCGCTCAACGACATCGACCTCGTCGAGCTCAACGAGGCCTTCGCCGCCCAGTCCATCGCGTGCGTCCGCGAGCTCGGGCTCGACGATTCGATCGTCAACGTCAACGGCGGCGCCATCGCGATCGGTCACCCCCTCGGGTGCTCGGGCGCCCGCATCGCGACCACCCTCATCCACGAGATGACCAAACGCGACGCCAAGCGGGGGATCGCGGCGCTGTGCGTCGGGGTCGGGCAGGGTCTCGCGACCGTCTTCGAACGCGTCTGATCAGCCCATCTTCGCGAGCGTCTCGAACCCGTTGCGCAGCGCGTCGACGAGCGTGTCGATCTCCGCGTCCCCCATCGGGGTCGAGAGCGCCGCGGAGCACGAGTTGATCATGATGATCCCGTTGTCGAACAGGTGATCGAGCAGCACCGTCAGGCGCTTGCTCTCCTCGGGGCTCATGAACGCCTCGCGGTAGTTCGTCGGCGCCTGCGCCTTCATGTGGACCCGGAACATCGACCCCGCGCCCGTCACGCTCGCGCACACGCCCGTCTCCTTGATCGCGCGCTCGATGTCCGACTTCGCGCGCTCCGCGAGCGCGTTGAGACGCTCGACCTCGGCGCGATCGAACTTGCGCATCGCCGCGAGCCCCGCGCTCGTGCTGATCGGGTTCGCGCTGTACGTCCCCGAGTGCGGATACAGGTACTTCTTCGACTTCGGGTTGAGCACGTCCATCACGAAGTCCCGCCCCGCGATCGCGCCGATCGGGAACCCGCCGCCGATCATCTTACCCATCGCCGTCAGGTCCGGGGTGATCCCGTAGTGCTCCTGGAGCCCCGAGTACCCCGACCGGAACGTGATCACCTCGTCAAGGACCAGCATCACCCCGTTGGCACTGGTCCATTCACGCAGCGCGTGAACGTAATCCTCCCGCGCCGGATTCAGTCCGACCCGGTGTGGCATCAGGTCCAGCACCACGCACGCGAGCTTGTCCCGGCTCCGATCCAGCAGCGCGATCGAGCCCTCGATGTCGTTGTACGGGATCACCACCACGTCGTCGATCGCCGACGCCGGGGTCCCGTGCACCAGCGGCACCCTCGACGGCTCGCGGGCCGCGCCCCAGTTGCTCGGGCCCGGGGTCTGGCTCACCTCGACATAGTCGTACCCCCCGTGGTACGCGCCCTCCGCTTTCGCGATCATCGGGCGCTCCGTGCAGGCGCGCGACGCCTTGATCGCGACCATCAGCGCCTCGGTCCCCGAGTTCACGAACCGCATCTTCTCGAACGACGGATTCCGCTGAGACAGGTACTCCGCGTACTCGATCTCGATCTCGGTCCCGATGTTGAACGCCGTCCCCTTGCGGACCTGCTCGCTCACCACCCGCACCATGTCCGGGTCCGCGTGCCCGTGGATCAGAGACGCCATGTTGTTCGCGAAGTCGATCCGCGACACCCCGTCCACGTCGATGAGCCGGCACCCCTCCCCGTGGCTCGCGTAGAGCGGGTGCGGGTCGCGCAGCACCGCGTTCCGGCTCACGCCCCCGGGGAGGACCTTGAGCGCCCGCGCATACAGCTCGGCGCTGCGGGACGTTTCGATACCAGTGCTCATGGCGAAATTCCGTTGTTCAGTGCGAGAGGGGAAGCAGACGCGCACCCGTGCGCTCCTGCACATACGCAAAGTCCGCGCCCGGGGTCAGCTCGACGAGCTTGAACCCCTCCGGGGTGACATCGATCACAGCCAGATCCGTGTACACCCGCGTCACCACACCGAGCCCCGTCAGCGGGTACGTGCAGCGATCGACGAGCTTGGGCTCGCCCGTCTTGGTCGTGTGCTGGGTGATGACGTAGATCTTCCTGACACCCGCGACGAGGTCCATCGCGCCCCCCACCGCGGGGATCGCGCCCTCCTCGCCCGTCGACCAGTTCGCCAGGTCCCCGTTCTGCGCCACCTGGAGCGCCCCGAGCACGCACAGATCGATGTGCCCGCCCCGGATCATCGAGAACGAGTCCGCGTGGTGGAAGTACGCCGCCCCCGGGATCGCCGAGACCCGCTTCTTCCCCGCGTTGATCAGCTCCGGATCCCCCTCGCCCTCTCTCGGCGAAGGCCCCATCCCGAGGAGCCCGTTCTCCGTGTGATAGATCAGCGTCCGACCCTCCGGGACGAACTTCGCGACAAGCTCCGGGATCCCGATCCCCAGGTTCACGTAGGACCCGTTCTCGATGTCCTGCGCGACGCGCCGGGCCATCTCCTCGCGTGTCCAACCCAGTTGTTCGGTCATCGATTCGCTCATGGGTACGACACCCCCGCCGCGATCAGCTCGCTCTCGTGCGCGGGCTCGGCGACCTCCACCACGCGCGACACAAAGATCCCGGGCGACACCACCACCTCCGGATCGATCCCCCCGGGCTCGACAACCGACTCGACCTGCACGATCGAAACTTTGGCGGCCATCGCCATGATCGGCCCGAAGTTCCGCGCCGTCTTGTTGTACACGACATTCCCGTACGTATCGGCGCGCCGCCCCTTCACGAACGCGAAGTCCGCCTTGAGCCCGCGCTCCATCACGTACTCCCGCCCGTCGAACTCGCGCGATTCCTTCCCCTCCGCGAGGGGGGTACCCACGGCGCTCGGGGTGTAGAACGCGGGGATCCCCGCGCCCCCCGCGCGGATGCGCTCCGCGAGCGTGCCCTGAGGCACAAGCTCGAGCTCGCATTTGCCCGCGCGGTAGAGCTCGGGGAACACCGTCGAGTTGGCCGTCCTCGGGAACGAGCAGATGAACTTGCGGACCCGACCCGCCTTGAGCAGCGCCGCGAGCCCGACCTCGCCGGAGCCCGTGTTGTTGCTCACGATCGTCAGGTCCTTCGCACCCTGGTCGATCAGCGCATGGATAAGCTCGATCGGGGAGCCGGCCTCGCCGAACCCGCCGACCATGATCGTCGCGCCGTCGAACACGTCGCGGACCGCTTCCTCGGGGCTCGAGATCCGTTTGTCGATCATGCCGTCGTCTGCCCGACCGTCACATCGACCAGGTTGGGGTTCGAGACCCGGTTGTACTTGAACAGACCCGCCTCGTCGAAGAGCACCCGGTCCGCGTAGTCGTCGAACCACAGCGCCTTCGGGTTGCGCCCGACGATGCAGACCTTCCCGCGGTCCGGCGCGCTCCCCGCGTTGCGCAGGATCTTGAAGATCACGACCCCGTTCTCGCTCCCCGCGAGCCCCGGGATGGGCTCGTTGGTCACCGCGGCCACCTCGGTCTTGCCCTTGTAGTGCGTGATCGACAGACGCGCGTGGTTCTCAACGCCCGACAGCCCCTTCTGCGAGTCGTTGAGCGTCTTCCACGCCGTCTCGATCGGGACGTTGAACGCCTTGTACGCCACGATGTCGCGACCGCAGAAGAAGTAGTGGTTCTCCGCGCCCACGCGCTTCATCTCGCGCTGCATCAGGCGCAGCGCGTCCGGGTCGTCGTTGATGCTCCGGATGATCGGGGTCTGGTTCTCCACCGTGATCCACCCGCGCGCGAGCAGCCCGCGCATCGCCTTCTCCGTGTCCTCGACCCACCTGGGGATCTGGTGCTCGTCGCGGATCACCTCGCCGTGCTCGTCCTTCTGGAGGAACTCGTCCGGGTGCTCGAAGTGCACCATGAAGTGCACCCCCACCTCCGGGTACGCCTCGTGGAACGCGTCGAGCATCGCGAAGAACGTCTCGTCGAACCGCTGGGGATAGAACGCCATCTCCTTGGTCCCGATCCGGATGGACTCGATCCCCGACTCCGCGAGCGCCGCGAGCCACGCCGCGATCTTCCCGTTGTTCAGGACCATCGGGTCACCCCCCGAGAGCAGGATCTCGCGCAGCTTCTCGCGCCCCGAGTCCGGGTGGCGCCCCCCGTTCGCGAGCACCTTCGCGTTGAAGCTCTTGATGTACGCCGTGATCTCGGGGATCTTCGCGAGACCCTTCTTCGCGACCGTCCCGTCCTGGCGCTGGATCTCCTTGCGCGCGATCAGCTCCTCGCGGTAGCAGAATCGGCAGTGCGCCGAGCACGTCGACACCACGTACATCAGCCCCATCTCGTACTTGTGGAGCAACCCCTCGACGGGCGCGTAGTCCATCTGGTTCCCGGGGTCCTCGGACCCCGCCAGGTCGATCGTCTCGTCCGAGCTCGCCTTGACCAAGCGCTGGAGCGGCTTCGAATGCTTCGCGAGCTCGAAGAAGTGGCGCGTGATCTTCACCGGCATCCGCTTCTCGACGTCACGCTCGCTCCCCTTGAGCGCCTTGAGCGCCGCGATCTCCTCGGGGCTGTAGAACGCCATCATGTCCGCCGGCGCCTTCTCATCGAAGAACGGCGCCAGCCCGTTGATGATCTCACGCTCGTACCTCGACTCCTCAACCCGCGACAGGAACGCCTGTTCACGCTCCGTGGGGACATATTTCTGCGCTTCGATCATGAACAACTCCAAGAAAGGGTCGGAACATCCGATGACGGGACTGTACCAAAGTGTACACTCCCCGGACACGAAGTGTACCGTATCGTCCATCGGAGAGCCAGCCTTGTCGATCCAAGAACTGATCGCTCCCGTCAATCAAAAGCTCACCCCCACCGAGCGCCGGATCGCGCAGGCCGTCCTGACCGATCCAACCCTCCTCGCGTTCGGGACCGTATCGGACCTCGCGGCCCACATCGGGACCTCCCGACCCTCCATCATCCGATTCGCGACCAAACTCGGGTTCGAGGGCTATACCGACCTCCAGAACTGGATCCGCGACGACCTCGCCCGCCAGCTCTCCTCCCCGAGCCAACGCATCCGACGCCAGGACGGGTCCCTCGGCCCGATCCGCACCGAGATCGCGAACGCCGTCCGCACCAACCTCGAAGCCCTCGACCAGACCCGCCTCGACACCCTCGCCGAGCCCATCACCCGCGCCAGGCGCGTCTGGATCCTCACCGGCGAAACCTCCCGAGCCGGCGCCCACGCGCTCCACTCCGGGCTCTCGATGGTCCGGCCCGACGTGCGGCTCGTCGAGGAGCACGACACGGGGCGCGACCTCGCGAGCGCCGCCAAAGGCGACGTCGCCGTCGTCTTCGACTTCGCCCGCTACCGGCGAAACTCCATCGTCGCCGCCCGCGCCCTGTCGGACCTCGGGGTCACGATCGTCGCGATCACCGACGGCCCGCTCTCCCCCCTCGCCTCACTCACCCAGACCTGGTGCCAGCTCACCATCCCCGCCGTCGGCCCGTTCGACTCATCCGTCCCCGCGGTCATCGCCGCCGAGCTCATCGTCGTCCGCGTCGTCCAGCACCTGGGCGACGACGCGCGCGATCGGATCGACCGGCTCGAGCAGCTCTGGCAATCCACGGGCACCTTCCTCAACTACTCCCCGCGCCGCGACCACGACGCCCGCACCCCGATACGCTGATCCGAGCACGCCCGGCGCAGAAAGAAGCGGCGCTCGACGCGCCGCTCCGTTCTTGCATCGATTTATCGCAGGCCAACCCCGCGTGAAGGGTACCCGATCACGGGCATCCCTCCATGAACGCGTTGAGGTACGCGCTCACGTCGAAGAAGTCGTAACTGGAATCGCCGTTGTAGTCGCCCTCGGGCAACTCGTCCTGATACGCCGCGAGGAACGCGCTGATATCGAAGAAGTCGAGCGTGCCGTCACCCGTGAAATCGGGCGTGCACGCGTCCACGGATCCCAGATACTCGACCGGATCGACGAACGGGAACTTCACGTACTCGATCAGCGCCTCGCGCTCGCTCGCGCTCATTGCGAGCACCGCGTCGCGCGCCGATGCCGCCTCGCCGCCGTGCCAGAGGATCGCTTCCATCAGCGTCCGGGCGCGGCCGTCGTGCAGGTAGTTCGCCTGGGCGGGGCTCCCGTTGGGATCGAACGGATCGGTCGGGACCCCGAGCACGTGCCCGACGTACCCGATCCCCCACAGCGGCGGGGTCCGCCACTCACGCCCGCTCGCGCCGAACTCGGGCCGATGATCCGCGAGGCCCTCGCCCATGTCGTGGAGCAGCATGTCCGTGAAGGGCTGGATCACCTGATCCCGGTACGGCGCGAAGTCCGCGTCCGAAGCCGTCGTCATCACCGGGCGGTGGCACGCCATGCACCCCGCCGCTTCGAAATGGACTTTGCCCTGCTGCGCGACCGGGTCCTTGTAGTTCTCACGGGGAGGGACCGCGAGCCCGCGCAGATACGCGACCATCGAGTCGATCGTCCAGCTCTCGACCTCGACCGGGCCGTCCCCGACCAGGTCCGTCGTCATCCCCATGTCGTGCGCGAACGCGGAGGCGGCCTGCTGACGCAGGTCGGGCTGCGACGCCTTCCACCCGAACCGACCCAGCGCCGTCCCGCCGCTCGCGAGATCGTCCACGTAGTTCGCACGCCCCGAGATCCCGTCGCCGTCCGCATCATTCTCGTCGGCCCACGCGAGGATCTCCGACTCGTCGACCGCTTCGAGCAGACCGAGCCCGATGAGCATCGGCGCGACACGCACGGACAGCTCCGCCTCGCCCGCGTAGGGACCGCCCTGCGCGTTCGGTGCGGGCTCGCCCGGGATGTTCGTCCCGATCTCGCCATAGACCAGATCGGTGAACTCGTACCTGGGTTTGCGCAGCTCGTACACCGTCCCGTCGTCGAAGGTCCCGTTCACGATCTCCCAGACCAGCGACGCCTGACCCTCGGGCGTTGAACCGGGGGTTGCCTTGGTGTCGAGCTGCTCGCCGTAGAACGGATGGGGCACCGGCGCGCCCCCGGGCTGACCCGGGACGCTCACCCGCACCACGTAATCCTCGAGCGAATCCATCCCGCTCGCCGGCGCCATCCCGCGCCCGTCGAGCATGTGGCACTCGATGCACGAGTTGTTCGTGTACAAGGGCCCGAGCAGATCGGGCTCGAACACCGGGCTCGCGCCCATGTCGAAGCCCACCGGCCCGCCGTTGCAGTCGAACGCCGTCGGGGGGTTGAACAGCAGCCCGTCGTCCCAGCGCGTCTCGAAGAGCACCTTGCCCTCCATGAACGCGCCCAGATCCTCGGGCGGGAGATTCAGCGCGTGCTGGTTGAACGCGAACTGCTTGACCGTCACGACCGGGATCGACGCGTCACCCGCGGCGTACGCCATCGGATGCTGCGTCTCGCGTTGGAGCCGCCCGTCGCCCATGTAGTAATAGATGAACTCGGAGTAGTACGTCTGCCCCGCGAGCAAGGTGAACTCCACGTCCACGCGCTGCCCGTGCACCAGGTTGTCGATCGTGTGCGTGTGCACGTTGCCCGACTTGGCCATCCGGACGCTGATCGCCGAGATGTTCCGATCGCAGAACCCGACCTCGCCCGACTGGTTGTACCACTTGATGTCGACCCCGCCCACGGGCACCTCGGGCGCGGTCGTGAGCTCGAAGTCCAGACTCCCCCCGTTGTCCGTGATCTTCAGATCGAACGTCCGCCCGACGTCGTACCCCGCGGGGTAGTGGTCGAAGCGCCACTCGTTCTCGTGTCGATCGCGGAAACGGATCGCCGCGACCGTCTCGATCGGCGTGTCCGGGAGCGCGGGCGCGGCATCCCCGAGCGTGCGCTTGAACCACGACGTATCCACGGGTTCGATCCCGACCGTCGACACGAAGGAGTACGAGATCTCGTCGCCCGCCCCGACATCCGGGATGGTCTTGCCCCAGATGTGCCCTCCGAGGCTCGTCATCGACGCGCTCTGCATGGGCCCGTCCCCGATCCGGTAGCGCAGCGCCACATCCGTCACCCCCGGGAGCGGCGAAGCGGGCACGCCCGTCTCGAGCAGCACCGACCACACCCCGTTATCCTCCGCGACGTCGTGACGGAACGCGCGCGAGTGCGGGAGCCCGCCCTGACCGAAATCACCCGGATCGATCACGTCGTCGTCACCATCATCATCGTCGTCATCATCGCCGCCGCCCCCACCGCCGCCGTTGCGGCTGAACGCCGTGCACCCCTGCTCGAGCGTGAACGAGTGCGACGGGAACTCGTACTGCGCCGGGATCTGGACCACGAGGTGGAAGCTGAACGTGCTCCCCGGGTTCAGCCCCTGGAACGTCCGCGAGAACGTCCCCGATCCGTCGTTCTCCATGAAGTACCCGCCCCCGACCGGGACCGGATAGATCAGCACGGCCGTCGCCGTCGGATCCGCCGCGACCGTAACAGTCACGCTCGTCCCGTCGACGCACACCTCACCCGAGTACCCGGGCGCCCCGGATTGCGACCAAGCTGTCGTCGATGCGAACATCGCCACAAGGAGAACAATGAAGGGTCGGAACATGCCAAGATCTCCTGCGAGCGTGCCGACCGATGGATCGACGCCATGAGTGATTCCGATGCCCGAGAACCAGGGCATCCGAGATGGTCGCAGGTTAACAGTTACATTCCGCGATTGCAACTCCCAAACCCCATCCGCATGGAACCCCCCGACCCAAAACCCAATCGCGACCCAAACACCACGTCGGCCGCGCCGCCCCCCACCCCCTCCGCGATGGGCACCCCAGCCGCCGTCGCCGCCCCTGACCCAACGCATTGACAATCACCCGACTGGTATACGCCGCCGACCACCTCCAAAGCATGCAGATCCTCCGAGTCCCTCGCAAAGAAGATCCCGAACCTGAAACAACCCAAAAGCAACAAGACCCTGCAACAGCAGGGTCTTATCAAAGCGGGGTGAGATCAGGGATATGCCGGTTTGTCTCTGCGATCCCCCATAGACAGATTGCAGGTGCCTCCATGCGCCGGCAACTCTATGTGTCCGAGTTGTCCAAGATCCGGACTTGCAAGAGGTGCTAGCCGATGCCACATGAGCGATTCCAGTCGCAACCAACCGGATGACTTAGTAGAATGCTCCCTGCAACATCCACAAGCAGGGGATTCCGTGCATCCGAATGAAACCCAATCAACAGAGGGGTCTGTCGCAGGCCGATCGCTGCAATGCCTGATCGAACTGGATTACAGCGATCGGGCCAACTTCGCGATGCAGCAGAACGGAATCCCGTTGGTCGAGTCGGTCTCGATCACTTCCGAGAGCGAGATATCGCTCGAGGACATCCGGGTCGAGCTCGAACTGGACAACGAATCAGCGACATCTTGGACATCCAGGATCGCTCGACTCGATCCGGGATTGACCCTTCGGCTCGAACCCAAGGACTTCATGCTCTCCGCGGGTCTTATCGCGACACGCACCGAAGCGGAGCGGAGCGTGATTCGATGTTCTGTCAATCTCGGCGAAGAACGTGTTACGAAATCCTTCCCCGTCGATCTGCTCGCGTTCGATCAGTGGCCTGGGATTGGTCATTACGCGGAGGTCACGGCGGCATTCGCCACACCGAATCACCCACAGATCGCGAAACTCCTGAGTGCGGCGCGGGAATCGCTCGGCGGGCTTAGTGACTCCGATGCGCTCGATGGATACCAGTCTGGGAGCAGGCAACGCGCGTCACTGATCGCGGAAGCTTGCTACAACGCGCTCGCGGCGCAAGGGATCGGGTACATCAATCCGCCGGCGAGCTTCGAGACCGATGGGCAGCGTGTGCGGCTGGTCGATCGGGTGATGAACGAGCGATTGGGGACGTGCTTGGACCTTTCGCTCGTCCTCGTGGGGATGCTCGAACAGTGCGGACTTTTCCCCCTCCTTCTGATGCCCCACGGGCACGCGATGCCCGCGGTCTGGACCCATGAGACGCACCTCCCGGAGACGGTGATCGACGAGCCCGCGCGGATCCGGAATCTGATCGAGCTCGGGGAGATCATCCCGATCGAGTCGACCGCGGTGACGCAACCGGGGATGTCATACAGCGCCGCTGTTGATGCCGCGAAGCAGAAGATGGAGTCGCCCGGATTATCTTTCCACGCGATCGATATCCGGTCCGCCCGCAAACGCGGTGTCCGTCCGCTCCCCTTGCGACATGACGGCGTGCAGGGCCTGGATCTTGATGCGCTCACCAAGGCCGGGGATCCGGAGCGTGCATCGAGCACGCTCGACCGGATCGCCCTCGCAGAAGCCGCGGAAGCCAAACGAAATGCGAGAGCAGCCGATCAGCCGGGTGACGAGGACTCATCAGATCGGATCTCGCGCTGGCGGACAAAGCTGCTCGATCTTTCGCTCCGGAACCGATTGCTCAACTTCAGACAAACCGGCCGTTCGCTCCCGCTTCGTGTCCCCGATCTCGCGCAGCTCGAGGACATGCTCGCGGGCGGCGAGCGATTCGGTGTGTATGCCAAATCGGATGATCCGAGGGAGTTTCTGCTCGAGGAGATCCGTGCGGGCCATCTCTATGCGTCCGAGCCGCAGGGCGAGACCCAGAAGCGGCTGCTGAACCTGTACCGGATCGCGAAATCGAGCATCGAGGAGACGGGCGCGAATGTGCTCTACCTCGCGCTCGGTCTGCTCAAGTGGTACGAGAGCGACACGAGCGAGCAGGAGCGGTTCGCGCCGCTCATCCTCCTCCCGATCAGTTTGACGAGACACGCAACCGGGTCCGGGTACCACTACACGCTTGGGCTCAATGACGAACCGCTCCGTCCGAACGTGACACTGCTCGAGAAACTCCGGGTCGAGTTCGGGATCGAGACGAACGGGCTCGACGATCTCCCCGAGGACGACAGCGGCATCGATGTTGATCTGATCCTCCGTACGTTCCGAGACGCGATCCGGGATACCTCGCGATGGGAAGTTGTCGAGAGCGCGTCGATCGGGATGTTCTCATTCAACAAGTTCCTGATGTGGAAAGATCTGCAGGACAATATCGAGCGGCTCAAATCGAACCGGCTCGTCACCCACCTCGTCGATCGGCCGGGCGATGACTTCGACTCTGAACCGTTCCCCAGAGAGGATGAACTCGACGATCGGCTCAAGCCAGACGATTTGCTGTGCACGCGCGACGCGGACTCGTCCCAGATCGCCGCGGTCCGTTCCGCTGCCGATGGTCGGAGCTTCGTGCTTGAAGGTCCCCCGGGAACGGGCAAGAGTCAGACCATCGCGAACATCATCGCGGATTCGCTCGCGCGTGGTAAGCGGGTGCTCTTTGTCGCGGAGAAAATGGCGGCTCTTTCCGTCGTACGCAAGCGCCTCGAAGAGGACGGGATTGGTCCATTCTGTCTCGAACTCCATTCGGCGAAGGCATCAAAGAAGCAGGTGCTGGCGCAGCTCGAGGAAGCGCTCGGTGCCGCGGATACACCCCCGCCGAGTCAGTGGGAGTCGATGTGCCGGGATCTGGAGATCACGCGCGATCGGCTCAATACCTACGTCCGTGAGATGCACAAGCCACGCGGGACAGGCGAGAGTTTGTACCGGGTGCTCGGGCGATTAAGCCTGATCGGGGACGGGCCGTGTGAGAGTTCACCCACTGAATCTCCGGAAAGCACGACTCCAGAACAACTCGGGGTCTGGAAGCAGACGATTGCGCAGCTCCAGGATCGGGGGAAGCCCGTCGATCCGGTCCATGAACACCCGCTCAATGGGATCGGGCTTTCGGATCTGAGTTTCGCGCTCAGGGAGCAGATCCCCGGAGTGCTGCGACAAGGGCTCGACTCGATTTGCGCTCTCAGAGCCGAGGCCGCCGAGTTGCTGTCCAACCTCGGTGTGCAGACTGAACCAGATCAGATCGGGCGTGATGCGTTCAGGGCCATTGTTGTCGCTGCATCGCAGATTCCGGATTCGCCCGCGCCCGCTGTTGAGTTTCTGCAAGGACCGGAATCGAAGCGACTCCGCGCTTCACTCAGCGAACTCGTCGCGCTCGGACGTGATCGAGACACGCGCCGGGGCGCGATCCTCGACCGGTACCACGAAGAGGTCCTGGGCATCGAGCATCTCGTCCAGATCGATTCGATCAAGTCTCACCTTAAGCAGCCAGCGATTCTGCGAATCTTTACGTCGGGCAAGTTGAAGAAATCGATCCGTGTGTACGCAAAGGGAGAACTACCAGCATTCCCTGCGGTCATGAAGGATCTGGAATCGATGCGTGAGCTTGGATCTATCCAGAAAAAGCTTGAATCCGAGACCGAGCTCGCTCGCTTGCTGGGGTCGTGCTGGAACGGCTCGTTCGCGGATTGGGTGCAAGCCGAGCGAATCCGACAATGGGCGGATGGATTCGCCAAGGCGTTGAACGTCATCGGTTCGGATCCGGCTTGCGGCGGAGTTGCGGAAGCGCTCGCGGTTCGCGCGTCGAGCAGTGATTCGAT
Organism: uncultured Phycisphaerales bacterium; assembly: GCA_965652365.1. GTDB lineage: Bacteria > Planctomycetota > Phycisphaerae > Phycisphaerales > UBA1924 > UBA1924. Next base: position 174,819 of record CBFGUD010000001.1, read on the forward strand.
CGAGCGATTGAAGCCGATCGCTCGTCGGGTCGTAGCAGCTTGGAAAGCGTGGGATTCGGCGTGGCAAACCATTAAGTCATCGCTTCAAACAAGCTCCGATGCGGCGTTCGGCGTTCGTAAGAGTGGGTGGCTCCAGAGTGTCCAAGAAACGCTGGACGCATGGAACACGAACCAGGGTGAACTGAGCAACTGGTCCGCGTGGCGCGAAGCACGTGACAGAGCATGCGATCTAGGGCTCGGTGCGGTCGTGAACTGCTACGAACGGGCCGACTGCACGATCGATGAGATCGACGAAGTCTTCTGGAGGAGTTTCGGTCGGCCATGGTTTACGCGCATCGCCGATCAGGTCGATGCGATCAGGACCTTCAACGCTCAAACGCACATCGATGCGGCGACCCATTTCCGTCAACTCGATACCGATCACATCGCGATGAGCCGGGCCTTGGTCGCTGCGAAACTCGGCGCGTCTGCGCCGAGTGCTCCCAAGGAAGCATCCGACAAATCGGAAATCGGGATTCTCCGACGTGAGCTCAACAAGAAACGTCGCCACCTCCCCACTCGTAGATTGATCGAACGGATGCCGACGCTGCTGCCCCGCCTCAAGCCGTGCTTCTTGATGAGCCCGCTCTCTGTGGCGCAGTTCCTCGACACCAAGCTCCCCCCGTTCGATCTCGTGGTCTTCGACGAAGCATCGCAGATCCCTGTCTGGGATGCGATCGGCGCTATCGCGCGAGGGACCGAGGTGATCGTTGTGGGAGATTCGAAGCAGCTTCCACCCACGGCCTTCTTCAGCACGCTCGATGATGACGACGACGCCGAGATCGATGATCATGCGGTCGAGGACATGGAATCCATTCTGAAGGAGTGCAACGCATCCGGGATTCCGGGGATGCGGCTCCGTTGGCACTATCGAAGCCGCCACGAATCACTGATCGCGTTCTCGAATCACCACTACTACGACAATCAACTCCACACGTTCCCCTCCCCTGACGAACGCTCCGACCGGCTGGGTGTAACGCTGCGCCATGTGCCCGACGGCGTGTACGACCGGGGTGCGTCGCGCACGAATCGGATCGAAGCGGAACAGGTCGTGGAGCATGTCGTTGGTCTGCTTCTTGATCCTGAATCTCAGGAATCAATCGGGATCGTGACGTTCAATCAGGCGCAGCAGCACCTGATCGAGGATCTGCTCGATACCAAGCGGAGAGAAATCCCCGAGATCGAGCCGTACTTCACGAACGAAGTCCAAGAACCCGTGTTCGTGAAGAACCTGGAGAACGTTCAGGGCGACGAGCGGGACATCATTATCTTCTCGGTCGGATACGGGCCCGATCAGACCGGGAAGCCTTCGATGAACTTCGGACCACTGAACAAGGACGGCGGTGAGCGGCGGCTGAATGTCGCTGTCACCCGCGCGCGAAGGCGGCTTATTGTCTTCTCGTCGTTGACGAGCGATCAGATCGACCTGAAACGCACCCGCGCCGTGGGAGTGCGGCACTTTAAAACTTTCCTTGACTACGCGAAGCGGGGTCCACAGGCGATCGCTGAAGCCGTGTCCTTGAGCGGCGATCGTGAGTTCGATTCCGGGTTTGAACAAGCGGTGTGGAAAGCGCTGACAAGTGAAGGGTGGGAAGTCGATACTCAGGTCGGGTGCGCCGGGTACCGGATCGATCTGGCGGTGCGTCACCCGGAGAAGCCCGGGAGCTACCTGCTCGGGATCGAGTGCGACGGCGCCGCGTACCACAGCGCGAAGACCGCGCGCGATCGCGATCGGCTGCGCCAGTCCGTGCTCGAAGGGCTCGGGTGGACCATCGAGCGCGTGTGGTCCACGGAGTGGCAGATCAACCAGGCGGGGTGTATGGAGAAGCTCCTCAAGGCACTCGAACAGGCACTGCACACGCCGGATGAGCTTGTCCTGCCCGAGGAGAAGCCAGCCACTGGATCTGAAAGCCCGATCCTGTCCGGCGATCACGACGAAGCGGACGATTCTGAGCAGGACACGTCTTCTACCGAAACCGAACCCGTTGAACCCGGGCTCCCCGAGTACGCCGTCGCGAAGGTCGGGACAGCCCGAACAAGGCAGATGGATCCATACGACGCAAAGACGAAGCCGCACATGGTCCGGGCACTCGGGACGATCGTGGAAGTCGAGTCACCGATCACGTATGAGCTCGCGATCCGTCGGCTCGCCGAAGCATTCGGGCAGCAGCGGATCACCGAACGCTTCAGGCGCAGATTCGCGAGTGTGCAGACCGCCGCGGCGAGCGCCGGAATCATCCGCGTGCATGGAGACGATTATTGGCGGCCCGGGCACAAAGAGGACGGGATCTCCCCGCTCCGTGTCCCCGGCCGATCCCCGGAATCGGTGCGTGATATCGATCACATCCCCATGATCGAGCTCGAGTATGCCGCGGCGTACATCCTTGAGCAGCAGTTCGGGCTTCCACGTGATGAGCTAGTCCGCGAGGTCGTGAAGCTGTTCGGATTCAAGCGGGCAACTGCCCGTATCTCGGAGCGCGCCGATGAAGCAATCGAGCGTCTCATCAACGAGCATCGCGTGGTCGATGAGTCGGGTCACGTGCGTGTCGCAAGCGGCGAAACCAATAAATAAGTACAGAGTCGAGGGACGGGCTTGGTTGCGGGATCGACTCGTGTCAGCGATAAGTATCGGTTCGATGTGAAGAGTCGCCCGCCGAGCTCCCCGGGCTCGATGCGGCGTTCACGGCCTCAGCGAGATACTGGATTCGTGCAAGATGATAATCATCGTGCATCGCGACGAACTCGCAATGCTGTGCGAGTGTCATGGTCAGCCCGAGGCGTTCGTGGATGCATGCGCGCTGAAAGTCCGATGGCGCGAGCGCCGAGAGGGTGTCGCAAAGCCGCCTGCGTAGGGTATGGAATCGCTCCGCAAGCACAGCAGCGGGAATGCAATTGTGATCCGCGGCGTCGGTGTCATGGTTCGACATGTCAGCCGGCGCGAGTGTCCTCGCATCGGTGCTGAACTGGCGTGTTCGGAGCGACCAGAGCGGCTCAAGATCGCCCAGGTGCCCGATATTTTGGTTGATCGTCCAGCCATCATCGAGACGGCTCCGACACGCCCCCTCCTCGACGCAAGCCAGCTTGGCCCGAACTCGTTCGTGTGCACCGAGCAATCGATCGATGATCTCCGCGGCATTCTCGGGCTCCGCCGTAAGACGAAACTCCCGATCGATCCAGGGGACGCGATGTGCGAAGAGTCCGCTCATGGCGTCACCTCCCGAGGGTTTGATTCGAGTGTTCTGAGGCATCGCTGCGAAACGGGGACACGGACGCGGAGCGTGTGCCCCCTGCGAACGATCTCGCCGAGCTGTGCGTCGAGTTCGCTCTCCCGCCCCGCCTCGAGGTCGCGCTGCATGGAGAACGTCGCGTCGGCGCTGAGTGTGTCGATGAACGCCATGATGTCCTCGGCCTCCCGGTCTGGATCGGTGATCCCCACCCCGCTCGCGTGCGCGACCGCGCAGGCCTCACCGACCAGTGCGGCCAGTGTCGGGCGCCCCGACGCGGTATCGCGGTACGCACCGAGCGTGCCCCGAGTAATCGCGCCCATGACACCCACGGAGGACACGAACGCGAGTTTGCGCCACAGCTCAGCCCGGATATTGCCTGTCCATTCGATCTCGACACCCGCTGTACGCAAGGCGTCGAGGCACGAAGGCTCGGCCCGGGCGGCCCAGGATCCCACACGCATACTCGGCGGCACACTCCGGTGTACCACGGTGTGGCGATCGACACGCTCGACGATCAGTCTGCACGCGGCGCCGAGCACCCGATCGTCGCCTACATGCCGAGCGACGATCTCCGGCGCGTCCACGCCGTTCTGTGTGGTCAGAACGAACCCGTGCTCGTCCAGTATGTACGCGAGCGCGGGACCGATGCACGGGACCGCCATCGCCTTGGTCGTCAAGAGGACCAAGTCCGCGCGGGTCATTGCGGACGGATCGCTCTCAACGTGCGGCTGAGCAATCCGGTAATCGATGTCGTGTTCCCTGAGGATGATGCCGTTGGCTTCGATCGCTCGGCGAGTGCGCTCCGTCGCAAGAAAGCGAACCCGTGCCCCGGATCGCACAAGGCATGCGCCGTAGTACAGCCCCATCGCCCCACATCCCGCGATCGTGATCCGCATCAGCCGTCCCCCGGGATGTCGAGCCGGCCCGAGGCATAGACAACCGCCCGTCCCCGGAGCGCAACCCCGCTCGGTGTAACGTGGCACTCGAACGCGCCGTCGCGGTGGGAGAGCTGGCGCGCGATCAGGCGATCGCGGCCCAACCGCTCCGCCCAGAGCGGGGCGAGCTCGCACTGCAGCGACCCCGTCGCGTCGTCCTCCGCGACGCCGAGGTTCGGCGCGAAGAATCGGCAGACATAATCGCAATGATCTCCCTGAGCGGTGATGGCCACCGCGACCTCTGACGCCTTCGAGATCGCAACCTGATCGGGCTCGAATGAGCGTACGGCTTGCTCGTTCTCCAGCACCAGAATCAGATCTCGCCCGATCCATGATTCCAGCACCCGGGCTCGGCGCCGGGACACGATCGGCACCGGTTCCTGTATCGCGGACACTTCGACACGCGGGAAGCCGAGCTCGTACCCGTGACCCGATCCGGAGACGACGACCCGGTGGTGAGGCGCGCGGAAAACCGCGCGCTCCGTGACACCCAGCGCGGCCGCGGCCGCGAGTGTCGGATGTCCCGCGAGTTCGATCTCGCAGCGAGGCGTGAACCAGCGGATCGCGTGCCCGTGTGGCTCGGGGATGCAGAACGCCGTTTCGGATAGATTGAACAGCGCCGCCACCTGCTGCATCAGCGGGGGTTCGAGCGGGGAATCGCACTGCACGACCGCGGCCGCATTGCCCGAGAAGGGTGCGTCATCCACGAACGCCTTCACGATCCAGTACGGGAAGTGCATCATGCGATCGCCGCCCGGCCCGAAGACGCAGAAACGGATCCGCCAGCACTCGACCGGAGCGCTTCCACGACGGCTTGGAGATTGGATGTCCAGTTCACCTCGAGGAGACTCGACGCCGCGTGGACACTCCCGATCCGGAGCAGGCGGACGATCTCGGCGTGTTCTCTGCTCGATTCCTCCAGATCGATACCCGCGCAGCGCACCGCGATCGGCTTGTAGCGCGCCACGGAGAGCCGGGCTGCGGCAAGCGCGAGCCCGAGCGTGGGATTCCCACGGACATCGATCAACTTGTTATGCCAGGCGACGTCGTGTTGGCTCGCCTGATGCGGATCGCCCTTCGAGAGGGCGAAGCGTGAGTTGATGTCATCGAGCAGATCAAGGGTCGCCCGATCAGGCGGCGATGTGCGGAGGATGGCGCCCTCGAGCAGTGCGATCGATTCGTAGCTGTGCACCGCGTCCTCGGGCGAGAGCTCGGCGAGGAGGAAGCCCCTATAGCGTTCCCTCCGGATGAACGGGAGCCATGACACGGACAGGAGTGCTTCACGGATGGGTGTCACGCTCACCCCGAACTCGGCCGCGAGTTCAGACTCATTGATCCGCTCGCCCGGACGGAGCCGTCCCCGGGCGATCAGGTCAATCAGTTTGTCGGTGAACTCTGCCGGCCGGGTCATGTTTGGATTCTATAGGATCCTCCCCTGCATAGCAAGCCGATGGTGTACAATATGAAGATGCCTCAGACGACCTCGGTGCCCCCGATCAGGCGAATCACCCCGGCGCAGTTGCGCGAACTCCTCGTGGAGTTGGATGTCGATGCCCCGCAACGGACCGAGTCTCAGCGCATCGCGTCATCGCTCGAATCTCTGATCGATACGGGGCACCTGACGCCCGGCGACCGGTTGCCCACGATCCGCGGGCTCACCTCCGCAGGCGTCGGATCGCACGGCACGATCGCAGAAGCGTTCGCGATCCTGCGGATGCGGGGCCGGATCGAAACCAGGCGACGGGGAGGCACCGCCGTTCTGTCTCAGACTCCGGGCGTGGAGCGCTCCGTGCTGACGGGCGAAAGGGCCCTGGTCGACCTCACGCACGCGACCCCGGACCCGGCGCTCTTCCCGTCGCCAACAGTCATCAACGACCACTTGGCCGCGGTCCCCTGGAACTACCCCGATGAGCATCTGCATCCTGAATACGAGGCACTCATCCGATCGATGCTTCTCGCCTCATCCATGCGCCCCGATTCGATCATCGCGATGTCCGGGGTGATGCGAGCGATCGATCGTGCCCTGGATTTCGCCGTGAGGCCCGGCGACTCAGTGATCGTCGAAGACCCCGGCTTTCCGGGGCATCACGACCTTGCCCGGTCCCGTGGATGCGACTTGGTGCCGGTCGCGATCGACGAAGAGGGAATGCTCCCAGAATCGCTTGAAAGTGCGCTGAAACAGAACCCAGTGGCGGCGGTCCTTACCCCATACGCACAGAATCCTACAGGGGCGGTCATCACCGAACGGCGGGCCCAGCAACTGCGCGAAGTCGTCGAAAGCGCCGCGTGTGATCCGCTCTGGGCCGTTGACGACTATATGGCGTACCCGTCCCGAGGCCCTGTCCACATGCCGTTTGATCCAGCACGATCGAGATGGGTCTGCGCGACTTCGGTCAGCAAGCTGATGTGGCCCGACCTCAGGGTCGCCGCACTCAGCGGTCCGCGCGAGGTGATCAAGCCGATCATCGCTCGGGGCGGAGCGATCGACAGCTGGGTTTCCGGCACCGTGCAGCGTGCCGTGGCGAGGATTTGTCGCGACAACCGAGCAATCCAGGCGTCGCGGGCCGCGCTGGCGGAGTATGACGCGCGGCGTGCATCGCTCATCGTGACAGCGCGCAGGTCTGGGATCCGTGTGTTCGGATCGTCTGGGTTCTGTGCCTGGGTTCCTGTTGCCGATGAGAGCCGATGCGCCGATCGGCTGAGCCGCGGGGGCTGGGCCGTCAGGACCGGGCAGGCGTATCGGTTGCGATCATCTCCGGGAATCCGTGTCGCGTCATCACATCTCCCGCTCGTGGACACCGGCGCCTTTGTGCAATCCCTGTCCGAGGCCGTAGGGTGAGTCTGCAGAAATCTGGCCAAAATGCGTTATTTATGTTCTGTACATATTTCGTCTGTGTATGGTACGGGTGACTCTGCAGAGAGACACCATGACCGACAAGCACAGCACACAATACAGAGTGCCGGACGCTCCCGAGGCACCGCTCCACGAGGACCTTCCTGCCCCAGAAGATGTCGAGGCCGCGGCTGATCGACTCAGGGCTCACCTGCCACCCACGCCTGCGCACAGATATCCCCTCGCGGACCGTGCTTTGGGTCGAGCCGTCTTCATCAAGCACGAGAACCACCACGAAGTCGGCGCGTTCAAGGTCCGTGGTGCGCTGAACCATCTGATCCGACTCAAAGCCCGCGGTATCGAGTCAGTGATCACCGCTTCAACGGGTAATCATGGGCTTGGTGTTGCCGAAGCCGCACGCCGATTGCGGATGACCGCGACGATCGTCGCGCCGCTCAATCCGAACCCGAGCAAGGTCGAGCGGATCCGGGCGCTCGGCGCGGAGGTCCTCGAGCGAGGAGACGGCTTCGAAGCCGCACGGCGGTGGGCGGAGCAGAACGCCGAGTTGCTGGGCGCGTCATTCGTCAATACCACGGATCCGGACATCATCGCCGGGGCGGCGACCTACGCACTCGAACTCTACGAGGCGTACTCGGTTCTCGATGCCGTGATCGTTCCCATCGGTGGCGGCAGCGGAGCGTGCGGGTGTCTGCTCGCCGCGGCGTGCCGGGGGGTTGAGACCAAGGTCATCGGGGTGCAGTCGGCGCAGGCCCCCGCCATGTTCAACGCGTGGCGAACCGGTGAATGCCACCACATGCCCAGCACCACCTTCGCCGAGGGCATCGCGGTCGAGGGCCCGTTCGCGAACACGGTCTCGCTGCTGCGTCGGTCGCTCTCCGACTTCGTGCTCGTGGAGGACACCGAGATCCGCGACGCCCAGCGCGCCTTCTTCAGGTGGACCGGCGAGTTGATCGAGGGCGCCGCCGCGGCATCCATTGCCGCGTTGATGCACAACCGCATCAGCCCCGATCACAAGAGAGTTGGTGTCATCGTCACAGGCCGGAACCTCGGCGAGAAGGAGGCCCTTCTCGCGCTCGAATCGTCCCGATCCCACCCCCGGAGCCAGCACGCATGAGATCACACACTACCACTGGTGCTGAACGTCTGCCCAACAGATTCCGCGTGAGCGCGGTTCGATTGCCTCAAGCAAACGACCTCGACTTCGGCATCGAATCGCTCGACGAGCATCGACACGTCAAAGACCTGCTCCGCGAACGCCCGCTGAGCGTCAAGGAAGAGGTCTTTCTCCCCGCGGGTCTCGAGCCCCTGCACCGCCACAGCGCGTGCTGGCAGCTGTTCATCGGAATCGAGGGCGAGATGGTGATCGCCACGCCCGAGTCCGAAGCGCTTCTACGCCGTGATGCCGTGGTCGCGATCGCGCCGGGCACGATGCATACCGCCGAAAACAGATCTTCCGACCCAGCGAGGTTCTTGATTGTCTCCACGCCCGGCACCGAGTTTGACCGCGAGTTGATCACTCCCGAGTCCCCTTCGGCCGACTGCGGGGCTTACGTTCGCCGCCTCTCCGGGCTCGTCGGAGATCGGGACCCCGTCGCGGTGCTCGCTGAAACCCCGCAAGCGATCGAACAGGCACTCATCGGTGTCGGTGACGAGTGCCTGGGCACGCGCCCGTACCCGGGAAAGTGGACGCCACGCGAGATCGTCTCGCACTTCGTGGACGCGGCCATGAACCGCTCCATCCGATTCCGGTCGATTCTGACGGGCGGCCACCCCGTCTTGCCGGGGTATCACGAGCGTGAACTCGTGGACCTTCGTTCCCGTGAAGAGAGTGAGATCGCGGATGTGATCGCGATGTTCACCACGATCCAACGCTCCGATGTCAGGCTTCTGAGCCGGTCGAGAGATCGGTTTGGATCGATCGGGCACCATATCGAGCGCGGAGACACAACGCTCGGCGACCTCATCCGGCTCGAAGCGGGACACGATCTGCACCACCTGGATCAGCTCCGTCGCACTATCGCGGCCGCGATGGAGACCCGTCGATGAATACGCACGATGGAGCCCGCAGATTCGTGATAAGGCCGATCGCGCGCGGAGACCTCGCTGAGCTCGAACAATGCGCGGCCGACAGCCGGATCTGGATGCTCAATCCGGCACACGACGCATCCACGCCGAGCGGCTTCCAGGCCTGGGCCGGATCTGCCTTGGGTGCCCAAGCCAACCATGGTCACACTGTCTTCACGATCATGGACTCACGCCTTGATCTCCCCATCGGCTCGACACGCTTCATGCCGACCGACGAGCCGTCGGAGATCGAGATCGGAGCGACATGGATCGGAGTCGGATGGTGGGGTTCCGGGTGCAACGACGAAGTGAAGTGCACCCTCATCGATCGGGCGTTCGATCTTGAGGGATTCAATCGGTTCCGCTTCGTGATCGACTCAAAGAACCAGGTGTCCATTGCGGCTGTATCGAAGCTCGGAGCCCTGTACCGCGGTACAAGGCACCGGGATCGGGTCTGCCACGACGGACGAGTCCGGGATGCCCTCGTCTTCGCACTCGATCGAGAGGAATGGCGAAACTCACGGCGCAGATCCGCGATCGACCGGATCGAGGATACGGCGCGTGAAACGGATACACCGCTGATCCGGGAGGCCGTGCTCGCGTCTCAGTGGTCCATCGTCGAGATCGGATCGGTGCTGACGCATGATCTCCGCCACGACGTGCTCCGACCGGGTCAACCGCGTGAGCGGGTCCGGTACGAGGAGGACGCACGCCCGGGCGCGTGGCACCTGGGCACCGTGGTGCGAGGGCGCATCGTCGGCGTCGCGTCGTTCTATCAGGAGCCGATCCCGGAAGGACGCGGGACCGAAACGGACGCTCGCCTCCGGGGCATGGCGGTTCGTCCAGATTTGCAGCAACTCGGAATCGGGCGTGAACTTATCGCCTCGGCGATCGGGCGGCTCGCCGAACGGGGCACAGAACGGATCTGGTGCAACGCGCGGACCACGGCCGCGGGCTATTACGCGACTCTCGGATTCCGGCAGATCGGTGACGAGTTCGACATGCCATCGATCGGTCCGCATCGGCGCATGGTGTTGGACCTGAAGGACATGACGGGACATGTCGCCCCGGCTCGCGCACGAGGGGTCGCTCGATGACAAACTACGACAAGCCGCATCCCGGGTCGAGCGAACACCCCATGTCGCGGCACTGTTCGCGCGTCGGGGTCCTCGGCGTCCGGGGATGGTCGTGCCGCGTCTACTACACCCGCCGCACAGATCACCGGGACGACACGAGATCGATATCAACAGGAGTGAGTCATGCCATCGGGGCGCTGCCCGAACCGCAGATGCATGGCCGTTCAGGCGACGCGTTCCTGATCCTCCATCCCGGACGCGAGCAGGACTACGCGGTGCTGTGCTATTGGCAGAACACCAACGAACTCATCGTGCGGGTCTGGATCCGCGCGTACGGCGGGCACGATTGGGTCGACGCGAAGCACGAAGCGTCATTCTGTGTGTGGGATATGCTGATTCTGGACGCGGAACGAACCCGGTATATCGAGAACGTGCTTGCGAGCAACGGGGATCAACATGTTCCTGTCTGGCCCGATCCGCAGCCCATCGAACGCGATGGCCTGCTCAGGGTTGTACCTGCTCCCGAGCCGGTGATCCGTGCGATCGGGACGTGCGTACAGGGAGTCTCGTACCGACCGCTCGCACCAGGAGTGGAGGGCGCCGGGCGATGAGCGTTCCCGCACACGATCCTCGGTCAGAATGCGAATCGACGGAACGCGAGGTTCCGCTCGCGTCAACGCTCGACCCCGACGACTGGTCCGAGGCCGAGGCGCTGCTGATCGACGCCGCCCAGCGGATCACGCGGCGTTTGAGCTCGATCCGTGACGAGCCCGCGTGGACGGAACCGTCCGAACGGTCGCGGGCACTCGCCTACGAGCCGCTGCCACGGGCCGGGACCCCGCTCTCGGATGTCTACGAGCAGGCGCTCGCGTGCATCTGGCCACACCCGACCGGGAACATCCATCCTCGGTTCTGGGGATGGGTTCACGGCACAGGCACACACGCGGGAATCCTCGCGGACTTGCTTATGTCCGGAATGAACGCGCATGTGTCGGGCTTCAATCAGGGCGCAACCTATGTGGAGCGCGCAGTTGTGTCTTGGCTGCGCCAAACGATGGGGTTCCCCGACTCGGCATCGGGTGTGCTGGTGTCGGGCGGGACCGTCGCGAACCTCATCGGGCTCCTGATCGCACGCAACACTCACTTTCCGGGCGTTCGGGAGGGAGGGATGCGAGCCATCGGATCGGCCGATCCGGTCGTTTTCGCGTCCGAACTCGTCCACGGCTGGGCCGCCAAGTCGTGTGACATCCTCGGCCTGGGCACGCAGGCCCTGCGCCTGCTCCCGGTCGATGATCGTGGGCGTATCCGTCTTGATGCACTCGCTGATGGGATCGAATCCGAGCGATCCGCGGGACGCTCGCCGTTCGCGATCATCGGGTCGGCCGGAACCGTGTCGACTGGATCGGTTGACGACCTCAACGCCTTGGCGGACATCGCCGCCGAGCAGGATCTATGGTTCCATATCGACGGCGCGTTCGGCGCGATGGCAAAGCTCTCGACGCCGGACGCCCACCGAGTCTCGGGTCTCGATCGGGCAAATTCGCTCGCGTTCGATCTCCACAAATGGGGATACATGCAGTTCGATGTCGGTTGCACGCTTGTCCGCGATCGATCGATCCACCTGAGAGCCATGTCCTTCACGGGCACCTACCTGGAATCCATCGAGGCGGGTATCGGCAAGGACCCCACGGAGTTCGCCTCCGTCGGCCTGCAGCTCTCACGTTCCTTCCGCGCGTTGCGCGTGTGGATGTGCCTGAAAGCCCACGGCATCGAGTCGATCGGACGCGCGATCGCGGCGAACTGTGCGCAGGCGCGACTGCTCGCGAGTCTGATCGACTCGGATCCGGAGCTTGAACTCATGGCCCCGGTCACGCTCAATGTGGTGTGCTTCCGGTACAACCCCGCCGATTTGGATGAGACGTCGCTCGATGCGCTGAATCGCGAGATCATGATCCGTTTGCAGGTATCGGGTTTCGCCGTACTCTCAAGCACACGCCTCGATGGCCGGTTCGTGCTGCGCGCTGCAATCACAAATCATCGGACTCAAGAGAGTGACATCAGGCAGCTTGTATGCGAGGTAAAGCGCATAGGGCAAGGCATCGTCGAGTGAGCGTGGCAGGTGAGGAATCAGACTTGCGTAGCCATGGTGTCAAGATGCATGCAGCTCGCGAGCGTCACTTACGGGTGTTGTTGATCGGTGCATCGTCGCTGATAGCGCTGATGGTGACAGGATGTACGACCCGGCCGGTCGAGTTGAGTAGGGAACACCGCGCTGCACGCGGGGCGCTCCGTGCAATGGTCGAGGCGTTCAACGGACAGGACTACTCTCGTGTCGCGGCGGGTTATCACCCCGATGCGATCATGATTCCGCCCGAGCGGCACCACATCGTGGGAGCCGAATCAATCGGTCGATACTGGAACAGAGAGTGGCCGGACAACCCACCCCCGACATGGGAAGTCTCAGACATGCGATTTGCCGGGACCCCGACCGCCCCACAGATCAGCGGGCGAACCCTCATCGTGTCGCGCGACGAATCGAGCGCATGGACTGCGGACTACCAGTTCTTGACGATTTGGAATCTGTCAGACCACGGCGCAACAGTTCTCGTTGACGCCTGGTGGCCGCTCGAGGCGAGCCCCAACTGATCGTGGCCGAAGCGTGCGGACCATGCACTTCCGGCGAGCCGAGAGTTGGTGATCAAGGGCAGAAACAGGGCCGTGGGGTCAATGAAGAAACCCCATCGCTCGCAAACCACTGAAAGTACAGTGTATCAAGCATCGGGGTCTCGATGAAGCGGGCCGACTCCCGGCGTAGGGATCGGCGTCTCCACTCGTACGGTTTCAATCCACGCCCCCGCGAAGGGGGCGACCCAACGGGTGTTCCGTGAGTACGGGCCGGAACTCGTTTCAATCCACGCCCCCGCGAAGGGGGCGACGAGGAGGAGGAGCGGGAGGACTTCCTGCTCGTAGTTTCAATCCACGCCCCCGCGAAGGGGGCGACCGGCGCGCTCCGCGCCTTCCGCGCGGACCTGATGTTTCAATCCACGCCCCCGCGAAGGGGGCGACGGGGATGACGGAACAATCCTCAAGTCCGAATCAGTTTCAATCCACGCCCCCGCGAAGGGGGCGACCAAGCACGCACCGTCTGGAACGAAACCAACGTCCGTTTCAATCCACGCCCCCGCGAAGGGGGCGACTTTGCTGGATTACTTGGAAAGTGTCGGTCTCGATGTTTCAATCCACGCCCCCGCGAAGGGGGCGACCACCGGCCTCGTAGCCCTTCGATCGACGGTCCTGGTTTCAATCCACGCCCCCGCGAAGGGGGCGACATCGGGAGCGAGATCTCGATCTTCGTCTTGGTGTAGTTTCAATCCACGCCCCCGCGAAGGGGGCGACGCCTTGAGGGCGGCCATGGCCTG
>CBFGUD010000002.1:0-185539 GCA_965652365.1 uncultured Phycisphaerales bacterium
CCCCCCCCCCCCCCCCCCGCCCCCCCCCCCCCCCCCCCCCCCCCCCGCCCCCGGGGCGCGGATCTGATGGAGGACCCTGGGACCCGGGATGAAGGGGTGTGCGATGATGATGAGTCGGATGAAGGTTGGATTGGCGGCGATCGTGGGGGTGATCGGGGCGATGGGGGCGGCGGCGCAGGGGCAGACGTGGAGCGGGTCGTACGTGACTGCGGGCGGCGTGACGGTGCGATGGACGGTGTCGATCCGGTATGGGGCGGATGGTTGGGGGTTCTACAACCGCACGGAGCGGCTTGAGACGATCGAGGGTCCGGATCGGGAGTTGGTGGAGACGGGTGAGGGGGCGGCGGCGCCGGAGGGGCCGACGGCGAAGCGGGCGGTGGACCTGGCGCGGATGTTCCTGCGGGGGGAGCTGACGAGCGCGGCGATGCGGGCGCACGTGGCGGGGTGCACGGATCCCGAGTGTGCGCACAGCGAGGTGGTGGAGGGTGTGGGGGATTCGTCGTCGGTGGACGGGGCGATCGGGGCGTACGGGGTGCATCTCGCGGAGCATCCGGAGGACTGGATCGCGGTGCGGGAGTTCGCGCTGGCGCTCTTGGCGGCGCGGAGGGACGCGGACGCGGTGGAGGTGATGGCGGACGCGTACAGGGCGAAGCCCGAGATCGGGTTGGTGCCGGTGAATCCGGGGCTTTTCGGGGAGGATCGGCCTCGGGCGCTGCGGGAGCTGGTGGTGCGTGCGGTGCGTCATGCGCACCGGGTGGAGACGGGGGAGGCGTGGCTTTTGGTGGCGGTGTTGATGCAGAGCGAGGGGCGGACGGAGCGGGCGCTGGAGATGCTCGAGCGCGCGCTGGAGCATGGATTGGACCAGGAGGTGGGTGCGGGATTGCGCGGGGCGCTGGGGGGGAATCCGTGATCGGGGGCTGATGGCGGGGTTGCGCACGGGTGGTGTTTGGGTGGGAGGTGTTGTGTTCGTGGGGGGTTGCGCGCGGATTGGGTGTGGGTGATCGTGGACTTGTGTGTTGTGGGGGCTAGAGTTGGGGCCCTACTCGGCGTGCTGTGCGCGGGGCGGGGCGACAACGTGAACCGAATGAACCACCCTGCGCCCGGTCTGGCCGGACCGGATGAATGCGACGGGGTGGGAGGTGGAGACCGATGGCCAAGAAAGAGTTGCTTGACGAGTTCAAGATCATGGCGCCGGGTGGGCAGGCGACGCCTGCGCCGCCTCTGGGTCCGGTGCTGGGTGCGAAGGGTGTGAACCCGGGTCAGTTCATCCAGCAGTTCAACGCGGCGACGGGCGCGCTCAACGGCAAGGTCGTGGGGTGCGTGGTTCGCGTGTTCAGCGATCGTTCGTTCGAGTTCGAGATCAAGTCGTCTCCGGCGAGTGTGCTGATCAAGGAGGCGGCGGGTCTTGACAAGGGATCGGGCGAGCCGCAGAACATCGTGGGTTCGATCACGGGCGAGCAGTGCCGGAAGATCGCGCAGGAGAAGTTCGAGGATCTGAACTCGCACGATCTGGACGCGGCGATGAAGGTGATTGCTGGTACGGCCCGTTCGATGGGCATCACGGTGGAGGGCTAACGGATGAGCAAGCGATCGAAGGAGAACGCGAAGCTGGTTCCGAGCGCTCCTGTGGAGCCGAACGAAGCGCTGAGCGTGGTGAAGAAGTTCAAGGGTCCGAAGTTCGATCAGTCGGTCGAGGTGTGCATGCACCTTGGCGTGGACGTGAAGCACGCGGACCAGATGATCCGTGGTTCGGTGTCGCTCCCGAAGGGGATCGGCAAGAGCAAGCGTGTGGTCGCGTTCTGTGCTCCGGAGCACGTGAAGGCGGCGCTCGAGGCGGGCGCGGTCAAGGCGGGCGGCGAGGAGCTGGCGCAGGAGATCGAGCGTGGGTGGATGGACTTCGATGTCTGCGTGGCTTCGCCCGACATGATGCGTGTGATGTCCAAGCTCGGGAAGGTGCTTGGTCCGAAGGGGCTGATGCCTTCTCCGAAGAACGGGACGGTGACCCCGAAGGTCGCGGAGGCGGTCGGGGAGTTCGCGGCGGGCAAGCTCGAGTTCCGTGCGGACAAGGGCGGGAACGTGCACGCGATCATCGGGAAGATGAGTTTCGCGGAGGCGGACCTGCTGGAGAACTACAACCACTTCGTGGCGACGATCGAGAAGGCGCGTCCTTCCGCGGTCAAGGGCCAGTACATCAAGAAGATCACGATCAGCGGCACGATGACCCCCGGGGTCCGCGTGGCGGTGGCCGCGGACGAAGAGTCATAAGGAGATCATCATGAGCAAGCCGGTCAAGGAGATGATGATCGAGGACTTCAAGGCGCGTGTGGGCGACCACGAGGACGCGCTCGTCATCGGTCTTCGCGGGATCAGCAGCAACGACACGAACAAGATCCGCGAGGGTCTCGCGAAGAAGGAGATCCGCGTCACGGTGGTGCGGAACAAGCTCTTCGGTCGCGCGTTCGAGGGCACGGGTTTGGCGGCGCTCGAGCCGGTGCTTTCGGGTTCGAACGCGATCGCGTACGGCGCGGAGAGCGTCGTGGACGTGGCGCGTGAGATCGTGAGTCTGGTCAAGACGTTCCCGGATCTCGAGCTCAAGGGGGCCGTCCTTGACGGTCAGCTCTACGAGGGCGAGGCGGGCGTGACGGCGCTGAGCAAGTTCCCGACGCGTGACGAGGCGATCGCGCAGGACGTGACGTTGATCCTGGGTCCGGGGCGGAAGCTCGTGGGCGCGATCAAGGGTCCGGGCTCGGGTCTCGCGGGGATCATCAAGAGCATCGAGGAGAAGCTGGAGAAGGGCGAGTCGATCTCGAAGGTCGGCTGAGGCCTGTCCGGTTTGGTTTGAAGCGTTCGTCGTCGCGTTCGCGTGGCGGCGATCAACGAGACACGTTCTCGTCCGACTGGCCCCGGGGCTGTTCGCGGACAGCTGGGGTTAAAGCGCCGAATGGTTCGGTCCCTCTCGGATGAACGGGTGAGCGCGTGAGCGAATCGCGCGATTGACACGAAGGAGTTGGGCGATGTCCGACGAAGCGACGAAGACGTTTGATGCGAAAATCTCCAAGCTCGGCGACGAGCTGGCGGGTCTGACGCTCAAGGAAGCGGTGGACCTGGGTGATTACATGAAGGAAACCTACGGCATCGAGGCGGCGGCCGGCGGTGCGGTGATGATGGCTGCGGGCGGCGACGCCGGGGGCGGCGCGGCGGCGGAGGAGGAGAAGTCCTCGTTCGACGTGGTGATCAAGAGCCCCGGCGGGAACAAGATCGGCGTGATCAAGGTGATCCGCGAGATCACCGGTCTGGGTCTGAAGGAAGCGAAGGCGCTTGCGGAGGAGTCGGGCGGGAAGGTCAAGGAAGGCGTGAGCAAGGAAGAGGCGGAGGACATCAAGTCCAAGCTGACCGAAGCGGGCGCCGAGATCGAGCTGGCGTAAGCGGAATGATGGGTCGCGGCGTGCGTGAGCGTCGCGATTCTTGGAGCAGAAACCGGGCGCTCCGCGGTTTTGGTCGCGGAGCGCCCGTTTGGCGCTTCATGCCCGTGATGGAACGTGGACGGGCGATTGGGACATGATACGGGATGTGTTCGGGTCTGCATGGATGGGGACCCCGAGAATTCACTGAAACCTGTTCGTGGGTTCGGTGGGTGGTCTGTCGTCGGTGGGATGGGTAGGATTGAGCTATCGGCCGGCGATAGGGGCACATATAGATAAACGAGTTCTTCGCGAGCGAAGCGCCACGAGGGCGATGTTCGTGTCGAGAGCCACTCTTTGAGGTGCTGGATGGCAGCAGCGACCAAAGTGCGCGATATGCAGCGCGAGCGTGTGGTCCGGAGTTTCGCCAAACGAGGCGACGCGACGGAGGTTCCCGACCTTTGGCAGGTGCAGCAGGACGCGTATGACCGCTTCCTGCAGTACGAGATCGAGCCGGATTCGCGTGCGGGTCAGTTCGGTCTTGAGGGTCTCCTGCGCGAGATTTTCCCGATCGAGTCGTACGACGAGACGATGAAGCTCGAGTACGTGAGCTATTCGCTCGACGAGCCGCGGTACACGCCGGACGAGTGCCGTCAGCTGAGGCTGACGTACGGGCACCCGTTCAAGCTTCGTCTGCGTCTGCAGCGCGAGACGCACGGTGATCTTCCGGAGGAGGACATCTACCTGGGCGAGTTCCCGATCATGATGGGGGGCGGCGAGTTCATCGTGAACGGCGCCGAGCGCGTGATCGTGTCGCAGCTGCACCGGAGCCCGGGTGTGGATTTCTCGATCGTGTCGAGCGAGGGTGACCGCCCGCTGCACAGCGCGCGGATCATCCCGGAGCGCGGGTCGTGGATCGAGCTGGAGGTGACGAAGAAGGATGTTCTGGCGATGCGGATCGACCAGAGCACGAAGCTCGCGGCGACGACGTTCCTGCGTTGTCTCGACGAGTCGGTGGCGTCGACGGACGCGATCCTCGGGTTGTTCTACGAGGTGGTGGAGATCAAGGCGAAGGACGTCCACCCCGAGGACTGGGCGGCGAGCGCGATCATCGACACGGAGACGGGCGAGGAGCTCGTGGGCGTGGCGTGCCAGGTGGGCGAGGAAGCGGCGGAGGCGATCCGGGCGAGCAAGCTCGGGACGATCCGGGTGGTCCAGAACCCGAGCGACTCGCTGATCCTCAACACGATCGCGGAGGAGGACCTGAGCGTCTTTGACGAGGTGCCCGGTGTCGAGAGCGATTACGACCGGGCGATGCTCAAGGTGTATTCGCGTCTGCGTCCGGGGAACCCGCCGCAGGTGGAGAAGGCGAAGCAGCTCTTCCACGAGAAGTTCTTCGACGACAACCGGTACCGTCTGGGGACGGTGGGTCGTTTCCGGATCAACCGGAAGTTCGACATGGAGATCGACGCGGAGCAGCAGTTCCTGCTCGGGATCGACTTCCTGAAGGTGGTCCAGTACATGCTGGATCTCCGGAGCAACCGCGAGGATCCGGAGACGGGTCGTCCGATCGCGATGGTCGACGACATCGACCACCTTGGGAACCGTCGTCTGCGGACGCTCGACGAGCTGGCGGTGGAGGAGATCCGCAAGGGTTTCCTGAAGCTCCGGCGGACGGTGCAGGAGCGGATGAGCGTGAAGGATCCGGAGGAGGTCGCGAAGATCGCGGACCTGGTGAACTCCAAGTCGATTTCTTCGGCGATCGATTTCTTCTTTGGTCGGAGCGAGTTGTCGCAGGTCGTGGATCAGACGAACCCGCTTTCGTCGCTGGTGCACGAGCGTCGTTTGTCGGCGCTGGGGCCGGGCGGTCTGAACCGGAAGCGCGCGGGGTTCGAGGTGCGCGACGTGCACACGTCGCACTACGGGCGTGTGTGTCCGATCGAGACCCCGGAAGGGACGAACATCGGTCTGATCTGTTCGCTGGGGATCTACGCGACGATCGACGAGTACGGGTTCCTGAGGACGCCGTACCGGGTGGTCGAGGACGGGAAGCTGACGGGCGAGATCGTGAATCTTCGCGCGGACGAGGAGATCCGTTCGGTCTTGGCGCCGGCGGACACGCTGGATCCGGAGGGGAACTTCCGGGACAAGTACGTGCTGGCGCGTGTGGACGGTGAGCTCACGGAGGTGAAGGCGAAGGAGGTCAACTACGTTGACGTGTCGCCCAAGCAGTTGGTGGGTATCTCCGCTTCGCTGATCCCGTTCCTCGAGCACGACGACGCGAACCGCGCGCTCATGGGTTCGAACATGCAGCGTCAGGCGGTGCCCCTGCTGCGCGTGGATCCGCCTTGCGTGGCGACGGGGATGGAGCAGGACGTGGGTCGGTTCTCGGGGATGCTCGTGAAGGCGAAGCGTCCCGGGAAGGTGACGTACGTGGACGCTGAGCGGATCATCATCGACAACGCGGACGAGTACGTGCTGCGGAAGTTCGTGGGTCTGAACGAGCGGACGTGCCAGAACCAGAAGCCCATCGTCAAGAAGGGTCAGCGGGTCAAGAAGGGCGAGGTGATCGCGGACGGCGCGTCGACGCAGAACGGTGAGCTCGCGATCGGGCGCAACGCGCTGGTCGCGTTCAACACGTTCGACGGGTACAACTTCGAGGACGCGATCGTGATCAGCGAGCGGCTGGTCAAGAGCGACGCGTTCACGAGCGTGCACATCGACGCGTACGACGTGGAGGTCCGGGAGACGAAGCTCGGGCGCGAGGAGTTCACGCGGGACATCCCGAACGTGTCGGAGCGGATGCTGCGGAACCTCGACGAGAGCGGGATCATCCGCGTCGGGGCGCGCGTGGGCCCGGGCGATATTCTGTGCGGGAAGGTCTCGCCCAAGAGCAAGACCGAGCTGACCCCGGAGGAGAAGCTGCTGCACGCGATCTTCGGTCGCGCGGGCGAGGACGTGAAGAATGATTCGCTCGAGATGCCCGCGGGGTCCGCGGGGATCGTGATCGGGACGAAGAAGTTCTCGCGTCGCGTGCACATGAGCGAGGCGCAGAAGAAGGCGCTGAACGCGGAGATCTCGGCCTACGAGGCGGAGCAGGACGCGCAGGCGATCAAGCTTTTCAAGGAGATGACCGAGTCGATCAACGAGGCGGTCGGGACCGAGATGGTCGACCCGATGACGCGTCAGAAGGTCGGTGCTTCGGACATCCCCGAGGTCATCATCGAGCAGATCAAGACCTTCTCGACGAAGTGGATCAAGGGGTCCGCGGAGGTCAAGGAGAAGGCGGAGGTCGTGTTCCGTCAGTTCTGGCCTCGCATCGAGGCGATCGAGGCGGAGAAGCAGCGGAAGGTCGCGCACATGAAGCGCGGCGACGAGCTGCCCAACGGCGTGCTCGAGATGGTGAAGGTGTATGTCGCGACCAAGCGGACCTTGTCGGCGGGCGACAAGATGGCGGGCCGTCACGGGAACAAGGGCGTGATCGCCCGCGTGGTTCCCGAGGAGGACATGCCGTTCATGGACGACGGGACGCCCGTCGACGTGCTGCTGAACCCGCTGGGCGTGCCTTCGCGTATGAACGTGGGTCAGATTCTCGAGACCCACCTCGGGTGGGCGGCGCAGGTGCTCGGGTTCCAGGCGGTGACGCCGGTGTTCGATGGTTGCCGGGAGGACGAGATCCACGCGGCGGTCGCGGAGGCGAACGGGTATGTGCGGACGCGGAAGGCGGAGCTCGAGGCGAAGGGCGAGTGGCCCCACCCGCGCGAGCTGCTCGCGGAGATGCCCGCGGGCGGGAAGATCCAGCTCTACGACGGTCGCACGGGCGAGGCGTTCCATCAGCGGACGACGGTCGGGTTCATGTACCTGCTGAAGCTGCACCACCTGGTGGACGACAAGATCCATGCTCGCGCCACGGGCCCCTACTCGCTCATCACGCAGCAGCCCCTGGGCGGCAAGGCGCGGACGGGCGGTCAGCGGTTCGGCGAGATGGAAGTGTGGGCGCTCGAGGCGTACGGCGCGGCGTACATCCTTCAGGAACTCCTGACGGTGAAGTCCGACGACGTGGAAGGGCGCACGAAGATCTACGAGTCCATGGTGAAGGGCACGAACACGCTCGAGGCGGGGATGCCCGTCGCGTTCGACGTGTTGTGCAATGAACTGAAGGGTCTCGGGATGAACCTGACGCTCGAGAAGAAAGCGCTCGAGGGCGGGAGTCTGCTCTGAGGCGATCGGCGTGGCCGGTGGTTGACGGGCGGCGTGTTTGGTTGAACTTCACTCCAGGATTGGAGCATTGAATATGGTGGAAAGCGTCTTCGATCGTGTGAACGACTTCACGTCCGTCAAGGTGACGCTCGCGTCGCCCAACGACATCCGCGCGTGGTCGTACGGCGAGGTCAAGAAACCCGAGACGATCAACTACAGGACCTACCGCCCCGAGAAGGACGGGTTGTTCTGCGAGCGGATCTTCGGGCCCGAGCGTGACTACGAGTGCGCGTGCGGGAAGTACAAGGGCACGAAGTACAAGGGGTACATCTGCGATCGCTGCGGCGTGAAGGTGACCCACTCGCGCGTTCGGCGCAAGCGGATGGGGCACATCAACCTCGCGGCGCCCGCGGTGCACATCTGGTTCTTCAAGTCCATGCCCTCGCGTCTGGGGACGCTCCTGGGGATGAAGACGAGCGATCTCGAGAAGATCATCTACTACCAGGACTACGTCGTCACCAAGCCGGGTGACACGGAGCTGACGTTCAAGCAGGTGCTGACCGAGGACGAGCACCGCTCGGCGCTCGAGCAGTACGGCAACGAGTTCCGCGCGGAGATGGGCGCGGACGCGATCCGGACGCTCATCGAGATGCTGGATCTGGACGCTGAGGCGGACGAGATCCGGGCCGGGCTGGCGGCGACGCGCTCGAAGCAGAAGACCAAGGACTACGCGAAGCGCCTGAAGCTGATCGAGGCGGTGCGACACTCGGAGAACGATCCGGCGTGGCTGGTGATGGACGTGATCCCGGTGATCCCGCCGGATCTGCGTCCGCTGGTGCTGCTCGAGTCGGGGAACTTCGCGACGTCGGACCTCAATGATCTGTACCGTCGCATCATCAACCGGAACAACCGGCTCAAGAAGCTGATGGACCTGAACGCGCCCGAGGTGATCATCCGCAACGAGAAGCGGATGCTCCAGCAGGCGGTGGACGCGTTGTTCGACAACGGCCGTTGCCGGCGTCCGGTGCTCGGGTCGTCGTCGCGGGCGCTCAAGTCGCTCACGGACATGATCAAGGGCAAGCAGGGTCGTTTCCGCGAGAACCTGCTCGGGAAGCGTGTGGACTATTCCGCGCGTTCGGTGATTGTCGTTGGTCCGGACCTGAAGCTGAATCAGTGCGGTCTTCCCAAGAAGATCGCGCTCGAGTTGTATCAGCCGTTCATTATCCGGAAGCTCAAGGAGCACGGGCTGGCGGACACGATCAAGTCGGCGAAGCGGATGCTCGAGCGGCGTGACGCGGAGGTGTGGGACATTCTGGAAGAGGTGATCTACCAGCACCCGGTGCTCCTGAACCGTGCGCCGACGCTGCACCGGATGGGTATCCAGGCGTTCGAGCCCAAGCTCGTGGAGGGGAACGCGATCCGTCTGCACCCGTTGGTGTGCGGCGGGTTCAACGCGGACTTCGACGGGGACCAGATGGCGGTGCACCTACCGCTGTCGGTCGAGGCGCAGGCGGAGGCGCACGTGCTGATGCTGTCGACGAACAACGTGTTCTCGCCGGCGAACGGTTCTCCGATCATCAACGCGTCGCAGGACATCGTGATGGGTGTGTACTTCATCACGACGACGCTGGCGGACGTGGAGAAGGTGGACGAGACGACGATCCCGCGTTTCAAGGACCGTCACGAGGCGATCCTGTCGTACGACTCGGGGAAGATCGACATCCACGAGCCCATCAGCGTGCGTCTGGGCGGGTACGACAAGCTCGTGCGCAAGGAGAAGGGGCCGGTCGAGGAGATGCCCGAGAACGGTCGTCTGGTGACGACGGTGGGTCGGATCCTCTTCAGCGAGATCCTCCCGGACAACATGCCCTTCTACAACTGTTCGATCGGGAAGAAGGGGTGCGCGCGGGTCATCGACGACACGTACGAGTACGCGGGGCGCGCCGAGACGATCAACCTGCTCGACAAGCTCAAGGAGATCGGGTTCAAGCAGTCGTGCCTGGCGGGTTTGTCGTTCGGGATCACGGACCTGCGCATCCCGAATCAGAAGGGCGAGATCCTCGACGCGGCGCAGGAGAAGGTGGTCCGTGTCGAGAAGAACTTCGACCGGGGGATCATCACGGAGCGCGAGCGGTACAACCAGCTGCTGGACATCTGGTCGCACTGCCGCGAGGAGCTGACGAAGAAGCTGATCGAGACGCTCAAGACGGACCGTCGTCACCCGGACGGGTCGTACGCGGACATCGAGAAGGGCGAGGGCGAGGCGTTCCTCAACCCGGTGTATCTGATGTCGGACTCGGGCGCTCGTGGTAACGTGTCGCAGATGCAGCAGCTCGCGGGGATGCGTGGACTGATGGCCAAGCCCTCGGGCGAGATCATCGAGACCCCGATCCGCGCGAACTTCCGCGAGGGTCTGCACATCCTCGAGTACTTCTCGTCGACGCACGGGGCGCGCAAGGGTCTGGCGGACACGGCGCTCAAGACGGCGGATTCCGGGTACCTGACGCGCAAGCTGTGCGACATCGCGCAGTCGGTGATCATCGGCGAGCACGACTGCGGGTCGCGGCGCGGGATCGTCAAGAGCGCGATCTACAAGGGCGAGCAGATCGACGTGCCCCTGAGCGATCAGGTGGTGGGTCGGGTGAGCGTGAACCCGGTGCTGGATCCGAAGACGGGCGAGAAGATCGTGGACGCGAACGAGGTGATCTCGGCGGAGAGCGCCAAGGCGATCGATGATGCTGGGATCAACTCGGTGATGGTGCGTTCGCCGCTGACGAGCGAGTCGGCGTCGGGTTGCTCGGCGCTGGATTACGGGATGGACATGTCCACGGGCAAGCTCGTGGAGGAGGGACTGGCGGTCGGGATCATCGCGGCCCAGTCGATCGGCGAGCCCGGGACGCAGCTGACGATGCGGACGTTCCACTCGGGCGGCATCGGGACGCGTGCGATCTCGGAGACGGAGTACCGGGCGCTCAACGGCGGCACGGTCGAGCTGCGGGACTGCAACGAGGTGCCGATCACGGACGAGGACGGCGGCGAGTGCCGGGTTTCGCTCAAGCGGAACGGCGAGCTCGCGATCGTGGTGGACGGCAAGGAGGTCGAGAAGACCAAGGTGCCCTACGGCGCGTTCATCTACACGAAGAGCGGCGCGACGGTCAAGCGTGGCGAGAGTCTGCTCAAGTGGGACCCGCACCGGACCCCGATCCTGGCCGAGAAATCCGGTCGCGTGCAGTTCGTCGACATCCGTGTGGGCGAGACGGTGCGCGAGGAGGACGCCGGTCGCGGTCAGAAGGCGCTGGTGATCATCGAGCACAAGGGCGATCTGCACCCGCAGGTGAACATCGTCGACGCGGACGGGAACATCCTGGACTTCCACTACCTGCCCGCGAAGGCGCGGCTCGAGGTGACGGACGGTCAGGAGATCGAGGCGGGGCACATGCTCGCGCGTCAGCCCCGTCAGGCGGCGGGCTCGGCGGACATCGTCGGCGGTCTCCCGCGCGTGACGGAGATCTTCGAGGCGCGCAAGCCCAAGGACCCGGCGGTGATGTCGGAGATCTCGGGTCGTGTCGAGATCCACAGCGACAAGCGGAAGGGCAAGATGACGATCCGCGTGATCTCCGATGCGGGGATCGAGAAGGATCACCACGTCCCGAACGACAAGGCGCTGCTGGTGCACACGGGCGACTACGTGCAGGCGGGCGACCGTCTGACGGAGGGGCCCTTGGTGCCGCACGATATCCTGAAGATCCGCGGCGAGGAGGCGCTCTGGCAGTACATGCTCGACGAGGTGCAGAACGTGTACCGCGCGCAGGGCGTGCCGATCAACGACAAGCACATCGAGCTGATCCTGTCGCAGATGCTCCGCAAGGTGCGGGTCGAGAATCCGGGCGACACGGACCTGCTCCCGCACGAGGTGGTGGACAAGTTCCAGTTCCGTCTGAAGAACTCGGAGATCGCGAACATGGTCCGCGTGACCGACGCGGGCGGGACGACGCTGCGTGTGAACGAGCTGTACCCCAAGGACGAGGTGAAGGAAGCCAACGCGAAGGCGGAAGCGGAGGGCACCGAGGGTGCGAAGACGAAGCGGGCGCGTCCCGCTTCGGGTCGCACGCTGCTGCTTGGGATCACGAAGGCGGCGCTGTCGAGCGATTCGTTCCTGTCGGGCGCGTCGTTCCAGGAGTCGACGAAGGTGCTGACCGAGGCGGCGCTGCGCGGCGCGGAGGATCACCTGATCGGACTGAAGGAGAACGTGCTGCTGGGTCACCTGATCCCGGCGGGCACGGGGTTCCGCAAGTACCAGAACATCCGCGTCAAGACGCTCGTGTCTCCCGAGGAGCTCGAGGAGCTGGCGGCGATGGACGAGGACTACGGCGACTTCGAGGATCAGTACGAGCCCGCGGGCGCCTCCACGGGCGGCGCGCAGGTCGAGGTCCGCGACGTGATGGTCGGCGAGTCGGCGGCGGAGACGACGGCGGAGTGATCCGGCTCGTCCGAGAAGCCTGGGCTGGTAGATCCATTTGGGCATGAAACGTGATCGGGGCGCTCTTCGGGGCGCCCCGTTTTTTTGCGTGTGCGCCTACGCTGATGCCATGCCTGACGCATCGCAACTCGAGTGTTTCCCGACGCCGTCGGATGTCCCGTTCGTGATCGAGCACGTGAACGAGGAGTTCACGAGCGTGTGCCCGGTGACGGGTCATCCGGACTTCGGTTCGATCACGCTGCGCTTCGAGCCCCGGGCGGCGAAGGACGGGGGGGTGTGCGTGGAGCTCAAGAGCTTGAAGCTGTACGCGCAGTCGTTCAGGAACGAGGGCATCTACTACGAGGCGGTGACCAACGCGATCCGGGACGATCTGGTGCGTGCGATGGATCCGGTGTGGCTGCAGGTGATCACGGACTGGAAGGGTCGCGGGGGGATCCGGTCGGTGATCCGGGCGGATCACGGGGATGTGCCGGGGCATTATCGGGGTCGGTGAGCGGCTGGAATCCGGGTGCTGCGGTTCGGCGTCTTGGGTGCGGTTGTGCACGTTGAACGCTTTGGAGGCACCACTGCGCCGAAGCGGCGAGTGGTGGCACCCTTGCTGCGGTTTGGAGGCACCACTGCGCCGAAACGGCGAGTGGTGGCACCCTTGCTGCGGTTTGGAGGCACCACTGCGCCGGAGCGGCGCGTGGTGGCACCCTTGCTGCGCGGTTACGGGTAGTCCTGGCGGGTGGGGCGGATGACGATGTCGGAGCAGTGGACGCCGGGGGGTTGGGTGCAGACGAAGGCGATGGAGCGGGCGATGTCCGCAGGGGTGAGGACGGGGGAGACGCGGGCCATGAGGTCGCCGAAGGATTGCTGGTCGTATCCCGCGACGCCCTGGAACTCGGACTGGACGATCCCGGGTTCGATGAGGGTGACGCGGACGCCTTTGGGGCTGAGCTCTCGGCGGGCGGCTTCGGCGAGCGAGTTGACGGCGAACTTGGTGGCGCCGTACATGGAGGAGAAGGGGGAGATGTGGCGCCCGACGGTGGAGCCGAGGACGACGAGGTCGGCGGGGCCTCCGGTTGGCCAGTCGCGGGAGGATTGGAGGTCGGCGAGGGCGCTGCCGGCGCGGCGGATGAGTTTGGAGGCGCCGAGGAGGTTGGTGCGGATCATGTCTTCCCACTGGGATTCGTCGGAGGTGAGGACGGATCCGGCGAGCCCTCGTCCGGCGTTGACGACGATGATGTCGGGTGTTTGTTTTCCGAAGTGTTCGGATGCCCCGAGCATCTGGTCGATGATGGGGTCGTCGGCGGCGTCGCCGGCGACGACGGCGGCGCGTGGGGTGTCGTCGTCGGTCGGGTATTGGTCGCTCAGTCGCTGGGCGAGTTCGATGAGGCGTGATTCTCGGCGGGCGTTGAGGATCAGTTTGGCGCCGAGCGAACCGAGGTGGAGGGCGGTGTCGTACCCGATCCCGGCGGAGGCGCCGGTGATGAGGGCGAGTCGTCCTCGGAGCGGTTGGTTGGGCGTGGTCATTCGGGATCCTCCGTGTGGCGCGTCGGGGCTGAGAGGACGATAGGATGGGCGCATGAAGCACAGGGACGTGAAATCGAGGGTCATCGGCGCGGGGGCGCTGGTGGTGGTGTGTGGGTCGGCGTTGAGTGGGTGCAAGGGCGCGTGGCGCTCGGATCAGCGTGAGGAGCCCGTGGCCGCGGAGACGGGGTCGGCGGAGGGCGAGCCCGAGACGGGGGCGCGGGAGGTGTCCCAGGCGGAGTGGATGGCGCAGCAGCGTCCGCGGCCCGGGGCGACGGACAACGGGGAGGGCGAGCCGTCGGGGGAGACGACGGGCACGGCGGCGGCGGCGGCGGAGCCCGCGGCGACGCCGGAGCGGACGGTCACCGATGGCGGCGGGGGGATGACGATCGTCGATGAGCGTGAGCGTGTCGCGGATCGGAACCGGAACCGTGTGGACGAGGCGCGTCCGGCGGGTGAGGCGGTGCCCGAGGCGGTGATCGATCTGCCCGATCCCAAGACGCCGGAGGAGCGTTCGGTGGCGCGGGCGGCGGATCTGTACGCGCGGGGGGACATGACGGCGGCGATCCGGGAGCTGGAGCGCGCGATCGCGTACAACCCGGCGTTCACGCGCGCGTATATCGAGCTGGGGGACATCTACGCGGAGATAGAGGACTACGAGCGCGCCGAGCGGGTGTACCGCGAGGCGGTGCGGAACGAGCCGCGGAACTATCTGGCGCAGTACCGGCATGGGCAGGTGCTGCACAAGCTGGGGGCGCTCGACGAGTCGCGGCGCGCGTACCTGCGGGCGTTGTCGGTGCGTCCGAGCGCGTTCGACGCGAACCTGGGGTTGTCGACGGTGCTGCTCGAGCAGGGGGAGGCGGCGCAGGCGGTGCCGTATGCGCAGCGTGCGGTTCGGGCGGAGCCCGAGTCGGGTCGGGCGCGGATGCACCTGGGGAATACATTGGCGGCGGTGGATCGTCACGAGGACGCGATCGTGGAGTATCAGCAGGCGGCGGACCTGTTCGAGGATCCGGACCCGGGGCTCTTGCTGAACCTCGCGGAGTCGCTCAATCAGCTGGGTCGGTACGCGGAGATGGTGGGGGCGCTCGAGCAGCTGGTGCTGATCCGGCCCGGGGCGATCCCGTACGAGCGGCTCGGGTCGGCGTATTTCCGGCTGCGCCGGTACGACGAGGCGCTGAGCGCGTTCTCGTCGAGCGTGAACCTGGACCCGAACCACTACCCGGGGCTCAACGGCGTCGCGGTGTGCGAGCTCAACAACTACCTGTGGTCGGGCAAACAGGACGGGGACTCGCGGGAGCGCGCGGTCGATGCGATGCGTCGGTCGCTGCGGATCGAGCGTCAGCAGCCCAAGATCGTGGAACTCTTGCGCCGGTATTCGAACGCGTCGGGGGCGGAGGGCTGATCGCGCGGGGGTGGGTTTAGTTGAAGCAGCCCTCGTTGTAGATCGTCAGGAATCGCGAGATATCGAAGAAGTCGAGGTTGGAGTCGCCCGTGAGGTCGGCGCGTTCGTCGTTTGCCATGAAGCGGGCGAGGTATTGGGAGATGTCGAAGAAATCAAGGACGCCGCAGGGGATGGCGAGGTCGGCGGGGCACGAGTTGTCGATCTCGGATCGGGAGACCCATTCCATGAGGTTGCCCAGGAGGATCTGGAACTCGGGGTCGTCGATCTGGGCCGGGCCGTTGGTGGTGGAGAAGTTGACGACGCGTCCGCCGCAGATGTCCCATCCGACGACGGCGGCGCCCGGGTTTCCGGCGATGGTCCAGTCGGAGTTGTAGAAGACGGTGGCGCTGGGTTTGGGGGTGAGGAAGGTTTCGGTGCCGTTGAAGGATGTGAGGGGCATGTCGAAGGTGGCGGGGAGGTTCGCGCCGACGATGGGGTCGGGGGTGACTTCGGTGAAGGTGATGGTGGTGGTGTTGCGGAAGATGGTGGTGGGTTCGACGGGCATGGCGGCGGCGAGGACTTGGAAGACGTTGCGTGCCTGGACCATCCAGATGACCCATTCGGAGAAGACGACGCCGGCGCCCTGCTGGGCGAAGTCGAGGATCATGGACTGTGCGTCGAGGGGCATGTCGCTCTGGGTCCAGTTGCCGTTGCCCTGGATATAGATGACGTCGTAGGGGGAGAGATCGAAGCTGGAGTCGAACTCCCAGTAGTTGGGTCCGATGGTGGCGGTGTGGCCCTGGGCGCTGAGACCGGCGACGAGCGAGGCGTCGGTCGCGGGGGAGCCCGCGGAGACGATGAGGACGTCGGCGGCGTGGGTGAGGGTGGTGGCAGCGGCGAGGGCGAGCAGGGCGGGGTGGAATGCGTTCATGGGTTTCTCTCTCTCCGTATCGTGTGGGTCGCATGATACCCCGATCTGGGGATCTCACCCCATGAAAAACCCCCGATTGTGCGGGGGTTTGGGGGGGATCGGTTGGGGTCCTGGGATCAGGGGAAGATGCCGCGGACGCGGTAGATGGCGCCGATGTGGTCGAGGGCGCTGGCGAAGGCGGCTTCTCGGAGGTTGCACTTGAGTTCGTTGCGCCGGGCGAGGACGCGCTGGGCGGCGACGACCATGTGGCGGTTGAGTTCGCGGTCGACCTGCTCGGCGGACCATGTGACGGCGTTCTTGTTCTGGACCCATTCGAAGTAGGAGACGGTGACGCCGCCCGCGTTGGTGAGGATGGCGGGGATGACCTCGATGCCCTTCTCGACGGCGCGTCGGTCGCCCGAGGGGTCGCAGGGTGCGTTGGCGGCTTCGGCCATGACCTTGCAGTCGAGCCAGTCGGCTTGCTTGGCCTTGATCATTTGTTCGAGCGCGCCGGGGATGAAGACGTCGACGGTGGTGCGGTAGAAGTCTTCTTCGTTGATGGGGTCGGCTTCGGCGTAGCCCTTGATGCCTCCGGTGGCCATGTTGTGGGCGTAGAGGGCCTTGCAGTCGATGCCGTTGTCGTTGCGGATGAACCCGGTGTGGTCGCCGACGGCGACGATCTTGGCGCCCATGTCCTGGAGGATCTGTCCGCCCCAGCCGTTGACGTTGCCGAAGCCGAGGAGGGAGACCTTCATGCCCTGGAGGGGGATGCCGATGCCGGGGAGCATTTCGGCGAGGACGTCGGCGACGCCTTGGCCGGTGGCCTTTTCGCGGCCTTCGGAGCCGCCGAACTCGACGGGCTTCCCGGTGACGACGCGGAGGGCGTCGTGGTGTTGGTGTGTGGAGGACATCATGTAGGTGTCGGCGAACCAGGCCATGATCTGTGCGTTGGTGCCGACGTCGGGTGCGGGGATGTCGACGTCGGGTCCGATCTGGTCGGAGATGGCGGAGCAGTAGCGCCGGGTGACGCGTTGGAGTTCGCCCATGGAGAGTTCGCGCGGGTTGACCTTGACGCCGCCCTTGCCGCCGCCGAAGGGGATGCGGACGACGGCGCACTTCATGGTCATGAGGAAGGCGAGCGATTTGACGTCGTCGAGGTGGACGTCGTGGTGGTATCGGAAGCCGCCTTTGTAGGGTCCGGCGGCGTTGTTGTGCTGGATTCGGTATCCCTTGAAGAGTTTGTGGTGTCCGTCGTCCATGAGGACGGGGAAGTGGACCATGTACTCGTTCTTGGGCTGGGCGAGGATGATGCGGACGCGGTGCTTGAGGTTGACGAGCTCGGCGGCGTCGAGCATGGTGTTGACGGTCTGGAGGTAGAGGTTGTCGGGGTCCTTGGGGAAACCGAGTTCCTCGGTGACTTCGCCGCGGGGGAGTTCGGTGGTCGCGGGGGTTGCCGTTGCTGTCATGTCGTGTGGCCCGTGGTTGTGCGGAGCCGGGTGGTACCGGGCGCGGTGTCGTCGGCGGAGTCGGTCACGCTGACCCGGCGTGCCGCCGTGGTTTCGGGGTCGGACGACCCCGGGCTGGGATGATACACCTCCGTGCGGGATTTCTCGAATCCGGGGGGAGTGATTGGTGGTGATCGGCGGGTGTTCGTGTGTGGGTTGAATTGTGACAAATCTCGGGGGCGCAGGGTTTTCTGTGATTGGGTGGGTTCATACCCTCTCTTCCCGCGCCGGGGTTTCGGCTGTTGGCGTGGGAGCGGCTCCCCGGGTCCGTTCGGATGGTCCGATCGGCGGGAAATGGCTCGTAGTGCCCATCTTGGGCGACGCGTTCGCGAGGTTGATCGCGGGCGTGGGATCTGATCGGTGTCCTCGTTGCCGCGGGGGATGCAAGGTCGGGTCGGTCCGCGCTGGAGACGGCGCGGGGAAGGACATGAATCCATGATCGATGAGAATCTGATTGCGTCGCTCGGCGTTCAGGACGACGACACGATGGCGATGCTGAACGAGATGTTCGGCGAGAAGGCCGCGAGCGATGATCGGATGGAGTCGCTGCTGACGGATCAGGCGGAGGACCTGAGCGCGGGCAAGCTGATCAAGGGGAAGGTGATCGGGTTCGCGGGCGACGACGTGGTGGTCGAGGTGGGGCTCAAGAGCGAGGGGTTGATCCCGCGCGAGGAGTTCAGCGATCTTCCCGATCTGAAGATCGGGGACGAGGTCGACGTGCTGCTCGAGTCGCTCGAGAACGACGAGGGGATCATCGAGCTTTCGAAGCGCAAGGCGGATCGTCAGATCGCGTGGCAGCGGATCGTGGACACGACCGCGGAGGGCGACGAGATCGAGGGCACGGTGATGCGCAAGATCAAGGGCGGGCTGCTGGTGGACATCGGTGTCCCGGTGTTCCTGCCGGCGTCGCAGGTCGATATCCGTCGTCCGCACAACCTGGACGAGTACGTGGGTCGGAAGGTGCGTGCCGAGATCCTGAAGATCGACACGGACCGTCGGAACATCGTGATCTCTCGTCGCAAGCTCGTCGAGCGTGAGCGTGCCGAGGCGAAGCGTCGTCTGCTCGGGACCCTGGAAGAGGGTCAGATCGTGACGGGGACGGTCAAGAACATCGCGGACTTCGGCGCGTTCGTCGATCTCGGCGGGATCGATGGTCTGCTGCACATCACGGACATGTCGTGGGGTCGGATCAACCACCCGAGCGAGATGCTGCGGATCGACGACAAGGTCGAGGTCAAGGTGCTCAACATCGACCACGAGAAGGAGAAGATCGCGCTGGGTCTCAAGCAGACCGAGTCGTCGCCGTGGGAGGAGATCGAGGGCAAGTTCCCGGTGGGCGCTCGCGTGAAGGGCGAGGTGGTGAACATCATGTCCTACGGCGCGTTCGTGCGTCTGGAGGACGGGATCGAGGGTCTGGTGCACATCTCCGAGATGTCTTGGACGCGCCGCGTGAATCACCCGAGCGAGGTCGTCTCGCAGGGCGAGGAAGTGGAGGTGGTGGTCCTCGAGATCGACAAGAACAAGCAGGAGATCTCGCTGGGCATGAAGCAGGTCGAGGTCAACCCGTGGGAGCTCGTTTCCGAGAAGTATCCTCCCGGGACGATCGTGTCGGGCGAGATCCGGAACCTGGCGAACTACGGCGCGTTCGTGGAGATCGAGCCCGGGATCGACGGCTTGCTGCACATCAGCGACATGTCGTGGACGAAGAAGGTCACGCACCCCAACGAGCTCTACAAGAAGGGCGACGAGGTCAAGTGCGTGGTGCTCGAGGTCGATCGCGACAAGCAGCGCATCTCGCTGGGCGTGAAGCAGCTCTCGGAGGACCCTTGGGTCGAGGCGATCCCCAGCGCGTATCAGCCGGGGATGGTCGTCCGCGGGACGGTCACGAAGATCACCAACTTCGGCGTGTTCGTGGAGCTCGAGGACGACCTCGAGGGTCTGCTGCACATCTCGGAGCTGGCGGACCACAAGGTCGAGAACCCGCAGGACGTGGTGACGGCCGGCGAGGAGCTGGACGTGAAGATCCTGCGTGTGGACATCGACGATCGCAAGATCGGTCTGTCGCTCAAGCGTGCCCAGTGGGGCGACGCGAGCGGGGCCGACGGCGGCGAGAGCGGCGGCGGTTCGTCGGGCGGCGGGTTCGGCGGGGGCATGGACCTCCCGAGCCGCGGCGGGATGGACGACCACGGGTCGATGGGCACGGACAAGATCGAGCTCTGATGCTCGGGTGGTCCCGCTGAGGGCCCGTCCGATTGGATACGAGAACAGCCCCGATCCTCTCGGATCGGGGTTTTTTCATGGGCTGATCGGGGTGTCAATGATGACGGAGGTGATCGGCGCGTTGAACCGGGCGGGTTCGTGTGCGGATCGTGTTGGGCGGGCGCGTGGCGGGCCGGCTTGTTTCGTCGTGAGACGAGCGGTTTCGTGGGTGCTCAGCAGAGCGCGACGAAGCACAGGAGCGTGAGGATCGCGACGCGTTTGCGGAGATCGTTGACTTCCAGGATCTGATGGAGACTCTTCATGACTTGTGCTTCCTTTCTTCAGTTGTCTGTGTTCAAGATATCACGGGGCGCGCGGGGTGCAAGGTTCTTGAGCGTGATGCGCGGATCCGCGGTTCGGATTGCGCGGATTGTGGTTTTCGGACGCGGCTTGCGGGGCTTGGGCGCGGTGCGCGTGGGTGTTCTCGGACTCGTCGGTTTCGCGGGTGTTGCTCACGCCCAGCCCGGCGCGGCCGAGAGCGTGCGGGCGCACAACCTCGTGCGGGGGTGGGTGGACGCGTGGCGCGTGGACGAGGGGGCTGCGGCCCCGGCGGACCTGGGGTGCGCGGCGGTGACGCTGCGCCTCGACGGGCGTGTGATCGGACGCGGGCGGGCGCTGGCGCGGGACGGGGATCCGCTGGTCCTGGCGGCGCGGGGCGCGATCGCGCGGGCGCGGGCGACGGTGCGCGCGGGTCGGGACACGGAGCCGACGGATGAGTCGTGGGCGTCGCTGGCGGCGGGGCTGACGGTGTCGCTCGAGCTGGGGGGGCGTGCGGTCCCGATCTCGGACGCGGAGCTCGCGGGCCCGCAGCTGGGGATGTCGGTGGGGCGCGACGCGCTGGTGGTGCGTCTGGGCGATCGGGGGATCGTGATGACCCCGGACGAGTTCGTGTCGTCGCGGATCGCCCCGGCGCGTGCGGCGTACGCGCTGGCGACGGAGCTCGGGAACGACGGGGGGCTCGCGCTCGCGAGCGTGGGGGAGCTGCTCGAGCGGGGGTTCACGTTCGCGCGGTGCGAGACGGTGTGGATCGCGCAGCCCGGCGCGGGGAAGGGCGCGGTGTTCCTGGATCGGGGTGGGCGGATCATCGAGCAGGGGGAAGCGGGGCTGGCGGGCGTGCGCGCGATGGGGGAGGGGCTCGTGTCGCATCTGGGGGCGCAGCGTTGGGCGGGGGTGGAGCCCTTCGGGATCGTGGGGACGCGGGACGTGGTGACGGGTCGGTGCGAGCCCGAGATCGCGCCCGTGTACGAGCAGGCGCTGGCGGCGCTGGCGCTGTCGCGCTGGGGGTCGGTGCGCGGCGATGCGCGCGCGGTCGCGATCGCGCGGGAGATCCTGAGCGATCTCGCCGAGGTCGAGCCCGGGGAGGCGCTGCCCTGGGAGGACATCGCGGGGGCGGCGGCGTGCGTGGTGGCGGTGGACGAGTTCCGGGCGTTGGGGGAGGCGACGAGCGGGCCGATGGATCGGTTGTGGGCGCGGTGCGTGGAGCGTGTGGAGCGTGCGCACGATCCGGGCGCGGGGTTCGCGGACGACGTGGTGGGCGCGATGCGCGGGTTGGTCGCGTGGGCGCTGGTGCGCGCCGATGACGAGGGGCGCGAGGACGCGGTGCGCCGGGTGTACCGGGAGATGGAGCGGGGGATGCTGGCGGGGCAGATGCCGTTTCTGGGGTTCGCGGAGCTGGAGCTGGCGGGGAGCGCGGACGGGGTCGGGGCTCGGGAGGCGCTGCGCGCGATGCGCGAGCGCGTGTGGGAGCACCAGATCGTGCGCGCGGACCTGGGTGATCCGGGGGACCGGGACTTGCTGGGGGCGATCGTGTTCACGTCGAAGCGCGACGCGATGCCGACGAGCGATGTGATGCGTCCGCTGTCGTTCCTGTGCGCGATGCTCGGGGACCCGCGGCTGAGCGGTCGGACGATGGGGGAGGACGGGCTGGCGACGGACATCGCGCGGACGGGGGACGCGATGCGGTTCGCGCGTCAGCTCGTGATGGACCCGGTGAGCGCGTTCCTGAGCTCGGCGCCCGACAAGTGCGTGGGGGGTGTGCGGGTGTCGCTCACGGACTGGCGCGTGAGCCCGGCGATGTCGTCGATGGCGCTGCTGGCGTGCGCGGAGTTCGAGCGGAGCGTGGTGGCGATCGCGGGGCGGGGGGCGGCTTCCGGGGAGTGACTGGGGAGGGGTGTGTGGCGATGGGTGTAAAGCCCTTGCTTTCAGGCGTTTGCGCGGGGTGAAATCGCGTGGTGCGTGGGGGGATTTTCGGGTCAAAATCGGGGTGTGCGCCTATGATCTCTGGCAGTCTGGATCGTGCTCGTCGGCGGTGCTCGTCGGGGGCGCGGGACGCGCTGGGAAAGGGCTTGCATGAGCGACGGATCGGGCGGCGAACCCAGGGATTTGGGCGGATCGGATGACGGGATCATCGACGGCGGCGCGGCGCCGCTGGGGGGTGGTCAGGTGCTCGATCTGGACATCGAGCGCGAGCTCCAGGACTCGTACCTGACGTACGCGATGAGCACGATCATGGACCGGGCGCTCCCGGACGTGCGCGACGGGCTCAAGCCCTCGCAGCGCCGGATCCTGGTGGCGATGCATGATCTGAACCTGCGTCCGAACAGGAAGCACCTCAAGTGCGCGAAGATCTGCGGCGACACGTCGGGGAACTACCACCCGCACGGGGAGTCGGTGATCTATCCGACGATGGTGGGGATGGCGCAGACGTGGAAGATGAACACGCCCTTGGTGGATCCGCAGGGGAACTTCGGGTCGATCGACGGCGATCCGCCGGCGGCGATGCGGTACACGGAAGCGCGGATGACGAGCGCGGCGATCGACATGCTCGCGGATATCAAGCTGTCGACGGTGGACTTCGTCCCGAACTACGACGATCGGCTCGAGGAGCCGACGGTTTTGCCGGGGAAGTTCCCGAATCTGCTGATCAACGGGGGGATGGGGATCGCGGTGGGGATGGCGACGAGTCTGCCGCCGCACAATCCGACGGAGATTCTCGATGCGATCGTGCGTGTGGTGAACGACCCGGAGATCGATCTGATCGAGTTGATGACGGACGAGGTTGATGAGGAGGGGAACGTGGTGCGTCGGGGGGTGCAGGGGCCGGACTTCCCGACGGGGGGTCGGATCCTGGGTCGGCGGGGGATCCTCGACGCGTACACGACGGGGCGCGGTCGCGTGACGGTGCGCGGCGAGGTGCACGTCGAGGAGATGAAGAGCGGTCGCGAGCAGCTGGTGATCGACAAGATCCCGTACTCGCTCGTGCAGAACACGCTCGTCGAGAAGATCGTCGAGGCGGTGAAGGACGAGCGGCTCAAGGACATCAGCGACGTGCGGAACGAGTCGGGTCGCAACGCGCAGTCGCGGATCGTGATCGAGCTCAAGAAGGGCGCGGACGCGGCGGTGGTCGAGAACCAGCTGTACCAGAACACGCCATTGCAGCAGACGTTCTCGATCATCAACATCGCGCTGGTGAACCGTCAGCCCCGGACGATGGGGCTCAAGCAGCTCATCGAGTGCTACATCGAGCACCGGGTCGAGGTGATCACGCGCCGGACGCAGCACCTGCTGCGCGAGGCGAAGAAGCGGGCGCACGTGCTCGAGGGGATGGTGTACGCGGTCGTCGACATCGACGAGATCATCGCGCTCATCAAGTCCTCGCAGACGCGCGAGGAGGCGATCGGGAAGCTGATGGAGCGCCGGTACACGATCCCGAGCGATCACCCGGCGGCGGCGAGCATCCCGGCGCGTCTGATGAAGATGGTGCGGGACGCGGACTCTCGCGGGGGGATCGCGCTGTCGCGGGTGCAGGCGGAGACGATCGGGTCGATGCGCCTGATCCAGCTCGTGGGCCTCGAGATCGAGCGCCTGGTGAAGGAGTACACGGCGCTGGTCGAGGAGATCGAGGGGTACGAGGCGATCCTGGGCGATTCTCGGATGGTGCTCGACATCATCGTCGAGGACTGCGAGGAGATGAAGGCGCGGTTCGGGCGTGAGCGTCTGACGGCGATCGAGGACGCGGCGGGGGACATCTCGATCGAGGCGTTGATCCAGGAGCAGGAGATGGCGGTGACCATCTCGCACCAGGGGTACGTGAAGCGGGTGCCGCTCGAGACGTACCGGGCGCAGGGTCGGGGCGGGACGGGCGTGAAGGCGTCGGACGCGAAGGACGACGACTTCATCGAGCACCTGTTCGTGGCGAGCACGCACGACGATCTGCTGTGCTTCACGGACACGGGGCGCGTGTTCAAGATCAAGGTGTACGAGCTCCCCGAGATGTCGCGGACGGCGAAGGGGCGTCCGATCGTGAACTACATCGACCTCAAGAGCGGGGAGCGGACGTGCGCGTACCTGTCGATCAAGGACTTCGAGTCCGGGTCGCACTTCCTGACGTTCGTGTCGCGCAGGGGGATCGTGAAGCGGACGGCGCTCAAGGAGTACCGGAACGTGAACCGTTCGGGGCTCATCGCGGTGGGTCTGAAGGACGACGACGCGCTGTTCAACGTGCGCCTGACGACGGGCGTGGACGACATCATGCTCGTGGCGAGCAACGGGATGGCGATCCGGTTCAACGAGCAGGACGTGCGGCTGATGGGCCGACCGGCGGCGGGGGTCAAGGGGATCGAGCTCGCGGATGATGCTGAGATCGTCGGGATCCTGCGGGTCCCGATGGTGGTGGACGAGAACGACCCGGAGGTCACGCACACGTCGCCGGCGGCGCTGGAGCGCGGGCTCTCGGTGCTGACGATCTGCGAGAACGGGTACGGGAAGCGGACGGACGTCGATGAGTATCGCGTTCAGCCCGAGTCGGGCCCGATGCGGTCGCAGTCGCGCGGCGGGAAGGGTCGCGGGGACATCAAGACCACGGCGCGCAACGGGAAAGCGTCGGCGGCGATCGGGGTGTACGACCCGGACGACGTGGTCGTGATCTCGCGCGGCGGGCTGCTGGTGCGGATGGCGGCGGATTCGATCTCGAAGATCGGGCGCGGGACGCAGGGTGTGCGGGTCGTGAAGCTCAAGGACGGGGATCAGGTGATCGCGGCGGCGCGGGTTGAAGATTCGGACGAGAGCGGCGAGAATGAGGGCGACGGCGCGGACGCCGGGTGATCCTGGATCTGGTCGGACGCGCGCGGCGCGTCGGGAAGGCGAGCATGGCAGTCGATTGGTCGGACGAGATCGCGATCGCGAACCTGGCGGACGAGCCCGCGTTGTCGGACGAGTTGTCGGCGGTGATCGAGAAGGTCGAGACGCTCGGGGACCCGCCGCACGTGGTGCTCGATTTCCACGGGGTGAGCTACATCAACTCGTCGAACATCGCGCAGCTGCTCAGGGCGCGCAAGGTGCTCGACGCGAAGCAGCGTCAGCTGGTGCTGTGTTCGCTCGGCGACGACGTGTTCAGCGTGATGGTGGTGTCGGGGCTCGAGAAGCTCTTCCGGTTCGCGCCCGACACGCTGACGGCGATCGCGAGCGTGCAGATCGAGGACCCGTCGGCGTGAGCGCGGCGGGGCGGGCTCGCGGGGGCTGATCGATCCGGATTCAGAGGGGCGCGGGGACGCGGGCGTCGTGGTGGTCGGGCGCGGCGGGGCGGCGCGCGCTCGTGGGGGAGATGAAGAGCGCGGTGATGTCGTCGGGTTGGTGGAGCGACCCGGTCTGGTGGTCGAGCGACGCTTCGAGGGCGCGCATGGAGGTCTGGAGGTCGATCTGGTTGCGTCCGGCGGTGGCGAGTTCGTCCATGTAGGTGTCGGTGGGGAGTCGGCGCTCGATGGAGCCGTCCTGCGCGGGGAAGGCGACCTCGAAGCCGTCGGAGTAGAAGATGAGGACGTCGCCCTGCTGGAGTTCGATGGTGGTCTGTTCGAACTCGAGGTCGTCGAAGATCCCGAGGAGTGGTCCCTGGGATTCGACGAGTTCGGTGGCGCCTGTTTTGGCGCGGACGACGAGTGCGGGGGGGTGGCCGGCGCCGGCGATGGTGAAGGTGTTGGTGCGGTTGTCGTGGACGGCGTAGACGGCGGTGGCGAATCGTGTGGAGGTGGCGGATCTGTGGGCGGTCATGACGGAGTTGAGTCGCGCGAGTGCGTCGCGGGGTTCGACGATGGCGGGGTCGTGGGGGTCGCCTTCGGTTTTGCGGAGCCCCTGGGTGATGATCATGGTCATGAGGGCGGCGGGGACGCCGTGGCCGACGGCATCGGCGAGGAAGAAGGCGGTGTGGTGCTCGTCGAGGGGGGTGATGTCGTAGATGTCTCCGGAGACGTAGGAGGCGGGTCGGTAGATGATGCCCAGTTCGACGGAGTCGAGTTCGGGCATCTCGGGGGGGAGGTATTCGCGCTGGATGGAGGCGGCGGACTGGAGCTCGTCGTGGAGCTTGGCGACCTCGGTCTGGACGCCGGTGATGGTCATCTCGGAGAGGCGCAGGTCGGTGCGGAGGCGCTGGACGGCGGGCTGGCGCTGGGCGAGGGTGCGGAGGATGGTCGCGGCGAGGTCGGGGTCGATGGTGAGGGGTTCGACGAGGATCCCCTCGGCGCGGAAGAATCGCGCGGGTCGGTCGGTGGGGTCGCGCATGAGCACGAGGGCGGGGCAGAGGGTCTCGGCGAGGGTTTCGATGAGGCGTGTGAGGACGATCTCGGAGGTCTGGTCGTCGATCGCGATGAGGACGGGGAGGTTGGAGGG
Organism: uncultured Phycisphaerales bacterium; assembly: GCA_965652365.1. Lineage (GTDB taxonomy): Bacteria > Planctomycetota > Phycisphaerae > Phycisphaerales > UBA1924 > UBA1924. Next base: position 26,312 of record CBFGUD010000002.1, read on the forward strand.
GAGCCCGGCGGGCTGCTCGTGGGTGATGCTCGTGAGGGGAGCGGGGGCGGAGCGCATCGCGAAGGGCGCGAGGGCGCGGTCGAGGGCGACGGAGAACCCGGGGTTGGCGTGCTCGACGATGTCGAGGTTCACGCACGGGATCGTCGCGAGGTCAGTGGCGTGCTCGGAGTCGAGCGCGAGTCGGATGGGCATTGGAGTCGCTCCCTTGTGCGGCGGGGTCGCCGACGGGGAGAGGATCGGATGTCCGGGGGGAGTCCGGGAGCGCGGGAGGGGGCCGGGGCGTGAGTTCGGGCGCGATCAGGGTGTGCAGAGCGCACGGTTGGTCCGGAATCGGCGCGCGGGTCCGAGAAGGTCCGGGGAGTTTGGATGTGGGGTGTCAGGTGGCGAGGGCGTCGAGGGCCTGGGTGTCGAGCTCGACGAGGTCGCCCGTCTTGAGGTCGAGCTGCTCGAGCATCCCGCCCTGGATCTCGATGACGTACTTGGCGTTGAAGCGCGAGGCGTATTTGGCGAGGCGCATCTCGTAGTCGTACTGGGTCTCGTCGGGTTTCCTGGGTTCCTCGGCGGGCATGTGGTGCATCGCGACGATGCGACCCGCGGCGTCGAGGAAGATGATGTCGATGTCGATGAGGCAGTCGCGCATCACGAACGAGCGGAGGCGCGCATTGGGGAAGACGAAGAGCATGCCTTCGTCGGGGGCGAGGTGCTCGACGCCCCCGAGCCCTCGGGCGCGGGATTCCTCGTCGGCGGCGATTGTGAGGGTGAACTCGCGCCCGTCGAGGGTGACGACGGCTTCGCCGTTGACGACCTGGGGTTTGTTCGAGCACGCGCCGAGGAGGATCGAGGGGACCAGGAGGGCGAGCGCGAGGAAGAGTCGTCGTGTCATGGGGTGGTGAGCCAATGGTCGTCCTCGTCGGTGAAGGTGATGTCGCGGTGCGGAAGTCTATCGAGCGTGAAGCGCTCGCGGAACTCGGCGATGGGCATGGGGGTGCGCATCGGGGTGATCCCGGACCAGAACGCGAGGAGCCCGATGAGGCGCTCGGGGGTGGTGCCCCGGGCGCGGTAGTGGTCGATGCGGGTATCGCCGTGGCGTTTGGCGAGTCGTCGCCCGTCGGGGCCTCGGACGAGGGGGAGGTGGGTGTAGCGGAGGGGATCGGAGTACCCGAGGGCGCGTCGGAGGAGGATCTGGCGTGCGGTGGAGTGGAGGAGGTCGTCGGCTCGGACGATGTGGGTGACGCCCTGGTCGTGGTCGTCGGCGACGACGGCGAGCTGGTAGGCGGGCGCGGCGCGTTTGGTCCAGACGACGAAGTCGCCGACGGTGTCGTGGACGTCGATGGATTGGGGGCCGGCGAAATCGTCGGTGAAGGCAACGGGGCCGGGCTCGACGAGGAAGCGCCAGTTGGTGCCCGTGTCGTCGAAGGCGGTGGGGATGGTGTCGGGTCGGAGCGCTGCGCCGACGCGTTGTTCATGGTCGGTGTCGTGGGGCGCGGAGGCGGCGGCGTCGATCTGGGCGCGGGTGAGCTCGCAGGGGTAGACGCGCTGCTGGGCGGCGAGGCGGCGCATGGCGTCGGTGTGGTGCTCGAGGCGCGTGGACTGGATGGTGGGTGATTCGTCCCAATCGAGCCCGAGCCAGGCGAGGGTGTCGATGGTGGTTTCGATGACGCCCGGTTTGACGCGCGGGGTGTCGAGGTCCTCGATTCTGAGGACGATGCGCCAGTTGTTGGCGCGTGCGAGGGCCCAGTTGATGAGGAACGTGCGTGCGTTGCCCAGATGGAGGGCGCCCGTGGGGGAGGGTGCGAGGCGTGTGACGGGGTTTGGGGGAGGGGTTTCGTGCACGGTGTGATGAGGGTACACTGAGGGAGTCCGTGAGGCATGCACGCCGGGGCGTCCCGGGGGATGCGCGGGTGTGCATAGGAGGTCTGGGTCCATGGCGGAACAAGCGCTCGGCAAACTGAACGAGGATCAGATCGAGACGGAGCTCGAGAAGGTCCCGGAATGGGCGGAGGTCAACGGGCAGATCCAGCGGACGTTCCAGTTCGAGGATTTCGACCAATCGATCGCGTTCGTGAACCGGGTCGCGGCGTACGCGGAGCGGGCGCAGCACCACCCGGATATTCTGATCCGGTACAACAAGGTGACGCTGACGGTCTCGACGCACGACGCGGGGGGGATCACGCACAAGGACTTCGAGCTCGCGGGTCACGCGGACGAGATGGCGGGCGGGGGCTGAGCGGGGAGTGCCCGGGAACTGGGCGCGGCGCGGACGATCGGGTATCGTGGCGCCATGACGCACAAGACACACAACGCAGCGGAATCGTCGAGGCGATCGTTTCTCAAGGGGACGGGGGCGGCGGCGATCGGTGCGGTCTCGGCGGGGTCGCTTGCGCGGGCGGCGGGTGCATCGGCGATCGGAGCGCCGGGGGGACCGGTCGCGATCGCCTCGGGCAACGGGGCGGCGGCGGTGGCGAGAGCGCGTGAGCTGATGCTCGGCGGGGTCGATACGGCGCTGAGCGTGGTCGAGGGGGTGGGGATCGTCGAAGCGGACCCGGACGACATGAGCGTGGGGTACGGGGGGCTCCCGAACGAGCGCGGGGTGGTGCAGCTCGACGCGAGCGTGATGCACGGGCCGACGCACAAGGCGGGGTCGGTGGCGGCGCTCGAGGACGTGGTTCATGCGGCGGGGGTGGCGCTGAAGGTGCTCCAGACGACGGACCACGTGATGATCGTGGGCGCGGGGGCGCGGGAGTTCGCGGTCGCGCACGGGTTCCCGGTGCAGAACCTGCTGACGGATCGGGCGCGCCAGGCGTGGTTGCGATGGAAGCAGAACTCGTCGAGCACGGATGATTGGCTCGACGAGGATCAGCGCGACTGGGATCGGGAGGGGACGAAGATCGGGCGCGCGGACGAGAAGCTTGTGGATCCGTTCACGTACGGGACGATCCACTGCGCGGCCGTCAACGAGAAGGGGGACGTGAGCGCGTGCACGACGACGAGCGGGCTCTCGTACAAGATCCCGGGTCGGGTGGGGGACTCGCCGATCATCGGGGCGGGGATGTTCGTGGACAACGAGGTCGGGTCCGGGGGCGCGACGGGGCGTGGGGAGGCGGTGATCCAGTCGTGCGGGGCGTACGAGATCGTGCGCGCGATGGAGCGGGGGCTCGAGCCCACGGAGGCGTGTCTGGAGGTGCTCGGGCGGATCGCGCGGAAGTCGGTGCTGCAGAAGCGCCATCGTGGCGCGGACGGACGGGTGAACTTCAACGTGGTGCTGTATGCGTTGCGGAAGGACGGGGCGCACGGGTCGGCGTGCATGCTCCCGAGCCGGTCGTACGCGGTCGCGGATGCGCAGGGGGCGCGGAACCTTCCGTGCGCGGCGTACTTCGATTGATGGTGTGACCCGGATGGATCAGCGGAGTTCGACGGTCCAGTAGGCCTCGTCGAGGAAGGCCTTCCAGGAGGCGTACTTGTCGCTGCTCAGGCGCACGGAGATGAGCGGGTTGCGCTTGGGCTGGACGGGTTTTTTGATGAGCTTCATGTGCGCCTGGTTGGGGGTGCGTCCGCCCTTGCGGGAGTTGCACTTGACGCAGGCGCAGACGAGGTTGGTCCAGGTGTCGGGGCCGCCCTGGGTGCGGGGGACGACGTGGTCGATGGAGAGTTCGGAGGTGGGGAAGCTTTGGCCGCAGTATTGGCAGCGGTTGTGGTCGCGTGCGAAGAGGTTTCGTCGGTTGAGTTTGACGTTCTGGGCGGGGAGTTTGTCGTAGCCGACGAGTCGGATGATTTTGGGGACGGCGATGTCGAAGGAGACGGCGCGGACCCAGTCGTGGGCGTGGTCGTCGAAGGTGTCGCGCATCTCGGAGAGCTGGGCCCAGGTCTCGAAGTCGTAGTTGGCGTAGGACCCGTCGTCGGCGTGGATGACCTCGGCGATCTCGCGCGCGAGGAGGACGAAGGCGCGTCGCGCGGAGACGACGCGGACGGCCATGTAGAGCTTGTTGAGGACGAGGACCTTCGAGTCGAGGGCGGCGATGCTGGTGTGGTTGAAGGCGTCCGGGGCGGCGGCGCGGTCGATGGCGCCGTCGCCCGTTGGATGGGCGGGGCGGTCGTCGCTTCGCGCCTGGGAAGGCCGGCGTTTGCTCGGCTTGTGCTTGAGTGGTCGTGGCATCTCGGTGCGTGTTTATACCAGAAATCGGCGGTTTCAGCAAGGATCTACGGGGCGGGTGCGTGAAGGGTTCACGAAGAATCGCGCGCCCGGTGGGGCGCGGCGCGGGGGGGAGGATTATGGGCGGGGGGGAGTGGGATCAGTGGCGGAAGTGGCGCACGCCGGTCGTGAGGCAGGTGACGTTGGCGCGCTCGCAGAGTTCGAAGGTTTCGTCGTCGCGTTTGGACCCGCCCGGGTGGATGATGGTGGAGACCCCGGCGTCGATGAGGATTTCTGGGCCGTCGGGGAAGGGGAAGAAGGCGTCGGAGACGGCGATGGCGTTTCTGGCGTGCTGTCCCGCTTTGCGGACGGCGCCCTGGCAGGCGGCGACGCGGTCCATCTGTCCGGCGCCCGCGCCGAAGAGTCGGACGGCGTTGTTGTCGTGCCCTCCGATGAGGACGGCGTTGGAGGAGAGTTTGGCGCAGACGCTTTCGAGGATCGCGCCGGCGCGGAGGGTGTCATCGGTGGGCGCGGGTCCGGCGGCGTGGGTCCAGGCGGCGGGGTCGGGGACGACGAGGTCGCGTTCCTGGACGAGGGCGCCGCCGGGGATCCATTTGAGTTCGCGTTCGATGACGGGGTCGGCGTCCGCGACGGCGAGGAGGCGGATGTTCTTCCATCGGTCCTGGAGGATCTCGAGGGCGTCCTTGTCGTAGCGCGGGGCGATGATGACCTCGAAGAAGGTCGCGTCGTCGGCGATGCGTTCGGCGGCGCGTTCGTCGATGGTCGCGGTGGTCGCGAGGATCCCCCCGAAGGCGGCGAGCGGGTCTCCGGCGATGGCGGCGTCGATCGCGTCGTGGGCGGACTTGGCGGTCGCGGCGCCGCAGGGGTTGGTGTGCTTGACGACGCAGGCGCTGACGCGCTTGGGGTCGGCGCGGCGCATGGCGCGGACGGTCTCGAGGGCGGCGCTGGCGTCATTGAGGTTGTTGAAGGAGAGTTCTTTGCCGTGGAGCTGTTTGGCGTCGATGATGGTCCCGGAGGGAGCGTTGTTCCTGGCGTAGAGCGCGGCGCGTTGGTGGGGGTTCTCGCCGTAGCGGAGCTCGGAGACGCGGGTGTACCCGTGGGTGATGGATTTGGGGAACTCGTCGATCCCGGGGTGCATGTACGCGGCGATCTCGGCGTCGTAGGCGGCGGTGCGTGCGAAGGCCTGGGCGGCGAGGGCGCGCCGGAGCTCGAGGGAGGTCTGACCGTCGTGCTCGTCGAGGGCGTGTCTGAGGGTGTCGTACTGGGCGGGGTCGGTGAGGACGGCGACGCTCGCGTGGTTCTTGGCGGCGGATCGGATCATGGACGGGCCGCCGATGTCGATGTTCTCGATCGCGAGCTCGTCGGTGCAGTCGGGTCGCTCGATGGTCTGCTCGAAGGGGTAGAGGTTGACGACGACGAGGTCGATGGGCGCGCCGGCGATGGACTCGAGCGCGTCCATGTGCTGGGGGTTGTCGCGGCGCGCGAGGAGGGCGCCGTGGATGTTGGGGTGGAGTGTCTTGACGCGCCCGTCCATCATCTCGGGGAATCCGGTGACGGTTTCGATCGGGTGGACGGGGACACCCGCGTCGAGGAGGGTCTGGGCGGTGCCCCCGGTGGAGATGATCTCGACGCCGCGGGACGCGAGGTCCTTGGCGAGCTGGACGATCCCGGCTTTGTCGGAGACGGAGATGAGGGCACGGCGCACCCTCACGAGCGACGCGGGGGCGTGGGGCATGGTCTGGGGGTGCATGGCGCGAGTCCTCGGACTCTGGGGGTGTGTGGTCGTGGGGGTCGGGTTGTTCGGCTCGCGCGCTGTCGGGGATCAGCGGCGCGAGAACTTGGCGATGGAGCCGTCGGCGGTGATGACGTAGAGGTCGGAGTCGTGGAGGGTGTCGGTGCGGACCCCGGCGACGTTGTCGAGTCGGACGCCGACGATGAGTTCGCCCGTGTCCTTGTCGACGGCGAGGAGTTCGCGTCCGGTCCAGACGATGAGCTCGTCGTCCCCGGCGATGGAGACGACCCATCCGCCGATGTCGTTGTTGTTCCAGAGGGTGTCGCCTGAGATGGAGTCGATGGCGACGAGCCCGTCGTCGGCGGTGGTCGCGTACATGACGGCGTCGTCGAGGACGGGCTGGACGGTGATGGGGGCGCTGGTGCGCCGGCGCCAATAGCGGACGCCGTCGGTGAGGGCGAAGGCGTAGATGGATTGGTCGGCGGAGGGGATGTAGATGGTGTCGGGGTCGACGAGCATGTCGGTGACGGCGCCGCCGGCGATGGTGGTGGAGAGCTCGGTGGTGCCCGTGACGGTGTTGAGGAGTCGGAGGTCGCCGGCGGCGGAGACCATCGCGATGGTGTCGTCGTCCACGCGGACGGGGGGGGACTGGATCGCGCCCCCGAAGTCGTAGCCCCAGGATTTGAAGTCGTTGTCGAGCTGGAACGCGATGAGTTCGTTGCGGGTGGTGCCCATGAACGCGAGGTTGCCCATGACGAGCGGGGAGGTGTTGATGATCGCGCCCACGGCGTCGCGGTCGAGGGTGTTGCCGGTGGTGAGGTCGAGCTCGTAGAGGTCGGTGTCGCTCGGGAGGTAGAGGGTGGAGCCGACGCGGTCGGGGGCGAAGAGCTGGGTGGTGGGTCGGTCGAGGGTCTTGGCCCAGCGGACCTTGCCCGTGGAGGGTTCGAGCACGGAGACGGAGGTGTCGGAGGCGAGGGTGATGATCGCGTCGTCGTAGGCGATCATGTCGGTGAGGAAAGCGCGGTCGCCCAGGATGGGGTACCCGGTCCATTCCCAGCGGTAGCCGAGGGATTTCCAGGCGTCGTGGTCGATGGACCACTCCGGGGTGGCGGCGCTGGGCTCGGGGTCGCGGGTCGTGGAGGCGGTGGAGGAGCACGCGGCGAGGACGCTCGCGGAGACGAGGATCGCGCCCAGGGCGGCGGAGCGGGACAGAGCGGGCAGGGTGGTCATGGTTGGGGACTCCCGGGTCGGTGAGGGGGGTCTGGGTCGCGTCTGGGGCGAGTGGAAGGATAGCCGGGCGGGGTTGGGTGGTCTGCGATCGTCGGATTTGACCGGGGGGGTCGGGGGGGCAAGGGTTGGGTATGTATACCGGGATTGTGCGCGCGATCGGGACGGTGGTGCGGAGCGATGTGACTTCGGCCGGTCGTCGGATCGTGATCGATCCGGGTGGGTTCGACTACGAGCCCGGGGCGGGGGATTCGGTGGGGTGTTCGGGGTGCTGTCTGACGCTTGTCGAGAAGACGGCGGAGGGGTGGGTGTTCGACGCGATCCACGAGACGCTGCGCAGGACGACGCTGGGGGGATGGGACGCGGGGACGCGCGTGAACCTGGAGCGCCCGCTGCGGATGGGGGATGGATTGGACGGGCACCAGGTGCAGGGGCACGTGGACGGGGTGGGGGAGGTGCTCGGGATCGACGAGTCGGACGGGTGGCGGATCCGGATCGGGGTCCCGGAGGGGCTCCGGGCGTGGATGATCCCGAAGGGGTCGGTGACGATCGACGGGGTGTCGTTGACGCTCGCGGGGGTTGCGGAGGACGGGTCGTGGATCGAGTGCGCGATCATCCCGGAGACGTTGGCGCGGACGACGATCTCGGAGCGGAAGAGGGGGGATCGGGTGAATCTGGAGGGGGATGTGATGGTGAAGGCGATCGTGGCGACGATGGCGCGGATGGGGGTTGTACACTGAGTCCATGCGTGTGCTCGGGATCGATCCTGGTTTGACGATTACGGGGTTCGGGTGTGTCGAGGGGGATGCGGTGCGTCCGGGGATCGTGGAGGCGGGGGTGATCCGTTTGACGAAGGGGAAGGCGCGCCCGAGTGTTGCGGAGCGGCTGGTGGAGCTGGACCGGGAGATCCGGGGGGTGATCGAGTCGTGCAGCCCTGATGTGGTGGCGCTGGAGGGGATGTTCGCGAACCCGAAGCACCCGGCGACGGTGATCACGATGGCGCACGGGCGCGGGGTGATCCTGCTGGCGGCCCAGTCGATGGGGGTGGAACTGGTGGAGCTCAAGCCGGCGGAGGTGAAGAAGGCGATGACGGGGTCGGGGCGGGCGACGAAGGAGCAGATCCAGACGAGCGTGCAGCACCTGTTCGGGCTCGCGGAGCTGCCGACGCCGGCGGATCTGGCGGATGCGCTCGCGATCGGGGTGTGCGGGCTGCGGCGCGGGGAGGTCGGGGCGCGGGTGGTCGGGTGATGGGGTTGCGGGTTGATGGGGTTGGGGGGCTGGGCGGTATAAAGTCGTCCGATGAGCGAAGCGAACGCGAAGGAATCAGAGGCGCTGATCGCGCAGGTGCTGATCGTCGAGGACGAGCCCGAGCACGCGGACGTGATCGTGGAGGCGCTGCGCAAGCCCGGGCACGTGTGCACGACGGTGCACGGGATCGAGGGGGCGGCGCGGGAGCTGCGGGCGGGGCGGTTCGACATCATCATCACGGACCTGCGGATGCCCGAGAGCGCGGGGGTCGAGGGGGTGAACACGGACGGGTCGGACGCGGGGATGCGGGTGCTGGATCTGGCGGCGCGGTACCAGCCCGACGCGGAGACGATTATGGTGACGGCGCACGGGGACGTGCCGACGGCTCGTGATGCGTTCAAGCACGGGGCGTTCGATTTCGTGGAGAAGCCGCTGGATCTGACGGTGCTGCGGAGCGTGGTGCAGCGTGCGGCCGAGCAGTCCGTGCTGCGCGGGGAGTCGGGGGAGCTCAAGGAGCTGGTGCAGCACGAGGGGTTCGAGGGGATCATCGCGGGCGCCGAGTCGATGCGGAAGATCATCCAGACGGTGCGCACGGTCGCGAAGTCGAACATCGCGGTGCTGATCACTGGGGAGAGCGGGACGGGGAAGGAGCTGATCGCGAGAGCGGTGCACGCGAACTCGGATCGTGCGCCGAAGCGGTTCGTGTCGATGAACTGCGCGGGTCAGGCGGAGAACCTGCTCGAGGACCAGCTGTTCGGGCACGTGCGCGGTGCGTTCACCGGGGCGGACAAGGACCGCGAGGGGGTGTTCGAGTACGCGAACAACGGGACGTTGTTTTTGGATGAGATCGGGGACATGCCGCTGACGATGCAGGCGAAGCTGCTGCGGGTTCTGGAGAGCGGGGAGGTGGTGCGTCTGGGGGCGAACGAGTCGCGCCATGTGAACGTGCGATTGGTGAGCGCGACGAACCGTGATCTGGAGGCGATGATCCGGGAGGGGTCGTTCCGTCAGGATCTGTACTTCCGGATCAAGGGGACGATGGTGCATCTTCCGGCGCTTCGTGAGCGGCGCGAGGATATCCCGCGGATCGTGCGTCACGCGGTGGCGCGGTTCGCGGGGGAGCTGCGTCCGGAGGAGTCGGTGCCGGAGGTATCGGACGCGGCGATGATGCGTCTGACGGCGTATTCGTGGCCTGGCATTGTGGGGCAGCTGCTCAATCTGTTGCAGACGTTGGGGGGTATGCACTTGGGTGGTGGGGGTGGGGGGGTGTTCGGGCCGGAGGATGTGCCCGAGGAGGTGCGCGAGGGGGATGAGGGTGGGGATACGTCGATCGCGACGGGGTCGCTGGCGGGGACGTCGCTCGAGCAGCTCGAGCGTCAGGCGATCCGGGAGACCCTGAAGCTGACGGGGGGGAACCGTGAGCGGGCGGCGAAGCTGCTGGGGATCGGGGAGCGGACGCTGTATCGGAAGCTCAATGAGTACGGTCTGCGCTGATTGTGCGGGGCGGGGGGCGTGTAAATATGTACGCGGGCGGGGCTTGTTGAAATCTGGGGTTCTTTCCCCATCGGGTGCTCAGGTCGTCGGAGGTGAACGCCGAAATCGGGGGGGAAGCGCGATCGGTGGACTCGCGCGGAGTATGTGTTCCCGATCGACGTGGGGTCTGTGACGATGTCGAACGAGTTGCTCAATGACGTGCTTGCGTGTCCTTCCCTTCCTTCTCTACCCGGGGTGGCGGTCCGTGTGCTCGAGCTGACGAGCGATCCGGACGTGTCGATGGTCGAGATCGCCAAGACGGTCCAGCAGGACCAGGCGTTGTCGGGGAAGGTGCTCAAGACGGTCAACTCGAGTTTCTACGGGCTGACGACGCGGTGCGGGTCGATCGATCGGGCGATGGGGTACCTGGGGCTCAACACGGTCAAGTCGCTCGTGCTCGGGTTCTCGCTCGTGGAGGTGACGGCGCAGGGGGACGAGGCGTCGGGGTTCGGCCCGATCGGTCACTGGCGTCGCGCGGTGCTCGGCTCGACGAGCGCCAGGGTGCTCTCGGAGCGGTTGCGGGTCGCGGACCGGGACGAGGTGTTCACGGCGGCGTTGTTCCAGGACATCGGGATGCTCGCGATGTTCACGTCGATGAAGGATCGGTACGGGGACGTGATCGCAGGGGTCGCGCACTCGGGGCTGTGCGTGGTGGAACGCGCGGAGTTCGGGTTCGATCACGCCGGGGCGGGGGCGGCGCTGGCGCGGAAATGGAATCTCCCCGCGCACATCGCGGACGCGATCGAGCACCACCACGACGGGGACGCGTCGGGTGTCGGGGACGCGTCGCTCGTGCGGGTCGTGGCGTTGGCGACGCTCATCGCGGACATGATGAGCGTGGAGGATCCCGCGCCGGTGATGCGCCGGGTGGGGGAGCTTCTGGATGCATGGTTCCCCAAGCATTCGATCGATTTCGAGGATCTGATCGGGGAGGTCACGACGGCGGCGGAGACCCTCGCGGGGCTGTTCAACACGGATATCGGGGCGTTCCGTGATCCGAGGCAGCTCGTCGCGGCGGCGCACGAGCGGGAGCTCGAGCACCAGATCACCATGCAGCGCGAGACCGAGGCGCTGGCGCGCCAGGCGACGACGGACGGGCTCACGGGGGTGGCGAACCGGAAGCGGTTCGACGCGTTGATCGGGGAGTGCTACGAGCGGTTCCGGACGGAGGGGGCGGCGTTCTCGGTGCTGTTCCTGGACGCGGACCGGTTCAAGCGCGTGAACGACACGCACGGGCACGCGTCGGGGGACGCGGTGCTGCGTGAGCTGGCGCGCCGGGCGGAGCGGGTGATCGGGGAGCGCGGGCTCGTGTGCCGGTACGGTGGAGAGGAGTTCGGGATCGTGCTGCCGAACGTGGGATCGCACGACGCGGCGAAGCTCGCGGAATCGCTCCGTGCGTCGGTCTCCGATGAGGAGTTCGATCTTCGGGGGGTCGAGGGCGCGCCCGAGGCGCTGCGTGTGACGGTGAGCATCGGGGTGTCGGGGACGGACGCGGGCGACCTGACGCGCCTGGTCTCGGGGCTGACGATCGTGAAGGAAGCGGACGAGTGCGTGTACCTCGCGAAGGAGTCGGGGCGTGACAACGTGCGGCTCCACGGCGCGGGGCGTGGCGGGCCCGATCGGGTGGCGGACGAATCGGTGCGCGTGCTCCCGCGGGTCTGCGTGGAGTCGGGCGCGGGGCTGCGGATCCTGCTCATCGAGGACGATGCGCTGGCGGCGACGCTGCTGAGCACCTTGCTCAAGCGGCGCGGGAATCACGAGGTCGAGTGGATCGAATCGGGGACCGAGGGCTTGGCGCGGATCCGATCGAGCGCCGAGAGCGGGGTCTTCGGGTACGACCTGGTGGTGTGCGACCTGGACCTGCCCGGGGTGAGCGGGCTCGAGATCCTCCGTCACTACGCGGGGCTCGGGCTCGAGCGGGTCGCGCCGTTCTACGTGCTGACGGCGAACCGGGACGACGGGATCCGGCGCGAGGCGGTGGGTCTGGGCGCGAGCGTGTGCGTGACCAAGGCGGAGTTCACGGCGGACATCACGCGGTGGCTCGGCGTGTTCAGCGGCGAGCGCGACGGCGCGAACGTCGCGGCGTGAGCCGGATCACCAATCGAGGGTCGAGCGCCAGGCGCGGGCGAGGTCCTCGACGCCCACGCTGACGGTGTCCCATGCGAGGGTGCCCGTGTCGTCGAGGGTCCCCAGGGCGCGGACGTTGTCGGTGCCCAGGGCGCTGGTGAGCGCGGCGATGTCGCGGGTCTCGACGAGGACGCAGGTGGGGGGTTCGGCGAAGGCGAGCGCGTGATCGAGGGGCGTGGTGCCCGTGAAGCCGATGGGGCGGTCGGGGGTGGAGCCGGCGATGAGCATTTCGGCGAGGGTGACGAGGGCGCCGCCGTCGGAGATGTCGTGGGCGCTGTCGATGAGCCCGGACTGGATGGCGTTGTGGAGGCGCTGCATGAGTGCGGGCGCGGCGGTGAGATCGACGCTCGGGGTGTCGTCGGTGTGTTCGACGAGCCCGAGGCGCTGGGCGTGGGAGGCGCCGAGTTTGGGTTGGTGCGTGCCCACGAGGGCGATGGTGGAGCCGGCGGCCTTGGCGTCGGAGGTGACGGCGTGGTCGAGGGTGGGGACGATGCCCATCCCGGTGATGAGGAGGGTGGGGGGGATCTCGATGGTGCGCCCGTCTTTGGTGGTGAACTGGTTGTTGAGGGAGTCCTTGCCGGAGACGAAGGGGGCTTTGAAGGCCTTGGCGGCGTCGTAGCAGCCCTCGGCGGCGCGGACGAGGGAGGCGAGGTTCTGTGGTTTCTTGCAGGAGGGCCAGCAGAAGTTGTCGAGGATCGCGATGCGCGCCGGGTCGGTCCCGGCGCAGACCAGGTTGCGGACGCATTCGTCGATGGCGGCGAGGGCCATCTGGTAGGGGTCGGCTTCGAGCCCGGTCGCGAGCCCGCACGCGATGGCGAGTCCTTGGTTGGAGCCCGGGACGGGTTCGATGATGCTCGCGTCGGAGGGTCCTCGGCGGGACGGGCCGACGAGGGGTTTGACGACGGTGTTGCCCTGCACTTCGTGGTCGTACTGGCGGATGATCCAGTGCTTGGAGGCGATGTTGGGGTGGGCGAGGAGGGTCAGGAGGGCGTCGGGGATGGAGGGGATGGTCGTTGTGGAAGCCCTCACCCCGGCCCTCTCCCCGAGGGAGAGGGAGGAAGACCAGTGCGCATCGCGGGTGGGGGTGGGGATGCCGTCGTGGATGAAGGCCATGGGGAGGCGTGCGACTTCGTGTTCGTGGAAGTCGAGGATGAGCTGGGCGTTGTCGGTGCCGAAGGTGCCGAGGTCGGCGAGTTCGACGTGTTCTTCGTCGCAGATGGCGCGGAGCGCGTCGAGGTTGGCGCTGGGGACGCTCAGGACCATGCGTTCCTGGGCTTCGGAGATCCAGATCTCGTCGTAGGTGAGCCCGTCGTACTTGAGGGGGGCGCGGTCGAGGTGGACGTGGGCGCCGATTTTCTCGCCCATCTCTCCGATGGCGGAGCTGAAGCCGCCGGCGCCGCAGTCGGTGATGGCGGAGAAGAGGGGGCCGGTCTTTGTGTCGCGGGCGCGGAGGATGGCGTCGAGGGTGCGTTTTTCTTCGATGGCGTTGCCGATCTGGACGGCGTGGGAGAACTCGTCGGCGTGGGCGTCGGTGAGTTCGGCGCTGGAGAAGGTGGCGCCGTGGATCCCGTCGCGCCCGGTGCGTCCGCCCAGGGCGATGATGCGGTCTCCGGGTTTGGCGTCTCCCTCGATGAGGTCGGTGGGCATGATGCCGATGCACCCGCAGTAGACGAGGGGGTTGCCGATGTAGCGTTGATCGAACCAGACCGCGCCGTTGAGAGTGGGGATGCCCATGCGGTTCCCGTAGTCGCGGACGCCGGCGACGACTTCGGTGAGGATGGTGGCGGGGTGGAGGCATCCCTCGGGGATGGTGGTGGTGTCGGGGTGTGCGACGCAGAAGACGTCGGTGGACGCGATGGGTTTGGCGGCGAGCCCGGTGCCGATGATGTCGCGGATGCACCCGCCGATGCCGGTGGCGGCGCCGCCGTAGGGCTCGAGGGCCGACGGGTGGTTGTGGGTCTCGACCTTGATGCAGACGGCGTGGTCGTCGTCGAAGCGGATGATCCCGGCGTTGTCGACGAAGACGGAGAGGGTCCAGTCGAGCCCTTCCTCGATGAGCTCGAAGGTGGCGGCGGCGACGGTGGATTTGAGGAGGTTGTGGATCGTGACGGAGCCGTCGGGGTTGTGCTCGTGCCCGGGGCGGCCGGCGCGGTAGACGGGGTCGTTCTCGGGGTCGTCGCTCGTGTAGCGGATGGTGGACTTGAGGGTCTTGTGGACGCAGTGCTCGGACCAGGTCTGGGCGAGGGTTTCGAGCTCGATGTCGGTGGGTTCGCGGTCGAGGCGGATGTACTCGTCCCGGATCGCTTGCATCTCGTGGAGATCGAGGAAGAGGTGCCCTTCGCGGCTGAGCTTCTCGAGCCCGGCGTCGTCGAGATCGCGGATGGGGACGTGGGTGAGGTTGAAGGGGTGGGCGTGTCCCTTGGGGAGGGACTCGGGGTGCTGGGGGGTGTCGTGGACGGCGGAGACGATCGCGTTGGAGAGGACACGTCGCGCGATGTCGAGGGCTTTGTCTTTGGAGAGCCCCGCGATCTCGTAGCGGTGCGCGGTGGTGACCTGCGCGTCGATCCCGGTGAGCTCCTTGATGGCGCTGCGCACGGACTGGGCGGGGGGGTCCATGACGCCGGGGAGGGGGTGGACCTCGACGAGGGTGGCGCCGGGGTCTCGGACTCCGATGACCGAGTCCTCGACGACGGGGTTGGAGAGGAGTTTGGCGACAATGGTGTCGAGTTGGTCGTCGGTGAGGTCCGCTTCGATGAGGTAGACGGCGGCGGAGGAGGCGTTGTCGATGGTGACCCCGAGGAGGGCGGCTTTCGCGATGAGATCGGCGGCGCGCGGGTCGCCGGCGTGGGGTTTGGGGTGGATCTCGACGCGATGGACACGGGTGGCGGCGGTGGCGCTGGTGCTCATGGATCGATGGTAGTCGGGGCTGGGCGCGCCGGGGTCGGTATGATCGGCGCGTGAGCGACGAAACAGGACAGGACACGAGGTCGAGGGTCGAGTTGTACACGGACGGCGCGTGCTCGGGGAATCCCGGGCCCGGGGGGTGGGCGTATCTGCTGCGTCATCCGAGGACGGGCAAGGAACAGGAGCGGAGCGGGGGCGAGCGGGACACGACGAACAACAGGATGGAGCTGACGGCGGTCATCGAGGGGCTGAGCGCGCTGAGCAAGGAGAGCGTGGTCGAGCTGTATTCGGACTCGCAGTACGTGCTCAAGGGGCTCGAGACGTGGATGGACGGGTGGATCAAGAAGGGGTGGCGGACGGCGGGGAAGAAGCCCGTGAAGAATGATGACCTGTGGAAGGCGCTCGACGGGCTGCGGCGGAAGCACGAGATCCGGTTCCACTGGGTCCGGGGGCACGACGGGCACCCGGAGAACGAGCGGGTGGACCGGTTGGCGGTGGAGGCGCGGGATCTGGCCGCCCTTCGATGAGGGTCCGGTTGTAGGGGTTGGGGGGTGTGGGACGTGTGCCGGGGGGGTGAAGATCGGGGAACGGGCGGTTCGCGAGGCCTGGATTTGCGAGTGTGCTCGGGTGGAGTGGTGGATCGGGCGTTCGATCCGGCCGATGGATGGGACGGATCGGGCGTGTCCCGATCGGCGGTCCCGACCGACGAACCCCCCCCCCCGAGGAGACCTGGCGTGGAACTCGACGCGATCCTTCGCAAGGCGCATGAAGCGGATGCTTCGGACGTTCACATCATCGCGGGTGAGCCGCCGACGGTGCGGATCCACCAGGTGATCACGCCCATGTCGGAGACGGCGTTGACGCAGGACGAGGTCGCGTCGATGTTCGAGCACATGAGCAACAAGTTCGTGCGCGAGCGTTTCGAGGAGGCGCGGGACGTGGACTTCTCGTACGAGATCGAGGGGCTTGCTCGGTATCGCGTGAACGTGCACATGCAGCGCGGGATGATCGGGATGGCGATGCGAGCGATCCAGACGACGGTGCCCCCGCTGGCGGCGCTGAGTCTTCCGGAGGTGATCGCTCGGCTGACGTACCTCCCGCGCGGGCTGGTGCTCGTGACGGGGGACACGGGGTCGGGGAAATCGACGACGCTGGCGGCGATGATCCAGGCGATGAACGAGCGCTACCGCAAGCACATCATCACGCTCGAGGATCCGATGGAATACCTGTTCGAGTCGGACCAGTGTCTGATCGAGCAGCGCGAGCTCGGGCGGGACATGGTGAGCTTCGCGTCGGGTCTGAAGCACGCGCTGCGTCAGGACCCGGACATCATTCTGGTGGGCGAGATGCGTGACCTGGAGACGACGTCGCTGGCGATGTCGGCGGCGGAGACGGGTCACCTGGTGCTCTCGACGCTCCACACGGTGAACGCGTCGCAGACGGTGTCTCGTATCATCGACATGTACCCGAGCGGGCAGCAGAACCAGATCCGCTCGATGCTCTCGACGACTTTGCAGGCGGTGATCTCGCAGACGCTGTTCACGCGGAGCGACCGCCCGGGGATGATCCCCGCGGTGGAGACGCTGCTGTGCACGCCGGCGGTGCGGAACCTGATCCGCGAGAACAAGATTTTCGAGATCCCGAACGTGATCGAGACGTCCCGCGCGATCGGGATGTGCTCGCTGGACTCGTCGATCGCGGAGTTGTACTTCAACGGGACGATCAGCAAGGAGGACGCGATCGCGCAGGCCGTCCATCCGGACAAGCTCGAGCGTCAGCTCGTGGCGTAAGCGTGCGGAGACGCGATGGCGAACTACAAGTACCAGGTCAGGGACAAGCAGGGGCAGACCCGTTCGGGGACCCTTGTGGCGGACAACGCGGCGAGCGCCGCGGCGGTCCTTCGGAACCAGGGCGTTCACGTCGTGTCGGTCGAGCCGCTCAAGGCGGGGCTCGCGGATTCGGGATTGATGAAGAAGCTGGGCGAGCTCAACACGGGCAAGCCCTCGCAGAAGCACGTGCTCGATTTCACGTCCCAGCTGGCGGTGATGATCCGCGCGGGGATCAACCTGCGTTCGGCGCTCGACGGGATCGCGGACCAGACGGAGCACAAGGCGTTCAAGCGGGTGATCCAGGAGCTCAAGTCGGACGTGGAGTCCGGCAAGCAGTTCTCCGAGGCGCTGGTGAAACACCCGAAGCTGTTCTCGCCGCTCTATATCAACATGGTGCGGGCGTCGGAGATGTCGGGTTCGTTCTCGGAGATGCTCGAGCGGATCGCGGGGTACATCGCGCAGCAGATCGAGACGCGGAAGATGGTGATCGGGGCGGCGATCTACCCGGCGATCATCGGGATCATGGCGGTGAGCGTGACGGTGTTCCTGCTCACGTTCGTGCTCCCGAAGTTCTACACGATCTTCGAGGGCAAGGAGGACGTGCTGCCCTGGGCGACGAACTTCCTGATGATGCTGTCGAAGACGCTGATGGATCAGTGGCCGTTCCTGCTGGGCGGGGTGGCGATCGCGGGGGGGTTGTTCTGGGCGTTCGCGAAGACGGAGATGGGGGCGTTCTGGATCGATCGGACGAAGCTGACGATCCCGGTGATGAAGTCGATGTTCCGTTCGCTGTACATCACGCGTTCGCTCCAGACGATGGGGCAGCTCATCAACGCGGGCGTGCCGATGCTCGACACGATCACGATCACGGGTGACATCTCGGGCAACAAGCTCTTCGAGGGCTTGTGGCGGAAGGTCCACGGGTCGGTGAAGCAGGGTCGGAAGATCGCGGCGCCGCTGCAGGATTCGGCGCTGCTGCCCAAGGCGGTGGTGCAGATGATCGGCGCGGGCGAGGAGTCCGGTAAGCTCGGCGAGGTGCTCGATGAGATCTCGGAGTACTACCAGCGTCAGCTCAAGGACCAGATCAAGGCGGTTACCGGAATGATCGAGCCCATCATGATCATCATCATGGGATCAGTCGTCGGATTCATCGCGATGGCGATCATTCTTCCCATCTTCAAGATGAGCCAGATCGTTCAGTAATCGATGATGAACGGTGAGAGCGGCCTTTGACCGGGCCGATCGGAGGTTCATCGCATGGGCGCTTCACGTTCGACACGCAGACGATCCGCGCGGGCCCCGACGGGGTTCACGCTCATCGAGACGATGATGGCGACCATCATCATCGGGGTGGGTGTGCTCGCGATGGTCGATGCGCAGACGGCGTTCATCCGCTCGAACTCGTGGTCGTCGCACGCGGCGAGCGCGACGTACCTCGCGAACGAGATCCGAGAGCTCACGCGCCACATGCCCAAGCACGACCCGGTGAACGGGCTGTTCATCGAGGACGACGGGGAGGGCGGGGTGCTCCACGGGTGGGGGCCCGACGCGGGGGAGATCACGGTCGACGACTTCGACGACATCGATGATTTCGACGGGATCACGCTGAGCTTCGTGGGGACGGCGGGGCACGGGGACGGGGATCTCCCGGGGCCGATCAACGCGTTCGGGGAGGTGATCCCGGAGCTCGCGATCGACGGGACGGAGCTGGGGACGGGCGACGGGGACGGGTTCGTGGCCCAGCCCATGACGGGGTGGACGCAGCGCGTGATCGTGCAGAAGGTGCTGCCCTTCGACCCGGGGACGGCGCTGGCGGACAACTTCACCGAGGCGCCCGACGGGGACTTCCCCGGGCGGGAGGTGGACGAGTATCCGCTGCGGGTGACGGTCCAGGTTCTGTACCAGGGCGTGAACGACGCGGAGGCGGACATGGTCGCGGAGGTCGTCTGGATCGTCCCGTGACGCGCGGGATCGGGCACGGGGATCGGTCGCGACAGCACACGCTCGGCATGACGAACGGACACAAGCCATGACGCAACGAACACAACAACCCACGACGTCCGGATCGGCGCGCCTCGCCCGGGCGCTGCGGGCGCACCGGCGCGGGATCGCTTCGGTGCTCTCGATGATGTTCCTGATCCTGTTCGGGTCGCTCGTGGCGGCGATGAGCATCGCGTCGACGGGGAACATCCGGACGGCGAGCATGCACCTGCACGTGATGCGCGCGATCAGCGCCGCGGAGACGGGGATGGCGGTCGCGGAGGCGCGCCTGAACGAGGCGGCTTCGCGGTTCATCGTCGCGGAGGGCGTGATCGACCAGGACATGTCGTGGGCGCTGTGGTCGGGGAGCGCGGGGGATATCGGGACGTACAGCGTGACGGCGCCGCGGACGGGGTATTCGGAGGGGTCGCTCCCGAGCGGGATCGCCGAGGCGCTGGTGAACATCCACGGCGCGGACGAGAACATCATCTCGGGGCTGGGGTTCCTCGACGAGCCCGCGATCCAGAGCGCCCCGATCGGGGTGGATGCGGGGGTGTACGCGGAGAGCAACTGGGTCAACACCCCGGCGGTGATGATCCAGTCGTGGGCGGATCCAGACAGCTCGAGCCCGCCCCCGGCGTTCCAGATCCGGTACGCGCCGCTCGCGGGGGGTCGGTACATCCGTGTGATCGTCGAGGGGATCGTGTACGACTTCACGCGCAACAGCGAGCCGATCCGGCGGACGATCTCGCGTGATTTCCGGATCACCAAGAGCGTGGACAAGGCGATCATCGCGCACTCGAAGATCCTGATCGGGAAGAACGTGCACATCGAGGGGGACCTGGGGACGCGGTACGACGAGGTGGACTACGAGGCGGGCGATCCCGTCGTGATGCGATCGGACTTCTACGGGCTCGACGCGGACCTCGACGACAAGATCGAGGACTTCTGGGATTCGCTCGCGGCGGCGGACGTCGACAACGACAACCGGCTGCGCTTCGGGCACCCGATCGAGGGCGCGAACATCCCCGCGGACGTGGATCTGGACGGGGACACGGACCCGGACGGGGCGTTCCTCGACGCGACGGGGGACGGGTACCTCGATGATTTCGACATCTTCATCCGTCACTACGACGCGAACAACGACGGGCGCGTGACGATGGCGGCGTCGCTGATCGCCGGGACCCGCGCGGGGATCGACGGGTCGTCGCCCGAGTTCTCGGGGATCGACGACGACCTGGCGATGCTGATCGATTCGGGGACCCCGGACCGGAACAAGAACGGGATCTCGGGGTTCATCGATGATGATTCGGACGGGAAGTACGAGCCGGCGGACGGGGAGGAGGCGCGCGATTTCGACGCGATCCACTCGACG
This sequence comes from uncultured Phycisphaerales bacterium, assembly GCA_965652365.1. GTDB lineage: Bacteria > Planctomycetota > Phycisphaerae > Phycisphaerales > UBA1924 > UBA1924. The sequence goes on from CBFGUD010000002.1 coordinate 46,417, forward strand.
TACCCGGACCTGGTGCTCGGGTGGCGCGACGGGTACATCGACGCGATGGACCGGTACGCGAAGGTGAGCGGGTCGCTCGTGTTCAGGGCGGCGCTGGCGGACTGGGAATCGAACCAGGGTCCCGTGGGGGAGCGTCTGCGTGGTTCGATCGTGGCGGATGATGACGAGGCGCCGCTCGAGTTCGGGGCGGACGACCTGACGCTCCCGGATATCGACGCGTCGAGTTTCGAGGATACGGAGAACGCGCTGATGGCGGCCGCGGACGGGGATCCGTTCTGGCAGCAGGTCGCGGACCAGCTCGGGACGTCGGTGGGGTCGCTTTCGTCGTGGGAGCTCGGGGACAACCCCGGGGGCGCGGACGCGCCGTACTACTCCCCCGTGTACGGGGACGGCGATTTCGATGGTCGCCCGGACAACTACGACTGGGCGTACTTCGAGAAGGCGCCGTTCAACTCGCCGAGCTATTCGGATATCTATTACCGCCCGGTGTTCCGGAACATGACGTTCCGCAACGTGGTGATCCCGATGGGTCTCAACGCGCTCTTCGAGGGCTGCACGTTCGTGGGCTCGACGCACGTGCGGTCCCATTCGGGCAACACGCACGTCATGTGGCAGCAGTACGGGGTGAACGTGATGGGCGCCGACGGGTACCCCGAGCCCAAGTACGCGCGGTTCGTCTACGGCGACGACGCGGGCGAGGACGCGAGCGACGCGCCGGCGATGCTCCCCGGGTCCGCGGTGCCCCCGAGCGCGTACATCATGATGACGGACCCGACGATCTCTCCGCTGGACAAGGGCGACGTGCCGCAGAGCGAGGTCCCCGCGTTCGGGGGCGATTACGCGCTGCTCCCCGATCCGCTGGTGATCGACGGGGACCGGGTGACGGACTCGAAGCGGTACTCGAACAACCTGCGCTTCCACGACTGCCTGGTCGTGGGCTCGATCGTGAGCGACACCCCGCAGAACTACACGCAGGTTCGGAACAAGATGCAGTTCACGGGCGCGACGCGGTTCACGCAGGTGCACCCCGAGGAGCCCGAGAACGCGTACCTGAACCCGGACTCGGAGGACATGGAGCACATCGAGACGAGCTCGATGATGCTCCCGAACTACTCGGTGGACCTGGGGACGTTCAACTCGCCCCCGGAGCAGGACGTGCGTCTGCAGGGCGCGATCATCGCGGGGGTGCTCGATGCGCGCGGGAACACGGACATCACGGGCGCGCTGCTGCTGACCTTCGATCCGACGGTCGGTGAGGGCCCGATGGTGGACGTCGCGGGCAACCCGGTGGGGAATCCCGCGGGGTTCAACGCGTCGCTGGGGTATTTCGGGTCGGGCGACGGCGATTTCGAGTCGGTCGATCCGTCCGAGCTCCCGATCGTGGGCGGCGTGCCCATCGTGGGGTACGACACGGACGGCGACGGGCTCGTGGACGTGAACTACGACCAGCCGCAGCCCGCGGGCTCGACGCCTGTGCCGTTCAACGGGTTCGGTCGGATCACGATCCGTCACGATCCGAACATGCGTCTGCCGTCGGGGTTGATGCTCCCGCTGTCGATGCCGGCGGTGCGCGGGACGTACCGGGAAGGAGCGTACTGATGCGCAGGGCGAAGAGGCACGAGCGTCGGGGTTTCAGCATCGTCGAGCTGCTGATCGCGCTGGCGATCACGAGCACGCTGCTGACCGCGACGATGGCGGCGCTCGACGCGTCGTTCAAGGGGTACAAGGCGACGAGCGAGGGCGCGTCGACGCACGTGGTGTCGCGCATCGTGATGCAGCGCCTCACGTCGATGATCCGGACGGGCGATTCGTTCGGCCCGTACCCGGTGAACCCGATCCTGACCCCGAGCATCGAGTCGACGTGGATCGAGTTCGTGTCGTTCCGCGATCCGTCGACGAACGAGGAGCGGATCACGCGCCTGGAGCGTCGGGACGGGGAGGGCGACGACGGGCCGTACGAGCTGTGGTACGTCGTGACGACGTACGTCGACGGGTCGTACGAGTCGGATATCGAGGCGCCGCTGCTGGTGGGGCTCAACGAGGTGCGGTTCGATCTGGAGTACGACGTGGGTCCTCGTCTGAAGCGGGCGACGATCGACCTGGTGATCCAGCCCAACGATCTGCAGGACGCGGGGATCGCGGGGAAGATCGATACGCCGACGATCCGGCTTGTCGCGAGCGCCGCGCCGCGGCTCGAGGGTGAGTGATCGATCAGCCCTTGTCGTTGTAGCCCTTCGGGTGCGCCTTCATCCAGTCGTACGCGCTGCGGACGATCTCGTCGAGGTCGGTGATCCGCGCGGCCCAACCGAGGTCGGATCGGATTTTCGACGGGTCGGCGTAGAGCGCGATCGCGTCGCCCGGGCGACGCGGCGCTCCGCGGACCTCGAAGTCGGTGCCCGAGACGCGTTTGACCGCGTCGATGACCTCTCGGACCGAGGCGCCCTTCCCGATCCCGACGTTGAATGCCTCGGACTGTCCGGGCTCGACGCGCTCCATGGCGCGGATGTGGGCGTCGACGAGATCGTCGACGTGGACGTAGTCGCGGATGTTGGTGCCGTCGGGGGTGGGGTAGTCGGTCCCGAAGATGGAGACGTGGTCGCGTTGTCCCAGGGCGCACTGGATCGCGATGGGGATGAGGTGGGTCTCGGGGTCGTGGTCCTCGCCCAGGACGCCCGTGGTGTCCGCGCCGGCGACGTTGAAGTAGCGGAGCATGGTCAGGGCGAGGGGGCGGCCGTTGGCGCGGCGCCAGTGGGCGTAGTCGAGGAGGATCTGCTCGAAGTGGAGTTTGGTGCGTCCGTAGGGGGAGGTGGGGGACTGGGGGCAGGTCTCGGGGACGGGGATGAGGTCCTCGGGGGGGTCGCCGTAGGTGGCGCAGGAGGATGAGAAGATGAAGCGTTCGATGGGTCGGTCGGCGCACTCGATCGCTTCGAGCATGGAGATGGCGCTGATGATGTTGTTGTGGTAGTAGCGGAGGGGGCGCTCGACGGATTCCCCGACGTAGGCGAGGGCGCCGAAGTGCATGACGGTGTCGATGTCGTGGTCGTCGAGGAGGGCTTTGACGCGGAGCCGGTCCCCGAGGGTGCACTGTTCGAAGGCGAAGGTTCCCGGGTGGGCGGCGGCGAGGAGGTTCATGGGGGCGCGGTGCCCGCGGGAGAGGTCGTCGACGGCGACGGCGTGGTGCCCGTCCTCGAGGAGGCGTTTGCAGGCGTGGGAGCCGATGTATCCGGCGCCGCCGGTGACGAGGACGCGCATGGGTGGTCCTTTCGGGGGGTGAATCGCGGGGCTCCGGGATCCGTACAATGGGAACCATACCCAAGCAAAGGCGGGCACGGATGACCGATTCGTTTACTTCTGATTTCCGGCGGTTCTTCGCGAAGGGTCTCGCGATTCTGCTGCCGACGATCGTGACGCTGTGGCTCTTGTGGCAGGCGTTCGGGTTCCTGTTCTCGAACGTGGCGCAGCCGATCAACCGGGCGACGCGTCTGACGGTGCTCTGGGTGGTGCCGCAGGTGATCAGCGAGGAGTCGCTCCCGGGGTGGTTCCGGGTGACGGACGAGGAGCTCGCGCAGGCGCGGGTGGATCGCGGGGTGGGCGACGATGTGAAGGACCCGGTTCTGCGACGCGAGATCCGGCGCGAGTACCTGCGTGAGTTCTGGAACACGCATTGGTATCTGAACCTGACGGGTCTGTTCATCGCGATTGTGCTGATCTACCTCGCGGGGGTGCTGCTCGGGAACATCGTGGGTCGGTCGTTGTATGTGCGCGTGGAGCGGCTGATCGCGCGGATCCCGGGGTTCAAGCAGATCTACCCGCACGTCAAGCAGGTCGTGGACATGGTGCTGGGCGACAAGAAGATGGCGTTCTCGCAGGTGGTGCTCGTGGAGTACCCGAGCGACGGGATCTGGACGATCGGGTTCCTGACGGGCAACTCGATCCGTCAGATCGATCGGAGCGCGGGGGGCGTGGTGGTGAGCGTGTTCGTCCCGACGAGCCCGACGCCGTTCACGGGGTTCACGATCAACGTGACGAAGGACAAGGCGATCCCGTTGGAGATGACGATCGAGGAGGCGCTGCGGTTCGTGATCACGGCGGGGGTGCTGTCGCCCGACGAGATGGCCAAGCGCGACGAGCTCGAGGACCCGGTCCCCCCGGGCTTGAAGGCGGCGGCGCACGAGGCGGCACAGGACGCGAAGGAGCGACCCTAGGGTTGCGCATGCTCGCGACGACCTATCCGCTGTATCTCGCTGGGAAGGCCCAATCCCCGAACACGGATCTGGAGGTGCGCGACAAGCACACCCTGGGGGTCGTGGCGCGCGTCGCCAGGGCGGACGCGGCGATGGTCGATCGCGCGATCGGGGCGGCGTATGAAGCCCGGGGCGCGATGCGGGGGCTGGCGGCGCACGAGCGGCGCTCGATCCTGATGGGGATCGTCGAAGGGCTCCGGGCGCGGAAGGATGCGTTCGCGTATGCATTGAGCGTCGAAGCGGGGAAGCCGATCAAGGCGAGCCGGGTCGAGGTGGGGCGGTGCATCGAGACCTTCACGATCGCGGCGGAAGAAGCGACGCGCGCCATGGGCGAGGTGATCGCGATGGACGCGACGCGGAGCGGCGACGGCGTGCGCGGGGTCGCGCGCCGGGTCCCGATCGGGGCGTGCGGGTTCATCACGCCGTTCAACTTCCCGCTGAATCTCGTGGCGCACAAGGTCGCGCCGGCGATCGCGGCGGGGTGCCCGTTCGTGCTCAAGCCCTCGGAACGGACGCCGCTCTCGGCGCTGCTGCTCGGGGAGCTGCTGTCGGAGTCCGACCTGCCCGCGGGCGCGTTCTCGATCCTCCCGTGCGACGTGGAGGACGCGGGCGCGATCACGGGCGACGGGCGCCTCGCGATGCTGAGCTTCACGGGCTCGGACAAAGTGGGGAAAGAACTCGCGAAGCGCGCAGGGATGAAGCGTGTCGCGATGGAGCTCGGGGGGAACGCGGCGTGCGTGGTCGACGAGGGGGTGGACATCGAGCACGCGGCGGAGCGGATCGTCGCGGGGGGGTACGGGTACTGCGGGCAGAGCTGCATCAGCGTGCAGCGGGTGATCGCGCACGAATCGGTCTACGGCGAGCTCCGCGACGCGATCGCGCGGCGCGTCGAGAAACTGGTGGTGGGGGACCCGAAGTCCGAGGACACGGACATGGGGCCGATGATCGATGAGGCGGCGGCCGAGCGGGTGGAGTCGTGGGTTGATGAAGCGGTCGATGGGGGCGCGAACGCGGTGATCCGGGGTGAACGCGACGGGGTGATGCTGGGGGCGACGCTGATCGAGGATGTGCCGCTGGATGCGAAGCTGGAGCGCGAGGAAGTGTTCGGGCCTGTGGTGACGCTCCGGGCGTTCTCGGAGTTCGACGAGGCGCTGGCGCGGGTGAATGATTCGCGCTTCGGGCTCCAGGCGGGGGTGTTCACCAGCGACATCGGGCGCGCCGAGCGCGCGTGGTCGGTGCTGGAGGTGGGGGGTGTGGTGATCAACGGCATCCCGTCGCTGCGGGTCGACGCGATGCCCTACGGCGGGGTGAAGGACTCGGGGCTCGGGCGCGAGGGCCCGGCGAGCGCGATCCGGGAGATGACGGTGGAGCGGCTGATGATCACGCGCGATCGGTCGTGAGTCAGGAGCGCGAGGGCGCGGGTTCGGTGGCCGCTTGCTCGGCGGACCGTTTGATCCCGCGCAGCATCCCCGCGAAGACGATGTGGTGGAAGGGGAGGACGCTGTACCAGTACGCGAGCCCGAGGAGCCCCTTGGGGCGGAAGCGCGCGGTCATGGTCAGGCGTTGGGTTGCCGGGTCGTGCTCGGTCGGGTTGATGGCGAACGAGAGCTCGGCGACGCCGGGGAGTTTCATTTCCGCGAGGAGGGCGAGGCGTGTGGGGCGTTCGATGTCCGTGACGCGCCAGAAATCGAGGGTTTCGCCGAACTCGATGGTGTGGGGGTCGCGTCGTCCGCGCCGGAGCCCGGGGCCTCCCATGAGTTTGTCCATGAACCCGCGGATGCGCCAGAGGGTGTCGGCGGCGTACCACCCGTGCCCGCCTCCGATGCGGCAGACGGCGTTGAAGACGCGCTCGGGGGATGCGTGGATGTCGATATCGCGTGCATCGGTGAAGCGGGTGCCCCCGGCCCAGTCGGGGTCGCCTGGGATGGGGCCCGCGGTGCTCCATCGGGTGATGACGTCGTTGGCGCGGACCTTGTCGAGGGCGCGTGCGATCGCGTCGCTCGGGTCGATGGTCTCGCGCGGCATGAGCGTGTCGGCCCGGTGATCTCGCACGACGACCCGGTTGCGGAGCCCCTCGGCGAGGGGGCGCGCGATCGCGGGGCTCACGGGGGTGACGAGCCCGATCCAGAGCGACGAGAGCTTGGGGGTGAGCACGGGGAGGGGGATCACGACGCGGCGCGGGAGCCCGAGGTGTCGGGCCATGTCGCGCATGAGTTCGCGGTAGGTGACGACGCGCGGGCCTCCGATCTCGAGCGTGGCATCGCGTGTTTCGGGGACGTTCAGGCAGTCGACGAGGTACCCGAGGACATCGACGACGCTGATGGGCTGGGATTCGGTGCGGACCCAGCGGGGGGTGATCATGACCGGGAGGCGCTCGACGAGGTAGCGGAGGATCTCGAAGGAGGCGGACCCGGACCCGAGGATCATCGCGGCGCGGAACGCGGTGAGCGAGGCACCCGACGATGCGAGGATGTCCTCGACCTCACGCCGCGAGCGGAGGTGCTCGCTCAGGTCCTCGCCCAGTTCCCCGAGCCCCCCGAGGTAGATGATCCGGTCGATCCCGGCGCGGGTCGCGGCGTCGGCGAATGACTGCGCCAGGGCGCGGTCGCGGGACGCGAAGTCGTCGCTCCCGGATTCCATCGCGTGGATGAGGTAGTAGGCGGCGTCGCACCTCTGCATCGCATTGGTGAGCGCGTCGGTGTCGAGCACGTCGCACGCGACGATGCGGACGCGCGGGTCCTTGGTCCATGCGCGGTTTTCGAGTTTGCGCGGCGAGCGGACGATGCAGACGAGTTCGTGCCCGCGATCGAGGAGCATGGGGGCGAGCCGGCCTCCGATGTACCCGGTCGAACCTGTGAGGAGGATGCGCGTGGTGTGCCCTTTCGTTGGGGATTGTGGGAGCGGAGCGTGGATTCGGGCGTGGATTCGGGGCGGGGGCGTTCGCGGATTCGGTGCTCAGTCGTCGACCTGGGGCGCGATGGCGCAGGTGTTCGAGGAGGGGTTGAGGGTCGCGGATCGCTTGCCCGAAGCGTCGAGGACGTCGCACGCGCGGAGGGATGCGGTGAATCCGGTCCAGGCGAGCGACTCGATCGGGTGGTCGAGTGTGACGATCGCGCGGGCGCGGATCATCGATTGGTTGTGCGCGTCGGGGTTGGTGATCGGGGTGTCGTCGGGGCTCAGGAGCGTGGTGTCCATATCCGCGATCTCGGTCTCCGGGAGATTGTCGCGGACCCAGTCGGCGTAGGTGTCGAGACTGTGCTGCGCGGCGCGGGGGATGATGCGCCGGGGGAAGTCGACGACGAGTTCGGTGCCCGAGACGACCCGGATGCGCGGGCGTGTGAAGCGCTCGGGGTCTTGGATGGGGCGGGCGGTGAGGGAGATGACCTCGGGGTTCGCGCCCGAGCTGAGCTCGACGGTGCGCGCGGGGGTGTCGGTGCCCGGGCGCACGAGGGTGACGGCGATGACGCGCCGCCCGATCGCGAGCGCGCCGATGGGTTCCTGCGCGATCGAGCACGCGCCGGGGTCGGCGAGGGTGTAGACGGCGATCGCGTGGTCGCCCCGGACCTCGACCGAGCCGGGGCGGAGGAGGTTGTCGCGGGCGTCGCGGATCCGGATGGATGCCGCGATGGTTTCGCGGATGTCGTCGTCGCCCGGGTCGTCGGCGAAGAGCATGCGCTCGTGGTCGAGCGCGTGGGTGTCGATCGCCAGGTCGAGGGTCGCGGTGTCGTGCTCGATCGTGAGTGTGGCGCTGTAGATGTTCACGGGGTGCGCGATCGCGGCGCTGACGAGCGTGCACAGGGCGAGGGTGATCGCGATGATGCGGGCCATGATCGGTTACTCCGCGAAATCGATGTCGATCTCGGAGAAGAAGGTCGCGGAGCCCTTGGGGGGCGCGATCCAGAGGAGGTGACGGAACGGGCCGAGCGCGTCGGTGCCGTCCTTGGGGGCGACGTCGGAGCCGTGGGGTCGCCCTTCGCCGAGTTCGCGGGTGTCGACGGTCGCGATGTATGTCCAGCCCGATTCGGCGAGGCCTTCGCCGGATGCGTCGGGCATGGTGCTCGCGTTCGAGCCCCAGAGCTGGAACCACTGGGGGGATCGGTCGGAGCGGTGCCAGGAGTAGGTGCGGATCGAAGCGATCAGGCGCGACGCGCCGAGGTCGGCGATGAAGCGCCCGCCCTGGTCGAACCAGACGTTGCGCGCGGTGTCGTCGTTGTTGCGCGGGAGGAGCCCGTCACTCAGGCGCGGGAGCGTGTCGCCCGCGGCCCCCGAACTCGGGTGGGGCTGGTGCTCGCCCGACGGGTCGATGAACCGGAAGACCGTGCCGTTGGTCTGCGCGTCGTCGGTGCCGCTGGGTGCGCCCATGATGAGGTGCTCGAAGAGCCGGCCCCGGTCGGTCGTGACGTGTCCGGCGGGCTGAAGCCCGGCGGTGCTCGGGAGTTTGGGTCCCGCGGAGTCCGGCGAGCCGTACCCGAGGGTGTCGTAGTCGTGGCGGATCTCGATGGGGGTGTGGTCGTCGAGGGTGTCGTAGAGGGGGTGGGCGGCGGCGGTCTTCGGCGCGTCGGCGACGGTCATCGCGAGGATGACGAGGCGCTCGTCGTAGGGGAGGGTGATCGTGTCCGCGTTGCCCCGGTCGAGCTTGAGGTGGTAGAGGTAGCTGAAGCGGTACGCTTCGTCCTCGCCTTGGTGGTGGCGGTGGGTCGCGAACCACGCGATGTCCTGGCGTTTGATGAACCCGGGTGTGATCGCGATGACCTCGCCCTCGCAGGAGAAGTCGATCTCCTGGTGCTGCTGATCGAAGACGCGGTCGTCCCATTGCCCGACGAACCCGGTCCACGAGGGGACTTGGGTATGCTGCGGCGAGCCGAGCCCGAAGGCGGTTTCGATGTCGGTGGTGGCGGTCGCGAGGATGTGGACCGTGTCGCCCTTGCCCGGGAGTTTGAGGGTCTGCCCGCGCGCGATGAGCGCGTTCGCGTCGTTGCGCGGGTTGGCGAGTCGGAAGCCGACCCCGGCGTGGGTGAGGGTCTCGGGGAGCATCTCGGCGGGGAGCGAGCGGGCGTGGGCGTCGAGGGGGAAGCCCTCGTGGGGCTCGGCGTTGAATGACGAGACGTCCGCGTTGTAGGGGAGCGAGACGCGCTGGGCGGATGCATGGCGTGCCGGGTGATCGGGGTTCTTGAGGGTGACCCGGAAGGCGCGGGTGAGGTAGGGGGTGAGCCCGAACCCGATGGCGTTTCCTGAGATGGTGGGGGGTGTGTCGGTGTCGATCACGCGTTCCTGCCCGTCGACCTCGGTGACGGATTCGACGTCGTGCGCGAAGGTGAGGCGGGCGTTGGTCGTGTCGACGCCGTGCATCTCGCGGACGCGGACGATGAAGGAGTTGGACTCGTTGCCCTTGATATCGCGGTCGTTGCCCTTGAGGGCGCGGATGTGGACGTTGGGGGTGTCGGATTTCGCGAATGAGAAGGTGCGCCCGAGCCGCCCGTCGTGCTTGATGGTGTTGAACGCGCGGAGGGGTTGGTTGAAGCGGCGTCCGGAGTCCTGGGACCCGGATTCGCGCCAGTCGTCGGCGTGGCCCTTGATCGCGTAGCGGATGGCGTGTCGCCCCCAGTCCTGGGAGTGCTGGTCGACGTACGCGCCGCGCACACCCGGGGTGTAGAGGAGGGTGAGACGGACCTCGTTGTCGGTGGGTTTGTCGGATCCGAACTTGGAGTCCTCGAGGATCGTGACCCCGAAGTCGCCCGAGGTGTCGGTGAGGTCGAGCCATTCGTGGGAGGGGACCTCGTACTTCACGCGTTCGTTGTTGGTGCGCTCGATGGTCCCGAGCCCCCAGTTGTACGTCGCGTTGGGGTTGGAGGCGCTCAGCGGGAAGCTCGCCTTGAGGGCGACCTCGGTGGACTGCCAATCGATGTCGCAGTCGATCTCGACGAGGTCGGAGCCCTGCGCGAGGGAGATGGTCTGGGTGATGGTGGAGTTGCGCGCGTGGCGGGTGATCGCGAGCGCGACGCGGACGGGGCCGTCCTCGACGATCCGGACGGAGACGGGGCCCGCGACGCGGTCGATCGGGGGGCGCTGGCGGTCCGCCCAGTCCATGTTCCAGGCGGGGTACTGCTGGGGGCGCTCGTAGGTGAAGACGAGCCCGGCGGGCGCATCGAGGAGCTCGCGATCGAGCTGCTTGTCGTGGATACTGGCGATGTCGCCGGCGGCGTTGATGGTGACCTTGTAGCGTTCGTTCTCGAGCGTGACGGGGGACACGGAGAGCGCCTCGTTCGCGCCCGGGGTGAACATCGACGGCTGCACGTCATAGACGGCGTACCCGTTCGCGGGGACCTGTGCGCGGAAGAGGACCGTCGCGGTCTGGGCGTCGGAATCGAGGACCTGGTGCGGGACCGTGGTCCCGTCGGGCGCGACGATCCGGAACCCGGGGTTCGCGATGGGGACCGTCGCTTCGACGAGGTCGGCGCGATCGAAGGAGAGCGCGTTGAAGACGACGAGGGGGTGACCCACGACGTTGGTGTCGAGGTGGCGGGCGACGCGTCCGGCGCTGTCCTCGAGGACGTCGGCGAAGAGGTTCATCCCGACGATCATGTCGTTCCACGAGTAGGTGTAGGCGCGGGGGAGGGAGGTCCCGGGGAGGATGTCGTGCATCTGGTTGGCGAGGATCCGGACCCAGGCGCGTTCGAGGGTGTCGCGCGGGTAGTCGTTCTCGCCGAGCCAGTCGGCGGTGACGGCGGCGCTCTCGGCGGCCTGGGCGAGGCGCTCGCTCTGGCGCATCCAGCGCTTCATGGAGGACTGCGAGGTGAGTGTGCCCGCGGAGTGCTCGGTCAGGAGCATGTCGCCCGAGTAGGTCGGGAGCTGGGCGCGCTGCTCGGGGGTGATGTCGACGAAGAGCTGGTCGGAGGAGACGAGGCGGAGGTCGTAGCGTCCGTCCTCGTCCGTGCCGTTGCGGCTTTGGGCTTCGGTGTAGGCGATGACGTCGGATTCCTTGGGTGCGCCGCCGACGTCCCCGACCCCGTAGTAGTGGTAGTCGGCCCAGATGCCGTATTCGTTGCCGTTCGCGTTGATGCGTGTGTCCCAGTTGGGGTGGGCGTCGGGCGCGACGTCGCGGATCGCGGTGGCGTACGCGCCGGGGTTGAGGGCGGCGATGACCCCGTTGCCGTCCGGGCCGTTCCAGACGCCGACGTTGAAGGGGATCCCGACGGCCGAGCCCCAGGAGAGTTTCTGGGTGGAGAACCCGACGACCCCGCAGTGCGCCCAGATCGAGGGCATCGACCAGGGGAACCCGAAGCAGTCGGGGAGCATGAAGTCGGCGCTGGTCACCCCGAACTCGCGCTCGAAGTAGAGGTTGCCGTAGAGGACCTGGCGGATGATGGACTCGGGGGAGGGGACGTTGACGTCCCCCTCGTCGACGGAGGAGCCCGAGACGTACCAGGTCTTGTTGTCGATCTCCTCGCGGAGTCGCTTGAAGAGCTCGGGGTAGTACTCCTCCATCATCTCGTAGCGCACGGAGCCCGTGAAGGAGAAGACGAAGCCCGGATGGTTGTCGATCCGGTCGAAGTTCTGCTCGAGGGTGTCGAGGATGAACCGGTCGATGGTGGTGACGAAATCCCAGCGCCACTGGGTATCGAGGTGCGCGTATCCGACGGCGTACATCGCGCGGGTGTCGGGGTCGGAGACGTCGCGCGTGCTCGGGCGGTCGGCGCGGGTCAGGGACTGCGCGGGGGTCTCGGGGGACGCGGATGCGACGGCGGGGAGCGCGAACGCGGCGGCCGCGATGAGGGGGCGCGTGGAGAGGATCGGCATGGCGGAGGACCCTTGTGTGGTGGTCTGGCTCTGGTGGTCGTTATGGGTGAACGGGTGATTCTTGGGGCGCGATCCCGAGCTTGGCCTCGATGTCTTCGAGCGGGACGCCCTTGGTCTCGGGCATGATCTTGATGACCCAGACGAGCTGCGCGACCATGCAGACGGCGTAGAACGCGAAGACGTGCCCGCCCGAGGCCTGGGCGATCATGGGGAAGGTCCAGGAGATCGCGGCCGCGAAGACCCAGTGGGTGAGGGATCCGAATGCTTGGCCCTTCGCGCGGACGCGGTTCGGGAAGACCTCGGAGAGGAAGACCCAGATGACCGCGCCCTGCCCGAACGCGTGGGACGCGATGAAGACGACGATCCCGATGAGCACGACCCACGAGCCCGAGTCCGTGAAGGTGCGGACGTTCTCGTCGTCCGTGCTCGACTGGGTGTAGAACGCGAGCGCAACGGCGCTGAGACTCAGAATGTACCCGATCGATCCGACGAGCATGAGCGTTCGGCGCCCGAGTTTGTCGATCACGGTCATCGCGGCGATGGTGAAGACGAGGTTCGCGAGCCCGATCCCGACGGAGTTGAGAAACGCGGCGGAGTCCCCGAACCCGGCGGCCTTGAAGACCTCGGGCGCGTAGTAGAGGATCGCGTTGATCCCCGAGAGCTGGTTGAACGCGGCGATCGCGAAGGCGAGCATGACGAGCGGGGTGTATCGTTTGGTGAACAGGGGCGCCTTGAGCGCGGCGCGTTCGGAGCGGAGGGATTCGCGGATCGCGCCCAGTTCCTGCTCGACGGATTCGCCCTGCGCGTCGGTCCCGAGCTTCGCGATGACGGCTCGCGCTTCGTCCTCGCGGTTCTTCGCGACGAGCCAGCGCGGGGAGCGCGGGACCGTGAAGAGCAGCAGGAGGTACGCGAGCGCGGGGACCGCTTCGACCCCGAACATGACGCGCCAGCCGGTGGAGTCGAGCCATCGGACGTAGTCGGTTGACCCGGCTTCGCCGGACGATGAGACCCCGATCTGCTGGATGATCAGGTTGGAGATGAACGCGAGGAGGATCCCCAGGACGATGTTGAGCTGCGCGAGGACGACGAGCCGCCCGCGCCGGTCGGCGGGGGCGATCTCCGCGATGTACATGGGCGCGATGACGGACGCGCCACCGATCCCGAGCCCGCCGATGAAGCGGAAGACGACGAGCGAGGTCCACGACCACGCGAAGGCGGAGCCGATCGCGGAGACCAGGAAGAGGAGCGCGAGGATGAACATGGTGGATCGTCGTCCGAGCGCGTCGGCGGGTTTGCTTACGGCGCTCGCGCCGATGATGGTCCCGATCAGCGCGCTGGCGACGGTGAAGCCCTTCCAGAACGCTTGCATGGTCTCCGAGGCGCCGGCGAAGGTCGGGTCGATGAACACGCGCTGGAGGGATTCGGTCGCGCCGGAGATGACGACGATGTCGAACCCGAAGAGGAGCCCGCCGAGGGCGGCGACGACGGCGCAGCGGATGGGGTAGAGCTTCACGCGTGGATCTCCTGCAGGGATGGACAGCGCCCCAGCGTAACCGTTTCCCCGATCGGCGACAACTGGTCGGCGAAACCGTGGGGGTTATTGCCCGAGCACGCTGATCGCAGGCGCGAGGGACTGGCGCTCCCAGCGCCGATCGAGCTTGGAGGGCTCGATCCGGAGGGAGGAGGCGATCACGTCGTGGCAGTGCTTGATGGCGCTCTCGCGCGCGATGGGGATGAACAGGTCCGGGTGGGCGGCGCCGATGGTCCCGAGGACGACGACGTCGGGCTCGAGGGTGTTGGCGAGGATCGCGATGAGCTCGCCCAGGCGCGTCGCGGATTCGTGGATGACCCGACGCGCGGCTCCGTCTCCGTTGCGGGCGGCGGCGCAGATCTCGGGGACGCTGAGCTCGATGGACCGGAGGGTCGTGGATTCTCCGGCTTGTTCGCAGCGCAGGCGCTCGGCGGTCGCCATCTGGACGATCCCCGGGCCGCTGGCGAAACCTTCCGAGGTCCCGTACGCGCCGAATCCGACGGGGCCCTGGGGCGCGAGTCGGATGCGTCCGACCTCGCCGGCGAATCCGCGTCGTCCTTCGAAGACCTTCCCGTCGATGACGATCCCCGCGCCCAGACCCGTGGACATGGTGAGGAAGACGAGGACGTGCGCGTCGTCGAACCCGCCCCAGAGGTGCTCGGCGAGTGCGGCGGCGTTCGCGTCGTTCATGATCGCGGTGGGGACCTTGAACGTCCGGTCCGCCCACGCGCCCAGGTCCGCGTGCTGCCACGCGGGCATGTTCGGGATCGCGAGGAATCGGCGCGAGGATCGATCGAACGGGCCCGGGCACGAGATCCCGATCGCGCCGAGGGGGTCGCCGTGCGCGTCGATCATCGCGCGGAGCGCGTCGGCGGCGGCGTCGAGCTGCTGGTCCGGGGTTTCGTGCGCCCTTGAGGGCACGGCGCGCGAGTCGAGGATCTCGATGGACCCGTCGTCGATGCGCCGCGCGATGCACGCGCCGAGCTTGGTGCCCCCGATGTCGATGCCTCCGATGAGCATGGTGAGGTTCCCTGTGCGTGGGTGGTGGATGGGTGCCGCGCACAGGATAGACGAAAGCCGCGGCGGGCCGGTGGGGGGCTCGCCGCGGGTGGTGGTCCGGGGTGTGTGGTGTCGGTCAGACGGTCTGGCCGGCGTGCTTGCCTTCCTTGATCTCCTCGATGGTCTTGGCGATGAACGCGTCGAGGTCCGCGGGCGTCCGGCTCGTGGTGAGCGCCTGATCGCAGACGACCTCCTGGTCGGTCCAGCGTGCGCCGGCGTTCTTGAGGTCCTGCTTGATCGAGTGGTAGCTCGTGACCTCGCGTCCGTCGAGGACGTCGCAGTCGATGAGGACCTGCGGGGCGTGGCAGATCGCGGAGACGGGTTTGCCGGCCTTGAAGAACGCGCGGATGAACGCGAGCGCGTCCTCGTTGGTGCGGAGCTTGTCGGGGTTGATGACCCCGCCCGGGATGACGAGCGCGTCGTAGTCGTCGGGGTTCGCCTTGTCGAGCGTGACGTCCACGCCGACGGAGCCGGCCCAGTCGCCGCTGGACCAGCCGCGGATGAACCCGGATTCGGGCGAGACGACGTGGACCTCCGCGCCGGCTTCCTTGAGTTTCTCGAGCGGTTTGGTGAGCTCGGAGTGCTCGAAGCCGTGGGTGGAGATGATCGCGATTTTTTTGTTTGAGATGTCCTGAGACATGGGTGCTCCTTTGCTGGGTCGTGCCGGTGAAGTTGGCGCGCTGTGTGTGTCACCGACGTGTTCGGGTGTCGGTGCTCCACCTTTCCGATTCGAGGGCGATGCGGCGTGGATGCGGGATCATCCCGATGCGGGCCCTTAAACTTCTTTCATCGTGGATGACGTGTGCGACGCGATGGGTGCGTTGATCGTGATGGTTTTGTTCGAATATGCATATATCAATGGTGCATCCCGCGGGAATGTGTGAACAGATCGTAAAAATCTGCGTGGGCGCGTTGTTTCGCGGGGATGCGCGCTACAGTGTGTCAGGGGTATTCAGGAGAAACGCACACACAAACGAACAATCCCGGACCGATGCTGGGAGAGGGGATCCGCGTGGATCAAAGAGAAACCGACTCGCTGCTCGAATACCGCCCGCAGGATTACGGAGAGGATCCGACGGCCGTCCGCGACACGGACAAGTACACGGACGAGTACGTCCGCGGGTTCGTGGAGAAATGGGACGAGCTGATCGACTGGGAGCAGCGCTCCAGGACGGAGGGGGATTTCTTCATCCAGATGCTGCGCGAGCGCGGGGTCAAGCGGGTGCTCGACGTCGCGACGGGGACGGGGTTCCACTCGATCCGTCTGCTCGAGGCGGGGTTCGACGTGGTGAGCGTGGACGGGAGCCCGTACATGCTCGCCAAGGCGTTCGAGAACGGGCGCAAGCGCGGGCACGTGCTCCGCACGCGCCACGCGGACTGGCGCTGGCTCAACCGGGACGTGGTGGGGCGGTTCGACGCGGTCATCTGCCTGGGGAACTCGTTCACGCATCTGCACAGCGAGCGCGATCGGCGCAAGACCCTCGCGGAGTTCTACGCGGCGCTCAAGCACGACGGGGTGCTGATCCTCGACCAGCGCAACTACGACGGGATCCTCGACGACGGGTTCAACTCCAAGCACAAGTACTATTACTGCGGCGAGCAGGTCAGCGCCGAGCCCGACTACGTGGACGAGGGGCTGTGCCGGTTCAAGTACAAGTTCCCGGACGGGTCGGAGTACTTCCTGAACATGTTCCCCCTTCGCCGCGCGTACACGTGCTCGCTGATGCGCCAGGTGGGGTTCCAGAAGATCGAGACGTTCGGGGACTTCAAGGAGACGTACAAGGAGCACGATCCGGACTTCTTCGTGCACGTCGCGGAGAAGAGCTACGACTCGCTCAGCCCCGAGCAGTGGGAGCGTGAGCGGCAACTCTTCGGGAGCCAGTCATGAGCACGAGCGGCACGCGCGACGCGACACGGATCGCGCGCGACTACTACAACTCGAGCGACGCGGACACCTTCTACCACGAGGTCTGGGGGGGCGAGGACATCCATGTGGGGATGTACGCGTCGGAGGACGAGCCCATCCGGGACGCGAGTCGGCGGACGGTCGATCACATGATCGATCTGCTGGGCGCGATCCACGAGGACGCGACGATCCTCGACATCGGCGCCGGGTACGGGGGCGCGGCGCGCCGGCTCGTCGAACGCACCGGGTGCGGGGTCATCTGCCTGAACCTGTCGGACGCGGAGAACGAGCGCAACCGCGCGATGAACGAGGAGCAGGGGTACGCGGACCGGATCGAGGTCATCGACGGGAGCTTCGAGGAGATCCCGCTGGGCGACGGGTCGGTCGACGCGGTCTGGTGCCAGGACGCGATGCTCCACTCGGGGGACCGCGCGCGCGTGCTCGACGAGGTGGACCGGGTGCTCAAGAAGGGCGGGCGGTTCATTTTCACGGACCCGATGCGGGCCGACAACTGCCCCGACGATGTGCTCGAGCCCATCCTCGCGCGGATCCACCTGCCCGACCTGGGGTCTCCGGGGTTCTACGCGTCGCAGGCGGATCGGCTCGGGTGGACGAATCTCGGGTTCGAGGACATGACCCCGAACCTCGTGAAGCACTACAGCGCGGTGCTCCGCACGACCGAGTCGGAAGCGGACCGTCTCAGGGGCCAGATCTCCGATGAGTACATCGAGCGGATGAAATCGGGCCTCACGCACTGGATCGAGGGGGGGCGCTCGGCGAATCTCGCGTGGGGCGTGTTCCTGTTCGAGAAATCATGAGCGACGCGCATCGCGACGAGGACGCACGGGGCGCGGGGCGTCCGACGCTCCCGAAGATCGGGCTCGGCCCGCACTTCGAGATGCACCCGGTGGTGTTCCCCATGGGGGCGATCATCGTGCTCACGCTCGTGGGGCTCGCGTTCTTGCTCCCGACCGATGCGATGCGCGACACGATCGTGTCCACGCGCGACTGGATCGGGAGCACGTTCGGGTGGCTCTACGTCGCGGCGATGACGGGGTTCCTGGTGTTCGCCCTCTGGCTGGGGATGGGGCGTTACGGGCGGATCGTGCTCGGGCGCGACGGCGAGAAGCCCGAGTTCGGGCGTCTGACCTGGTTCGCGATGCTCTTCAGCGCGGGGATGGGGATCGGGCTGCTGTTCTGGAGCGTCGCGGAACCGATCGAGCACTTCAACTCGATCCCCCCGGGGTTCGCGGAGGGGCTTTCTCGTTCGCGGATCTCGATGGCCGTCACCATCTTCCACTGGGGTCTGCACCCGTGGGCGCTCTACTGCGTGGTGGCGCTCGCGCTCGCGTACTTCGGGTTCCGGCGGGACATGCCGCTGGGGTTCCGGTCGATCCTCCACCCGATCCTGGGCGATCGGGTCTGGGGGTTCACGGGCGACGCGATCGAGACGCTCGCGATCATCGCGACGCTCACGGGGGTCGCGACCTCGCTCGGGCTCGGGGCGCAGCAGGTCAACGCGGGGCTCGCGTTCCTCTTCGGCGTATCGATCTCGACGGGGGTGCAGATCGCGCTGATCGCGGGGATCACGGGGATCGCGACCGTCTCGGTCGTGCTCGGGCTCGGGACGGGGATCCGGCGACTGAGCGAGCTGAACATGGGGCTCGCGACGTTCCTGATGGTCATGGTCATCCTCGGGTCGGGGGTCGTCGCGTTCCTGGGGTCCGCGATCGAGAACACGGGCGCGTACCTCCAGCTGCTCCCGTTCAGTTCGTTCCGCACGGGCGCGACCAACCCGGACGGGCGCGCGTGGCTCAGCGCGTGGACGGTGTTCTACTGGGCGTGGTGGATCTCGTGGTCGCCCTTCGTGGGGATGTTCATCGCGCGGATCTCGCGCGGGCGCACGATCCGCGAGTTCGTCGCGGGGACCCTGCTCGTGCCCACGGCCCTGGGGATCGTCTGGCTCACCGCGTTCGGGTCCACGACCCTGCGCGCCGATGTCCGCCACGACCAGCGCACGGCCCGGTTCGAGTCGCAGCGCCTCGACGCGGACCCGGACGAGGCGCTGGGCGCGTACCCGATCGCGTCGGAGAGCGGGGACCCGGAGGAGCCGTACGAGTACGTGCCGATGACGGCCGCGGAGTATCTCGGGTCCCCGGTCGTGCACGAGGACGACGGGACCGAGCTCGCGTACCAGGAGCGCCTCGCGACGGTGCTTTTCGTGCTCCTGGGGAACATGTTCGAATCGCACGCGGTCACGATGATCGCGATCGGGATCGCGACGACGTGCATCGTGCTGTTCTTCGTGACGTCGTCGGATTCCGCGTCGATGGTGATCGACATCATGGCGTCGGGGGGCAACCCCGATCCCCCGGTGGGGACGCGCCTGTTCTGGGCGATCACGGAGGGGCTCGTCGCGGCGGCGCTGCTCGTGGCGGGGGGTCTGGAAGCGCTCCAGGCGGCGTCGATCGCGGCGGCGCTCCCGTTCACGTTCATCCTGATCGCGGCGTGCTGGGCGCTCACGCGGGCGCTGCGACAGGAGACGCTCCCGGAATCTCGGCGGGCGTAGGTTGGAGCCGTCATGCCGCGTCGCGTGAGCGGGATCCGATCCATTTCGCGCAGGCGCCGAGCAGGTCCGATCGGTCGATGGGTTTGCTCAGGTAGTCGTCGCACCCGGCGCTCAGGCAGCGTTCCCTGTCGCCGTCCATCGCGTGCGCGGTGAGCGCGATGATGGGGGTTCGGATGCGCTGGGCGCGGAGGACGCTCGTGGCCTGGTACCCGTCGGTGACGGGCATCTGCATGTCCATGAGGATGAGATCGAAGGGCTCATCGGACCCGAGAACGATCCCGATCGCTTCTTCGCCGTTGTGCGCGAGGGTCAGGTCCGCGCCGGCCTTGGTGAGATGGAACGAGAGCAGCTTCTGGTTGTCCGCCCCGTCCTCGACGAGGAGGATCCGCGCCCTGGCGAGCGGGGCGGCGTCCATCGGGTTCGCTGGGGGTGCGATCGAACGGGGTTGATGATCGCTGCTGGGTTCTTTGTGCTGCGCGGGGAGGGGGCAGGGGATATTGAACGAGACGGTTGTGCCCTTCCAGAGCTCGGACTCGACCGAGATGACGCCGCCCATCTGCGTGACGAGCGCGTTGGAGATCCGGAGCCCGAGCCCGGTCCCGCCGAACCGGCGCGTGGTGGACGCGTCCGCCTGGGTGAACGGGTCGAACCGGCGCACCCGTTCGACGGCGTCGGGTCCCATCCCGATCCCCGTGTCGGTGATCTCGAAGCCGATGTCGCACCGATCGCCCTGTTGCGCCGCGGCGCGGAGGGTGATCGTGACGCGTCCGCGCTCGGTGAACTTGATCGCGTTGCTCACGATGTTCGTCAGGACCTGGCGCAGGCGCGTGGGGTCTGTGCAGACCCGATCGGGGATCGCCCCGTCCGTGACGAGTCCGAGATCGAGCCCCTTGGAGCGGGCGCGGACGCTCAGGAGCTCGCGCACGTCGCCCGCGATGGCGAGCGGATCGCACGCGATGGATTCCAGGTGGAGGTGGCCCGACTCGATCTTGGAGAAATCGAGGATGTCGTTGATGAGCTGGAGCAGGTGCCTGGCGTTGCGCGTGATCGTGCGGACGATGTCGGCGCGTCGAGATTCATCGAGCCCGGGCTCGGACGCGAGGAGCTCGGCGAACCCGATGATCGACGTCATCGGGGTGCGGATCTCGTGGCTCATGTTCGCGACGAACTCGGTCTTGGCGCGGTTGGCGGCCTCGGCGAGGGCGCGGGCCCGATCGATCTGTTTCGTCGCTTCGACCTCGGCCGTGACGTCCCAGTTGAGCCCGATGACGTTGAGGACCTCGCCCCGCTCGTTGGGCTTGATGATCGCGATGCCCTTGATGTACCTCGTCTCCCCGCGCGGTGTGATGATCCGGAAGATATCCACGAACCGCTCCGCGTTGCGGATCGATCGGTGAAGGTTTTCGACGACGCGGTCCAGGTCGTCCGGGTGGACCGCGCTCGCCCAGAGGTCGAACCCGGTGAGCTCCGTGTCGGGATCGATCCTGTAGACACGGTACATGGTTTTGTCCCAGATGAGCGCGTTGGTGATCGGGTTGTAGTCCCAGATCCCGATCTCCGCGCCCGTCGTCGCGGTCTCGAGGCGCTCCGCGGCTTCCTGCGCTTCCTCACGGGCGGCGTAGAGCTCGTTGATGTCCTGGAACACCCCGCTGAGCCGGACGCACTCGCCGTCGACGAACTCGGGGATCCCGATCGTGCGGACCCAGATCCTCCTGCCCTTCGCGGTCACGAAGGAGAGCTCGAGATCCCACGGCTCGCCTGTGTCGATCGCGTCGCGGATCGCTCGCTCGAGGACCGGGCGTGATTCGGGGGTGAAGAAGTCCATCGCTTCCTCGATCGACGGTTGTTCACCGATCGGGACCTCGTGGATCCTGTAGACCTCGTCGCTCCATATCGGGGCCAGTGTTCTGGGATCGATCTCCCAGCCCCCGACGCTCGCGATGTGCGAGGTCTGTTCGAGGAAGGCGCGCGCGCGTTCGAGCTCGTCCTGGTTGCGGCGCATCTCGTCGATGTCGTGGTGGAGCCCGATCATCCGGATCGGTTCGCCCTTCTCGTTCCAATCGACGACCCTCCCGACGTCGCGGATCCACTTGTACGCGCCGTCCTTGGTGCGCAGGCGGTGCTCGTTGATGTAGACGGGTGTCTCGCCCGTGCAGTGGCGCTTGATGTCGAGGTACGCGCGCTCCAGGTCGTCGGGGTGGACGAGGGACTCCCACGTCGGCAGACACATGGGCAGCTCGCGCGGCTCGTACCCGAGCATGGTGTAGAACAGATCGCTGAAATACGTGGTGTCGTCGACCGTGTTCCAGTCCCAGAGCCCGACGCTGGACGCTTCGGTCGCGAGCGTGAGGCGCGCCTCCGCGGTTCTGAGCGCGTCGATCTCCGTCGAGGTGATCGAGGACTGGGCCCGCGCGACGACCACGAGCACGGCGCTCACGAGCGTCGACAGCGCCCCGACGAGCACCAGCGGCGCGCCGACATCGGACAATCCGAGGGCGTGCGTCGCGCCGAGGATCGCGGCCCCGCACCCCGCTCCGGCGAGCAAGAGCGCGCCGCCCAGCACCGCCCGGAACCGGGCCGTCCCGTCAACGCGGGCACGCCTCCGGTTCGAGGATGGTGCGGTCTGTGTGGGCATCCGGGCATCAATCGGACGCTTGTCGGTGTTGATCCAGACGCCCGGCGATGAAACTGCCGGCGCGCGGTTATCGGGCGTGCCCGGGGGCCCCGGGATCGCCCGAGCCCCGGTCGTGGCGGGTCCGGATCAGTTCTCGACGGCGTAGATCCCGCTCGCCTTGATGGTCAGGACGTCCGGGCTCGGACGCGGCGCGACCACCCCGACGATGACGATCTCGTCGAGTTTGTCGAGATCGCTCGTGGGGTCGGCGTCGATGGGCGCGCCGGACGCATCGACGAGCTGGACGGTCGCGGCGTTGGCGCGGATCGTCTCGGGGGTCTCGCAGCAGTAGTCCCAGGGCGTCGAGCAATGGTCGTCCTCGAGCTCGGCGCAGCTCGGGATCGCGAGGTCCATGACCGTGAATACGGCGCTGTCGCTCGTGATGGGCTCCATGCGCCCCCCGATCCGCGCACGGACGGCGATCGTGTCGCCCTCGCTCGCGCTGGACTTGGCCTGGGTCACGCTCATGACGTTCTCGGGCGCGCTCGCGAGGATCCACGAGGTCGCGGCGGGGGGCTGGGTGGGGCTGGTGTGCTGCGAAGACGACGCGGAATCGGACGCGCTCGCGCCGGGCTCGGAGTCGGAGCAGGCGCCGAGTGCGAGCGTGATCGAGCAGAGCGACGCGGTGATGATCTTGTGCATGGTGTTCTCCTTCAGAGTCGTGATGGATGGGTTCGGTTCAGTGTGATTTGAGTGCTTCGGTGATGGGGAGGCGCAGGCAGCGCACGGCCGGTGGGATCGCGCCGATGAGCCCGACGAGCAGCCCCCCGAGGATCCCCGCGAGCAGGACGGGCGCGTCGATCATGAGCGCGAATGCGCCCATGGAGAAGCGGACCGCGATCCCGTCGAGGAGGGCGAGCCCGATGAGCGCGCCGATGAGCACGCCGCAGGCCGCGGCGAAAACGGACTCCTCCGCGAGGTTGCAGACGATGGCGCGCCGGGTGTACCCGAGCGCCTGGAGCATCCCAACCTCGCGCACGCGCGCCGCGAACGCGGCGTACATCGTGTTGAGCCCGCCCAGGATCCCGCCCGAGGCGATGAGGACCGCGGTCACGAGGACCATGGCGCGGATCGGCGCGTAGAAGGCGGCGATCGAGGAGTAGTACTCGCGTTCCCTGATCGCGCTGATCTCCAGATCGAGGCGCGACTTGGCGAAGAGGTCGACGTCCCCGAACGTCGCGTCGCCCAGCGTGACGACCACGCACGAGAGCGAGGATTCGCGGTTCGTCGCGATCTGGAGGTCCGTGAGGGGGAGCCAGATCTCCGCGTTCATGACCGTGCTCGGCGCGTCGAATCGCCCCACGATGGTCCAGTCGCGGTCGTCGAAGTGGAGGGTCTGCCCGAGCGCGAGGCGCGATTCGTCGAGCCCCAGGCGCGTCGCGGCGAGCGCGCCCACCATGAGCTCGTCGCGCCCGGAACGGGGGAATCGTCCCTCGACGATCTCGACCTCCGGGTGGACGAGGAGCGCCACCTCGCGCACGCCGCGCATGACGCTCGCGAGGTCCTCGGTCGATCCCGCGTCCTCGCGCACGGGGAGCGCCGCGTGGATCTCGGGGGACGCGTAGATGATGCCCGCCTGCTCTTTGAGCCCGGGGATGCTCGCGCCCGCGATGCCCTCGATGCTCGCGTCGATCTGGGATCGCTCGACACCCTCCTCGGACCCGGTTCCCAGGATCATGACGTTCTCGTGGAGCCCGGCGTCCTGGGTGAGCGTGCGCTGCATGCCCCGGATGAACCCGCCCGACGCGAGGATGAGCACGACGACGAGCGTGGACCCGATGAGCGACGCGCCCAGGCGCACCTTGGAGCGACCGAGGTTGCGCAGCGCGTAGTGGAATGGGAGCTGTCGGAGTTTGAGCATGAGTCAGGCCATCCTGAAACACTGGGCGATCTCGCGCCGCGACGCCTGGTAGGCCGGGACGAGCCCGGCGAGGACGCCGATCGCGCCGCACAGCGCGAGCCCCGAGAGCAGGAGCCCCGTGCTCGCGACGATGGGGATGGAGGTGCCTTCGACGGAGAGCGCGAAGTTGCCGTACTTCGCGACGAGGAGGGCCGCGCCCGCGCCGACGAGCCCGCCGATGACGGAGAGGATGATCCCCTCGAGCACGATGAGCGCCGCGACGAGCCGCCCCGAGAACCCGAGCGTCTGGAGGACAGCGTGCTCGGAGACCCGGCTCTGGACCCCCAGGACGATCGAGTTCGCGACGAGCGCGAGGACGGCCGCGAGACACCCGAGCCCGAGCCAGCGCGCGAAACCGACGAGCTCGATGATGTCGTCGGCGACGCGTCCGATGAACGCCTTCTCGCTGAAGGTGGACGTGGGCTGCTGCGCCGTCGCGAAGACCTCGTCGATGTCCTTGGAGACGCGCTCGAGCATGGACGCGTCCTCGACGTTGACGTTGAACTGGGTGACGACCCCGAGCTGGTCGCGCCCCGCGAGCTGGACGAACTCGAGGGCCGTGTACGCGACGTTCTGGTCCTGCGGATCGTTCGAACGGACGACACCCGCGACGTAGGCGGTGATCCCGGCGGCGTCGAAGCGCATCCCGGGCTTGAGCCCGCGTCGGCTGGCCAGGGTTTCTCCGAGGAGCGCCGCGTCGGTGCGTGAGAGCCATTCGTCGCTGGAGCCGCTGATGATTTCGAACTTCGAGCCCTTACCTTGGAGGAAGGATTCCTTGGGGACCCCGCGGAAGGTCACGACGTCCAGACTCGTGCGGCAGTTGGACACGACGATCTTCATGGGGGTGACGCGCGTGACGCCTTCGACCGATTCGATCCGTCGCTGGTAGTCCTGGGGCAGCTGCGAGGTCGCGGGGCAGAAGCGGTCCTCGCGGTAGACGACGAGGGTCGTGTCGTTCGCGCTCGCGGTCGTCGCGACGGTGACCCCGCGGTTCATCGCCTGGACCGAGGTGTAGAGAAACATCGCGATCGCGATCCCAAGGATGGTGAGGAGCGAGCGCACCCGGTGGCGCGTGATCTGCTTGGTGACGTATGGCAGACAGGCGAGGACTTTCATGCGACGGCCTCCGTTTCGAGCCCAGACTCGACCAACCGACCCTTGTCGAGGTGGAGCGTGCGGGACGCATAATCCGTGGTTTTCGGGTCGTGGGTGACCATGATGATGGTCTTGTCGAGCTCGCGGTTCAGGCGCTGGAGCAGCTGCATGACCGCGTCGGCGCTGGACTTGTCGAGGTCCCCCGTCGGTTCGTCCGCGACGAGGATCTCGGGGTCGGTGACGATCGCGCGCGCGATCGCGACGCGTTGCTCCTGTCCGCCCGAGAGCTGGCGAGGGAAGTGGTCCGCGCGGTCCGCGATCATCGCGCGCTCGAGCGCTTCCTGGACCCGGGAGTGACGCTCAACTCGCGACATGGGGTGGAGCAGGAGCGGGAGCTCGACGTTCTCGTACGCGGTCAGGACCGGGACGAGGTTGTAGAGCTGGAAGATGTACCCGACGTGCGCCGAGCGCCACGCGGCGAGCGCGTTGCGCGAGAGGGTCGCGATGTCGGTGCCCTTGATGACGAGCGAACCGCGCGTCGCGGTGTCGATCCCCGCGATGAGGTTCAGGAGCGTGGTCTTCCCGGATCCCGAGGGCCCCATGAGCGCGAGGAACTCGCCGCGCGCGACGTCGAGGTCGAGCCCGTCGAGGGGTTTGATGAGCGTGTCGCCCTTGCGGTATTCGCGGGTGAGCCCGCGGCACTGGATGAGCGTCATGACGCGCCTCCTTCGGTGGTCGCGAGTTGGTGGGTCTGCTCGGGTTTGATCGCGACGCGCTGCCCGTCGTGGGGGGTGTGCGATCCGACGACGACGAGCGACCCGGGGGTCAGGTCCGCGCGGACGAGGACGTGGTCGTCGCGGACCTCGACGGTCTCGATCGGGACGGGCCGGAGCACGCCGCGTCCCGCGCGGCGCCGGGTGATCGTCCAGACCCGGGTGGTGTTGTCCCCGATCCGGAGCGCGCGCTTGGGGACGAGCACGAGCGGTTTGGATGCGGGAGACGCCGCGGAGGCGCTGGTGCTCGTGCCGGGCGCTTGGTCGTCCGCGAGGAACTTGACGCGCGTGAGCATCTCGGGTCGGAGCACGGGGTCCGGGTCGATCACGCGAACCTTGAACTCGAGGGTGTTCTTCTGGAGGTCCGCCTGGTGGGTGGATCGGAGGACCTCGCCGCGGAACACGCGATCGGGGAGGACCTCGACGACGACCTCGCAGGGCTGCCCGTCGTAGACGTGCGACGCGTCCGCGAGGGGGACATCGACGCGGACCTGGAGCTTCTCGGGGTCGTAGAGGTGGAGGATGTGCGCCGATTCGGGGTCGTCCATCGCGAGCATGACCTTGTCCCCGGGTGACTTGAGGCGCTCCTGGACGTACCCGCTGATGGGGGCTCGGATCGTCATGCGCGAGAGCTCGAGCTGCGCGTCGTCGAGCTCGGCCTGGGCGCGGTCCACACCCGCTTTGGCGCCGAGCAGCGCCGCCTTGGCGTTGCCCAGTCGGCGCGTGTCCTCGATCCGCAGTTCGAGGTCGCGCTGGGCGGCGTGGAGCTCGGCGCCGAGCCGATCGACCCGCGCGAGGAGCACACGCTCTTGTGCTTCCAGGGCTTCGACCTCGGCGCGTTGGGCGTGGGCCGCCTGACGGGCGCGGATGACCTCCAGCTCGTTGGCGACCCCCCGGGTCGCGGCGCGTTCGATGCGCTCGAGCTCCTCGTCGAACCCGATCATCCGGGCGCGGGCGGCGCGGATGAGCGCGGGGAGTCGCGCGAGCTCCGCTTCGTTCTCCTCGAGCGCCGCTTGCCCGGTCTGGACGGCGCGATGGAGCTCGACGGGCTCGTCCCAGGTGCGCTGGGCCGCGTCGAGTTCGGCCTGGGCGCTCTGAAGCGCCGCGCGGCGCGCGTCGAGCTCCGCCCGGGAGCGCCGGACGCGGAGCTCGGAGTCCTCACTGACGAGCCGGGCGACGACGGCGCCCTTCTCGACGTACTGACCCTCGAGCACGCTGATCGATTCGACCACCCCGTCGGCGAGCGCGGTGCACGCGATGAAGAAGGGTTCGGCTTCGAGCCACCCGGCGGCCTGGACGGTCTTGGTGCTCCGCGCCGCGTCGGTGGTGGGGGCGCTCCCCGGCGATCTCTCGCGCTCGGTCGAGCGGTCGAACACGACCTGCGCGACCTCGACCTCGGGGACGGGGCGCACGACGGGCCAGGCGCTCCAGAGGAGCAGCGCGAGGGTCGCGAGCGCGACGAGCGCCGGGGCGGCGAACACGATCACCCGGGTTCGGGCCGGGGCGCGGGATGTCCCGCGTGGGTTGTCGGATTCCATGGATCGGCTCCGGATTTGACCAGCGAATCAGCGCGCAGTGCGCGCACGGCTCCCTCAGAGCGTGATCGCGGGTCTCGGAGGCCGGGTCAGACCGAGCAGGTGCGCTGCGCCCATCCGCTGGTCGCTCTCGATCCCGCGCGCCGGGGCGATCACGATCGAGAACGCGACCGCGTGGTGGGTCGCGGGGGCGGCCGGGACGTGGACGATCCCGCAGCACCCGAGCGGGCAATCGCACCCGGGCTCGGTGTCGCGGTCCTGGCTGTTGTCGGGGGTCTGCTGGTCGGGGCCCGGCGGAGTTGACCAGCGCGGGCAGCACCCGTGGTCATCAACCGCGAGGACCGACGTACCAGTGGGCGCGTCGGCCGGCGCGGCGCACTCGCAGGCGCGCCACGCGCTCGACACCATCGGGGCGACCCCGAGCAGCACCGAACACAGGATGACCAGGAGACGGTCCATCACAGGACTATACATCGGCGATCGCGGGATGTTCCTCAAACGCGAGAAACAAGGGCGTGACAGGCGTTCAGGGGCATGAATGGAGCCCGCCCGGGGCCTCGCGGAGAGGACCGGGTCGCGTGATTCTGGGATTCGGAGGGGGAGAAGTGGGCCTGGACAGACTCGAACTGTCGACCTCACCGTTATCAGCGGTGCGCTCTACCGACTGAGCTACAGGCCCCACAGGGCCGACAGTCTAGCCCGATCCGATCCGGTTGTCATCCCGCTCCGCGCGGTTCTGATGCCCAAACTTGGGCTCTCGGCCCCCCGTTCACGGTGCCGTGGAGCCGATCCGGGGCCGCGCCGGATCGCGGGGAACGGACCCGATAAAATACCCCGTGGCGACCCCCCGCCAAGCGGGCTCGGATCGCCCGGTTCATCGCGGTTCATCGCGGATCACGCGTCGGAAGGAGCTCGGCATGCGCGCAGACATCAACTACAACAACATCATCGACGGCGAGGAGTTCGAGCGCGCCCAGGCCGCCGCGGACGCCGCGGCCGATCTCCCGGGGGACCAGATCGACACGAGCCGGCTCTACGTCGAGCAGCAGTATCACAAGTACAGCGAGGAGAACCACCGGGTCTGGAAGACCCTGTGGGAGCGCCGGCGCGAGGTGCTCGAGAAGCAGGCGTCCAACACGTACCTCCGGGGTCTCGACGCGATCAACCTCGTCCCGGACCGGGTCCCCCTGCTTTTCGGGAAGGTCGAGGATCCCTACGAGAAGGGGCGCGAGATCGTCGGGATCAACGAGTACCTCAAGGAGCTCACGGGGTGGGCGTCGCACGGGGTCCCGGGGTATCTGCCCGCCAAGGCGTTCTTCGCGTGCCTGTCGCGGCGCGAGTTCCCCTCGACGATCGTCGTGCGCCCCGAGGACAAGATGGACTATCTCCCCGAGCCCGACATCTTCCACGACGTGTTCGGGCACGTCCCGCTCCACGCGGACCCGGTCTTCGCGGACTTCCTCCAGACCTACGGCAAAGCGGCGCTCGTCGCGGGCAAGGAGCACACCGAGGCGCTGGCGCGACTGTTCTGGTTCACGGTCGAGTTCGGGCTCATCTCCGAGGACGACCGGATCAAGATCTACGGGTCCGGGACGATCTCGTCGCACTCCGAATCCGAGTACGCGCTGGGCGCGCCCGAGGGGACGGGCGGGTACAAGAACGGCGAGATCGAACGCCGCCCGTTCGACCTGGAGCGCGTGATCAACACCCCGTTCGAGATCGACCACTTCCAGGACATCGTCTACGTGCTCGATTCGTTCGAGCAACTCAGAGACGCGATGAACGACTACGCGGACCGGGTGATGGAGGAGTCGAAGTCCTCCGCCGGGGTGTGATCGGGGATCAGTGACCCACGCACCCGCACGACGGGCCGCACCCGCCCATGCCCGGATCCATCGATGGCCCCTTGGGCGCGTCGCTCGTGTGCGCGATGGGCATAGAGACGACCTTCGCGACGGGCGCGTTGGGGGACGTGGACCCGAGCGCATGACCCGTGCGCTCGCACAGCGCGCCCCAGGTGGTCAGGGTCTCGGACATGGGGTGTGAGACCTCAAGGGTGGTCCCGTTGTCGTCGCAGCGATATTCGTAGATGGGCATGGGGGATCTCCTACGATCGCTTGTGCGTGAATCCGAGCTCCACGACCATATCTACAAACGCTCCGCGTCGCTCGCGCTCGGGCGAGGGGAGCTCGTCGTCGGCCCCGGGGACGACGGCGCCGTCGTCCGGACCCCGAAGGGGGATCTGCTCGTCCTGACCGTGGACCAGCTCGTCGAGGGTCGGCACTACGAGCCCGGGACCGAGCCGGACCTGATCGCGCGCAAAGCGATCGCCCGCTCCGTGTCGGACCTGGCCGCGATGGGGGCGCGTCCGGTGTGTTCGCTCGGGACGGGGCTGCTCTCGCCGGACGACTCCGATGCGGATGCGCTGTTCGATGCGATGCACCGATGGGCGAACCATTGGGGGTGCCCGCTGATCGGTGGGGACATCGCGACCCACGCCGATCCCTCCCACCCACGCACCATCACGGTGACCTGCGCCGGGTCGATGGACGACGGGCACGCACCCGTGCTCCGCTCGGGCGCGAAACCCGGGGACCTGCTGTATCTGACGGGGCAGGTGGGGGGGAGTTTCGAATCCGGGTGGCACCTGCGCTTCGAGCCCCGGCTCGAGCACGGGCTGTGGGCATCAACGAAGGGCTCGGGCGTGCACGCGATGATCGACCTCTCTGACGGGCTCGGGCGCGACGCCGACCGGGTCGCCCGCGCCTCGGGGGTCCGCATCGAGATCGACGCGTCGCGCCTCCCGATCAACCATCGGTGCGCCGGCTGGCGCGACGCGTGCTCGAGCGGCGAGGACTACGAGCTGCTGATCGCGATCGATCCGAACGCGGACATCCCCACGCTCGAACCCGGGCTGATCGGACCCATCGGGGTGTGCATCGAATCGGAGACCCCCGGCGCGGTGATCGTCGATGCGTACGGGCGCGAGCATCCGGCGAGGGACCTGGGGTGGGATCACTGAGCGGCTCGCTCAGCGTTTCTTGCCCTTGCCGCCGCCTTTTTTCTTGCCGCCGGGTCCCGCTTTGCCCTGCGCGTCGCGCCGGTAGTCGGTCTTCCCGCGATCGCGCGACTTGGATTTGCGAGCGCGTCGCTTCTCGCCCGGGGTTTTGAACCCGGCGCCCTTGGCTTCGCCGATCCCGCCGTGGTCCGTGCCGCCGATCTTGAGCCCTTCGCCCAGCGCGCCCTTGCCCTTCTTCTTCCCGGCGGCCCGCGCGTCGGGGTCCGTCACGACCAGGTCCATCCGGCGCGTCGCCAGGTCGACCGTCGCGATCGTGACCTTGAGCGAGTCCCCGATCGAGAAGCTGCGCCCCGAGTGGATGTCGTAGAGCGCGCCCGAACGGTCGTCGATCTTCCACGTCGGCGGGCGGTCCGAGCGGGTCGTGTCCCCGGGGAGGTCCTGCTTGGGGATCATCCCGTCGGCGAGGTACTTCGCGATCTGGACGTACACGCCCTTGGGGGTCACCCCCGTGACGAACCCGTCGAAGGATTCGCCGATGTGCTCGACCATGAGCTGGAGCACGAGCAGGGCGCGCAGCTCGCGCTCCGCGTCGGCGGCGTTCACCTCGGTGTTCGAGCAGTGGCTCCCGATCTGCGACAGGGTCTGCTCGTCGGGGCAGTTCGGGTCCTCTCGGAGTTCCTTGCCCAGCGCCTTCTTCGCGCCCTCGGTCTTGGGCGGGGTTTCGCCGTTGCTGGTGCGTTTGAGGTACGCGACGAGCGATCGGTGCGCGGTCAGGTCCGGGTAGCGCCGGATCGGGGAGGTGAAGTGCGCGTAGGCGCTCGACGCGAGGGCGTAGTGCCCGATGAGCGCCGGGGAGTACGCCGCTTTGGTCAGCGAGCGGAGGACGGCCGTGTGCACCGCGCGCGCCACGCTCGTCCCCGCGGTCGCGTCGAGGATGGTCTGGAGCTCCTCGCGCGTCGGGTTCTTGGGGATCTTGAACCCCGCGACGGTCGCGGTCTTGCGGAGCTCGTCCACGTCGCCCGGGGTGGGCTCGGGGTGGACGCGCCGGATCAGCGGGACGTCCATCTGCTCGAAGAGGGTCGCGACCGCTTCGTTCGCTTCCACCATGAACATCTCGATCAGTGTGTGGGTGAACGCGTCGTCCTCGGGGTGCGCGTCGATCACGCGTCCGTTCTCGTCGAAGACGAGCTCGACCTCGGGGAGGTCGAGGTGGATCATCCCCGCCTTGCGCCGGCGCGCCTGGATGAGGCGCGAGAGCGTGTCCATGTCCTTGACGGTCCTGATGAGCTCGTCGGAGTGGGGGGTGTCGGTCTTGGCGTGTTTCTTCGCTTCGTCGAGGTCGCCGTCGATGAGCGCCTGGGCTTCGAGGTAGGTCATGCGCTTGCGCGATTTGATCAGCGACTGGCAGAACGCGCGCGATCGGACGTAGCCGGACCGGTCGTAGCGGATGATCGCGGATTTCGCGTAGCGCAGGACCCCTTCCTGGAGGGAGCAGATCCCGTTGGAGAGGACCTCCGGGAGCATGGGGATGACGAGGCGCGGGAGGTAGACCGAGTTCCCGCGTTCCTTGGCTTCCTCGTCGAGCGCCGAGCCCCGGTCGATGAAGTGCGCGACGTCCGCGATGTGGATCCCGAGCTCCCACCCGCCGTCGTCGAGCTTCTTGATGTGGATCGCGTCGTCGTAGTCCTTCGCGTCGGGCGGGTCGATGGTGCAGATGAACTCGTCCGTGAGATCGCGGCGCAAATCGAGCGCCCCGATCCCCTCGCGCTCGTAGAGGTCCATCTCCTCGTCGAAGCGCCGGGTCGCGTCGCGCGCCAGGTCCACGCATTTCTCGGGGAACTCGAGCTCCGGGAGCGAGTACGCCGCGATGACGGCCTGGGTCTCGACGTCGGGCTCGCCCGCGGCGCCGAGCACCTTCGTCACGACCCCCTGCGCCAATCGCCCGTGCTCGGGGTACTCGATGATCTCGAAGACCACCTTGTCCCCGGGCTTCACGTTCTTGGAATCCGCGTCCTTGAGCGTGACCGGTTCGGTGAGTTCGCGCCCGTCGGGGAAGACGAGCCAACGCCCGTCCTGTTTCGCGATCTCGCCGGAGAACGCCGCCCGTTTGCGCGCCAGGATCTCGATGACCTCGCCCGAGTACTGGCGCTCCATGGTCCCCAGGCGCTTCTCGCGCCGTTTGTCGCGCTCGAACGCGATCTTGACCGTGTCGCCGCGCATCGCGCCCATGGTGGCGTGCTCGGGGATGAAGACGTCCCCGCCGTGGGAGATCCTGGAGGGCGCGACGAACCCGAACCCGCGCATGGTCGATCGGAACTCCCCGATCAGCTCGCCCTTGTCGGGCTTGAACGGGAGCGAGATCCGCCCCGAGTCGTCGAGGGCGACGATGTCCTCCGCGGCGAGCTCGCGGACGGCGTGCCCGAACTCCGCGACATCCTCGATGTTGAGGTCCTTCGCGACGACCGGGATCGGCGCGGGGTTGTACGTTTCGTGCGAGATGTGGGCGATCAGTCGGTCGCGGAATCGGAGCGGCATGGCGGACTGTACGGGTCCTCGGGTCCGAACGCGCGGCTCAGAGCGAATCCGCGTAGGATGCGAGCGTTTCCTCGAAGGGGGCGAGGTCCAGGCCCAGCGCGTCCGCCGCGGGTGCGGGGTCCGCGGTGCTGTCGCGTCCGCCCATGATCGCCATCCCCTCGTCGAAGGGGAGCAGGTTCCCGAGCCCGACCGCGCCCGCGACCCGCGCCTGGAGCGCCGCGACGCGCCAGGGGAGCCCAACGGGTTTGAGCCACGACTTCGCGCCCGGGACATGGCGTTGATAGATCTTCAGCATCTCCGGGAACGTCATCGTGTCCGGGCCCACGAGCTCCTCGGTCCTTCCGATCGTGTCCGGACGATCGATCGCGTTGACGAACGCGTCCGCGACATCCCCGACGTGGATCGGCGCGACCAGGGGCGCTTCGAACCCGAACCCGCGCTTCTTCCAGCGCGAGAAGTAGGGGAGGAAGACGAACGGCGGCGACTTCCCGCGCACCCACGACGCGGCCATCTGGGTGAACTCGCCGTGCTTCCCGTGGATGAGCCCGGGGCGCATGATCGTCCAGCTCAGCTTCGAGCTCTTGACGATCAGCTCGGCGCGGTGCTTGGAATCGCGGTACCCCGCGCGATCGTCGGGCCCGATCCCGAGCGCGGACATGTGGACGTAGCGCATCGAGCGGCCTTCCTGCGCGCAGGCGTGCACGATCGAGCGGGCCGCGTCGACGTGGATGTGCTCGAAGGTCTGCCCGCGCCCCGCTTCGCGGATGATCCCGACCAGGTGGATGCACGCGCTCGCGTCGCGCACGAGCTTCGCGAGCGCGTCGGGGTCCGAGACCCCCCCCTCGACGATCTCGACGCGCGACGGGTCGATCCCCCGGGTGTCCAAGAGCCGGCGCGCGCTGGAGGGTGTCCGCGCCAGGATCCGCGCGTCGAACCCCCGCTCGATGGCGCGGGTCAGGACGCTCGATCCCACGAAGCCCGTCGCGCCCGTGATCGCGACGGTCCGCCGAGGTGTGTTGTCCGTGGTTCCGCTCATGGTGCTCCTGCGCATCGTACCATCGATCGTGACGCTCGCCGCGACGGACATCTCATTCGCGTATCCGAAAGGCCCGGATGTTCTCACGGGCGTGTCGTGCACGATCGAGCCCGGCGCGATCACCGCGATCCTGGGGCCCAACGGCGCGGGCAAGTCCACGCTCATCCGGATCCTCGCGGGGGTCCGGCGCCCGGGCCGTGGGCGGGTGACGCTCGACGGGACGGATCTTTCAGGATTCCCCGCGCGCCGGCGCGCCGCCCGGGTCGCGCTCGTGGCGCAGCGCTCCACCCTCGCGTTCGATTTCGACGTGCGCCGGGTTGTCGAGCTCGGACGCCACGCGCTCGGAGCCGACCGGGCAGCCGTCGATCGGGCGCTGGGCGCGATGGACCTGTCTGAGCTGACCCACCGCCCCGTCGGATCGCTCTCGGTGGGTCAGCAGCAGCGCGTCGCGATGGCGCGGGCGCTGACGCAGCTCGACGGGCGCGACGGCGGGGTGCTTCTCGCCGACGAGCCGACCTCCGCGATGGACCCCGCGCACGAGCGCAACACCCTCGAGCGACTCCGAGCCCTCGCGGACGGGGGCGCCGCGATCGGGCTGGTCGTCCACGACGCGACCCTCGCCGCGACGTGGTGCGATCGGGCGCTGATCCTCTCCAGGGTCGGCCAGCGCGCCGCGGAAGGCCCGGCCGACGCCGTCCTGACCCCCGAGACCCTCTCCGGGGTGTTCGGGATCGCGTTTGCGAGCGCGCAGGTGGGTTCGCTCCGCGTGCTCACGCCCGACGTGACCCCGCGCCGATAGACTTGGGGCATGATCTCGAGTCTGATCGGATTCCTGACAAGCCCGCTCGGTATCGCGCTGCTCATCGGCGCGTTCTCCGGCGGCGCGCGCCTGTGGGCGAAAGTGCAGGAGCAACGCGCGAGGCAAGCCCAGATCCAGGCCCGCCGACAGATGGAGCGCGACGCGCTCCGCACGGGGGGACGCGCCCTCGAGACCCAGACCCAGACCCAGCCAACCCAGCGGGGCGCATGGGATCAGGACCAGCAGCGCAAGCGCGACCGGATCGAGGAGCTCCGCCGCCGGCGCATCGAGCAGCTCCAGAAACTCCGCGAGCAGCGTGCATCGGCGTCATCCGCCCGGTCGAGCGTCACCACTCCCGCACCGATCCAAGCCCCGAGACGCGCTCCCGCGCAGGCGCGACCCGCTCGGCAGGGGGCGCAGCGTGTCGTGACGCCGACGATGAAGTCGCGCCGCCCCGCGCCGAGCCCGATGAGCGCCCAGCAGACGCATCGGAAACCAACCGCCCCCCGCGTCCCCGGATCCACGCCGGGGACGAGCGCCCGTCGCGCTGCCCCGCGTCCGCCCGAGCCGCAGCCCGCAAACCCGATCGCGGCGAGCGAGCCCGCGCCGATCTCCGAGATCCGCACCGCCGACCCCGTCGCGACGAGCCCGGGCCCGAAGAGGTTCGCGTCGCGTCAGGCGCTCCGCGACGCGATCATCGCCAGGGAAGTGCTCGGGCCACCCGTGGCGCTCCGCGAGGAGCACGCCGCGGACCCGTTCGTGCTCTGAGCCCATCCGGACCCGTCCGGGACAGAACCCCCGCGAGGACTTATACTTGGACATGCGCCCCGAGCGATCGATCACCATCGTGCCGTCCCTGATCGCGTTGCTCTCGTGCGTGCCGTTGCTCGGCGCGTGCGGGAACATCGGCAACGCGCCGCGCGGCGCCAAGTCGCTCAGCGAGGTGTTCTTCCCCAAGACCACCCCGACCGACGCCGCGATCCTCGCGACCGACGAGTACAACGCGGAGAACCGCTACCGCGGCACGACGATGCTCTCCGCCGCCCCGTTCGGGGGTCAGCCCGTGTACCTCGAGCTCTACGTCGACGGCACCGACGACGACGACCCCGGGGTCCGCGCCGCGTCGATCCGCGCGCTCGGTCGCCACGGGGACCCGGCGCACGCGTCGTACCTCATCGATGCGCTCAATGACGAGGACGACGGGGTCCGGCTCGCCGCGGCCCGCGCGCTCCAGCGCGTCCACGCGCCCAGCGCCGTTTCGTCTCTGCTGCGCGCGATCAAGGAATCCGACGAGAAAAACGCCGACGTCCGAGCGGCGGCCGCCGACGCGCTCGGTCAGTACCGGCTCCCCGTCGTGGTCCAGGCGCTCATCGCGGCCCTCGCGGACCCGCGACTGGTCGTCAACGACCGCGTGAGCCACGCGCTCGTGGTGCTCACCGGGCAAGACTTCGGGCTCGACCGGAGCGCGTGGATCTCGTGGTACAACGGCACGGACGACCTGTTCGAAGCGGCGCAGATCTACACCTACCCCGTGTTCAACCGCGAGAAGCAGATCGTGGAGTACCTCCCGTTCGTGCCCCCACCCCCGAACGAGAACAGCTCGACCCCCGTCGGGCTCAACCCGATCGACGACTGAACGCCCTGGCGCGACTGGGGGCGCGGGGTGGGTCCGAGAATCCCCGTCGCGTGCGGATCTTACTTGGACGGATCGCCCTTTGAACCGACGATTCGGTCGTGCGTGCCCTCACGATCCATGACGACCGAGCTTCCATCCGCGCGGATGTCGCCGAGCCCGAGGCCCGCGAGGGATGGGCGCTCGTGCGCCCCACGTCCGTGCTCGTGACCCCGAGCGACCTCGCGCCCTCGAGCGAGCTGCGGATCCCGGGGCGGCGCTTCGTGGGGGTCGTCGAGATCTGCGAGGACCCCGAGCTTGTCGGGACGCGCGTGGTGGGGGAGAGCGACCTGGTCGATCCCGACTCCGAGCTCGCGCGCCGTGGGCTCGCGCAGCACGACCCCTCGCGGCGGGTGCTCGGGACCCCCGGCGCGCCCGGGTGCCTCGCGGACCGGGTCGCGGTGCCGCTCTCGAACCTGTGCGTGGTCCCGAGGGTGATCGACGACGAGCACGCGGTCCTCGCCGGTGAGCTCAGCGCCGCGCTCCACGTGGCGCGCCAGGAGCGGGTCGCGAACAAGACGTATGTGAGCGTGATCGGCGCGGACCTGCTCGCGCTCCTGTGCGCCCAGCTCATGAGCGCCCAGAACGCATCGGTGCGCCTCGTGACGACGAACGAATCGCGCCTCGAGCTGTGCGCGAAGTGGGGGATCCGCCACCGCGATCTCGACCACGTCGGTCGGCGCGCGGACCAGGACATCGTGATCGACACCTCGACGGAGCCGGGCTCGCTCGAGATCGCGCTGCGCATGGCGCGCCCGCGCGGCGCGATCATCCTGTGCGATTCCGGATCGAGGATCGGGGCCGTCGGGCTGGATCTCGTCGCGGAGCGTGAGCTCCGGGTGCTCGGATCGCGCGCCGGGCCCATCAGCGACGGGATCCGCGCGCTCACGAGCGGGACGCTCGACCTCTCGGGGCTCGTCACCAGGCGCGTCCGGTTCGAGGACCTCCCGGGCGAGCTCCGCGCGCTGCGGAGCCCGGATCAGATATCGATGCTCGTCCGGATGGACTGAGCGATCACTGGGCGGGGATCGAATCCATCGCGCCCGCGAGAGCGCCCTCGGGCCACATCGCGGCGAACACCCCCGCGACGATGAGCGCGAAGATCACGCCGTCGATGAACGACGTCACGATGAAGCGTGCGGGTTTCCCGAGGAAGAAGTCGTTCGCGAGCGAGCCCATGCAGTGCCCCAGCACGGCCGCGGCGCCCGCGATCCGGAACACGCGCATGTATTCGGCGCCAGCGGGGAGCGCGAGCCCCGTCAGGTACGCGACGAAGACCGAGACGACGAGGTACACGATGAACGTGCGCAGGAGGTTCATCCCGAAGTTGGGCGCCTTGCCCATGATCGTGATCGTCCCCCACGGGCCGGACCTGAAGCGCTCCTTGAACGCGTCGGACTTCATGTCCTTCGTGTCCTGGCAGTTCGGGAACATGTACAGCCCGGGTTTGATGTCGAGCCCCGCGATCGCGTCGTCGAACGCTTTCTCGTCGGGGAGGGGCCGGATGTCCGCCTTGTGGTACGGGAGCGCCATCCAGATCACGGCGCTCGCGAAGAAGACCGCGACGGCGGACACGAGGACGGGGAGCCACAGCTGCGCGAGTTCGACCATGTCCATTCCTTTCCTGCGTTGATCGCGCGGGAGGCCGCGCGTGTGACCTCAATTGTACAGGAATCCGTCGGAGCGATGCGGCAATGAAAAACCCGGCGCGATCGCCGGGCTTCGTGATTCCGATTTGATGGGCGCGATCAGCGCGTCGGCATGGACTCGAGAACCTCGTCGATCAGCCCGTATTCGAGCATCTCCTGGTCGTCGAGCCAGAGGTTCCGGTCGCAGTCCCGGTGGATCTTCTCCACATCCTGACCCGTCGCGTCGGCGTAGATCCGGTAGAGCCGATCGCGGAGACGGAGCATCTCCTTGGCCTCGATCTCGAGGTCGGTCGCCTGCCCTTCCATGACCCCCGAGATGAGGGGCTGGTGCATGAGGTTGCGGGCGTTCTTGAGGCAGTAGCGCTTCCCGCGCGTGCCCGAGGACGCGATGACCGAGCCCATCGACGCCGCTTGACCGATGACGTAGGTGCACACGTCGGGCTTGATGTAGGACATGGTGTCGACGATCCCGAGCCCGGCCGTCACCGAACCACCGGGGGAGTTGACGTACAGGTGGATGTCCGCGCTGGCGTCCTCGTTCGCGAGGAAGAGGAGCTGCGCGACGATCAGGTTCGCCATCTCGTCCATGACCCCCCCGGTCACGAAGATGATGCGGTCCTTGAGGAGGCGCGAGTAGATGTCGTACGAACGCTCGCCGCGTCCGGTCTGCTCGATGACGATGGGAACAAGATGGGACAGGGGGTTGCTCATGCGTGTCTCGCTGCCTGGGTGTCTCGTTGGTGTATCGCTCTCATCACGTGCGTCAGGCCGACGGCGTCGAGGGGAGGTCCTTCGGGGGCTCGCTCAGGACCTCGTCCACGAGCCCGTACGCTTTCGCTTCCTCGGCCGTGAAGTACTTGTCGCGCTCCGAGTCGCGCCGGATGACGTCCGGGTCCTGACCCGTGTGCTTCGCGATGATGTCGATGAGGATCTGCTTGCTCTTGATGATCTGCTCGGCCTGGAGCTTGATGTCCTCCGCCTGCCCCGTCACGCCCCCGTAGGGCTGGTGGATCATCACCTTCGCGTGGGGGAGGATGAAGCGCCGTCCCTTGGTCCCCGCCGTCAGCAGGACCGACCCCCCCGAGTACGCGCGCCCGATACAGAACGTCGCGATCGGGGATGTCAGGAACCGCATCGTGTCGTAGAGCGCGAGCGTGTCGTCCACGGCGCCCCCGGGGGAGTTGATGTAGAGACTGATCTCCTGGTTCCGGCGTTGGTTCTCGAGATACAGCATCTGCATCATCACGCGGCTCGCGCTCGCGTGGTTGATCTCGCCGATCAGGAACACGATCCGATTCTCGAGCAACAGCTCGTCGATCGTCATCTCTCGGGTGCGCTGGTAACTGACGGAGGCTGCTGGCATAAGTCTTTCCCTGACAAAGGACAAAGGGCACGAGGCCGCCGGATCGGGACCGGCGATGTCGCCGGATCCCCCCTCTCTATCGGGAATCGCGGCTCATCGCATCATATCTGGGCCACGATCGGGACAAGAAACCACCCGACCCCACTTCCGAATCCGGGTTGCTGAGCCCCCCGTGCGTTTCTACAGTGCGTGCTCGGATCGACGCGTCCTCCCGTCCGGGACGCGCCCAGAAAGGTTCCATTCGCGTGAAGACCGCCGTTATCAGCGATATCCACGGCAACGCCGTCGCGCTCAAAGCCGTCCTCGAGGACATCGCTTCGCGCGGGATCGACCAGATCGTCTGTCTGGGCGACATCATCGGGTACGGCCCGGACCCGCTCGAGTGCGTCGATCTCGTTCAGGAGAAGTGCGCCTGGGCGCTCATGGGGAACCACGACTTCGGGGTCCTCTACGAGCCCACGAACTTCAACGCCCCCGCGGAGGCGGCCGCCTTCTGGACCCGCGCCCAGTTCGACAACGAGCCCGACGAGTCCGCGCGCGAGCGCCGGTTCTCCTTCCTCGGGTCCCTCCGGGTCCGCGCCGTCGAGGACCTGACGGGCGACGGGCTCGAGATCCTCGCCGTCCACGCGTCCCCGCGCCGCCCGATCAACGAGTACATCTTCCCCGACGACGCGAGCGACGCGCCCGACAAGCTCGAAGCGATCTTCGATCGTGTCGACAAGGTCGCGATGGTCGGGCACACCCACCAGCCCGGGGTCTTCAGCAACGAGCCCGACTTCTACCCCCCCGACGAGATCGGGACCGACCCCGTGTTCAAGTTCAACGAGAACGAGAAGATCATCATCAACGTCGGGTCCGTGGGTCAGCCGCGCGACAACGACCCGCGCGCGTGCTACGCGATCCTGACCCCGGGTCAGGTCGAGTTCGCGCGCGTCGAGTACGACGTCGCGCAGACCGCCGACAAGATCAAGTCCATCCCCGAGCTCGCGGACTGGCTCGGCGAGCGCCTCTACGAAGGGCGCTGATTCAACGCCATGCGCACGACAACCCTCCACAGACTCCTCGCGATCATCGTCCTCGCGCTCGCGCCCAACGCGTTCGCCTTCCAGGACGACGCGCCCCGGGCCGATGACGCGCCCCAGACCGCCCGGGCCCCCGCGCCCGTCTACCGCGCCGTCGAGCACCCCGAGCTCGCCGGGTCCGGCCTCGCGACCCTGCGCGACACGCAGGAGACCATCCAGCTCGAGTTCACCCACCTTGGCGCGGGCATCGAATCGCTCATCCTCCTCGACGAGTTCGAGACCGTCGAGGAGATCGACCACGTCGAGATCCAGGGACGACGCGCCAACGCGCGGGGCACCCTCAACGCGGTCCCCTTCGCCGCCCTCGCGATCGAGATCGACGGCGTCGTCGTCAACCTCGCGGGGCGCGACAGCACCCCGATCTGGGTCGAGACCGCGCCGGGGGTCTTCGAGGCGCGCATCGTCGACGAATCGGGGGACCCCGTCCTGCGCCTCGAGCGCCGCTTCGAGCTCCGCGACGGGCGCCACGGGTTCGTCCTCACCCAGCGCGTCGAGAACACGGGCGACACGCCCCGCACGATCCGGTTGATCTCGTCGGCGATGGTCGACATGCCCCAGGCGGAGAACTCCTACGCCGGGGATCGTCGCCGATTCCGGATCGGGTTCATGCGCGACCCCGCGAGCCAGGGCGGATCGCTCGTGGTGAGCGTGGACCCCGAGCTCGACGCGCGGACCAAGATCCTCGGGTCGAAGGTCACCGACGCGAGCGGGACCAAGCACTACGCCCAGGCCGCCCCGTTCTGGCCGAGCGAGAAGGCCCTCAAACGCGCCGATCGGCTCTCGTGGCTCGCGTTCAACGACCGCTACTACAGCGTGGTCCTCCATCCCGTCTTCGAGCCCGCGAGCACGGACCAGGGCTCGCGTCTGCTCGCGCCCGTCGTCGAGTCGATGGACCGCTTCGTGCTCGACCCGTACGCCGGCGCCGCGGACACGACGATCCTCATGACCACCCGGAGCGCCGAGTTCACGGTCGAGCCCGGCGCGACCGAGTCGCTCGCGCTGGGGGTCTATGCGGGTCCGCGGACCAAGCCCATCTTCGCCGACGACCCCGTGCTCGCGGCGCTGAGTCTCCCGGACATGGTGGTCTACAACATCGGGGGGTTCTGCGCGGGGTGCACCTTCGATTGGCTCACCCACATCCTCATCGAGGTGCTCCGGATCTTCCACAACATCGTGGGCGACTGGGCGATCGCGATCATGCTCCTCGTGGTCCTCGTCCGCGCGTGCCTCCACCCCGTGACGCGCTGGTCGCAGATCCGGATGCAGCGCTTCAGCGTCCAGATGCAGTCCATGGGGCCCAAGCAGAAGGCGCTCCGCGAGAAGTACAAGGACGACCCCAAGAAGCTCCAGCAGGAGATGACCAAGCTCTGGCGCGAGGAGGGGGTCTCCCCGATGGGGATGCTCGGGTGTCTCCCGATGATGCTCCAGTCCCCCGTCTGGATCGCGCTCTACGCGACCCTGTTCTTCGCCGTCGAGCTCAAGCACGAACCCGCGTTCTACGGGGTGTTCCAGACCATCTCGAACGGGTCGTGGCAGTTCCTCGCGGACCTGTCGGCCGCGGATCACGCGATCCCCCTCCCCCAGGCGCTGCACTTCTCCTTCCCGCTCTGGGGGTCCGTCCAGTCGATCAACC
This sequence comes from uncultured Phycisphaerales bacterium, assembly GCA_965652365.1. Classification (GTDB taxonomy): domain Bacteria; phylum Planctomycetota; class Phycisphaerae; order Phycisphaerales; family UBA1924; genus UBA1924. The sequence goes on from CBFGUD010000002.1 coordinate 88,288, forward strand.
TCCTCCCGATCCTCCTCGGGTTCGTCTTCTTCGCGCACCAGAAGTTCCTGACCCCGCCCTCGACGGCGACGCTCACCCCCGAGCAGGAATCCCAGCAGAAGATGATGAAGGTCATGATGGTGGTCATGTTCCCCGTCATGATGTACACCGCGCCCTCGGGGCTCTCGCTCTACTTCATCACCAACTCGACCCTCGGGATCTTCGAGAGCAAGTGGATCCGCGCCCACATGCAGAAGCACGGGATGCTCGAGATCGAGAACATCCGCGCCGAGAAAGCCAAGAAGGGCCCGGGCCTCATGCAGCGCATGAGCGAAGCCGCCGAGGCCCGCAAGCAGATCGAAAAACGCGGGCCCGCGCCCATCAACCCCGCGTCGCGCGAGTTCCGGCGCCGACAGAAGTGACCGCCCCATGCCCACCGGAGGCACCATCGCGGCCATCGGCTCACCCCCGGGGCGCAGCGCCCACGCGCTGATCCGGATCTCGGGAGACGAGACCCGATCGATCGTCCGCGATCTCTGCGGCCTGGAATCGTTCTCGAGAGGCATCCGCCGCGCGCGGTTCGCGCTCACACGGTCCGTCTCGATCGGCTGCCACGTCCTCGTGCTCGAAGCGCCCCGGAGCTACACGGGTGAGGACAGCGCCGAGATCCTCCTCGTCGGGTCCCCCGTGATCCTCGAACGCGCGATGAACCGGGTCTGCGCCCTGGACGGGGTCCGGCGCGCCGAGCCCGGGGAGTTCAGCGCCCGCGCGTACCTCAACGACCGGATCACCCTCGCCCAGGCCGAGGGGGTCGCGCTCCGGATCGGGGCGCGGACGAAACACGCGCTGGGCGCGAGCGACGAGCTCCTCTCCGGGGCGCACGGACAGCGCTGCGCCGCGTGGGTCGACGCGATCGCGACCTGCCTGGCGCTCGTCGAAGCGGGGGTCGATTTCATCGATCAGGACGACGTCGTCGCGATCGCGCCGCGCGACCTGCACGACCGGCTCCGCCAAGTCTCGCGCGAACTGGACTCGGAGCTCGGCTCCGCCGCCGGGTCGCGCGTGCGCGACGAGCGCGCCCGGGTCGTCCTCGTCGGCGCGCCCAACGCCGGGAAGTCCACCCTCTTCAACACGCTCCTCGGGCGCACCCGCTCGATCGTCTCGGACCAGCCCGGGACCACGCGCGACGCCATCGAGGAGATCCTCGACCTCGATCCCGACGCGCCCGGCGCGGGGTCCGTGACCCTGACCGACCTCGCCGGGCTCGCGGACCGCGGGATCGATGCGATCGACGAGGAGGCGCAGCGCCGCGCCAGGTCCCTCATCGAGCGCGCCGACGCGATCGTGTGGTGCGATCCCACGGGACGCTTCGATCAGTCCTTCGCCGCCCCCGAGCACGCGACGACCATCCGCGTGCGCACGAAAGCGGACCTCGCCCTGAACGACGATCCGGGCGCGATCCGCGTCTGCGCCCTCGACGGCACCAACCTCGCGTCCCTCCGGCGCGCCATCGCGGATTCGGTCGTCGATCGCGAGCGCCTGGGCGCCGGCGCGATGGTCCCGCGCCATCGAGCCGCGCTCCGCGGCGCCGCCGGGTCCCTCGAGCTCGCGATCCAGAGCGTCGATCCCGAATCGCACGATCTCGGAGACCCGGAGCTCGTCGCCGCACATCTCCGGACGGCGCTCGACGACCTGGGCTCGCTCGTGGGCGCGGTGAGCGTCGAGGACGTTCTCGGACGGGTGTTCGCGACCTTCTGTGTGGGGAAGTGAAGCGCCCACCGGAGCGCGTGCAAACGTATTGGGGGATCAAATCGCGATTCCTGCCGTGCGGGATCCGATTCTCACGGTTCGCTCGATCACGCACGTCGGATCCGCGGGAACTGCGCCCCGCGCAGTCCTGAGCGTGGATCGTGGGGTGGCGTGCACCGATCCATCCGCACCCGCACCGATCGGATCGGGCGCGGCTGCAGGAAAGGACACGTTATGGGGCTCCGACTCGGTGACTTGCTCGTGCAACGCGGCGAGCTGACCCGCCAGCAATGCGATGAGATCTTCGAGCGTCAACGCGGGACGCACAGACCCTTCGGCGTCCTCGCGGAGGAGCTCTTCGGGGTGGACCCGGGCGCCGTCGAGGACGCGTGGGCGGCCCAGTTCGCCGGGATCGCGCCGCGGGTCGACCCGTCGAAGGTGGACGTCGCGCCGGACGTGCTCGACAAGATCGAGCGCCGACAGGCGTGGCAGTTCGGGCTCATCCCCCTTGGGGTCGACGAGCACGGGCTCGTGTTCGTGACGTCGGCGGAGTGCCTCGCCCGCGCGATGCGGTTCGCGGGGTGGCGTGTCGTGTCCCCGTTCTCGTTCGTGATCTGCGAGCACGGTGCCCTGCGGATCGGGCTCGAGACCCACTACCCCATGCCCGGGATGAACAAGGACCCCCTGGACGCGGCGATGTCCCGCCCGTCCGCGGCGTGAGAACCGCCCTCGGCGCATGAAAAACGGGGCCCGTCGATGGGCCCCGTCGAGTGCTGAAGCAACCCCGGCGATCCGTGCCGGAGCTTGGTGCTGATCGTGGGATCAGCGCCGGGTCGCGCGGCGCGCGGTCGCCTTGCGGCGGGTGGTCTTCTTGGCCGTCTTCTTGCGAGCGGCGGTCTTCTTGCGGGTCGCCTTCTTCTTGGTGGCCTTCTTGGCCTTCTTCTTGGTCGCCTTCTTCTTGGCGGTCTTCTTGCGAGTGGCCTTCTTCTTGGTGGCCTTCTTCTTCGCGGTCTTCTTGGCGGCCTTCTTCTTGGTGGCCTTCTTCTTGGTCGCCTTCTTCTTCGTCGCCTTCTTGGCGGCCTTCTTGCGGGTCGCCTTCTTCTTGGTCGCCTTCTTCGCGGTCTTCTTGCGAGTGGCTTTTTTCTTGGTCGCTTTCTTGCGGGCGGCTTTCTTGGCCATGTCTGTGTACTCCGTTCCGAACCGGTTGCTTCATGGCGGATCGGGCGTGTTCGGAAACCCGGGTCCGCACCCTGGTGAAAAGACTCGTGTAACTCATCGGAGTCACGAGCACCGTCACTTGAGCGGAGCGTGAGCACAAACACGCTCCACACCCATCAGACTACTTGAATGCGCGCGATGCTGCGCATTTTTTTCGCCGCATCGTCCCGACGCGCCGCGCGACTCACGATGCTCACGCCGCGCGAACGGCGCGACATCACCGCGTGATCCCTCATCATCCGCGCCGCGTGGGATCGATCGTCCAACGCTCGATCGATCACCGCGCCGCGCGCCGTCGCGTCCGCGCGATCATCCATCGCGATCCTGTCCACGCGAGACCGAGAAAGCGCGCGGGAACACCGCACGTTCGCGGGAGTACGGGGCAATATCGCGTTTATTGGCGCACAAACGGGATCCGTGCGCCAATGATCGGTCACGCGCCTCAATGATGCGCACCGACCCCAGCGACCAGGATCACGCGCCGAGGCGCACGATCGGAGACACCCGGACCATGACCACGATCCACGACGACATCACCCTCGCGACACTCGACAACGGACTGCGCATCGCGTGTCAGCGCGTGCCGAGCGTGCGGTCCGTCTCCGCGCGCGTTTTTCTCCCCTGCGGAGTTATCCACGAAGACGAACACGCACTCGGCGCATCGGCCGTCTGCGCCGAACTCCTCATGCGCGGGACACGCGATCACGACTCCCAGGCCCAGGCGGACCTCTTCGACCTCGCCGGCGCGATGCGCGACTCGAGCGTCGGGGCACGCTCGATCGGGGTCAGCGTGAGCGCCCTTGGCGATGGACTCGGACGCTCCATGGACCTCGTCGCATCGATGATCCTCGACGCCGCGATGCGCGATGAGTCCTTCGAAGCGTCCCGCGCCCTGGCGCTCGCGTCGCTCGAATCGCTCCTCGACGACCCCCAGGAACGCGCCGTCATCGCGGCGAGGGCGCGACACCTCGCGCCGCCCTACAACCGATCGACCTACGGCACGCGCGAGGGCCTGGAATCGCTCAGCGCCGATTCCGTCCGCGCGTGGTGGACCAAGCACCTCGTCCCCCGGGGCGCGATCATCGGGGTCGCGGGCGCGATCGACCCAGAAAGCACCGTGTCGATCATCGAGGACCGCTTCCGATCCTGGACAGGGGACGCCATCGAAATCGCGATCGGGAACGCGCCCCGGCGCGGGTACGCGCACGAACACGACGACTCGAACCAGGTCCAGATCATCATCGTCCACGACTCCCCCCGCGCCGGCCACGAGCACGAGATCCACGAGATGCTCGTCAACTCCGTCCTCTCGGGCGGGATGTCCGGGCGACTCTTCACCGAGGTCCGCGAGAAGCGCGGGCTCTGCTACAGCGTCTCCTCCTCCTACCGCGCCGGGAAGGAGCACGGGGTGACGACCGCCTACGTCGGGACGACCCCCGAGCGGGCGCAGGAGTCCCTCGACGTGCTCCACGCGGAGCTCCGGCGCATCATGTCCTCCGGGGTCACCCCCGAGGAGTACGAACGCGCCCGGATCGGGCTCAAGAGCAAGCTCATCTTCTCCGGCGAGTCCACGGGGGCGCGGGCCGCGGCGCTCGTCGCGGACCTGGACAAACGCGGCACGCCCCGGACACTCGCGCAGATCGCGCATCAGATCGACGCGATCTCCATGGACGAGCTCAACGCCTACCTGAGCACCCGATCCCTCGGGACACTCACGATCCAGACCCTCGGGCCCGACCCGCTCACGCCCCCCGCGTGATCCGAGCGGATCCGTGGAGAACCCGGGCGAAATGAGCCGATACGCTTGGTCGTGAGCACACGACCACAGACAGCGAAGAATGCCCCCATGCCCAGCGATCATGCCGCCTTCTCGATCGGCGCGTCGCGCCCCTTCCTCGTCGGGATCGGGGGGTGCGGGATGTCCGCGCTGGCGCGACTCCTCAAGGACGCCGGGCTCGAGGTCTCCGGGGTCGATTCCACGCCGTCGGACGCGACTCGGTCGCTCCAATCCCACGCGATCCCGGTTTCCCACCACGAGCACGAATCAGCGCTCCCCGAGGACGCGGACCTCGTCATCGCGTCCGCCGCGATCCGCCCGGACCACCCCGTCATGATCGCGGCCGTCGAACGGGGGCTGAGCGTCATGACCTACCCCGAAGCGCTCGGCGCGTGCATGTCGGGGCGCACGGGGATCGCGATCGCGGGGACCCACGGCAAGAGCACGACCACCGCGATGCTCGGGTGCGCCCTCACCGACGCGCGGCTCGATCCGAGCGTGGTCGTCGGCGCGACCTGCGCCCAGCTCGCGCACGGATCCCTGAGCGACGACCGGGAGCGCGTCGGGTTCCGGATCGGGTCCGAGACGATCCCCACCGGATCACTCAAGGGCAGACCCGGGCTGCTCCTGGGCGAAGCGTGCGAGTTCAACCGCTCGTTCCACCACCTGCGCCCGACCCTCGCGTCGATCGCGTCGATCGAAGCGGACCACCTGGACATCTACGGGTCGCTCGACGCCGTCATCGAGTCCTTCGCCCAGTTCGCCAAGCTCGTCCCGAGCGAGTCCGAGGGTGGGTTGCTCCTGATCGGGCACGACGGGGCGCATCGGCGTCAGGTCGCGTCGGGTCTGGACTGCGCCGTCCAGACGATCGGGTTCAACCCCGGCGCGGACTGGGTCGTGCGCTTCGATCCCGCGACGTCGCGGACCACCGTCACGGGCCCGGACGCGGGCGAGCACGCGTGGACGCTCACGATGTCCGGGGAGCACAACGCGATCAACTCCGCCGTCGCGTTCGCGCTCGCGTGCGCGAGCGGCGCGGACCCCGATGTCGTGGCGCGGTCCCTGGGCGCGTTCCGCGGGCTCGATCGCCGGCTCCAGGTCCTCGGCGAGCGCGACGGGGTCACGGTCATCGACGACTACGGGCACCACCCCACCGAGATCGACGCGACCCTCCGCGCCCTGCGCGAGTCGCGCGACCCCGCCAAGCACGGGGGTCGGCTCATCTGCGTGTTCCAGCCCCACCAGCACTCGCGCACCCGGTTCCTCCTCGAGGAGTTCGCGACGAGCTTCGAGCACGCGGACATGGTCATCGTCCCCTCGATCTACTTCGTCCGCGATTCGGAGATCGAGAAAGCCAGGGTCAGCAGCGCGGACCTGGTCGATCGGCTCCGCTCGCGCGGCTTCCGCGCCATGCACCTGCACCCCTTCGAAGCGATCGTCGAGCAGCTCGAGAACATCGCGCGTCCGGGGGATCTGCTCGTCGTGATGGGCGCGGGGCCCGTCTGGAAGGTCGGACGCGGGTTTCTTGAGGCCGGGGGTCGGTCGTGAACACCGCGGCGGGTGAGCTGACGATCGAGCACGACGCGCCGATCTCGACCTGGTTCCACGTCGGGGGGCGCGCCCGGCGCCTCGCGCGTCCGACGGACACGGACCAGCTCGGCGCGTGCCTCGGACAGGACGACGAGCTCCTCATGCTCGGGGAGGGCGCGAATCTGCTCGTCCATGATGACGGGGTCTCGAACCTCGTCGTCTCGCTCCAGCAGGGTCGTTTCATCGAGGTCGAGATCGATCCGTCCACGGGGTGGGTCCGCGCGGGCGCGGGCGCGTCGCTCCCGCGTCTGATCACCGCGACCGTCAAGGCCGGGCTCGGGGGGCTCGAGGGGCTCGCCGGGATCCCCGCGACGATCGGGGGCGCGTGCGTGATGAACGCGGGGGGCACATTCGGGGAGATCGGGTCCCAGATCCTCAAGGTCCGCGCGATGGACCGCGCGGGACGGATCCACGAACTGGAGCGGTCCGCGATCGACTTCTCGTACCGACACTCCGGGCTCGGTCACCTCCTGATCCTCAACGTCGAGTTCGCGCTCACGCGCGGCGACGAGCACGCGCTGCGCGAGCGCCTCAACGAGTGCATGCGCAAGAAAACGGGCTCACAGCCCATGAAGGACAAGAGCGCCGGGTGCGCCTTCAAGAACCCGACCCTCCACGGCCCCCTCGACGGGATCGGAGAGCCCGGGGACCGCGTCAGCGCGGGGATGCTCATCGACCGCGCCGGGTGCAAAGGGATCAGCGCCGGGGGCGCGTCCGTCTCCGAGATCCACGCGAACTTCATCGTCACGACCAGCGATGCCAAGGCGCAGCACGTCATCGAGCTCATGCGCGAGGTCCAGCGCCGGGTCCGCGACCGATTCGGCGTCGAGCTCGAGCGCGAGGTCGTCGTGTGGGGAGAGCAGGCCCCATGACGCGCGTCCTCGTCCTCGGAGGCGGCCCCGATGCGGAGCGCGACGTCTCCATCGCCAGCGCGACGGGGGTCCACGCGGCCCTCGTCGAAGCGGGGCTCGACGCGACCCTCGAGATCGTCGATCGACCCACCCCGGGCGAAATCCGATCATGGGACCACGACGTCGTCTTCCCCGTCCTCCACGGACGCTTCGGGGAAGGCGGCACGCTCCAGCGCCTCCTCCAGGACGCTCGCAAACGCTTCGTCGGGTCCGGATCCCGCGCCTCGCGCCTCGCGATGGACAAGCTCGCGACCAAGCTCGAAGCGGCGCGCCTCGGAATCCCCACCCTCCCGTGCTCGCTCCTCGACCCCGACGATGTCCAGTGCCCGTACGAGGGCCCCGTGGTCATCAAGCCCGTCGCGGATGGATCGAGTTGCGGGCTCTACCTCTGCCCGGAGGAGTCCTCGTGGTCCAAGGCACTCGCGGACATCCGCGCGACCCGCGACCAGCACCCGGATCGGGTGTCGATGATCGAGCCCATGGTCAGGGGGCGCGAGCTCACCGTCGGGATCGTCGACGACGGCGCCGGATCGCTCATGGCGCTCCCCATCATCGACATCGCGCCCGCGAGCGGGGTCTATGACTACCAAGCGAAATACGAACGGAGCGACACGATCTACACGGTTGCGCCCGATCTGGCCGATGACATCGCCCGGAGCCTCGGCCGATGGTCGCTCGCCCTGTGCGGGGCGCTCGGGATCCGTCACCTCGCGCGGGTCGATTTCATGATGGACACGAGCGGGAACGTCAACCTCCTCGAGTGCAACACCATGCCGGGCTTCACCCGGACCTCCCTGCTCCCCAAAGCGGCGGCCCACGCCGGGATGGACATGAACACCCTCTGCGCCCACCTGATCCGGTGCGCCCAGCGCGAGTGAGCGAACACAATGGCGAAGACCTCCAAGAAGAAAAAGAAGAGCACCGACCCCGAGACCGCGGCGCGCAACAAGCGGATCGCGATCGCGACGGCCGCCCTCCTCGGCGCGGGCGCGGTCTTCGTCGGCGCGGGGATGGGGGTCCGGACCCTCGACCAACGCGCCCAGGGCTTCGTCGCGCCCGGGGAGATCGAGTTCGAGATCGTCTGGGGCGCGTCCAAGAACGGGACGATCTGGCTCCCCTTCAACGAACGCTCGCGCCTCACCGCGCTCGTACGCGAGGCGCTCGTCGGGGCGCGTCCGCTGCGGCGCGAGCCCCTGCGCGAAGCATCCCTCGCGATCGCGTCCACGGGGTGGGTCAACGATGAACCCACCGCGCGGTGGACCGAGGACGGGCGGATCGTCGTGAGCGCGGACTGGCGCGTCCCGGCCGCCGCGGTCCTCGTCGACGGCGAGGAGGTCCTCGTGGACTGGGAAGGGCACGTCCTCCCCCTCGCGTACCCCAAGGGCTCGAGCAACCAGTTCCAGATCTCCAACACCGCGCTCCCCGACCCCGGTGTCGGCGAGCGCTGGGACGAGCCCGAGCTCCGCGACGCGCTCCGCCTGCTCCGCGAACTCCGCGATCGGGACCTGCTCGCGCAGGTCACGGGGGTCGACCTGGGCGTGGGGCGCGAGCACGGGATCCTCACGCTCACGACCAACTCGGGCGCGAAGATCATCTGGGGCGGGGGTCCCGGGCGCGAGCGGCCCGCGGAGATGCCCACGGACGTCAAGCTCGATCGGCTCGAATCGCTCCTCCGCAAGACCGGGCGCATCGACGCGTCCATGGCGAGCGTGGACGTCCGAGGCCCGCAGGTCCTGATGGATCGGCGCGAGAACTGAGCGCCCGGACCTACGCTTGCGCGTGAGCGAACCCTCGTCCCCCAACATCGAGCGCGACCTCTTCGGCGCCGCGCCCCCCGAGGGGTACACGGACTGGTCGCACCGGCGCGCCGAGCCCCGGGTGCTCGCGCTCCTCTGGATGATCTACCTCATGGGGATCAGCGCCCTGATGTTCTCGCGCCTGAGCGCGGGGCTGTCGATCTCCCCGAGCATCTCTCGGCCCGCGTCGCGCGAGATGCTCCTGCTCGCGAGCGTCGGGCTCGCGGTGCTCTATCCCCTGGTCCGCTTGTCCCAGCGATCGGCGCACCGACCGATCCGCTCCGCGATCCGCGACGCCGTGGTGCTCCTCGTCCCCCTCCAGGCCGTCCTCTGGCCGCAGCTGCTCATCGTGCTCGGGGGGTGGAACCTCGACGTCGTCCTCGCGCTCGTCGCGCACTTCGCGGCGTGGACGCTCGTCGCGACCGGGCTCGTCGCGATCGCGCACATCGTCGTCGAGCGCGACCACGGGGCGCACCGGAACCTCCGCCGATCCGTCGCGATGGTCGCGGTCCTGGGCGCGATGCTCGTCGCGCCGGCGATGGAGCTGGCCACGCTCCGCGGCGCGCACGCGGGTCTCCGCGACGCGGACCCCGGGCTCATGCTCTCCCCGATCACGGGGGTCATCGAGATCACGCGCGACCGCGCCGCGACGGGGGTCGCCGCGAGCGTGGGACCGCTGCATTTCCGGCTCATCGCGGGGGTCGCGTGCGTGGGGCTCGCGCTCATGCTCCTGGCCGGGGCGTGGGGCGGGGTCTCGCGCCGGGGTGGTCCGGCGCGGCGCTGACCCCTAAACTCCCCTCGAACCCATCCCTGCGCCCCCAGGCGCGGGGTTTTTCAGACCCGGAGCGGATTCCCATGGACGTCATCACGCCGCAAGAGAAAGAGCAGCTCAAGGAGCGGCTCAACGCGCTCATCGCGAATCGCCCCGTCATCTCCGAGCGCATCGCGGAAGCCCGCGCCCTGGGGGACCTCAAGGAGAACGCGGAGTACCACGCCGCGCGCGAGCTCCAGGGGATGGAAGAGGCGGAGATCAAGCGCCTCGAGCAGCGCCTGTCCAACGCGCACGTCGTCGACGAGACCAAAACCGCCGACGGCGTGGTCTTCCTCGGCTCCACGGTCAAGCTGATCGAGGAGGACGAGGACGAGGACGAGTTCGAGCTCTACCGCCTCGTCGGCGAAGCGTCCGGCGCGGACACGGGCGAAGTGATCGAGGTCACCGCGAGCTCCCCGATGGGCGAGGCGCTCATGAAAGCCCGGGTCGGCGAGACCGTCCGCGTGAACGCCCCGCGCGGGGTCAAACGCTTCAAGATCCTCGAAATCATCTGATCCGACCCGGTTCCCCGCGATCCGCGACCGAAACGGGCGCCCCGAGCATCCCAAAACAGTGTCAGACCGTACCATCAACGGACGGTCATCCTTCATCCTGCGCCGCCCATCGTCGCACCCGCACCAGATCAGGGGAACGGACCATGCTCAAGACCACCACATTCGCCGCGTTCGCGCTCAGCGCCACCCTCCTGCTCGGGGCGTGCGAGAGCATCGGGGGGCCGAGGTACCGCGATGGACGCACCCGCCACGTCGAGTACACGAGCCCGACCCCCCTCGAGATCATCAACGCGAACGGCGCCGTCCGCGCGATGCACGAGGAGCGGACCGACGTCGCGATCGAAGCGGAGCTCTTCGGCGACGACGAGCAGCGCCTGAGCTTCGCGAACCTCCGCGCGGACCGCCAAGGCGACGGGACCCTCCGCGTCTGGATCGAGTGGCCGGGGGGTCGCTCCCTCGACAACGAGGGCGCGTCCATCAGCGTCTACCTCCCCGACACCGACGGGCTCCGCATCCGCACGAGCAACGGATCGATCACCACCTCGGGTTTGTCGGGGGTCTCCGAGCTCCGCTCGTCCAACGGCACCGTCCACGCCGAGGACCACCGAGGGTCCGTCGACATCAAAACCTCCAACGGGAGCGCCCGCGTCGAGCACGCACGCGGCCCCATCAAGATCGAGACGAGCAACGGGCGCGTGATCGTGACCGAGGCCCGCGCGGGGGTCGAAGCGGAGACCTCCAACGGGTCCATGTACGTCTCGACCTCCCACGACAACGACCAGCCCGTCCGCGTCCGCACGAGCAACGGACGCATCGAGCTCGATCTGGGCGAATCCTTCATGGGTCGCCTGAAAATCAAGACCGTCAACGGCACGATCCGTCTCACGGGTCTCGACGACGCGCGCCTCGTCGAGTCGTCCGACCACACCCTCGAGATCTCGGTGGGGGGGTCGGACCAGATCAGCGCCGCGCACACGACCAACGGGTCCGTGCGCGTGACCGGGCGCGAGGACCCGGATCCGCGCAACTGAGCTTGGTTAGGCCGCGGATCGGGCCGAGAACCCGTCCTCCGGATCGGCCCGGCGCGTGAAATGCGTGTGGATCGGCTCGTGCCCCTGCATCACCCGGTGGACATCGAGCACCCAGGGCTCGTTGTGCGCGTGGATCGCGCCCAGGCGCGAGCGCTTGAGCGCGTACCACAGGGCCGTCCCGCCCTGCATGAAGACCGCGACGACGATGAGCAGGATCCAGACGGCGTACCGCGCCAGACGCTCCATCCCCGCGAGCTGGTCCCCCAGCGCCGCCAGCTCCGGCGCCTGCGCGAGCGCGGGGTCGCTCGTGAGCGATGACGCGAGCACCGACTCGCTCGGGTCGTGGGTGGCGATCGAGTAGACCGCGTACAGACACAGGCACGCGCCCAGCGCGAGCTGGTTGAGCGCGAGCTTCCGCGGCGCGTCGAGTTCGAGCGAGAGGATCCGCTTGGAGAGGGTGACCTCGCGGAACCCGATGATCGCGAGCACGATCCCCAGGACGAGCGCGGTCGTGTTCCCCAGCCCGAACACGAGGGTGATCGCGCCCGCGAGGAGCGTCGACCACCCCGAGAACCGGGCGTAGGAGGCGCATTTGCGGATCGGGGCCGCATTGTTTACGCTGTGGCGCAGCTGATCGAGTTGCGCTCTGGAGAGGGGTGATTCGCTCATGCACCCGGTATCGGGCGGCGCACGCCCACGCTCGTCTGCGATGTCCGCTCAGCGAGATCCGGGCGTGTTCTCTGCGGGATCGGGGTCCGAAAACCCGATTCCGGATCATCGAGGGGCATTTATTCCGGACAAATCTGTCCTTGACTCGGGGCAGTTCTGTCTTACGATAATCCTGTCACGTCGAAGATCCCTTGGGATCTGTCCTCAAATCGGAGTTCCGGATCTGTTCAACGGGAATCCTCGCACCGCACAGTGAGCCGGCGACACGCCCGATTCGTCGCCGACGCAGGATTTGGAGATCACAGTGGACACAACCTCGACAGCAGCCCACGGGAGCGATCAGGGCTCCACCCACGCCGGGCTCGAACCGTTCGTCTACGACGACACGATCGTCCGCATGTTCGCATGGGCGACCATCATCTGGGGGATCGTCGGGTTCCTCGTCGGGGTCATCATCGCGTTCATGATGGCCTTCCCCGAGCTCGGGATGGGGATCGAGTACCTCAGCTTTGGTCGGCTCCGTCCGCTCCACACGAACGCGGCGATTTTCGCGTTCGCGGGGAACGCGATCTTCGCGGCCGTCTACTACTCCACCCAGCGCCTGTGCAAGGCCCGGATGTACTCCGACCTGCTCTCGCGCCTCCATTTCTGGGGGTGGCAGCTCATCATCGTGTCCGCCGCCCTGACGCTCCCGTTCGGGATCACCCAGGGCAAGGAATACGCCGAGCTCGAGTGGCCCATCGACCTGGCGATCGCGGTCGTCTGGCTCGTCTTCTTCGGCGGCAACTTCCTCATGACCCTGATCCATCGGCGCGAGCGTCACCTCTACGTCGCGCTCTGGTTCTACATCGCGACGATCGTCACGGTCACGGTCCTCCACGTGGGCAACAACATCTGGGTCCCCGCGGGGCTCGTCCACCTCGTCAAGACGGGCGAGTTCGCCGGCCCCGAGTTCCTCCTCAAGTCCTACCCCGTCTACGCGGGTGTGCAGGACGCGCTCATGCAGTGGTGGTACGGGCACAACGCCGTCGCGTTCTTCCTCACGACCCCGTTCCTCGGGCTCATGTACTACTTCCTCCCCAAGGCCGCCGAGCGCCCGGTCTTCTCGTACAAGCTCTCGATCATCCACTTCTGGTCGCTCGTCTTCATCTATATCTGGGCGGGCCCGCACCACCTGCACTACACGGCGCTCCCCGAATGGGCATCGACGCTCGGGATGGTCTTCTCGGTGATGCTCTGGATGCCCTCGTGGGGCGGGATGATCAACGGGCTCATGACCCTGCGCGGCGCGTGGAACCGCGTCGCGACGGACCCGGTGCTCAAGTTCTTTGTCGTGGGGGTGACGTTCTACGGGATGTCCACCTTCGAGGGACCGTTGCTGTCTGTGAAGGCCGTCAACTCGCTGAGCCACTACACGGACTGGACGATCGCGCACGTGCACTCGGGGGTGCTCGGGTGGAACGGGTTCATGACCTTCGGGATGCTCTACTGGATGTTCCCGCGTCTGTTCCAGACCGAGCTGCACTCCAAGAAGCTCGCGACCCTGCACTTCTGGATCGGGACGATCGGGATGGTGCTCTACATCCTCGCGATCTACACCGCGGGGATCACCCAGGGGCTGATGTGGCGTGCGTGGGATGAGACGGGTCGGCTCGCGTACCCCGACTTCATCGAAACGGTGACCAAGCTCATCCCCATGTACTGGATCCGCGCCTTCGGCGGGACCCTGTACCTCATCGGGGCGCTCATCGCGTTCTACAACTTCTTCATGACCTGGCGCAATCGCCCGGCCAAGTACGAGGAAGCCGTCCACTACGCCGCCCCCCTCTCCAAGCACTACGACGGCGACCCCCCCGCGACCTCGCGCCTCTCCGCGAACGCCGGGATCGGGCACGCCGGCGATCGGTTCCTCCAGGGCAACTGGCACCGGCGCTGGGAGCGCATGCCCGTGCGGTTCACGGTCTACACGCTCATCGCCGTCATGATCGGGGGCGCGGTCGAAGCGATCCCCATGTTCATGGTGTCCTCGAACGTCCCGAGCATCAAGACCGTCGAGCCCTACACCCCGCTCGAACTCGCGGGACGCGACATCTACGTCGCCGAGGGCTGCTACAACTGCCACTCGCAGATGATCCGCCCGTTCTACTGGGAGACCAAGCGCTACGGCGACTACTCCAAGCCGGGCGAGTTCGTCTACGACCGCCCGTTCCAGTGGGGCTCGCGGCGCATCGGCCCGGACCTCCACCGCGAGGGCGGGCGCAAGTCGCACCTGTGGCACTACACCCACTTCCAGGACCCGCAGTCCGTGTCGCCGGGCTCGATCATGCCCCGGTACACGTGGCTCCTGAACAAGGAGACGAACTTCGCGTCGATCCAGGGGCGTGTGGACGCGATGGCGATGCTGGGCGTGCCCTACGGCGACAGCGTCCTCGAAGGGCAAGCCCGCGCCAAGGCGGAGTTCCAGGCGCAGCTCATCGCGCAGGAACTCCAGGATCAGGGCGGGCCACCGATGGAAGAAACCTGGGACAAGCAGGTGATCGCGGTCATCGCGTACCTCCAGCGCCTGGGCACGGACATCTACCGGACCCCCGCGCCCCAGACCGGCGCCACGAGCGAGCAGGAGGTGCCGAATGTCGATGACTGAGATCGTCTCGAACATGAATCTGGATTTCTTCCCGATCCTGGGGCTGGTGATGTTCCTCGTCGCGTTCGGCCTCGTGCTCCTGGGCGTCGTGAAGCGCTCGAAATCGGACTGCCAGCACGGCGCGCATCTCCCGCTCACGGAGGACAACGAACCGATCACACGCGGCAGCGCCCGCGAAGGGGTGAACCATGGCTGAGCACTACAGCGACGAACTGCTCGATCACAACTACGACGGGATCCAGGAATACGACAACTCCACCCCGGGGTGGTGGCACCTCATCTTCTGGGGCACCATCGTCTGGTCGGTCCTCTACGCCGTCATCTGGCACCTGACCCCGATCGTCCCCGACCGGATCACCCGCCTGAGCAACACCCAGGACGCGGCGATCCAGGAACAGTTCGCAGCCCTCATGCAGATCGAGGACCCGATCGCCAAGGTCCGCACGATCATGGGCGACCAGAACTGGCTCGATCAGGGCGCGTCCATCTTTCAGGGCACCTGCACGCTCTGCCACAACCAGAACGGCGAAGGGCTCATCGGGCCCAACCTCACCGACAACCACTACAAGAACCTCACGAGTCTCGAGGGCATGCTCGACGTCGTGACCAACGGCGCCGCGAACGGCGCCATGCCCGCTCAGAAGAACGCGCTCAACGAGAACGAGATCGCGCTCGTCGTCGGGTACGTCGCGTCGCTCCGCGGGACCATGCTGACCGGTCCCCGCGACGTCAACGGCCCCGAGGGCGAGGAGATCCCCCCCTTCCCCGAGCCCATCGCGGAAGGTCAGGGCGGCTGAACGCTTTCCCTTTCACGGCGCCCCGCCCGAGAGGGTGACGCGCTGTTTCCCATCCGCAGGAATGGAGCCACACGCGCGGAGCCCGCGATGTCCGAAAGTCTGCTCAAACCCAACGAGCGCGTGCTCTCCACCCTCAACGAGGACGGCACCCGGCGATGGCTCAAGCCAAGGCCCTCGCGCGGACGCTTCTGGTGGTGGAGACGGATCGTCGCGTACGCGCTCATCGCGATCTTCGCGATCACCCCGTTCACGAAGGTCAACGGGAAGCAGACCATCCTCCTGGACCTGATGAACCGCGAGTTCACCTTCTTCGGCAAGACCCTCTACCCCCACGACACCCTCCTCCTCGGGCTCTTCCTCATCATGCTCTTCGTGACGATCTTCCTCGTCACGGCGCTCTTCGGACGCGTCTGGTGCGGGTGGATCTGCCCCCAGACCGTGTACATGGAGTACGTGTTCCGCCCGATCGAACGTCTGTTCGAGGGGGATCCGTCGAAACGCACCCCGAAGAAGCAGCTCGGGCTGCGCCGGGTGCTCCGCTTCGTCGTGTATCTGATCGTGTCGGCGCACCTGGCGCAGACGTTCCTCGCGTACTTCGTCGGGACGTCCCAGCTCCATTCCTGGATCCTCGGGTCCCCCTTCAACCACCCCGTCGCGTTCCTCGTCGTCGCGGGGACGACCGGGCTCATGCTCTTCGATTTCGGGTTCTTCCGCGAGCAGGTGTGCTGCGTCGTCTGCCCCTACGCGCGCATGCAGAGCGTGCTCCTCGACCAGGACTCGCTCATCATCACCTACGACGAGAAACGGGGCGAGCCCCGCGGGAAGAAACGGCGCAAGCCCGCGGACGACCCCGCCAGCGTGGACATCACCCTCCCCCAGCTCGGCGACTGCATCGACTGCACCATGTGCGTGCAGACCTGCCCCACGGGCATCGACATCCGCGACGGGCTCCAGCTCGAGTGCATCGGGTGCGCCCAGTGCATCGACGCGTGCGACGCGATCATGGACAAGATCGGCCGACCCCGCGGGCTGATCCGCTATTCGTCCGAACGCGCCATCAAGGAAGGCAAAGCGAAGTTCGTGCGCCCGCGCATCGTGATCTACCCCATGATCCTCGCGGCCCTCCTCACCGCGTTCCTCGCCGTGCTCCAGACCACGAGCGACGCGAGCGTCTGGATCGGGCGCGAACGCGGGCTCCCCTTCTACACCCTCCCCAGCGGCGAGATCACCAACCAGCTCCGCGCCCGAATCACGAACCGCAACGAAGACCCCCGGACCTACACCATCAGCATCGTCGGACCCGCGGGCGTCCGGATCAGCGACGGCTACGGGACCCTCGAGGTCGGGGGCGGACAGGAGCACTCCGCGTCCTTCCCGATCGTCGCCGACGCGTCCATGTTCGCGAGCGGCCCGTTCGACGTCACGGTCCGGGTGGAAGACGGGCTCGGGTTCTCGAAGGATTCGGTGTTCGAGATGAAGGGCCCATCGATCGCCACCCCACCCGCCGCGTCTACCCCGTCAACCCCGCCCGCGCCGATCGAAGGAGAGTCCGATGGCTGAGCACAGCGCGCCCAACACAGACGAGCGTCCCAAGGGCTTCATCGAGCGCGGGCTCCACTGGCCGCTCATGCTCCTGGGCATGTTCCTCGTCTCCGCGTCGTTCGTGATCGTGACCGCGGTCCTGGGCGCGGGGTCCGGGTCGCACATGGTCGAGCCCGACTACTACGCGCGGGCCGTCGACTGGGACTCGGAGCGTGAACGCCTCGAAGCCGCGGAGCGCCTCGGGTGGGACGTGCGCGTGAGCGCCTCGGGGGTGCTCAACCCTGTGGGCACGCGCCTGGTCTCGGTGCTCATCTTTGATTCCGAGGGCGACCCGATCGAGAGCGCGATCGTTCAGGCGATCTGCTTCGCGCACACCCAGGCGCACGACCGGACCGAGACAGAGATCCCGCATGTCGGCGCGGGTCAGTACCAGACCCGGATCCAGGGCATGCACACAGGCGGGCTCTGGGAGTTCCGGGTCTCGATCGACGCGCAGGGCGAGCAAGCCCTCGTGATCGAATCGCTGGAACTGGGTGGCTGAGATGACCGACCCGATCTTCATCCTCATCGGGACGGTCCTGATGGCCTCGCTCGTCGGATCGCTCCACTGCGCCGGGATGTGCGGCGGGCTCATGCTCTTCGCGCTGGGCGCGGACGGGCAGCAGCACGGACGCACCAAACTCAAACTCCAGAGCGCCTACCACGGGGGTCGGCTCGTCACCTACACCCTCCTCGGGGTCGTCGCGGGGACCCTCGGGCAGGCCCTCGACTTCGGGGGCTCTTTCGTCGGGGTCCAGCGCAGCGCCGCGATCTTCGCCGGGGTCTTTATGATCGGGTTCGGGATCATCGCGCTCATGCGCCTCAAGGGGGTCAGGATCGCGCACGTCCGCGCGCCCAAGGCCATGCAGAACGCGGTCGCGAAGGGCCAACGCCTCGCGTTCAATCTCTCCCCGTTCAAACGCGCGATGACCATCGGACTCCTCACGACCCTCCTCCCGTGCGGGTGGCTCTACGCGTTCGCGTTCACGGCCGCCGGGACCGGGTCCCCGATCTGGGGCGGGCTCACGATGGCCGTCTTCTGGCTCGGGACCCTTCCGGTGATGGCGTCCCTGGGCGCGGGAATCCAGATGCTCGCCGGCCCGCTGCACGCGAAGATCCCCGTCGTCAGCGCCTGCGCCGTCGTCCTCGTCGGCGCGTTCACCGCCGCGGGTCGCTTGTCCGCGCCCGAGATGTCGCGCGAAACCCTCCACCTGACGACGAACGAGTCCGGGGCGGTCGATGTCCCGACCGATCCCGACGCAACCTGCCCGTTGTGCGAGCTGGGCGAGCCCATGCCGACGACGCCAAGCGAGCCCACCGAGCCATGAGCGCCACCATCGCGACCAGCGCGACCGGCGCCCCGCGCGAGAAGGTCCTGTGCCACCACTGCGGGCTCGCCGTCCCCGAGGGCTTGGTCGAGGACCACGCGACCCACCAGTTCTGCTGCAACGGGTGCCGGACCGTCTACGCGATCCTCAAGGACTCCGGGCTCGACGGGTACTACAAGGTCCGCGACGCCGTCGACGCGCCCGCGCAGCAGCCCAGCACCACGGGCAGCGCGTTCGAGGAGTTCGACGACCAGGCCTACGGAACCGCGCACGTCCGCGCCCAGCCCGACGGGACCTGCGCCACCGAGCTCCTCGTCGAGGGGATGCACTGCGCCGCGTGCGTGTGGCTCATCGAGCGCCTTCCGCGCGTCGCGCCCGGGGTCATCGAAGCCCGGGCGAACATCCGATCGCGCACCGTCTCGCTCCGCTACGACCCGCAGCGCACCACGCTCTCGCTCGTCGCGCGGGCGCTCGATCGGCTCGGGTACGCCCCCCACCCCGCGCGCGGAGAAGCGGCCCGGCGCGTCCGTCAGAAGGAAGACCGCGCGTTCCTGATCCGGGTCGCCGTCGCGGGGGCGCTCGCAGGAAACATCATGCTCCTCGCGATCGCGCTCTACGGCGGCGCGCTCAGCGGGATCGCGGACTTCTGGTGGAGCGTCTTCCGCTACTACTCCATGGGGCTCGGGGTCCTGACACTGGTGTGGCCGGGGCGCGTGTTCTTCACGGGCGCGATCGCCGCCCTCCGGACACGCACGGCCCACCTCGACGTCCCGATCGCGCTCGCGCTGCTCGTCGGCGGAGTCTGGGGCACACTCAACACGATTCGCGGGACGGGCGAGATCTACTTCGACTCCGTCGCCGTGCTCGTGTTCCTGCTCCTCGTGGGCCGATGGATCCAGCACCGACAGCAGAGAGCAGCCGCCGATTCCATCGAGCTCATGCTCACCCTCACACCGACGAGCGCCACGCTCGTGGACGCCGGCGGCAACACGAAGCGCGTCCCGATCGAGTCCGTCGAGCCCGGGATGCTGCTGCGGGTCCAAGCGGGGGACTCGATCCCCGCCGACGGCGTCATCACCCTCGGGACCACGACCCTCGACACCTCGCTCCTGACGGGCGAGTCCCGACCGATCCGCTCGGACATCGGGGACGAGGTGCTCGCCGGCGCGACGAACATGTCCTCCCCGATCACCATGCGCGTCGATCAGGTCGGATCTTCGACGCGCGTCGGGAAGCTGATGGAGCTCGTCGCCCGCGCGTCGAGCGAGAAGTCGGAGATCGTGCGCTTCGCGGACCGGATCGCGGGGATCTTCGTCATCGTGGTCATCATTCTCGCGGCCACGACCGTCGCGTTCTGGTCCGTGCGCGGATCGATCAACGACGCGATCGAGCACGCGACGGCGCTCCTCATCGTCACCTGCCCCTGCGCCCTCGGGCTCGCGACCCCGATGGCGATGTCCGTCGCGCTCGGACGCGCCGCGCGACGCGGGATGCTCGCCAAATCCGCGGCCTCCATCGAAGCCCTCGCCAAACCCGGGACCATGATCCTCGACAAAACCGGGACCCTCACCGAAGGCGCGACCCGCGCCGCGAGCGTCTGGGGCGACCCGGTCCTCATCGAACGCGCGGCCTCGGTCGAGCGCCACTCCAACCACCCTATCGCGCGCGCGATCGCATCGCTCACCGAACACCCAGCGCCCGTCGAGTCCATCGTCCAGCACACCGGGGAAGGGATCGAGGGAATCGTCGCGTCCGAGCGCGTCCGGGTCGGGAGCCCTCGCTTCATCGAGTCGAAGACCCCGATCGACGAGCAGACCCGCGCGCAGATCGACTCGGTTCTCGATCACGGGCACACCCCGATCGTCGTCCATTCCGAGTCGCTGGGCTTCGGGGTCGTCGGGGTGGGGGACACGGTCCGCGCCGACTCCAGACGCGCCATCGACGAGCTCCGATCGCTCGGGTGGACCACGCGCATCTGCTCCGGGGACCACGAGCAGATCGTCGAACGCGTCGCGCGCGAGCTCGGGATCGACCAGGCCCAGGGACGCATCGACCCCGAGGGCAAGGCGGACCTCGTCCGATCGCTCAAAGCAGCCCAGACCCCCAAGGACGGCCCCGTCGTGATGGTGGGGGACGGGGTGAACGATTCCGCCGCCCTCGCGCGCGCGGACGTCGGGATCGCCGTCCACGGGGGCGCGGAAGCGTCGCTCCAAGCGTCGGACCTCTACCTCGTCCACCCGGGGTTGTCCCCCATCGTCGATCTCGTCCGGTTGTCCCGATCGACGATGTCCACGATCCGCCTGTGCCTGGTGATCTCGATCTGCTACAACGCCGTCGCGGCCTCGCTCGCGATGATGGGGCTCATCAGCGCCCTCATCGCCGCGATCATCATGCCCATCAGCTCCCTGACCGTGGTCGCGATCTGCACCCGCGCGGGACGGATCACCGGGATGAGAGGGTCCGAGCCATGAGCGTGCTCCTCATCATGCTCCCGATCGCGCTCGTCCTCGCCGGGATCGGGGTCTGGGCGTTCATCGCCGCCGCCCGATCGGGTCAGTTCGACGACCTCGACACCCCCGCGCTCCGGGCCGTCTTCGACGACGACGAGACCCCCAAGCCCCGCACCGAGACCCGGGATCCCGACCCCCAAAACGAGGAACGCCGCGACCCATGACAGGCCGCGGCGTCAGAGAAAGTGGAGTGGAGGAGATTCGAACTCCCGACCTTTCGATTGCGAACCGAACGCTCTACCAGCTGAGCTACCACCCCATCGAACCGGTCCCGAAGGACCGGACTGCGGGACGAGGATCATAGCCACCGGCGTCCGACTTGCCAAGCGGGCGGGGTCAATCGAGCCACGCCACCCTGCCCGATCCGAGGTCGTAGACAGCCCCCACGACCTTCAGATCGCCCTTCGCGACGAGTCCTGAGAGCACCTCGGAGCGGGACTGGATCTCACGCACCGTGCGCCGAAAGTTCGCCTCGACCACCCGATCGACCAGATCGGAGTCCTTGGATGTGCGACCCATCGAACCCATCCGGACGTCCCGGACCGCCGGCTCGATGTTCTCGAGGGTCGGGGTCAGGTTCCCGAGCTTTGCCTGGTCGATCGCGCCCATGACGGCCCCGCACTTGCTGTGCCCGAGCACCACGATGAGCTTGGACCCCGCGACGGCCGTCCCGAACTCGAAGCTCCCGAGCATGTCGACGTTCTCGAAGTTCCCCGCGACTCGACCCACGAAGACATCGCCGATCCCCTGATCGAAGACCGCTTCCACGGGGACGCGCGAGTCCAGGCAGCTCAGCACGATCGAGTGCGGGAACTGCCCATCCGCGGCCGTGGACTCCGCCTGCGCCTTCCAGTCGAAGTTCGTGGAGTTCCCGCTCGCGAAGCGCGTGTTGCCCTGTTTCAGAGCGCGGAGCGCGTCGTCGGGGGTCATGGATTTCTGGGCGCTCGATGTCATCACCGCGCTCGAGCCCTTGGTCCGCGTCTCGCCGCAGGCGCCGAGCCCCGCAGTCAGGAGCACGCCCAGCGCGATCGCGCCGAGTGTTCGTGTCGGGTTCCGGGTCGTCATCAGCGTCGTCCTTTCAAAGCGTGTTCCTGCTCTCAATCCGGTTGTGTCGTGTGTTCGTGATGGGGAAATCAGCCCTTGGTCCCGCGCCGAGCGCAGCGCCGCTCCACGGCCCGCGCCAGCGTGGGCTTGAGCTTCCCGGCGGCGCGTGAAACCGCCTGTCTGATGCTCGGGGCGCGTTCGCGGAGCACGATCGATCCGCTCGGTTCGAGACGGACATGGATCACGCACTCGGTGTCCACACCCCCCTTGGGCCCGTTGTGGTCGGTCATGTAGACCACCGCCGAGCGGATCCGGCCGCTCAGGTGGTCGATGGTCCTCAGGACCCGATCCCGCACGAACCGGTCCGTGCGCTCGTCCATCGTCAGGTTGGGTGTGACCAGGTGGATCTTCATGGTGGGTCTCCGTGGAAGGGTGAGCCAGTATCGGATCCACATGACGCATAGACAATGTGAAACAATCATGTTGTCATATAGACAAAATCTATGTAGAATCGCCCCACACCGATCGGATTCCCGTCCATCCCCGAGGGGTCGTCGATGCACGAGCAGCTCAACTACACCCACCTCCGGAGCTTCTGGGCCGTCGCGCGGACCGGGTCGATCCGCGGTGCGTGCGAGCTCCTCGGGCTCACCCAGCCCACGATCTCCAAGCAGATCGGGGACCTGGAATCAACACTCCACACCCCGCTCTTCGAGCGCCGCGGGCGTCGGCTCGTCATCACCGAGTTCGGGCGCACGGTCCACGCGTACGCCGACGACATCTTCCGGCTCGGTCAGGAGCTCGCCGATGTCGTGCGCGGATCGCAGACGGATCGCCCCATGCACCTCCGGGTCGGGGTGAGCGACAGCGTCGCCAAGCTCCTCACGCGCGAGGCGCTCGCGCCCGTGCTCGCGATGGACCGCCGGGTCCACCTCGAGTGCGTCGAGGGCAAGCACGACGCGCTCCTCGTCTCGCTCGCGCTGGGGCGCGCCGACGTCATCATCTCGGACCGACCCGTCGAGCGGGATTCCTCCATCCGCGCCTACAGCCACCGGATCGCGACGAGCGCCGTCGCGGTGTTCGGCGCGCCCGCGCTCGTTGCATCGCTCGAGGGGCCGGTGCCCGGATCGCTCGACGGCACGCCCGTGCTGCTCCCGAATGTCCAGTGCCGGATCCGCGCCGCGATCGACGTGTACCTGGAGGAGCACGACGTCCACCCGATGGTGGTGGGGGAGTTCGACGACACCGCGCTCCTCAAGGCGTTCGCGCACGGCGGGCACGGGCTCTTCTTCGCGCCCGCGCTCGTCGCGGGCGACATCGAGCGCCAGTACGGGGTCTCCCGGATCGCGACCATCGACACCCTCCGCGAATCCGTCTACGCGATCACCAGCGAGCGCAAGGTCCAGCACCCCGGGGTGGACGCGATGCTCCGCGCCGCGAGCCGTCGATCGGGGGATCCGGGTTCCGATGCCCAAACTCCCGGATCGGCCCGCGCCCGATGAAGACACCCGCCTTGTTTATTGAGAATCCGCTTGCAACAATAGGGGCATGATGCCCAGACCCGTCCGATCCATCCTCCGCCTCGCCGCGCTCCTGGGCGCGATCGCGGGTGTGCTCCTGATCCCGGGGTGCTCGGAGTCCGGATCGGAGCGCGACGGCCCCCCGATCGTGCTCGTGGACATCGCGCCCATGCGCGGGATCGTCTCCGGGATCGTCCGCGACGGCGTCGAGGTGCGGACCCTCGTGCCCAGCAGCGTCTCGCCGCACGGGTTCGCGCTCAAACCCTCCGATGCGCGCCTGATCCGCGAAGCCACGCAGATCGTCCAGGTCGGCGCGGGGCTCTCGCCCGAGATCGAACGCGCGATCCGCTCGATCGCGCGCCCGGACCGCGTCGTCACCTTCGCGTCGGTCGTCGGCATCGACGCGGGCGACCACGGCCACGCCCATGACCACGATCACGCCGATCACGCCCACGGCCCTGACGATCCCCACCTGTGGCTCGACCCCGCGCTCGTGATCGAGCTGCTCGAGCGCCTCCCCGATGCGATGGACCCTTCGATCGTCGACCCCGAACGGGTGAGCGCGATGATCGAACGCGTCCGCGCGTTCGACACCCAGGCGCGCGAGCGACTGGACCCCGTCCGGGGCGCGCGGATCGTCACCCTCCACCACGGGTTCGACCGATTCTGCGAGCGCTACGGGATCGTCATCGCGGACACGGTCCGCGACTACGCCCACGGCACCCCGTCCCCGGCGGACATGGCACGCCTGGCGCTCATGCTCAAGAACGACCCCGTGGACCGCGTCTTCGTCGAGCCCCAGTTCCCCGACGCGCTCGCGGTCAAACTCGCGTCGGACTCCGGTGTCCCGGTCTCGACCCTCGACCCCCTGGGAGACGGGGACTGGCTCGCGATGATGGACGCGCTCACGGACGAGCTGGCGCGCATGAAAGACGAGATCGATGACTGACGAGCGACCGATCGCCGTGGAGATCGACCATGTCTCCTTCGCGTACGAGGGCGCTCAGGACCGTGTCGTCGCGCTCGATGACGTCTCCCTCACGGTCCGCGAGGGCGAGCGCCTCGGGATACTGGGACCCAACGGCGGCGGGAAGACCACGCTCCTCAAGCTCATGCTGGGCGAGCTCGAGCCCGACCTCGGGGCCGTCCGCGTGTTCGGGCGCAGCGCCAAGGACGCACGGCGTGACGGGCTCGTCGGGTGGCTCCCCCAGCGTCTGGGCGCGGACCTCGCCTGGCCGCTGAGCGTGCGCCAGGTCGTGGAGCTCGGGATCGCCGTGCGCCTCGGTCCGCTGACGAGACTGAGCGCCCAGGACCGGACGCGCGTGGACAGCGCCCTGGAGCTCGTGGGGATGCTCGACAAGCAGGACCGCCCCATCGGCGCGCTCTCGGGCGGGCAGGTCCAGCGCGTGATGATCGCGCGCGCCATCGCGCCCAGACCCAAGCTCCTCGTGCTCGACGAGCCCACCCTCGGGGTCGATGTCCGGGGTCAGCGCCTCTTCGCGGAGATGATCGAGACCCTCCAGCGGGAGCTCGGGCTCACGGTCGTGATCGTCACCCACGAGCTCCGCACGATCGCGGCGAGCGCCGAGCGGGTCGCGTGCCTGTCGCGCCGTCTCCACTTCCACGACGCGCCCCAAGGGCTCACCCCCGGCGTCCTGGCGCAGGTCTTCGCACACGACGTCGAGGGGATCTTCGGCGAGGTCCACGTCGACGCGCACAGCGCCGAGGACTGCGACGATCCCGGGCACACCCACGACCACGGGTGCGACCACGGGGGGACCCCGTGAACACGATCACCTACCTCACCGAGCTCGGGGATCTGTACTGGCCGAGCGTGATCGCGGCGCTCGCGATCGCCGCGATGGGCGGCGTGGTGTCCGTGTTCATCGTGCTCAAGCGCCTCGCGTTCGTGGGGCAGGGGGTCTCGCACGCCGCGTTCGGGGGGGTGGGGCTCGCGCTCGCGCTCTCGGCGCTGACGGGGGCCGCGTTCTCCTCGGCGCTCATCGCGCTGATCGTGCTCGCGTTCTCGATCGTCGCGGCGCTGATGATCGAGCGCCTCGGGCGCTCCAGGCCCGGGCGAGAGACCCACGCGCGCACCGACAGCGCGATCGGGATCGTGCTCGCCGCGAGCATGGGGATCGGGTTCCTGCTCTACGGGTACGCGTCGCGGCGATCGTCCCCGGGCGCGCCGATCCCCGACCTCGAGTCCGTCCTGTTCGGGGACATCCTCGGGGTCCGCTGGGCGCTGTCGCTCGTCTCGATCGGTGTGCTCGCGATCGTCACCCTCGGGGTCTGGCTCACCCGACGCTCGCTCATCATGTGGTCCTTCGACGAGCAGGCGGCCCGGGTCATGGGGGTGCGCACCACGCGCGTGGCCGCGCTCTTCATGGTCCTGCTCGCGCTCGGCGTCGTCAGCGCCGTCCAGCTCGCGGGGGTCGTCCTCGCGACGGCGGTCTTCGTGCTCCCGGGCGCCTCGGCGCTGCGTCTGTCCCACAAGCTCGTGACCGTGTTCGCCCTGAGCGTGTCGGTCTCCGTGCTCGGCGCGGTCCTGGGCATCGTCCTCGGGTTCGAGCTCGACTGGGCGATCGGCCCGAGCATCGTGTGCGCCCAGTGCGTGCTCTACGCGCTGTGCCGGGTGGTCGGGCGCGTACGATCCTGAGACCACGCAGGACCCCCAACCATGGAGACGCGTATGAAAGCGGAACTCATGCTCGCGGAGCTCAACCGGCTGCGCCAGGACCTCGACGAGGACAAGTCCGACATCGAATGGCTCACCCTCCACCACGTCTTCTGCTTCGTCTCCTACAAGACGGGCGAGTTCCAGCAGTACCTCGACGATCAACGCAACCGGGGCGCGTTCGACGACTTCGAGGGCTGAGAATTTTTTTGACCGTCGGGCGATCACGCTGCATCCCCGCTTGCGACTCAGCCGAAAACCCATTAGCATGCATGCATCGCGTGTGCGGACGAGACAGGCGATCGGGCGAACCCCGTGACCCCCTCGCGAGCGACGCGACGTGCGGATGCGCACGCCGTTCGAGTGCTCGGCGGCGCATCCGGGCGATGAGCCCCGGGCGACGGCCCGGGGGGAAAGATCCCGGCGGCGGGTGTACAGACCCGCGACGGCTGGGGAGACTCTTTGACGAAGGAGGTGATCCAGTGATCGATTGTGACTGTACCAAGGGGCTGCGTCTCTGACGCGAACCCGACGGGGTTTCACGCCGACGCGTAGCCCACACAAAGCAGGCGAAAGTCGACAAGACTGCCTACGGCCGCCTTCCCGAACGGGAGGCGGCTTCTTTGCGCGGGGATCGAGGACCGAACATGAATGCCGATCAGCCCTTCACGCCCAGCATGTTGTAGATCGAGTCCGCTTCGCCCTTTTGTCCCGCCGCTTCGAGTTCCTCCGCGAGCATCATGCTGATCCGGAAGAAGTTCGACTGGCGGGCGAACACCGCGGACATGTTCCGGGGCTGCTCGATCTTCCCCAGCGCCGAGCGGAGGTAGTCGATGCTCTTCTCGCGCATCCCCGCGGCGGTCAGCATCGTGCGCATGTTCTCGAGCGCCGACACGACCATCGGTCCCTCGTTCGCGAAGCGGTTCACGATGTCCTCGTACGCTCGCCACGCGTTGTCCTTGTCGCCGCGCTCCTCCAGGATCCGCGCCTGCTCGACGCGCACGGCGCTCGCGAGGTCCGGGCGCGCCCGGTAGCGGGTGAACGCCCATTCCCACATGTCGATCTTGTCCTCGGAGTCCTCGATGGAGTCGATCATCTCAGACAGGATGTCGAACGAGAAGTCGGGGTACTGCTTCCCGCACATCTTCTCGAGCGCCTTGGCCCACGAGTCGAGCTCCTCGAGATCCACCGCGTCCGAGCGGGTCATCCGCGCGACGAGCTCCCACGCGCTCGGGACGTTGGAGCACCGGGCCAGGGCGTCCCGGAGGAGCGCGAGCCGGTCGTCGATGCTGTCGGTCCGGGGCTCGCGCTCGAGCCCGCGCGTCGTGAACGCGAGCTCCGCGCGCGGGCGCCACGCGTTCTCGCTCATGCGCTCCACCACGCGCGCCGCGCCGATCGCGGCGCGCCGGTCCGCGTCGTCGACACCGACGAGCCCCGACAGAAGCCCGACGCGCCCGTCGTTGACCCACAGCCCCGTCTGCGGGTCGTGGATGTTCCCACGCAGCTTCTGGTACTCGGGGTAGCGCCCCGCATCGAAGTTCCAGCCCGCGCGGCGCCCGCGCAGCTCCATGTACCCGAGCCACGCGTGCGACACGTCCGCCCCCCGCGCCCGGACGTACGCGCTCGGGACCCCGCACGCCTTGGAGACCGACTCCGCGAAGTACGCCTGGTCCGCGCAGACCCCGCCGTGCTGACGGATGGACTCGAGGCGGTAATCGCCCGCGAGCGTGACCTTCTTGGGCGTGTTGGATCGGAAGTGGTCGGTGTCGTACTGGATCTCGAAGAACCGGTCCCCCATGTTCGCGTTGTTGTGGTAGCGCCCCAGCGCCCAGCGCATCTGCTCGGGGGTCTCCGTGACGTTCACGACGTGCACGAGCAGGCGCGGGGGGAGGGCGCCCGGGTCGACCTGCATCCGCCGCGCGTTGGTCGCGAAGTAATCGAAGATCTCGATCGGGTCGGGCGATCGGACCCGGTTCTCGTTGATGTCGCGCGTGTACGGGCGATCGTGGACGACGCACAGCGCCGCGCCCAGCGCCGGGTACGACCCGACATCCTCGGGCCGATCACGCATGAGGCGCGCCGCGAGCGCCGCGACCTTCTTCAGGTCGTCGTGCTCGATGTCGTAGAGCAGCCCGAGCTCGATCGCGAACTCCGGGTGCGCCGCGAACGCTCGAGCGAGCGCCGCGGGGTCCTCGTCCGAGACCGAGATCAGCTCGAGCGCCCCCCGGTACCCCTCCGAGACCCCGATCGCGTCGAGCTGCGCCCGGGGCGCGACCCCGGCGAGGGTATCCGAGAGCGCCACCATCTCCCCCATCGCGCTGCGCAGGGAGTTCTTGTCCGTGACGGACGACAGGATCTGGGCGCAGCGTTCCCGCACCTCGTCGGCGAGCGGCGACGCGCCCGCGACACGCGCGGGCACGCACAGCAGGATCACGGTCAGGATCAGTCGGCACAGAACTCGTGTGGTCATCGGCGCTCCCGGGGTCGTGTGGTGCTCCCTCATTATCCGCACGGATCACACGCTCGGTTTTGATCCGCGCCGGATCGCGATGGGCGTACAAAAAACCCCGTTCCGCGAGGGAACGGGGTCTGGAAGAACCAATCGGAGCTGCGTGATCAGATCCCGAGCACGGACGAGAGGATGTCGCCGTACGCGACGATCAGCCCCGCGAACACGACCGAGACGATCGAGATCAGCTTGATGAGGATGTTGAGCGACGGCCCGGAGGTGTCCTTGAACGGATCGCCGACGGTGTCGCCGACGACGGTCGCCTTGTGGTCCTCGGAGCCCTTGCCGTAGACGATCATGTCGCCGCGACCGGCGCTGACCGCTTCCTGGGCGCGGGCCATGATCGCGTCGCGGACCGCCGGGGGGACCTTGGCGGAGTTGCCCGTGCCGCTGACCATCTCCTGGGCGGTGGTCTTGCCGTAGGACTCGAGGAGCTTCTTCGCGTTGTCCCACGCGCCGCCCGCGTTGGCCATGAACACCGCGACCGCGAAGCCCGAGGTCAGCCCGCCCGCGAGCAGGCCCATCACGCCCGGGACGCTCAGGGTCAGGCCCACGAGGATCGGGACCACGATCGCGAGGACCGCGGGGACGACCATCTCCTTCTGCGCGCCGGCCGTCGAGATCGCGACGCAGTTCGCGTAGTCGGGGTAGTGGTGACCGTCGAGGTCCACGCCCTTCATGGGCCAGTTGTCGGGGTTGTTCACGTCCTCTTCGCTCATGCCTTCGCGACGCAGCGCCTCGCGGATCTTGCCGAACTGACGCCGGCACTCGCCCATCATCGCGTACGCGGCGCGGCCCACCGCGTTCATGGTCAGAGCACAGAACAGGAAGGCGAGCAGCACACCGATGAACAGGCCGCCGAGCAGCTTGGGGTTGGCCAGCGTCACATCGTAATACGCCAGCACATCCTTGATCGAGCCACGCGTCGAGGATGCCAGGGTTGCCGTCCACGCGCCGTCCATGTCCGCGATCTCGTAGCGTGAGTCGTGGCTGGCCACCAGCGGGAAGGTCTGGTGCCGATCGAGATCGTTCAGGCGGCTGGTGTGCTGGCCGTTGGCCTTGACCACATCCAGCAGCATGCCGCCGTCGACCGCCTGGCCCTCGCCGGCGGGCGTGACGACCGCGAACCGGCCGTAGCCCTGATGCACCGCGTAGCCGACCTCCGAGCCCGCCGGGGCCACGAACGCCGAGCCGTCGCCGTAGAAGTTGATGGCCTGCGTCGAGATCTGGGTCTGCACGATCTGGATGTACGCCGCGAAGAGCGCCAGCGCCGTGAGCGCCGCGGACCCGATCGCGAAGCCCTTGCCCGTCGCCGCGGTGGTGTTCCCGAGCGAGTCGAGCATGTCCGTGCGTTCACGCACGTGGGGGGGCTGACCGGTCATCTCGGCGTTGCCGCCCGCGTTGTCCGCGATCGGGCCGTATGCATCGGTGGCGAGCGTGATCCCGAGGGTCGAGAGCATCCCGACCGCCGCGATCCCCACGCCGTAGAGACCCATGAGGAAGTTGTCCCCGCCGCCCGCGAAGGAGTAGGCGGCGATGATCGCGACAACCACGGTCAGCAGCGATGCCCACGTGGACTTCATCCCTTCCGCGATCCCCGCGATGATGACCGTCGCCGGGCCCGTGAGCGCCTGCTCGGCGATCCGCTTGGTCGGCTTGTGCTCGTACGAGGTGTAGTACTCGGTCGCGTACGCGATGATGTTGCCCGCGAGCAGACCCGTGAGGATCGCGAGGATCAGCCGCCACCAGGGGAGGATCTGCGCCATCGTCGAATCGTTCCCGAGCAGGAGCCACAGCAGCGCCGTCGCACCGACCACGACAAGCCCGGACGCGACGTACACGCCCATGTGCAAGCCCTTGAGGAGCTTGGCGAACGACGCGTTCTCGTCGGCCTTGACCACGAACACGCCCAGGATCGAGCAGATGATCCCCACGCCCGCGAGCGCCATCGGCGCCACCGCGAGCTTGATCCCGAGCGACGCCGCCTCCCCGTCACCGAGCCCGGCGAAGGAGAACGCGGCCGCCACTCCCAGCGCCATCGTCGCGAGGATCGAGCCGTAGTACGACTCGTAGAGGTCGGCGCCCATGCCCGCGACGTCGCCCACGTTGTCGCCCACGTTGTCCGCGATGGTCGCGGGGTTGCGCGCGTCGTCCTCGGGGATCCCCGCTTCGACCTTGCCCACGAGGTCCGCGCCCACGTCCGCGGCCTTGGTGTAGATGCCCCCGCCCACGCGCGCGAACAGCGCCTGCGTCGACGCGCCCATCCCGAAGGAGAGCATGACCGTGGTCATCGCGGCCAGATCGCCCGCCATCCCCGTCAGGTTGAAGACGAAGAACCAGAACGAGACGTCGAGGAGCGCGAAGCCCACCACGACCAGACCCATGACCGCGCCCGAGCGGAACGCGACCTTCAGGCCCTCGTTGAGCGACTGCTTGGCGGCGTACGTCGTCCGCGCCGACGCGTTCGTCGCCATCTTCATCCCGAACCACCCGCACAGACCCGAGAACAGACCCGCGACCGGGACGCCCACGAGCGCCCAGGGGGACTGCAGGCCCAGGAAGTACATCAGCGCGAGGAACGCGACGAGGAGGACGAAGACGCCCGCGACGACCTTGTACTGACGCGTCAGGTACGCCATCGCGCCGTCGCGGACGGCCTGCGCGATCGCGATCATGTCGTCGTCGCCTTCGCTCTGTTTCATGACGCTCGAATGGAAGAGCTTGGCCATGACGAGCGCGAGCAAGCCGCCGAACGGCGCGAGCCAGTACGGGAGCGGGAGCTCGCCGATCGATGCGAGTGTGGGGACCAGTGTTGTGCTCATGGTGTGTGATCTGCCCGGGGGTGCATTCCTGTGTCGTGCTCCCCCGCGTGCACCCTCGCAAATCGGGCGGGAAAGCATGGCCGTAACGCGCGGTGCGCGTGCTTCGGTTGGATGTGTACAAACCCACCGAGTGGGGTTGGGACTCTAGGTTTGTGTCCCCCAACTTTCATCCCCACGAACCCAGAAAACGCGAATGAATCCTGTCCAACAGAAAACCGCCCCGGAAACTCCGGAGCGGCTCGATCATGTCATCGATGGGCGTCCCGCTCAGACGCGGGGAGCGCTCCGACGAGCGGCGCGGCGCTTGCGCTCCGACGGCTTCTCGTAGTACTCACGCTTCTTGATGTCCTTCGTGAGCCCTTCCTTCTCGCACAGCTTCTTGAACCGGCGCATCATCTGCTCGGCGGACTCGTTGCCACGGGTTTTGATCCGGATCGCCATTCGCGCGAGCTCCATGGGCTGAAAGCGCCCCGTCGGGGCAAGGACATCGGAATCCCCGACCTCGTGGTCAGGGTCTCGATTGAAGGCCCCATCCCCACCCATGTCAAGGCGCTCCCCGAGGTGCTCGCCGAGTGCAGACCAAGGTCCGAGAATGCCGATGATCCGGACCATGAGACCCCCCCGAACCGCTGTTTCTGCGCTCCTGATGCTCCTGATCGTCCTCCACGTTCCGGGGTGCGAGTCCGTCCCGGCGCTGCGGAAGTCCTCCGCGTGGCAGGGATCCACCCCGATCAAGGCGACCTACCTCTGGGGCAACCTTGAGACCGAGCTCCCCCCCGGGGTGCGCCTCGAATCGGCGCTCATCGCCGCTCGCTACGAGCTCGAACGCCAGGGGCACATCATCGACGAGTGGTCCGTCACCCCCCAGGGGGGACGCTTCATCGCGAAATCCCCCCCGGATTCGACCTACTCGCGCGTCCACGTCCACGGGAGCATGCAGCCCAACGGGGGGATCGGGCTCACGATCAACATCGACCCCGATTCGGAGTACCGCACGCGCCAGGTCCTCGACGCGGTCCTCGCGTCCCTCGGAGTCTGATCGCCCCGGAGACCCCGCGCGATCGTCCGGATAGAGTCCCGCCTTCTCCAGACCCGAGCGAGGTGCGACCATGGGGCTCTTCGGAACCAGGAAAAACAAAGTCCAAGGCGAATGGCCCATCGTGGTCTTCACGGCCGGCCGCAACTGCGCCGACTACGTCGAGAACTGCATCACGAGCGTCCTCGACCAGAACTACAGCAACTACCGACACATCGTCGTCGACGACGACTCGACCGACGGCACCGGCGCCAAGATCACCGAGTTCGCGGGTGACTCGAAAAAGCACGAACTCCACCTGGAGACCGAACGCCGACTCTGGACGGGCAACGCCTACCACTTCTGCAAACCCCGGGACGAGGAGATCGTCGTCACCCTCGACCTCGACGACTGGCTCGCCCACGACAACGTCCTCAAGACCGTCAACGAGCTCCACCAGGCCGAAGACTGCTGGCTCACCTACGGCTCCTACAAGCACGCCAGCGACGGGAAACGCTCCAACGTCTGCAAGCCCTTCCCGAGCAAGGTCCTGAGGGAACGCTCCTTCCGCGAGTACCGCTGGGTCTCGTCCCACCTCCGCTCGTTCCGCGGGTTCCTCTGGAACGCGCTCGACAAGGACATCGCGCTCCGCGGCGAGGACGGCGAGTGGGGCAAGATGGCCTACGACCTCGGGATCATGATGCCCATGCTCGAGATGTGCCCCCCCGGGAAAATCCGCTTCGTGCGCGAGCCCCTCTACGTCTACAACGACTTCAACCCGCTCCAGGAGCACAAGATCGACCGGGACCACCAGGTCCGCGTCGAGAAATACTTCCGATCGCTCCCGAAGATGGACGTCCTCGAGCGAGCCAGCGTGTGACCCTCGCGGACGACACGAGCGTGGTGATCTTCTCCAAGGACAGGGCGGCCCAGCTCGACCTGCTCCTCGCGACGATGAAGATCCACTGGAAAGCGCTCCGACCCACCGTGCTCTGGACCGCGAGCGAGCCCGTCTTCGAACGCGGGTACGAGAAAGCCAACGCGATCCATCCGGGCGTGAAGTTCGTCCGCGAGCGCCCGCGCACCCTCCTCAACAGGAACAGCGCGTTCAAGAAGGACCTCCTGTCCGTCCTCGAGGCGCGCAAGCCCTACGCCCTCTGCTTCGTCGATGACGTCGTCTTCCTCCGATCCCCGGACGAAGAACAGATCATCCACGCGCTCCGCAACGACAAGGTCGCCTGCGCCTCGCTCCGCATGCAGCCCGGGTACGACCACGCCTACACCCGCGGCGAAAGCATGGTCCCCCCGACCATCGGGGACGACGGGCTCTGGGACTGGACCAGATGCGACCACGACTGGGGCTACCCCATGACCGTCGACGGGCACCTGTACCGGATGCTCGACATCGAGCCGCTCTTCCGCACCCTCAAGTACCGCAACCCCAACTCCCTCGAAGCGGCGATGGACTCACGCCGCCTCGAGCGCCCCCTCATGCACTGCCACGACAGCGCCGTCATCGTCAACAACCCCGCAAACCTCGTCCAGACCCAACACGGGAACCGCCACGGCGATCAGAGCGCCCACGCGATCAACGAGCGCTTCATCGCCGCCGAGCGGATCGACCCGGAATGCGTCGACGGCGTCCAGCGCCGCGGTCCGCACACGGAGTTCGCGTACCGATTCATCCGGGATCAGCGTTAAGGAAGAAGTGGGGGAGCGGGAAACTCAGTGCGCCGATGCGCGGATCGTCCGCGCCCCGCGCTCGCGCGAGATCCAGATGTGCTCGCCGGCGTGCCACTCAAGATCGAACCCCGGGGTCGCGTTGTAGAACACGCGCGTGCACCCGGGCATGAACCGCTCGTGGAGCTCGATGACCATCGCGTCGACCCGATCGATCCACACCGACGCGTGGCGCATCACGTCCATCTCCGCGCCCTCGATGTCCATCTTGAGCAGGTCGATCCGCTCGATCCCGTGCCCGTCCATCAGCTGCCCGATCGTCACCGATTCGACGCGCTGGGAGCCCGATTCCGCGTCCTCCGCGGCTCTGGTCCGGAACGACCACGCGCCCTGGTCCGGATCGTCGATGACCACGTGCCCGGGCTCGCTCGCGAGGGCCGCGTGGATCGGGGTGACGTTGGGGTACCGCGAAACATTGCGCGACAGGAGATCGAAGTTCGATCCCTCGGGCTCGATCGCGAGGATCCTGCACCCCGGGTATCGCGACGCGTAGTACACGCTCGTGAGCCCGATGTTCGCGCCCGCATCGACAATGATCCGCGGGTCCTCTTCGGACTCGAACCGGTACTCCGTGTCCACGAACACCTGCTTGAACACGTCGACATCGCTCGACGGGACGCGCACGACGAAGGGATGGGCCGCGAGAGGGTGCGTGACCTCCCGCTCGACCGCTGAGCCCCGTTTCTTGGCGGTTGACGCATCGCGCACCGCGCCCGCACCGAGGAGCTTGCGGATCTTCCGGCGCTCTTTGTGCGCCCGCTCGATGTTCTTGATCCAGCCCGGGGTCATGCGCCCGATCCTACCGCATCGAGCGCGGCCCGGTTCATCCACTCGATCAGCCGATGCTCCCCGAGGATCTTCTCCCGAGCTTCACGGATCGCACTAAGGCGCGCCTCCCGGATCGACGGGTCCGCGATCGTCTCGCGCACCACCTCGACCCCCCGCGCGTCAAGACTCGGGATCCGCACGAACGCTTCGCTCGGGATCAGCGCATCCGCCGCCCGAGACCCGTAGTAGATCGGGAGCGACCAGCACAAGAGCGGGTCCCACAGCTTCTCCGTCACGTACCGATCGTTGTCCGCGCTGTTCTCGATCGCGAGCGTGAACCGCGCCGCGCGGAGGATGTTCGACTTGCACTGCACCGGACCCCGCGGCGACAGCACCGAATCGATCGACCCTCCGAAGAGCTCCATCTCCACGCCGGAGTTCCGGAGCAACTCTATGAACCCGAGCCGATCCCGGTGCCCCTTCCAGAACGTCTTCCCGCTCGTCACGCACGCGAGCGAGATCGGACGGTCATGGTTCGGCTCCGCGCGCTTCCAATCCTCGATCCCGTGGTGCATGCTCCACGTCACCGGGAGCGTGATCGGGTGCGTCGCGCGATCATCCGGCCCGTACACCCGGGCGCACCGGCGCCCCGCGACCCCGAACCACGCATCGCTGAAGGCGTCACGCGGCTCGTACGACAGCATCGTCACGTCGCGCGGGTCCCGTCCGATGACGTCCAGCGCGTGCTCGAGCTCCGCCGCGTCCTGGGCGCCCCGGAGCTTCGCGATCCGGCGCGCGATCCCGGGCGCCCTGGACCCGATCGAGTACGCGTGCGGGGTCCCGATCAGGACGACATGGTCCGCCCCGCGGTCCGCCGGGCGCAGCACGATGTCCTTGTGCCTCCCCCCCGGGTGGTCGCATTGGTTGAACCAGAGGTCCGCCCAGGGCCGGTGGTCGCCGAAGACCCCGACCGAGATCGGACGACCCGGGCTGGTGCGCGTCGCGGCGGACATCAGGGCCGGGCGGGGATCAGCGCTGCTCGATCGGGGTGTACGCAACCTCGTGCGGCCCGACGTAGTCCGTCGTCGGACGGTACAGCCGGTTGTCGCCCAGCTGCTCGATCACGTGCCCCGACCACCCCGCGATCCGCGAGAGCGCGAACATCGGGGTGAAGAGGTCGAGCTGGAGCCCGATGCAGTGGTACGTCGTGGCGCTGTAGAAATCGACGTTGGGGTAGATGCCCTTGGCCGCGTACTCGCGCTCCATGATCTGCTCGATCTTGTGCGACTTCTCGTACAGGTCCATGTTGCCCGTGTCCTGGGCGAGCTGCTTGGCGAGGGTCATGAGCTCGGCCGCGCGAGGGTCTTTCGCCTTGTAGACCCGGTGCCCGAACCCCATGATCCGGTCCTTGTTCTTGATCTTGTTCATGATGTAGGGCTCGACCTGATCCAGCGACGGGATCTCGTTGAGCATCTTCATCACGCCCTCGTTCGCGCCCCCGTGCAGCGGCCCGCGCAGCGACCCGATCGCGCCCGTCATCGCCGAGTACATGTCCGACAGGGTCGAGATGATCACGCGCGCCGTGAACGTCGAGTTGTTGAGCCCGTGGTCCGCGTGGGTGATCATGCAGATGTCGAAGGCGCGGGTCATCGCGTCCGTGGGCTTCTCGCCGTTGAGCATCCACAGGAAGTTCGCGGAGAACGACAGCGACATGTCGGGCTCGATGATGTCCAGGCCCCGACGGTGACGATCGAACGCCGCCACGATCGAGGGCGCCGTCGCGAGGATACGGAGCGACTTGTGACGCGCCGCCTCGACGCTGTTCTCGTTGGGGTTCGGGTCGTCCATCGCCATCGATGAGATGATCGTGCGGAGCGCGTGCATGGGCTGCGCGTCCTTGGGGAGGGCCGTGATCCGCGCCTTGAGCGCGTCGCACATCGCGTAATCGCTCCGGAGCTCCTGCGTGAACGCGTCGAGCTCGCCCTTGGTCGGGAGGCGCTTGTTCCAGAGGAGGAAGACCGTCTCCTCGAACGTGCTCTTGGACGCGAGGTCCCCGATCGAGATCCCGACGTATTCGAGGATCCCCTCGGTGCCGTTGATGAACGACATCTCGGTCTGCGCCGCCACGACGCCTTCGAGTCCCTTGGAGAATGTGCTCGACGCGGTGCTCATCGGGTCATGCCTTTCGTATCCAGTTCTGGAGATCCGGGGTCCGTCTCGGACGCCGCGCCGATCGCCCGGAGCGGCGCGAGACCCGACTATAGGCCCTGCCCCGACCCGCTACGCCCCCCCGATGGGGTACGATCGCCCGTGCTGATCCCCCTGGGCACAGACCGACCCAAGAAAAGACGATCGCTGATCGTCCCCGTCCTCTTCGGTGTCAATCTGGGGGTCTTCCTCGTCCAGATCACCCTCCACGCCGCCGCGCCCGACAGCGCCGAGGCGTTGGTCCGTTTCGGCGCCGTCTACGGGAGGGATCTGCACTGGTGGACCCCCGTCACCAGCGCCTTCCTCCACGCCGACTTCTGGCACATCTTCGGGAACATGCTCGCGCTCGTCGTCTTCGGCCCCCCCGTCGAGGACCGCTTCGGGCGCGTCGGGTTCAGCGCCTTCTACCTCGTGGGCGCCGTCGGGTCGGGCCTGGCGCACGCCGCGTTCTCCGCGAGCCCCGCCATCGGCGCGTCGGGCGCGATCGCCGCCGTCTCGGGCGCGTTCCTGGTCCTCTTCCCCAACACGAAGATCCGGTGCCTGTGGTTCCTCGGGATCATCTCGCTCATGCAGGTCCCCGCCTGGTGGCTCATCGGGCTCTACATCGTCCTCGACCTCCTCGCCCAGACTTTCACCCCCGACAACGGGATCGCGAACCTCGCGCACCTGGGGGGGTACCTCTTCGGGTCCGCCGTCGCGCTCGTGCTCCTCTGGACCCACGTCCTCTCACGCGAGCCCTACGACCTGTTCTCCATCCTGAGACAGAAGAACCGGAAGCGCCAGTTCCAGGCCGTCACCAGGTCCTCCACCCCGCGCCCCGTCAAATCGGTCTCCAAACCCGACCCGATCTCCGAGGAGCTCGCGCTCACGCGCTCCCGGGTCGCCCAGCGCGTCAGCGAGGGGAACCTGGACGACGCCGCGGACCGGTACCTGGTCATGGTCGATCGTTTCCACGAACCGAAATACAACACCACCCTCCACCGCGAAGCCCAGTACCAGATCGCCAACCACCTCTTCACCCGAGGCGACCTCCGACAAGCCCTCGACGCCTACGAAGCCCTCCTGACCCAGTACCCCGAAGACCCCGAGCGCGACGTCATCCGTGTCCTCATCGCGCGGATCCGCGAGAGCGCCATGGACGACCGCGACGGCGCGATCGAGATCCTCAAGGACATCATCGAACGATCGGGCAACGACGACATCATCCCCCTCGCCCAGCGCGAGCTCGACACCATCCGCGCGAAAGGCTGAACCACATGCGTACCCGGATCAAAGTCTGCGGCATCACCTCCATCGACGACGCGATCGCCGCGATCGCGTGCGGCGCCGACGCGATCGGATTCATCTTCGTCGAGGAATCCCCCCGCTTCATCGAGCCCGAGGACGCCGCGATGATCATGGACGCGCTCCCCCCCTTCGTGACAGCGGTCGGGGTCGTGCGGGACCTCACGGTCGACCAGTTCTGCGAGCTCGAGCAGCGCTGCCCGGCGCACTACTTCCAGCTCCACGGGAAGGAACCCGTCGACATCGTCAAGCAGTGCACCCCCGCGATCAAGGCCTTCAAATACGAAGCGGCCACGATCGACTCCCAGCTCGCGCGATGGACCAGGGTCGAGGAGGTCGCCGCCCTCCTCATCGACGGCTCCGACGGCGGCGAGGGCACCGCGTTCGACTGGTCCGAGCTCGCGCCCAGGGTCGAGGACCTCGAGATCCCCCTCATCGTCGCCGGCGGGATCGGACCCGACAACGCCGGGGACGCGGTCCGCGCCCTGCGCCCCTACGGGATCGACGTCTCAACGGGGGTCGAGTCCGAACCCGGGGTCAAGGACCACGACATGATCGCCGCCCTGTGCGACGCCGTCCGCCGCGCGGACGCCGAGGTCTACGCGATCGACTAAGCCCCGATCACGCCGGGGTCGTCGCGAGCGCCACGAGCACCCGCACGAGACTCTCGCGGGCGACATCGTCGGTCTCGATGATGGATTCCGCGAGCTCCGCGTACGCCGTGTCGCGCTCCGCGAAGAGCGTCTCGATCTCGTCGAGCGCGTCCGCGCCCGTGAGCGACGGGCGGTGCGCGTTCTCGCTCGATGCCATCCGTGTCCGGAGTGTCTCGGGCTGGGCGCGGAGATAGAAGATCTTGATGAGCCCCTCGCGCTGCGCGGCCTCCAGCAGCTCGCGCGCGCCCGGCGCGGTCGGCGCGCCCCCGCCCAGCGCGAGCACCCTCGGCGGATCACGCAGCGCCCCGCCCAGCGCCTCCGTCTCGGCGCGACGGAACGCGTCGATCCCGTGCTGTTCGATCGCTTCCCCCGGATGCCCGCACCCGAGCGCCCGCGCCGCGAGGTCGTCCAGGTCCCGGAACGAGCCGCCGAGCGCTCCAGAAAGCGCCGCGCCCAGCGAGGACTTCCCCGCGCAGCGCAGCCCGATCAGCACGACCGACGCGCCGTCCACGATCATTCGTCCTTGACGCGCGAGATGTACGACCCGTCCTCGGTCGAGACCTTGATCTTCTCGTCGTTCGTGATGAACGGCGGCACGCGCGTCTTGAGACCCGTGTCGCACTCCGCTTCCTTGAGCTGGTTCGTCGCCGTCGCGCCCTTGATCCCCGGGGGGGTGTCGATCACCGTGACCGTCACCGACGCGGGGAGCTCCACGCTGATGGGCTTCTCCTCGTAGAACATCACCGTGCACGACGTGTTGGGCGCCAGGTACAGCAGCGCGTCCCCGAGCAGATCGCCCGAGAGCTCCACCTGGTCGTAATCCGTCGTGTCCATGAAGGTCCCGCCCCCGGAACCGTCGGGGTAGAGGAACTCCATCTCCCGACGATCGAGCGTCGCGCTGTCGACGACGTCCGCGCCGTTGAACCGCTTCTCCGTCGTCCCCGATCCGTCGATGGCGCGCATCTTCACCTGGATGTACGCCGGGCCCTTCCCGGGCTTCGTGTGCGCGATGTTGGTGACGACGTAGAGCTTGCCGCTCATGTTCAGGGCGTTGCCGGGACGGATTTCGTTCGCTTTCATGGGAGCTTCTCGGGAATGCCGCACTTTCGGGCGGCGTTTGGTTCGGGGTGTGAATCCGCGCCCAGCGCGGGCACGATGCTAGCCTGAGACATCGCACCACGCGCGTCGAACCCCCTTCCAGAGGAGACCCGGACATGCCCGATCACGCCTCCCTTTCCCGCCGATCCTTCCTCGCCGCCGCGGGGTCCGTCGCCGCCCTCTCCCTCCTCCCGTCCCGCGCCTGGGGCGCCCTCGCGAGCGCCCGGGCGGGCACCGTTCTCGAGTGGTCCGAGCTCGCCAAGGGGGTCCACGCGATCGCGGATCTCACGCTCGGGGGCAACACCATGCTCGTCGCCGACGGCTCGGGTGTCCTCCTCGTCGACACCAAGTTCCCCCACCTCGCCTACGCCCTCCTCGAAGACGCCCGCGCCCTGAGCGCCGACGACGCGTCCCTCACCCTCGTCAACACCCACCACCACGGCGACCACACCGGGGGCAACGGGTTCATCGTCCCCGGCGCCGCGCGCTCCTACGCCCACAAGAACGCGCTCCCGCGCATCGCCGCCCAGCTCGACCGCACCAAGCAGGGCGCCCAGGGCGGCCTCGCGCAGGTCGGTCGCATGGAGGGCTCCAACGAGCGCCTCCTCGGGCTCGCGACCAAGGCCGCCGACGAAGCCGCGTCCCTCGACGAAGCCGCCGTCACCCCGAAGAGCGGGATCGGGTCCCACGAAACGCTCGAGATCGGCGCGACCAAAGCCGAGCTCCACCACTTCGGCGCCGGGCACACGGACAACGACGTCATCATCCACCTCCTGGACCGCAACATCCTCCACACCGGGGACCTCGTCTTCAACGGGCTCCACCCCTTCTTCGACCCCGACGGGGGGTACGACACGAAGGGCTGGATCCACGCCCTCCGCGAGACCCGCGAACGCTGCGACGCCGACACGACCGTGATCCCCGGGCACGGCCCCATCGCGGACCGATCCGCGATCGACGCGCAGATCCGCTACCTCGAATCGATCATCGAGGAAGTGCAGAACGCCATCGAGAACGGGAAATCCAAGGAAGAAACCCAGCAGATGACCTGGGGATTCATGGACGGGCTCGGGTTCGAGCAGATCCGCGCCCGCGCGATCGGCGCGGTCTACGACGAGCTCAGCAAGTAATCAGGGAATCCGAACCGCCGATCACGCGGGCTCGAGGATCGACAGCTTCTCCAGGTGCGCCCGGATCTGGTTCGCGGTGCCCTTGGCGTGGTCGATCTTCTTCGCGACCCACCCGAACTCCGTCGCGCCCTTGATGTTTTCTGGGGAGTCGTCGAAGAACAGGATCTGCTGACCCGCCGCGCCCACCCGGCGCTCATAGGCCGCGAACGCTTTCTCATCGGGCTTGGCGAGCCCGAACAGGTGCGACGCGTGCCGATGCTCGATGCGCGACGCCGTCGTGAAGTCCTCGTCCATCCGCGCCCAGTGCAGCGCGTTGGTGTTCGAGAACAGCCCGACCGTCAGGTCCCCGAACTCGTTGAGCTCGTCGATGAGCTCGTCGACCCCCTCGTACTCCTCGATGAGCCACGCGTGGTGGACCGCCGCGACATCGTCGATCGAGTGGAACTCATCGCACTCGCGCGAGATCGCACGGAAGTACGCCTTGTCGCTCATCTGCCCCGTCTGGTAGCGGGGCTCGAGCGACTTGAGCTTCTTGTAGCACTTGGTGCTGAGCTTCTTGTTGGGCGCTTTGATCCCGGCCTGGGCGCACCCCTCCTCCCACGATCGGCAGATCTTCAGGATGACGCCGCCCCAGTCGAAGCAGATGTGCGTGATGGTCTCACTCATGGTTCGATGTCTCCTGCGACGCTTCTCCCGGCGATCCCGGATCAAGCTTCATGATCTCGTCCATCACCGTCGTCGCGAACGAGCCCTTGGGCAGCTCAAACGCACACCGGATGTATGCGCCGTGCTCGTCCACGCCGCCCTCCACCTCGGGGGAGATCACCGGGATCCGCAGGGGACGCCGGGATCCGCCGATCATCGGAAAGGCGTCGCGCGACTCGCACGATTCAAGATCTTTGGTTGAAAGACCAGTCATGACAAGGGCTTGGTGCTCCCGCTCGCCGATTTCGCCCCCCGCGCGCTCCATCGACGTCCCCCACATCGGGCCGCTCGGACCGATCTCGTGCCGCTCCAGACGCTCGAGCACCCCCGGTTCGTCCCGTGTATGGGTATCGACCTCGAACGTCTGCTTCCCGTTGACCGAGCACCCGATATCCCCCTCCAGCAGCGAATCGTGGGTCCCCTCGATCACGCGCTCGTTGAGCACCCGGTTGAAAATCGCGGACTGGAACGACGAGATGTAGAACCCCGCCGCCGTCGGATCCACGACACGCATCGCCTCCTCCGCGCTCGCGCCCCGCGCCAGCGCCCGCAGCGCCCGGTGCTCGACCTTGAACACCTTGTGCATCCGCGCCGCGGCGCCCTCGTAGTCGCCCTTGGCGTACGCCTGGCGCGAATCGACCTGCCCCCTGGGCGACCCCTCGTGCGGCGACAACAGCAGATCCAACGCGAGCCCGTGATCCCCCAGGATGAGCGCCCGACCCACCAGGTGGTTGTTGAGCAGATACCCGAACCGCTGAGGACCGAACCGGTTCGGGCACCCGCGCTCGCTCAGAAGCGTCAGCGCCCGCTGCGCCCGCATCACGTGCGTCGGATCCACCCCGCGCACCTTGATCGAGAACCGGTTCCCGCTCAGGTGCCCCCGCCCGAGCTTGTTCGTGTGCAGATCCACCCACAGCACCCGCGCCCGCTCGTGCTGGAAGCTCGGGAAGTCCTCCGGGGTCCGCCCCGGGGTGTGCACGGAGATCACCTGCTGGGTGATCGCGTGCTTGTCCTTGAGCCCCGCGTGCCCGACCGCGTCGCGACGCACGCGGAAGTGACGCGCGATCGCGTCGCGCAGCTGGAGCGTCGAGAGCATCGTCTTCTCGATGTACAGATAGATGTGCTCCCCGTGCCCGCAGGGCTGGTAGAGCGGGATCTCCTGCACGAGGAAGTCCTCGGGACGCGCCTTGATCTCCCCCCCGATCCCCTCGATCTCGCGCGTCAGGTAGACGGGCGCCGCCAACCCCGCGTCGAACTCTGGGAGCGTCCGCGTGCCCATCACTCGTCGGACCGGCCGGGCGCTTTGAGCACCGCCTGCTCGATCACGTGCTCGGACACGAAGATCGGGACATCGAGCGCCGCGCCCAGCGCGATCGCGTCCGACGGGCGCGCGTCGATCGCGACCCGCTCCCCGTTCTCCTTGGAGATGTTCAGACGCGCGATGAACGCGCCGTCCACCAGGTCCACGATGCTGATCGCGTCGAGCGTCGCGCCCAGACCCTCGATCACCGATCCGAGCAGGTCGTGCGTCATCGGGCGCGGGAGCTCGATGTGCTCGAGCCGGCGACGGATCGCGTCCGCTTCCACGATCCCGATCACGATCGGGAACGACCGCGCCGATTCCCCCACCTCGGGGTCGGTCTCGCGGAGCTCGATGATCTGCTCGTGGCGCCGCTCACGGATCAGAATGCGCGAAAGTTCCATCTGGACGTACATCGGGGTCGATCCTTCGTTGGGTAACCCATTCTAGGTGGGTCCCCATACGGATTCGACACGGTTCAGGATCCCCGATCCGGGCCGGGTTCGATCGCGACGCACAACCGCTCCACCAGCCCGACCGGCGCCCCGATCGACCCGACCTCCAGCTCCCCGATCGCGTCCTGCGCGTCGATCCGCGCCATCCCGGGCTTGGGCGCGACGAACGTCACCGTCCGGTGCGCCCGCACGCACGCCCCCTCGTCGATCGCCGCCCCGCTCGACGCGTCCAGCCCCGACGGGACATCGCACGCGAGCACCAGCGACCCGCGCCCCCTCGCCGCGTTGATCCGCTCGATCGCGTCCCGCGCCGCCCCCTCGGGCGCCATCGAGAGCCCCGTCCCGAAGACGCAGTCCACCACCAGCGCGGGGGTCCGGGTCTCCTCCATCGCGTCGATCCGCTCGATCTCGACCCCCATCGCGTGCAGGATCCCCCGGTTCGTCCGCGCGTCGGCCGGGCCCTCGACCTCCGGGTGCGTCGCGAAGACCCGCGTCTCCACGCCCGACCCGAGCAGGTGGCGCGCCAGCGCCAACCCGTCGCCCCCGTTGTTGCCCGGCCCGACCACCACCCAGCACACACCCCGCTCGACCCCCACGAGCATGCGCCGCGCCGCGTCGAGCAGCGAACGCGCCGCGTTCTCCATCAGCACGATCGAGGGGATCCCGAACTCCTCCGTGCAGAGCCGATCGAGCGCCCGCGCGTTCTCCACGCTGATCTCACGCGACGGGCTCTGCCCATCCACGCGCTCGGCGCGGGGCTCGCGCCCCTGCGCGCCGAATCCGGGGGTCTCGGGGCGTTTCCTTCCCATCCCCGAGTCTATCCGTGATCGAACGACCCG
Organism: uncultured Phycisphaerales bacterium; assembly: GCA_965652365.1. Lineage (GTDB taxonomy): Bacteria > Planctomycetota > Phycisphaerae > Phycisphaerales > UBA1924 > UBA1924. The sequence continues at coordinate 132,961 of CBFGUD010000002.1, forward strand.
CGCTACCCTTGACCGGACCCGCGCCATGCCCGACCCCGCCCTCGACATCCTCCAGTTCGCGCTCCTCGCCGCGGCCGTCATCTGCCTCGTCTACTGGGGCGCGGTCCTCGCGCACCTCCTCATCGCCAAACGCACCCTCCCCACCGGGCGCGACGGCATCGAGATCGCGGACCGTTCGCCCCCCACCCAGAGCGTCTGCGTCATCGTCCCCGCGCACAACGAAGCCGCCAACATCGCCACACTCATCCAATCCCTCAAAGCCCAGGACTACGACCGACTCAAGGTCGTCCTCGCGCTCGACCGGTGCACCGACGACACGAAAAGCGTCGCCCAGGACGCGATCGGCACCGACCACCGGTTCGAGATCGTCGAGATCGACCACTGCCCCGACGACTGGGCCGGCAAGGTCCACGCCGCCCACTGCGGCGTCACCCGCTCCAAGAACGCGCCCGGGTCCGACGTCTACATCTTCACCGACGCCGACACCCGCTTCGACCCCTCGTGCGTCCGCGCGACCGTCGCGCTCGCCTACGACCGCGGGCTCGACCTCCTTTCCCTCCACTCCACCCTCGACGCGAACACCTGGTTCGAACGCCTCGTCCAGCCCGCGGCGTCGTTCGAGCTCGTCCGACAGTTCCCCCTGAGCAAGGTCAACCGCACCGACGATCGACGCCGATCCTTCGCGAACGGGCAGTTCATGCTCTTCAAGGCCGCCCCCTACCACGAGATCGGGGGACACGCGAACGTAAAACGCGCCATTCTCGAGGACATCATGCTCGCCGTCCTCGTCAAGTGGGAGGGCAAACGCGGCGGGCTCCTCATGAGCAACACCATCATGCGATGCAGGATGTACGCGTCCTGGCCCGAGTTCGTCCGCGGATGGAAGCGCATCTACACCGAGACCGCGTGGTGCGACGTCAAGCGCCTGCGCCGCTACGCGTGGCGAGCCGTCGCGATCAACGTCCTCCTCCCCCTGGGCGCCCTCGCGTGCCTGACCCTCGGGCTCGCGCTCGGCGACACCCCGACCCGGATCGGCACCGTCGCCGTCGCGGTCCCCGCGCTCCTGATGTGGGGGCTGACCGTCTCGCTCGTCTATAAGGAGAGCCACGCGCGCCTCGTCGACATCCCCGGGTTCGTGATCGGATCCGTCCTCGTCTGGCGCATCATGCGCGCCGCCGCCAGGGACATCGAGACCGGGACACCCACCAAGTGGGGGGGCATGTCCTACACCCGCAAGGCCGCCTCCCCCAAACGCGAGGACCACGCCCCCGCTTCCGATCCCAACCACACGAGCGGAGCGACCGCATGAGACGCGTCCGCCGACTCGACCAGGACATCCGCATCGAGATCACGCCGATGATCGACGTGGTCTTCCTCCTCCTCACCTTCTTCGTCTTCTCGATCGTCCTCATGGTCCGCGCCGACGTCCTCGACGTCCGGCTCCCCGAACTCGCCTCCGGCGCCAGCGCCGAACGCGTCGAGCCCATCACCGTCACCATCAAGGACGACGGCACCCTCATGCTCGGGTCCCTCGCCGTCGAGATGGACCAGCTCATCGCGAACATCGAGTCCATCCGCGCCGAGCGCCCCGACGCGCCCATCGTCCTGAGCGTCGACACCCGATCCCAGTCCGGGACACTCATCGAGCTCGCCGACACCCTCACAGGCGCGGGTCTGGGGTCCTTCTCGATCCTCGGGACCCGCGCCGACGTACAGGACACAGGAGAGCCGATCCCCGCGGAGGATCCATGATCACGATCACCACACTCACGCACGAACAGGGCGAGCGCCAACGCGCGGCCGCCGCGTTCGCGCTGAGCGTGCTCCTCAACGCGGTCGCCCTCCTCCTCATCGCATGGTGGTCCGTGCGCGGCGCGGGCTCATCCCACGGATCGCCCATGCTCGACGCGCGCTCGCCGCTGATCGTCCCCGAGGAGCAGCAACGCGACGACGAACTCCGCCTGGGCAAACGCGACGCGTCGAGCGCCTCGATCAACTGGCTCGGGATCGACGCGCCCGAGGAGGTCATCGCCCAGGCCCCCGAGTCCGAGGTCGACCAGGCCGCCCAGAGCACCGCGCCGGGAGACGCCCCGATCCCCACCGATTCCGCGCCCGCCATCGAGCAAACGCCAACCGAGCAGCCCCCCGCCCAGCCCGCATCGAACCCGACCCCGCCCGAGCCCGAGCACACGCCCACCCCGATCCCGGAACCCGAGCCCACGGAGCCCGAAGCGAGCACCTCGCCCGAGCCCGTCCCCCCGAGCCCCGTCCCGAGCACCGAAGAAACCACCCAGCGCGAGGACGACGAGCTCCCCGAGATCACCAACGACACGGGCATCGTCGTCCAGGACCATGCCGACGGCGACGCCGACGAGTCTACCCTCGCCACACCCGCCCCGACACCCGAGCCGACACCGGACCCGAGCGAACAGCAATCCGAGGATCAAGCGCCCTCAACCGGCGAGCCCGTCACCGCGCCCGTCGGCCCGCCCGCGCCCCCCATCGCGGCCCTCCCCTCGCTCCGCGGGGTCGTCGCGGACCGCGATGTCATCGCGACGGCGATCAAACGCGCCGAGAAACTCGACCCCGACAAGGCCCACCAGCCCATCGTCGGCGAAGGGCTCGAGATCAAGACCGTCCTGAGCTCCGGGCTCCTCTCGGCCGAAGCACGCCTCTACGGCGCGGGCGCGAACCCCGTCATCGTCCTCGAGTTCAACGCCAGGGGCAAGGTCGCCCACGCCCAGTACCTCCGCTCCTTCGACCACGAGTACAATACCGGGTCACCCCTCCTCGACGAGCAGCTCATCAACATGCTCTTCAAATGGACCGCCAGCGGCGACCGCATCGACGCGCTCGACCCCAGCGACCCACGCGACACCGTCCAGACCACCATCAAGATCCTCTTCCGCTCCGAAGCGCCCCGACCCTGACCGATCAACCCCTCACGACGGATAGAGATCCGTCATGATGATGAGCGCCGCGAGGATCGCGAGCGCGACCGTCCACGCGATCATCGCGCGCAGACTCGCCCCCTTGGCGCGTTCCTTCTCCCACCACATGCTCGGCTTGACCCCCTGGATCAGGAACACGCTCGTCGCGCTCAGGTTGATGCACGCCACGTTCGTCGCCGTCAGCAGCGCCGCCTCCGACGCGTCCATCCAACGCGCGTTCCCCATCATGATCCCGCACACCGCCGTGGGAGGCAGCAGCGCCACCGCGACCATCACCCCGACCACGACCTGCGGCGCCCCCGACGTGAACGCGATCGCCCCCGCCGCCCCCGCCGCCAGCGCCAGCAGCAGGTCCCCGAGGTCCACCACGGTCCTCGAATCGATCTCCGCCGTCGAGATGTCCCCGGGCTGCAAGAGACCGAACACGACCGCGATCAGCAGCGCGAGAATGACACCCGCAAGATTCGAACGGATCGCGCGTTTGATCATGTCGAAGTCGCCCAGCGACGTCCCCAGCGCCAGCGCGATGTTCGGCCCCAGCAGCGGCGCGATCATCATCGCCCCGATCACGATCGCCGCCGACCCCTTCATCAGCCCCACGCACGCCACGATCGTCGAGAGCACCACCATGATCATCGACACGGGCGTCGTCTTCGCCGCCCCCTGGATGTCCTCGATCAGCTCCTCGCGCGACACCCGCCCGAACCGGGGCGACCACGATTTCTCCTCCTGCGGCGCCGGATCATCCTCCGTCTCGGGCTCGGGCAGCGTCGGGTGCGTCGCCTCGACCGTCAGGATCGAGAGCCGGAACTCGCCGTCCCCGTCGAACCGATCGAGCACCGCGTCCGTGATGGGCTCGACAAGCTCCATCCGCACGGTCACGCACGTCAGCGTGTACCCGTCATCGACAGGCATGCTGAACTCGCTCGTCGCGCACGCGTCGTCGAGCAAGCCCTGAAGCTCCTCCTGACGCTCGCTCGGCACAACGATCTGGATCTGACGCAGCGGCACGGGCCCAGTCTACGCCCGATCCCGCTCAGGAAGCCGCGCCCGCCGCATCGCCGTTGATCGTCACCGAGACCCCTTCGCTCGACTCCCGCTCGCTCTGGATATGCAGGCGCTGCGCTCGGTGCTCGGACCAGTCCGTCACCTTCAGGTCCGGAGACTCGGGACCCGTGTGGGTCGTGATCACGTCGTACCTCGAATCCCGCTGCCCAGGCGTGAACCCCGCGTCCCGGATCAGTCGGCACAGCACCGCCTCGTCCAAGCAGTACGTCGTCCCCGCCGACGAGACGACGTTCTCCTCCATCATCACCGAGCCCATGTCGTTCGCGCCATAGAACAGCGCCGTCTGCCCGACATGCGGCCCCATCGTCACCCACGACGACCCGATCGAATAAATGTTGTCGAGCATCAACCGCGACACCGCCTGCGTCCGCAGATACGCCGTGGACCCCGCGAGCCGCAGACGACGACCGAAGTTGGGATCCAGGTCCTTCGTCCCGGACCCATCGAGTTTCGCGACCACATCCCCGGGGAACGACGCGCCCGATTCCAGGTCCTCGGTGGTCGGGTAGTGGGGGACCCGCCCGAGCGCCGTGTTGTCGGGCTGGAAGGGCCACGAGATGAACGCGAGATAGTGCCCGCCCGTCTCGGGGTTCTTCACCGTCGGATCGCCCTTGATCGACCCCGGGACCTCGCCGGACCCGAAATCCATGAGCGCCTTGTCCTGCCACTCGCGCACCGCGCGCATGTGGTGGATCCGGTCCGCGTACCCCTCGATATGCCCGTACATCATCGACGCGCTCGTGAACATCCCCAGCGAATGGGCCGCGTACATCACCGTGAGCCACGCGTCCATGTCGCACTTGCCCAGCCCGATCTTCGTCCGCACCGCCGGCGCGAAGATCTCGCCGCCCCCGCCCGGGAGCGACCCCATCCCCGCTTCCTTGAGGCGCACCAGCACCCACCGCACCTGCTCGAGCAGCGACGACCCCGGGGGATCGAAAAAGTGCACGAACTCGATCAGCTCCGGCGGCGAGAACCCGTGCACGTTCACGTGCGGGAACCGCTCACGCAGCCCGTTGAGCAGCTCCAGATACCAATCGAGCGGCAAATGCGGGTTCATCCCCCCCTGCATCAGGATCTGCGTCCCCCCGATCGCGCTGAGCTCCGCGACCTTCTCGTACAGCTCCTCGTGCTCGAGCGTGTACGCGTCGTGCTCGTGCCCCGCGCGCTTGAACGCGCAGAAGATGCACTTGGCCGTGCAGATGTTCGTGTAGTTGATGTTCCGATCGATCACGTACGTCCGGATGTCGTCCCCGTGCTTGCTCCGGCACATCGCGTCGCTGAACCGACCCAGCGTGTGGAGCGGCGCGCTCGTCAGCAACTCGAGCCCCTGCTCGGGGGTCAGTCGCGCCTCGCCGCGCGCCACCGCGCCGAGCAGACCCGGGTCCATCGCGCCGTGGCGCGGATACTCGGGGAAGGGTCGGTAGATCGTCATGGACACCAGCTTTCCGTGCTCGATTCCGCCGCCCGGACGCTCCGGAGCGGGGAAGTTTCAAAGAATCCTGAAAACACTAGCACGGACACCCGTTCAAGGCAACCCGTCCCGGCGCCCCGTCCCGCTCGTACGATCCGCCCCCGACCCCCCTCTCTCCCGAAACGGAGCCCACGCCCATGCACATCGCGCTCGTCAACTGCCTCGACCCCACCGAACCCGACATCGACGAAGCCCCTCTCCTGGACGCCCTCAGAGCCGCCGGGCACGACGCGACCAGCGCCCCCTGGGAGGACGACGCCGTCGATTGGTCGAGCTTCGACGCCGCGATCGTCCGCGCGACGTGGAACTACGCCCATCACCCCGATCGCTTCGCCCGGTGGATCGACTCGACGAGCACCCAGACCACCCTCCTCAACCCCGCGCCCGTCCTGCGCGCCAACCTCCACAAGTCCTACCTCCTCGACCTCGCGTCCAAGGGCATCCCCATCATCCCGAGTGTCTTCCTCGACAAGGACTCCAGCGCGGACATCCGCACCATCGCGGCCGAGCACCGCTGGCCCCGCGTCGTCATCAAACCCGCCATCAGCGCCGGGTCCTACGCGACCCGCGCCTTCGAGATCCCGGGCGAATCCGCCGACGCCCAGCAGTTCCTCACCGCCATGCTCGCCCAGCGCGACATGATGGTCCAGCCCTTCATGGCCTCCGTCGCCCGCGGCGGCGAGGTCTGCATGGTCCACATCGACAACACCTTCACCCATGCGATCCAGAAACAGCCCCGATTCGACGGCGACGACGAGTCCGTCGCCCGATTCGACGCCCTCACCCCCGAGCACCACCACCTCGCGCGACGCATCATCGACGCCGCGGCCGCAACGCACGCGCTCTACGCGCGCGTCGACCTCATCGAGGACGACGACGGCGACCTCATGCTCTCGGAGCTCGAACTCCTCGAGCCCTCGCTCTTCTTCCCCTACGACGACCACGCCGCGGGCGCCATGGCCCGCGCGATCGAGAAGCGTCTCGACGCCGCTCAGCCCTGACCCGTCTTGGCGAACTCGAAGTCCTCGTCGATCCCCTCGAGCTTCGCGCGCCCGCCCTTGTCCATGAGCGACACCACCACCGCGACCACGAACCCGATCAGGAACGACGGGAGCAGCACGTCGAGCGACGACAGGTACCCGGCGAGTTCCTCCTGACCCGCGCTCTTGAGCAGCGGCGGGACCACGAAGCTGAACAAGGGCACCCCGAGGAACCCCGCGACCATCGCGCACTTCGCCCCCATCGACGTCAGCCCCTTCCAGAACAGCGACAGGATCATCGTCGGACAGAACGTCGCCGCGATCCCCGACCACCCGAAGATGATGATCCAGAACAAGGGCTTCTCACGATCGCGCAGCAGCAGCCCGAGCCCGATCCCGAACGCGATGAGCGACAGCACCACCGTCACCTTCCGCGAGAGCTTCACGAGCGTCGCGTCGGGCATGTCCGGATGGCGTGTCTTCTGCCAGTAGTCACGCACCCCCGCGCTCGACGCGACCACGAGCAGCGAATCGATCGTCGACATGATCGCGGAGAGCACCATCGCGATAAAGATCCCCGCGAAGAACGCCGGGAGCAGCTCGAGCGCCGCCGTCGGGAGGATCGCCTCGTGATCACCCCCGAGACTCTCCGGCGTGAAGTACGCGCGTCCGAACACCCCGACGAGCACCGCGCCCGAATCCGCGAGCAAGGTCCAGATGAGCGCCGTCGTCGCGCCCGGCGCGATCTGCTTCTCGTTCTTCATCGAGATGTACCGCACGAACACCTGGGGAGACCCCCAGAACCCGATCCCGATCGCCGCGAGCCCCACGATCGAGAAAATCGTCCCCGTCGTCCACCCCCCCGTGGACACGCCCTCCGCCCCCGGCCCATGGAGCGACAACAAATGCGGATCCGCGGCCCGCAGCGCTTCCGTCACGTTCGTGATCCCTCCCGCTTCGAGCAGGATCACGAGCGGGAGCGAGACCAACCCAAGGAACATGAGCGACCCCTGGAACACATCGCTCCACACCACCGCCGTGAACCCGCCCTGCGTGATGTACAGCATCACCACCGCGAATCCCACCGACGCCCCGAGGATGTGGTCCCACCCCAGGAACTGGTTGAACGCGTCCCCCGTCGCGAACACCTGCGCCCCCGCGTAGATCGGCACGAAGATCACGAGCGACCCCGCCGCGATGAGCCGGAGCCAATGCCCCGAATCACGCAGACGCGACTCGAGATAATCCGGCACCGTGATCGAGTCGTACCGATCCGTCAACCGCTTGAAGCGCCTCGACATGAGCAGCCACGCGCCCCCGACCCCGATCATCTCCCCCAGCACCACCCAGAACGCCTTGACCCCCATCGCATACCCCATCCCCGTCAGCCCGATCAGCAGCCACGCGCTCTCCCCCGTCGCGCGCGCACTGAACGCGACGTTGATGAACCCGAGCCGTTTCCCGCTCGCGAAGTAATCCCGGATGTCGTGCATCTTCTTCGACGCCAGATACCCGATCACCAGCAGCGTGCCGGCGTACAGAAGGATCGCGAGGAGCTTGAGCAGTGATGCGGTATCGATAACGGGCCTCCTGTGCGTCTGAGCCGTCGAGCGAACTGGATCCGCCCACCCTACACGATCACGCCCGGGATGTCACCGATCACCCCTCGCCGACACATCCGACGAGCCCCGACTCATCGCCTCGACATCCGCGGCTGAGCCAATGCGAGCAGGGCTGTGTGCCACCCGATCCAGAAAACGAGATGGGCGACAAGATCGCTCCCGCTCAGATCGATGATCCCCCCGAAACACCCGCACGTTGCACCGGGATCGGCCGGGAAGAGCATCGCCGCCACGAGAAAGCCGGTCGAAAGCACGATCCCAATGCCAACGATCACCACGGATGGTCGTGCGATGAGGATGAACCCCAAGCACATCTCGAGTATCGCGATCAGCATCACCACCCAAACGGGGAACCGATCACTCCAGACTTCCCCGGAATCCGCACCGCCGACCCACGGGATCCGCTCCACGATCTTCGCAAGCCCCGCCGTCGCCCATACCAACGCGGTCATCAACGAAACGACCCGAAACAGCCGGTCCGACTTCATGCCCCGAATCGCCGCCGCGCGATCACGATCCCCGAGCACACGATCAACCCGAGCCCGACCCCGATGACGAGAAGCCGGCGCCACCCCGCGCCCGATGCATCCTGATCGGGCAAACTCGTGTAGACATCGCCGACGATCTCGCCGTCGCTGTTGTACGCCTTCATCGTGTCATAGTCATACACCATCGCGTGGTCCCCGATCGTTCCCGGCTCGGGCGGGAGCGCGCTGTCGAGGACCTCGACATCCTCGATGCGAAAGAGCAAACCCATATGAGGGCCGCTCGCCGTGATCAGTTCCACCTCCGTCGGGATCGGACCGGAATCGCCGATCGGCGTCCAGTTCCGGTACTCCATCCGCTCCCTGCTCGCCCCGTTGTCGTACCGGGTCTCGACCCAGACGATGCGCCCGCTCGTCGGCTCGACCCCGATATACGTCGGGCGTTTGTGCATCGGGTCGGTCCGCCGATAGATCTCCGTCCCGTCTTCGAGCGTCTCGATCGGTCCATCGTCCGTTGCCGCGAGCATCTCGTATCCCGCTCGTGGAGAGAGCAGCGGGTTCCGGTCGAGCACGCCCTCATCAAACAGATTGACCGATTTGATCCCGTTGATCGCGTCGTACCGGAACGATTCATCACGGGAGGAATAGGTGTACCCGCTGAGCGAAGCCCCCATCGTCCCGCCGTGCTCGATCTCGATGCGGAACTCCTCCCAGTCCGGACCGATCCGGAAGTGATCAAGCGACATCCGGGTCCAGTCGCCCTCCTGATCTTTGCCATGAGAGACCGCGATCCCCCCATACGCATCGGGCATCGGATCGGCAGGAATGCCACCGATCACAGGCACCGCGATCAACACGGGCATGAACAAGACCGACAACCGACAGCGAATCATGGATCACCTCCACGCGATACAACGCGATCCGAGCTTAGAAGATCCCGAAGAATCGGCAAATCTGCGCCGGGTAGGGAATGCTTGCGTACGGCTGCGTGCACGTCTGCCCGCCGGGCGTAAAGCCACGGGGTGCTCCGCCCTGACAGCACGCGCCGCCCTGATTCGACCCACCGGTCATCCGGATCGAGTACACCGTGCGTGTGCCATCGACACAGTTCTTGACCCCGTTGATCGCGAACCCGCACTCGGTGCCACGCGGGCAGGAGTCATAACTAGAGCAGTTCCCGCCGCACGGCTGCATCTCGATGTTGTTGATCCAGGGCGTTTCATCGACAACCTTCTCGCACGCGATGACGGCGGTTGCAAAGACGCAGCATGACACCACGATCGAGAACGCACGGTGAGAATCAAAAATCATATTTACACCACCCTTGGAGTACAATGAACAAGACGTGCTCAAGTATGATATTGTGCTGTGCTGTGCTGTGCTGTGCTGTGCTGTGCTGTGCTGTGCTGTGCAATAGGATGGGCCCGAAGATGAAGAAAAATGCACTCGCCCATCCCGCTTTCAGTCTCATCGAGCTCCTCCTGATCCTCGCCGTGCTCGCAGTCCTCATCGGGCTGGCAATTCCAACCGTATCGACGGTAAGCCGCAACGCGAAAGCACAAGTTTGTGCCGCCGAGATGCGAGACAACATGCGTATGGTGCAGATGTACGCTCAGGAACACAATGATTCCATCCCATTCCCGATCAGCCGTGCGCCCCAGCACGATCAACGAGCCCCGGGATGGATCGGCCCCGGTTCCATGTTCCTCTCCGACGACGAATACCTGAGCGTACGCGGATACTGGCCCGCGGCCATGCGCCACGACTTCGGAAACACACAACTCCATCCCGCACTCATCTGTCCCGCGGACCGAGAAACAATCCAACTCGTCCAGGACGCGGCGGACCGCATGAACATCGATCCATCCCGCGTGATCTATGCGCAGGACCGCATCATCTCCGCCTCGATGTACGCCGATCCGCGTTGGTGTGCAACCGACCAACCACGCTGGGAGATCTCGGCCGCCGATGTCGCCACGATCTCCGACGTCCGCTATCCGTCATCAAAGGCAGGCATCTTCGAACTCGTTCCTCATCACAACCCAGGACACAAAGGGTCCTCACAGGGAACCAGCCCGATCCCCTACGTGCTCACGGTCGCCGCGGTTGACGGAGCCGTATCGCTCCGCAGCACACGCGACGCTCGCCCGCCGATCCTGATCGGGGCGCTCGACGCCGACCCGACTATGCGTCCAATCCTCCGCGAGTACGCAAGCTTCGACATGACGCGTGATGGCTGGCTCGGCCGAGATTGGTGACCTCCTCACCCCCGCGGATGCTTCGTCCGGATCGTCTCCCGCAGCCGCGACCGATCCACGTGCGTGTAGATCTGCGTCGTCGAGATATCGCTGTGCCCCAAGAGATCCTGCACGATCCGCAGGTCCGCGCCACCCGCGAGCAGGTGCGTCGCGAAGCTGTGCCGCAGCGTGTGCGGGTGCACGTCGCGCAGCCCCGCGATTTTCGCGTAGTGCTTCACGAGCTGCCACACCCGGACCCGCTCGATCGGCCGCCCCGTGCGCGAGAGGAACAACCGCCCCTCGTCGCGCCGTTCCGCGGCCCGCTCCGCCGTGATCAGCAATGGCCGGCATTCCTTCAGATACGCATCCATCGCATGCCGCGCCGGGTCCCCCATCGGGACCAGCCGCTGCTTGTCCCCCTTCCCCAGGATCCGCACCACCCCGATCTTCTCCACGATGTCGCTGATCGAGATCGCGCCCACCTCGCTCGCCCGCAAGCCCGACGCGTACATCAGCTCCAGAATCGCCCGGTCCCGGAGCCACAACGGCGCCGCGCCGTCCTTGACCACCCCCGGGGGCTGGGGCGCCGCGAGCAGCTTCCGCATCTGGTTCGGAGAAAGCACCCCCGGGATCTTCTTCCACTTCACCGGCTGGTCCAGATGGTCCGACGGGTTCTCCCGCAGCTTCCCCGTCGCGATGCACCACCGGCAGAACACCTTGATCGTCGCCAGATGCCGCCCGACCGTCGCCCCCGAATACCCCCGGTCCCGCGTGAGCGACCGCACATGCCCCACCAGCGCCTCGGGGGTCATCGCGCCCGGATCCGCGATCCCCCGGTCCTGCAGATCGAGCATCAGCGTCTCCAGATCGCGCGAGTACGCCTCGATCGTCGCGGGGAGCAGCCCGCACTCGACACGCAGATACGCGATGAACGCGCGACGCGCCATCGCCATCGCGTCACCGAGCCGCTCCACACGCTGATCCTGGGCGCTCACCACCGCTCCCAGATCGACACGATCCCCACGAGCGCATGAAAACGCCCGGATCTTGAAGGATCCGGGCGTCGAGGGTCAGCTCAGAGTGTTGTCGAACGGTCGAGCCCCCGGCCTTAGCCGAGCAGCCCGAGCACGTTCTGCGGGTTCTGGTTCGCGATCGCCAGAACGTTCGTCGACGCCTGCACGAGAACCTGGTTCCGCGTCAGGGCCGCCGTCTCCGCGGCGAAGTCCGCGTCACGGATCACCGACTCGGCGGCCGTCGTGTTCTCCAGAGCCGTCGTCAGCGAACGCTGCGTCGCGCCCACCACGTTCTTCTGGAACGCACCGAGACGACCACGCGCCTGCGAGACCTGGCCGATCGCCTCCGCGACGATCTTCTGGGCCGTGCTCAGGTTGTTGCCGTCAACAACATTGAACGCCTTGCCCGACGCCAGGTCGTCGAGGTACCCGTCGTCGGAGTTCCCGAGCTTGCGCGACGAGAGGTCCTGGATACCCAGCGACACCTTGCCCGCGATGTTCACGTCCGCCGCGAGCTGGAAGTCCGCACCGCCGCCCGTGATGTCGAACGCCGCGACCGCACCCAGCGCCTGGGCCGTCCCCGTCGCGAGCGTGAACTCGGTGTTGAGGAAGTCGGAGTTGACCGAGAGCTTCTTGCCCTGCCCCACCGCGGTCAGCCCGTTGATCGAGCCCGCGATGTCCTGCCCATCGTCGCGGACACCGTTGTCCGCCGCGGTGAACGCGGTCACGTTGCCCGTATCGACGACGTCGAAGTCGAGCGCCGAGTAGCCCACGATCCCGTCGCCCGCGGCGCCGCCGTCATCGACGACCGTCACGGAGACGTACTCGCTGGAGCCGAACTCCGTCGAAGCGAGCTTGATGCCCGAGGTCCCGACCGCGGCGGCCGAGATACCCAGAACGTCCTTGAACGAGTTGATCGCGTTCGCCACGTCAGCGACCGTCGCGCCAGACTTGAACTGGAACTCACGCGAGCCCTTGGAACCGGCGACCTCGAACACGAACTCCGCGTCCGCGTCCGTCAGGTCGAGCGCCCCGCCGAAGGACAGGAGCAGACCCGCCTGCTGGGCCGACTGGGTCACGATCGCGTCGACCGAGAGGGTCGAGCCGTCGAGCTTGGCGCCGCGGACCGCGAAGTCCGTCACACCCGATGCCACGTTGGTGGTCTGGTAATCGAAGTTGCCGTTGAGCAGCTTCGTGCCCTGGAACTCCGTCGAGCCCGAGACCCGGTCGATCGTCTGAAGGATCGAGTCGATCTGGAGCTGGTTCGCTTCCTTCTCCTCCGTGGAGAGGCCGGCGTCGTTCGCCGAAGCCGTCAGGAGCCCCTGGAGCTCGGTCAGAAGGTTCGAGACCTCCTGCAGACCGCCCTCGGCGATGTTGACCACCTGGTCGGCACGCTCCGCGTTACCGATCGCCGCGTTGAGCGACGACTTCTCGGCCCGGAGCGCTTCCGAAGCGATCAGACCCGCCGGGTCGTCCTTGCCCCGGTTGATCCGCAGACCCGTCGACAGGCGCTGGAGCGCGGTCCCGAGCGTCTTGTTGTTCTGCCCGAGCACGTTCTGCGCAATGAGCGACGAAACGTTCGTGTTGATGCGTGACATGGTGTTGACAACCTCCGTGTATCACCCCGCGGGGTGCGTTCGACCCGGGTCGACAGTCCGTCCTTCCCGGTGTGCCGCGCTCATCGAGCCCGACGCTGACCTTCGTGCCCGAACACACGCCCGAGCATCGATCTCCGCGATCGGCGGCCCGAGGATCTCAGTTCAGTCATGTCTTCCACTTCAGGTCCAAAAATCACCACCCCACCCCGCACACCACGCCCCCCCACACGCCGAAACGCCCGTCCAAACGAAAAACCCCCCCAGCAATGGGGGGGAAGGGATTCCATTCGGTTTCAAGGTCCCGGATCGCTTATCCGAGAAGCTGGAGCACCTGCTGCGACTGCTGGTTCGCGAGCTGGAGCACCGTCGTCCCCGAACTCTGGAGGATCTGGGCCCGGGTCAGCTCCGACGTCTCGAGCGCGAAGTCCGCGTCGCGGATCACGCTCTGCGACGACGTCAGGTTCTCGAACGCCGACTGGAGCGACCTCGAGTTCGTGTCCAGCACGTTCCGCTCGAACGCGCCCAGACGACCACGGAGGATCGAAACCTCGTCGATCGCGTTCTCCAGGATCTCCGACAAGGTCGTGTAATCCCGGTTCGACTCCGCCGCCGCAAGCGAGTTGTCCTTCCCCGTCGCGAGCGACGAGAGGAAGTGGTTGATCCCGTTCTTCAGGGTCCCGCCGAGCGACTCCGCGGCCACGCTCTGGACCCCGATGTTCGACTGCTGGAGCGACGACACCGTCGGCCCGAGCTGGAACAGCGACCCGCCGCCCGTGATGTCAAACGTCGTCACCGCGAGCGACGGATCCGTCGCGTACGACTCCGCGAGGTCGAGCTTCATCGCCAGCGAGGGCGAGCCCACGGAAACCCGGAGCCCATCGCCGCTCGCGACGATCCCGTTGATGAGCGCCGTGACGTCACGCCCTTCGTCGCGCGTCGCGCTCACCAGGTTCGGATCGCCCCACACGACGGTCGCCGCGACGTCCGCGTTGCCGTCGAGCTTGAACAGACTGAAGTTGTCCAGCGCGGGGTTGCTCGGGGGATCGAGCCGCTCGACCGAGACAAAGGAGTTCGATCCGAAATCCTCCGCTCGGATCGCGAGCCCGGAGGTGTTGTCGGCCCCGATGAGATCCGCGGTGACACCCGTGAGATCCGTGAGCGAGTTGATCGCGTCGCGGACCTCGGTCAGCGTCTGCCCGGAGAGGAACTCGAGCTCACGCACACCCTTGTTCCCGCGGATCTGGATCGTGATCGACGAAAGGATCGTGCCGTCGCCCACGCCGCCGTTGTCCCCGGACAGGTACAGCGACCCCTTCTGCGCCGACGCGAGCACGTCCACCGACACGTTCACCGCGTTGGAATCCACGAAGGACGCCGCCGTGATCTTCGTGTTCGTGATCGTCGAGAGCGCCACGCCCGAGGTGACGTAATCGAGCGACCCGTCGAGCAGCTTCTGCCCGCCGAACGTCAGCGTGTTGGCGATCCGCGTGATGGACTGGAGCGCCGAGTCGATCTGCAACTGGTTCGCGTCGCGCTCCTCGTCGGAGATCGCGCCCGAGTTCGCCGCCTCGACCACGAGCGACTTGACCGAGTTCAGGAGATCGTTGATCTCCGCGAGCCCGCCCTCGGTCGTCGCGATGACCGAGCTGGCGCGCTGCGAGTTCTCGATCGCCTGCTCGATCCCGCGCAGCTCCGTGTCGATGCGCTCCGTGATGATCAGACCCGCCGGGTCGTCCTTGCCTCGGTTGATCCGGAGACCGGTGGACAACCGTTCGAGTCTGAGCTGCATGTCCTCCCCCGAGCGATTGAGCCGCTGTCGCGCGATCATGCTGGGGACGTTCGTGTTGATCCGTGTCATGGCAATCCTCCGTGATTGCGTTGGTCACCGTGCTCATGAGCACGGCTCGGGGGTCAAGCGGTGTTTTTGTCCGATGACGCGATCTCCTGATCGCGCGTCTGCTCCGAACCAACGCCCGGGGCGCTGATCCGCGTCGCGGGGATCGCGACGCTCGTCTGCGGGGCCCCGACACGCTCCGTGCGTCTCGCCGGCCCCGGTTTGATGGTCTGCGCGATCGAATCGAGATCCGTGGAGCCCAGCATCGATGCCTGGGTGTTCTCCTTGCGGATCGCGTCGTACACCTCTTTGCGGTGCACCGCGATCCGGGTGGGCGCGTTGATCCCCAGGCGGACCTTGTCGCCCCTGATATCAACGACCGAGATCTCGATCTCGTCGCCGATCATGATTGTCTCGTCGCGCTGCCTTGAAAGCACAAGCATGCGTCAACTCCTTGCCGACGATCCCCCCGGAACCGGAGCTCCGGGGAGGGGTCTCGTGGTGGTCGGGCGACTCCTTCGCCCGATCCGTTGCGGCGCACCCATCGCGCGGCGTCCACGACGCCGAAACACACCCGCGACACGCGCGCCCCGCCCGCTCACGCCCTCTCAGGCGCTCGCGGTCTGCTGCGACGAAGACGAGACCCGCATCAGCGGATGACGCGTCGTCCAACGCTTGTCCGCGAGCACGATCTGCTCGCCGACCTTGTCGAGCGTGTTGATGATGAGCGGGCCCTGGAAGTTGCCCGTCAGCTGATCGTCGATCTTGTTCACGATCACGAACACCTGCGCGTCCTCGAGCTTCTTGATGTCCAGCGCCTCCATCTGCTCGGGGCGGATGGGCACCGAATACTCCGTCTCGAAGAACGAAGGGTCCGTCACCACGAACGCGAGGTTCGGATCATCAACGCACTGCAACCAGAAGAAGCACGCGTCATCCCCGGGCTGGAGCAGACAGTACCTTTTCCTGTCCGCGAACCCGAGCAGTCCATCATGGAAGGTGATCACGCGGTCCTCCGCGATCTCGATCACCCCGAATCGTGTCGTCCGCACTTCCATCGTGTGCGCTCCGATCTCGTCGGTCGTACTGAACTCGGATCGACGCCGGCATCCTGACCGGTCGACATCCTGTCATGGAGCACGACGCTGACCGACGCGTGCCATGCTCCTCGATCCAATCAACCACGGCGCCCTTCCAAGCCCCGCGCTGCCCGCCCGACCCCCGATCACCTCAGGAAGTCGAGCAACGTCAACTGCTGCGTCTGCGCCGCGACGGACAAGCCCGCCTGGAGCTGCAGCTGCAACCTCGCGAACTCGGTCGACGCCGAGGCGTAGTCCAAGTCCCTCAGCTGCGACCGGACCGCCTCGTCGAAGACGATCCGATCCTCCTGCCGGCGCACCTCGCTGTCGAGACGCTGCGTATACCCGCCGACACGGGACCTCGCCTGGATCAACCGATCCTGACTCAGACCCAACCGCTCAGCCGCAAGTTCGATGCCAAACGTGTCGTCCGCCTTCAGCGCCTCCGACAAATCCAGCAGGTGACTGAAAAGATTGTCCACCCGGATCCGCGCCCGGTCCTCCGAACGGATCCCCGCGTTCCCGCTCAGGTTCTTCGCGTCCATCAGCCCGAGCTGCTCCGCCGCCGTCGAGTTGTTCATCGGGCGCACCGACACGCCACCCGCGAGCGCAAGAGCCGCGCTCTGACGGAACTCGAGCCCGTTGTCCGTCGCGCTCACGTTCGCGTCGAAATCCGTCGTCGGGCGCCCCGCCGCCGTCAGCTGCGCGTCCGCCTGCCCGTTGATCGCCGTGACCAGGGTCCCGACCGTCGCCAGGTCCGACGGGCTCAAGTCGATATCGATCACGAACCCGTCCCCGAGCGTGATCTGGAAGTCCGTGTTCAGCGCCGGATCCACGAGCCCCGTCGTCGGGTCCGTCCGACCGCTCACCACGTCCACCCCGCGCCCGTCGTTGAAATCCGAGATCCGCGTGTACGACGCGAGCGTCCGGATCCCCAGCAGCTCCGCCGTGTTGTCACCCGCGACCTGGGAGATCGACAGCGCGTGCGCCGACGTCCCCGCGCTCTCCGTCACCACGTTGATCGACTGCCCGGACTCGTCGATCACCACCCGCACCCCCGAATCCCCCGACTCGATGATCGAGCGGATATCCGCGAGCGTCTGCGCCCCCGACAGATCGAGCGTCCGGCGCGACCCGTTGTTCGTCACCACGATCGACCCCAAGGGCGTCCCCCCGAGCCCCGCCATCGCCGAGACCGGGGTCGTCCACGTCAGTCTCGCATCCAGGTCCGCCCCCTGCGAGTTCCCCGCGTTGAACGCCGTGGGCGTCGAGAACGCCAGCCCCAGCGACGCGCCCACGCTCGCGCCCGTCACATCCGAAAACGTCAGACTCCCCGCAGGCACATCCACCGAGAGCCCGTTCCCGTTGATCGAAACACCCCCCGGCCCGAGCACGCTCAGCGTGTTGTCCGTCTCGTACCGCTGGATCGCGCTGTTGAGCGCATCGACCACGTCGCCCACCGTCTGCGCCCCCGACAGATCCACGCTCGCCGTCGGCCCGCCCGAGAAACTGAACTCCAGAATCCCCAGATCCACCCCCGAATCCGTCGCCCCGTTCAGATCGCTCAAACGCGTGTCGGGCGTCAGCCCCGGGTCCAGATTCACCACCCCCTCGATCCGCTCGGACAGCTCGCCCAGCGCCGCGCCCGCGCCCAAAGTCAACGGCACATCCGACGCGCTCCCCAGCGCCGCCGTCAGCGACCCGATCTCCCCCACGAACCGGTACGCCCCACGATCGAAGACCACCGGCTGACGACCCGGCGCCGAACCACCGAAGATGTGCCCCACCAGCGAGTCCTGGTTCACGATCGAGTAGAGCGAATCGATCAGCGAATCGATGATCACCGCCTGCGATTCCCGCGTCTCGGGGTCCGAGTTGATCTGACCCGACGCGATCGACATCGCCTCGTCGATGAGCGACTTCGCGTCCGAGAGCGCCTGGTCGAGCGTCCCCGACGTCGACCCCGCGAAGTTCAGGTTCTTGAGGATCTGGCCCGTCGCCTCGATCCGCGCATCGAGCGTCGAGACCGCGGCGCTCCGCACCGGGTCGTCCGACGGGCGCAACAGGTCCAGCCCCGACGCGAGCTGCTGGTTGAGCCGTCCCATCGCCGAGTTCGTGGAGTTGATGTTGCGCAGGTTCTGCATCGTCAGCAGATTGGTCGGCGAACGCGAGAAGGATGTCGGGAATGCGGACATCGTGTGTGTTCCTTTACACGAGCGAGAGCAGCGTGTCGAACATCTCCTGCGCCGCCGTGATCACACGCGCGGCGCCCTGGTACTGGTTCTGGTACGAGATCAGATTGATCGATTCCTCGTCCACGCTCACCCCCGACACGCTCGCCCGCTGCGCGTCCAGACTCTGACGCACGATCGCGTCCGCGTCCGCCTTGGTGATCGCGGACCCCGCCAGCACCGCGATGTCCTGGGTCTGCACCGCCCAGAACTTGGTGATGCTCCGCCCCCCCAGCGCCGAGACCGCCCCGTCCGCCACCTGCGCGATCAGCGCCGCCGTCCCGTTCGCGTTGAACTCGCCCCCGCCGCTCACGCGCCCCAGGTTGGGCTCGATGTCCTCGATCACCCCGATGTCCGCGGCCCCTGTCCCCTCGAAGAACGTGTTGACCCCGAGCGTCGCGAGCACCCCCGACGTGTCGTCCGCGAACGCGAACGAGAACCCCAGCTCCGCGTCGATCGACAACCGACCCGACGGATCGAACGTCGCGCTGATCCCGTCGATCGCGTCGAGCGCCGCGCGGATGTCCTCCGCCGACGTATCGTCCGCCGTGCTCAGCGCCCCCGTCGTGTCGATCCCGTCCAGATCCACCGGGATGAACACCTCGTTGGACGTCCCCGTGTCCTCGTTGCGCACATGCACCACGAACCCCCCGTTGACCGGCGCGAACGGGAGCTCCGCGAGATCGAAGTTGTCCGGATCATTCAGCGGCAGCGTCCGGTTCGCCGACTCGATCTGCAGCGTCCCGAGCGTGTTCTGCAGCCACTCCTCGTTCACGCCCGTCGAATGCAGCTTGTTGACCTCGAAGATCAGGTTCGCCGCGATCCGGTCGAGCTTCTCGAGCGTCTCGTCGATCGCCCCGTCCCGCGACGCGAGCAGCCCACCGAGCGAGCCCGAGTCGACGCCGAGCGTGTCGTTGTTGTCCCCGACCGTCACCCGCACGGACAGACTCCCGTTGATCGTCCGACGATCCACCGAGATCCCGCGCGAGTTGTTCCCCTGCACGATCGGGGTCGACCCGACGTACACGTCGTACCCGCCCTGGTTCGTCTCCGAGACCGTGACCTCCATGAGCTGCGACAGCTCCGTCACGATCTGGTCGCGCCGGTCCCGCAGCGCGCTCGCCTGCGCGTTCCCCACCTCGCGCGACGAGATCGTCCCGTTGATCGACGCGATCTCCTCGAACAGCGCGTCCGCGTGGTTCGCCTGCGCGTCGATCTGGTCCT
Organism: uncultured Phycisphaerales bacterium; assembly: GCA_965652365.1. Taxonomy (GTDB): domain Bacteria; phylum Planctomycetota; class Phycisphaerae; order Phycisphaerales; family UBA1924; genus UBA1924. The sequence goes on from CBFGUD010000002.1 coordinate 152,757, forward strand.
CGATCTGAGCACGCTGCGCGAGCAGGTCGCTCCGCATGTTCTTGATGTACGTCGCGATCGTCCGACCCTGGTTCACGAGCGTCGACCCCGAATCGAGCACCGTCGTCGCCTCGGACCACACGTTGAAGAACGACGACAGCTCGCTCGACAGGTCGTAGTCCGTCCCCTCGTTCAGGATCGCCTCGAGCTGCGAGAACACGTTCGCCTGCTGCGCCGACGAGAACTCCGCCGAGTTCGCGTTCCACAGCCGGCTCTGCAGCGCCTGGTCGATCTGACGCCGCACCTCCCCGACCGCGACCCCCGACCCGATCATGAACGGGTCCGTCACCTGACCCCGGATCGCGCGCATCAGCGCGATCTGACGCGTGTACCCCGGGGTCGAGACGTTCGCCAGGTTCTGCGACGTGACCTGCAGACCGATCTGCGACGCCGTCAGCGCCGAGTTCGCGATGTTCATCGCTGCCGTCAGACTCATGACCGCGCCTCCATCACCGCACCAGGTCCACGCCCGACACCACCTGCTGGGCCGCGGGCTTCACCGCGCCGCGCTGCGAGTACGTCCCCGCGTGCGACAGCTTCGCGCCCACCTGCTCGATCAGCCCCTTCATGTGCGCCGCCAGCGCCTCGCTCGCGACCCGCACCGCCTCCTGCTCCTCCCTGATCCGCCCCATCAGTGACCGCAACGACGCCGCCCGCTCCCGGAGCGACGCCGCACGCTCGGGCTCGAGCGTCCGCGCGATCTGCTCGAGCGTCGGGGTCGTCCCGTCCGCGCCCGTCACGAGCGACCGGCGCGTCTGCTCCGTGTGCGCGATCCGACCCAGCGTCTCCGCCGTCTCGCTCGTGATCCGCTGGAGCGCCCGCGCATCGGCGTGCAGCACCGCCTCGCGCTGCTCGCCCGCGAGCGACAACAGCGTCCCGTGCTCACGCTCCAGGTCCGACAGCAGCGCCTCCAGACGCGCCGCGTCGATCGCCCCGCCGAGTTGGGCCGGCGACGCGCTCATCCCAGGATGTCCACGCGCTTCGTCGCGAGCTCACCACGCTCGGACTCGGGGATCCGGTCCACCATATCGCTCGTCATCCGCTGCGCCAAAGGGAGCCGCAGCTTCGCCACCAGCTCATCCGCGATCTTGTTGTCGAGCATCGCGCCGAACATCTTCTCCGCCTGGGTGGGCTTGAACGGCGCCGGCGCGTTGTCCATCTTCCGCGCCTCGCTCAGGATCGGCTTGATGAACGTCGTCGAGACGAGCTTCTCCGCCGCCTCCTTCGCCTGGTCGGCGCGCGTCGTCCCCTTGGAAGCAGCGCCCTCCCCGCCCGACCCGACCGACGGAGCGAACACGCTGTCCCCCTCCGTCCGCTGCTTGCCCTTGATGATCTGCGCCATCGGGTTGAGCGACTGGCTGTTCGAACTGTTCAGAATGGGGTTCATCGTCTGGTCCTTCCTTCTCTTATCCGATCCCGTCCACGATCAATCGCGCGTGCAGATTCCCCGCCTGATGGATCAACTGCAAGATCCGGATCTGCTCCACCGGGGGCACGTCCAGCTGGTCGAACGCGCTGATCAGGTCCTCGAGCTTCGCCGTCGTCGCATCCGCGTCCGTCTCGTCCGCCGTCTTCACCGCCGCGAACTCGCTCGTCGCCGGAGCCGCCGCCGCCGGATCCACCAGCGTCGAGATCACCAGGTCCTTGTGCGTGATCACCGTCGGCGACACCTCCACCGAACCCGTCATCACGATGATCCCCGAACGCGTATCGCAGATCACCTGCGCCGGGAGCTTCCGCAGCGCCCCGCTGATATCCGTCTCCATCACGTGCCCGAAAAACGCCCCGGGATCCCGACGCTCGCTCGCCGGCACCGTCACACGGATCGTCCGGTGGTCCACCGCGTGCGCGATCGGATCGCCCAAGCGATCCGACGACAACCGATAGTTCTGATCGATCTCCGACGCCATCGAGCTCGCCGCGCCCCATCCCGAGAACGGCGTCTCGATGATCAGATCGAAAATCCCCGCGATCGAAGGCATCGTGTTCACGTCACGCACCAGCTGCGCCCCGCGCGAGATCGTCGCCACCGTCTTGAACTCCCGATCCGGGAGCGACAACCGCCCCTGCGCGAACCCATAAACAGGCGACCCCGGCCGCGGCGTCAGCGGCGTCATCAAAAGCGTCCCCCCCTCGAGCGACTCGGCGCTGTTGATCACCGAGATCGTGATGTCGAACTGGTCATCCACCTTCCCGCCACCCCGCGGGATCTCGCACGTCACGAGCACCAACGCCGCCGACTGCGACGACGCGAGCTCATCAATGCTCACCGGGTTCCCCAGGTTCGTCAGCGTCTGCGCCAGAGGACGCGCCGTCGCCAGCTCCGTCCCCTCGTCCCCCGTCCCGTCCAGACCAATCACGAGACCCAGACCCTGGATCACGCTCGCGCCCTGCCCCTTCACGCGCGTCACATCGCGCAGCGTTTTCCCCGCCTGCGCCCCCGACGCGCAAATCCCGACACAAATGAGGATGTGGACGATCCATCGTCGCATGAACAGACTCCTTCACGGAGCACGAACGCGAATCGTGTGCCAAATCCGCCGCCCTACCATCCCACGATGAACGACTTCAACCAGAAACCAACCCACGACACCACCAAACTCGCCGCATACCTCTCCGGCTTCAACGCCGCCACCATGGACCGAGAAGACGACCCCACCGCCGACACCGACGGCCACGTCATCTCCGGATCCATCATCAACAGACCCGAATCCGAATCCTCCACCGCCCCCGTCCGCGTCCGGATCGGGCACGGCGTCGCCCCGGGCACCGCCGCCGCCATGCTCCGCAAAATGGCCGACATGCTCGAACAATCCCCAGAGTTCCTCTCCGAAAAACCCGGATTCGCCGTCCGACGACTCCCCGACGGCTCCACCATGACGAAACAACTCACCATCGAGAACATGAAAGCCGTCGCCAAATCCCTCCCCAAAGAAGAACGCGCCCGCTTCTACGCCATGCTCGACCAGATCCGGATCCAGATCGACGACCACGACACCGGCAAATCCGACCCCAACGACCTCATGTATTGATCCAGAAAGACCAGTCTGTCTATGCAATCAATCACATCCGCCGCATGACGCAAGTGCTTGATCCGCAATAGACTCCGAACCATGCCGCACGACCCCGCCACATCCCGCGACCACAGCCCCAAGCCGGGCTCGACCGATGGGTCCAAACCCAAGGTCCTCGTCGCGATGAGCGGGGGCGTCGACTCCTCCGCCGCCGCCGCACTCCTCCTCGAGGAGGGCTACGACGTCGTCGGGTGCTTCATGCGCCTCGGATCCCCCGGCGAAACCCTCGACGAGCTCCAGCCCTACGACACCGCCGGCGTCTCCTGCGACCCCGACAAAGTCAAAATCGGACACCAGGGCTGCTGCTCCGTCGGCGACGCCCACGACGCCCAGCTCGTCGCCGCCGCCCTCGGGATCCCCCTCTACATCTGCAACTTCAAAAAAGACTTCGGGCGCATCATCGACTACTTCGTCGACGAGTACGCCCAGGGACGCACCCCCAACCCCTGCGTCCGCTGCAACGACTGGCTCAAGTTCGGCAAACTCCACGACTACGCCAAACAGATCGGTGCCGACTACATCGCGAGCGGCCACTACGCCCGCATCGATCGCTCAGGCCCCGCCCCCAAGCTCCTCCGCGGCAAGGACTCGTCCAAAGACCAGTCCTACGTCCTCTTCGGCGCCCCCAAGGAGCGCCTCGCCGAGATGCTCCTCCCCATCGGCGAGTACGAAACCAAAGCCCAGGTCCGCGCGATCGCCGAGCGACACAACCTCCCCGTCTTCGACAAGCCCGACTCTCAGGAGATCTGCTTCGTCCCCGACAACGACTACGCCGGGCTCGTCGAACGCCGCCGCCCCGACCTCGCCAAGCAAGGCGACATCGTCACCCAATCCGGCGACGTCGTCGGCCAGCACCAGGGCCAGCACAAGTTCACCATCGGCCAGCGCCGAGGCGTCGGCGTCGCCCTCGGGCACCCCATCTACGTCGTCAACAAGAACCCCGACACCAACACCATCACCATCGGCGAGAACGACGACCTTCTGTCCTCTTCGTGCACCGCCCACGAGCTCAACCTCCTCATCGACGAGTCCGAACTCCACGACTGGCGCGAGGTGTTCGTGCGCCACCGATACAACATGGACCAGGTCCGCGCCAGGGTGCGCCTCATCGACGACGACAGCAGTGGGGGGGCGAGCGAATCAACCCCCTCCGGCCGCACGGGCGCGATCGAATGCGTCTTCGACGACCCCCAACGCGCCGTCACCCCCGGCCAGGCCCTCGCGATCTACGACACCACCAACCCCGACCACGTCCTCGGGGGTGGGTGGATCTGCACAGTTAGTAGGAGTGTGCACGATTGATCGATTTGAATGATAATGATGCGGTGGAAAAACTGATCTTTGCGATCGAAGACGAGCTAAGATTGGCTCACGAATGCATTGGCACGCTGGATCACTTATTTTTTAATGCTGACTACACAGAGTATCCATATGGAATTTCGGTGTTTGGGCACTACACCGAGAATTTGCTACTTCAGATGTTACGCGACACGACAATTTCTGTATTGGCGAGAATCATGGATGCGGATTCATTTAGAGAAGATGACAATGTGTCCCTAAAATGGCTGATTAAGAAACTCCGTGCTACTGAGCCAAGTGAGCAAAAGTGCTGGGCACTCTGGTGGGAGTCTGCGGGCCGTCCGTACCACAAGAGTGAAGGTGGTAAGTGGATGCCGAAAGAAGCTACTGACGAACAGCTCTCTCTTGGAAGGAGCAATTTTGGCAAGCGTGTTAGCGAAGTGTCTGGTCGTTTGACAAAGCTAGAAGAGTCCTTCAAGCCCCTAAAAACACTGAGGCACAAGCTTGTATCGCATAGAGACATGAAGCATGCGATCAATCCGCATTTGTTGCCGCCTATCAAGTTCGAGCAAGTTAAATCATTTTATAGCGACATGAAGGATTTGCTTGACGAAGTACTCGGTCTTTTGTTGGACACTCAGATCATGCTGGAAACAGGATCCGACAAGCACCATGCTAGCATGTTTTTGATCATTGCAGACCACGTTCAGGCGTCAAGGACTATGTCTTCATACATCGCGCACAACCCCGAGTCTGTGCCGCGAGATAAAGATATCTTTTCGGTCAAATGGGGTGCCCACAGGAAGGATCCTGATTTGCAAGATCTTCTTTCACGCGCAGAGTTGTACCGCAATAGCCTGTTGGACAAGCGTGGATCGCAGGATCGCACCACGTAATCCGTCGCCGCCAGCGTCAATTCCGCCAGCCCCGGCCGCTCCCTCGGTGGCGAGTGGATTAGTTCTGTAGATGCAAGATGGGAAACTAGTTGCCAAGCCATGAGGCTAGTGAAAGCAGTAGTGGCTGTATGCCAATTGCGACGATAGCTATAGCAAGTAGTAATTTTGATTTTCTGTTGCGGAGTATGAACATGGCAATGACAGCGAAGAAGGCGCTTAGGATAAAGAAAATCGACTCGGCCAGATATCCAGCGATTGCGATTAGGACATTGCCGCCGAAATCATTGCCGTAGAGGTGAACTGGCTCTGGTGTGGTTTCAATTTTCCCACTCGCATTGGCAGCGAAGAGCATTAGTACGGCCAGCAGTCCAATCAGTAAGAAAAACGTGGAAATCATTTCTGAGGCGAGGCCAATATAATGGAGTGCGGCAGGAGGCGCTTGGTCGCCTGTATCCTCTGGAGATACTTCTGTCTTGTTGTCCATGATGTTATCAGTTTAAACGATATAATCCGTCTCCGCCAGCGCCGAATCCACCTTCGCCGACCACTCCTCGTACCCCGCGCGCCCCATCAGCCCGAACGTCGCCTTCTTCCCCGTCTCCACCGCGGGCTGGTCGTACGCATCGATGTTCAGGAGTCTCCCCGCGTACGCCGTCGCGATCTGCCACAGCGCGATGAACTCCCCGATGTGGTGCGCATCGACCTCCGGGAACCGGATCGTCATGTTCGGACGCCCCGACTCGAGCAGCGCGTACTCCGTCGCGCGCTTCTCCGCGTTGAGCAGGGTCTGCATGGACTTGCCCTCAAGATACGACAGCGCCTCGACCCCCATCCCTGATGGAATCTCCAGATCCTGATCGAACGACTCGACCTCGCACAGGATGAACACCTTGTCGTTCGGCCCCTCCCGGTACAGCTGCACCTGCGAGTGCTGGTCCGTCGCGCCCAGCGCCTTGATCGGCGTGAACCCCGTGAACACCTCCGCCCCGTCCTTGTCGCGCCGCTTCCCGAGCGATTCCGCCCACAGCTGACGGTACCAATCCGCCATCAGGTACAGCGCGTTGCAGTACGGCATCATCACGTGCGAGTGCTTCCCCTTCCGTGTCCCCAGGTCCACGAGCAGATGCGCGAGCATCGCCGCCGGGTTCGTCGTCAGGTCCTCGGACTTGCACCGCTCGTCCATCGCCTTCGCGCCGTCGAGCAGGCCATCAATATCGATCCCGCACATCGCGCTCGAGAACAACCCCACGGGCGACAGCGACGAGAACCGCCCCCCGACCCCCTCGGGCACCGGCAGCGTCGTGATCCCGTGCTCGTCGCAGATCGTCCGCATCGTCCCCTTCTCGGGGTCCGTGATCGCCACCACGTGCGACGCCCACTTCTTCCCCAGCGCGTCCTGCAGGAGCTGCCGCACGAGCATGAACTGCGCCGCCGTCTCCGCCGTCTCCCCGGACTTGGAGATCACGTTGAACAGCGTCTTCTTCGGCTCGCACTGCGCCAGCACCCCCGCGAGGTTCACCGGATCCACGTTGTCCACGACGAACACCCGCGGCCCGCCCCGTTCCTTCGCGCTCATCAGGTTGTACGTCGAAGGGTTCAGCGCGCTCTGGATCGCGATGTTCCCCAGCGCACTCCCCCCGATCCCCAGCACCACCAGGTTCTCGAACTTCCCCGACAGCGACTTCACCAGGGGCTCGATCGCCCCCATGTGCGCGCCCCGCATCGGCTCGTCCCAGAGCCCGAACCACCGCTCCCACCCCGTCCCGCGCGTCTCGCCGAGCGACCGCGTGATCGCCGCGAGTCCCCGCGCTTCCTCCGAAGCCCCGTCGACCCGCGCGGGGTCGATCCCGTGAGAGCCGACACGTGTGGACAGACAGTTCGCGTAATCGATCGTGAGCATGATCCGAGCATAGCCGGCCACGATTCCTTGCGTGCATCCGCCCGCGCATGCCGATACTCAGGCATGGGATCCACCCCGCCCATCCAGCCCGACGAAACCACCATCCTCGACACACGACCCCACCCCGTGTTCGTCATCGTCCGCACCTGGCGCACCCTCGTCTTCGGGCTCCTCACCTGGGTCCTCCTCATCTGGATGTCCGGGCTCCTCCCGGGCCTCGGGCTCGCGCTCATCGCGTGGGCCGCCCTCGCGATCATCGCGCTCCGACTCCTCTACGCCGTCCTCGACCTCCTCGCCCGACGACACATCCTCACCGACCAGCGCCTCATCGCCACCCACGGCGTCCTCACCACCGTCCGCCACGACATCGCCCTCGACAAAGTCCAGCACCTCGTCGTCATCCGCCCCCTCGCCGAACGCCTCTTCGGCGTCGGCTCCATCGGCGCTTCCAGCGCCGGGACCTCGGACATCGAGCTCGTCTGGCGCTCCATGGAGAACCCCCACGAGATCCTCGAGACCATCCGCGCCCAGCTCAAGCGAACCACCACCTCCACCCCACGCCGCATCCCCATCATCGGGATCGCCGGCGGCGTCGCCTCGGGCAAGTCCCGCGTCGCCCAGGCCTTCGCCTCCATCGGATGCGTCGTCTCCGATTCCGACGCCGCCGGAAAGCGAGCCCTCACCCGCGAGGACGTCAAACGCACCCTCATCGACCGCTGGGGCGATTCCATCCTCGCAACCGATGGCTCCCTCGACCGCGCCAAGATCGCCGCCATCGTCTTCAACGACGAGACCGAACGCCGATTCCTCGAATCCGTCACCCACCCCATCATCCACGACGACCGCGCCCGCACCATCGAGCAGGCCCGCAAGGACCCGGGCGTCCGGGCCGTCATCATCGACGCCCCCCTCCTCTTCGAAGCCGGGATCGACGACGAATGCGACGCCGTCGTCTTCGTCGACACCCCCCGGGAAATCCGCCTCGATCGTGTCAAAAGAAACCGCGGCTGGGACGAATCCGAGCTCGATCGACGAGAAAATGCCCAGCTCCCACTTGAAACCAAGCGCCAACGATCCGATCATGTCATAGCCAACGGGGGCGATCCCCAAGGGCTCCCCAGCGCGTGCGAGCGGATCCTCGGTTCGATCGAACGCTCCCTGAGCACGCCGCGACCCTGATCAAACCACGACCCTCGCCACCCCGGCGCGGATTCCGATTCTTACCCCACCACCCCGCACACGCCCGCGCCCCGTGGCCTCCCGCGTGTGCTCCCCCTGACACGTTCACCGATACGACACGATCCCCTCTGCACGCACGGTGTGCGCAAGGCGGATCCACAAAGGCGTTTCACATGAGCAAATCGAGCGACGTCGCCGAAGCGGACTCCAAGACCACCAAGAAGACGACCAAGAAGAAGACCACCAAGAAGGCCTCTTCCAAGTCCTCCCCCAAGGCCTCCGAGTCCAAGGACACCGGGTCCGAGATCGAGTCCAAAAAGGCGCCCGGCGCCAAGGACAAGCCCGTGGACAACGCCCAGAGCGACAACGCACCCAGCCACAGCGATCGGGGCGACAACAACAGCTCCAACAACAACAACCAATCCTCCGACGACTCCTCGTCCCGCAGACGCAAACGCAAAAAACGCCGCAACCAAACCGGAGGCGGCGGCGGCGGAGGCAAAGGACACGCCAAACAACAGTCCCGACAATCCATCCAGTCCTACGGCGTCCTCCCCTCCGACGAAGAACTCGAACGCGAAGCCGAAGAACTCGAACGCATCGTCGCCCAGTCCGGAGGCAAGATCGAAGACGACGGCATCAACCTCGGCGCCCTCCAACGCATGAGCATCGACGACGTCTTCAAAGTCGCCGAGAAGGAAGGGCTCGAGGACTTCCACCAGATCCCCAAGCAGGACCTCATCTTCAAGATCCTCAAAGCACGCGCCGCCAAACAAGGCATCATGTTCGGCGAGGGCTCCCTCCAGATCATGTCCGACGGCTTCGGCTTCCTCCGCTCCCCCGAGCTCTCCTACCTCCCCGGACCCGACGACATCTACGTCTCCCCCTCACAGATCCGGCGCTTCGGGCTCCGCCGAGGCATGACCATCCGAGGCGTCATCCGACCCCCCAAGGAATCCGAACGCTACTTCGCGCTCCTCAAGATCGACCACGTCAACGGGCAGGACCCGAAGAAGATCCACGACCTGATCAACTTCGAGGACCTCGTCCCCATGCACCCCGAGGAACGATTCCTCCTCGAAACGACCCCCGACATCATCGAGACCCGCATCGTCGACCTCGTCGCGCCCATCGGGAAAGGACAACGCGCCCTCATCGTCGCGCCCCCGCGCACGGGCAAGACCGTCCTCCTCCAGAAAATGACCCGCGCCATCTCCGAGAACTACCCCGACACCAAAATCTTCGTCCTCCTCGTCGACGAACGACCCGAGGAAGTCACCGACTTCCGACGCAACGTCATCGAAGGCGTCGAGGTCGTCGCCTCCACCTTCGACGAACAATCCTCGCGACACGTCGCCGTCGCCGAGATGGTCATCGAGAAAGCCAAACGACTCGTCGAGTACGGCGAAGACGTCGTCATCTTCCTCGACTCCATCACCCGTCTCGCCCGCGCGTACAACGCCGAGATCCCGCACTCCGGAAAGATCATGACCGGCGGCCTCGACTCCAACGCGCTCCAGCGCCCCAAGAAGTTCTTCGGCGCCGCCCGCGCCATCGAACGAGGGGGCTCGCTCACCATCATCGGCACCGCGCTCGTCGATACCGGGTCCAAGATGGACGAGGTCATCTTCGAGGAGTTCAAGGGCACGGGCAACTCCGAGCTCCACCTCGACCGACGACTCGTCGAGAAACGAACCTACCCCGCGATCGACGTCGCCGCCTCGGGCACCCGCCGAGAGGAGCTCCTCATGGACCCCAAGGAGCTCGAGCTCGTCTACCGCCTCCGCAAGGTCCTCGCCGACATGAACGTCGTCGAAGCCATGGACCTCCTCAAATCCAGACTCGGGAAGCACAAGACCAACGCCGAGTTCCTCATGGCCATGGCCATGGGCTGATCCAGACCACGATCGGGATTCAGCGCGAACACCCGATCCCGCCGACCTGTACACTGTCGCAGAGCCCACCGCCCCGGGCGCGCCCGACAGAGACGATCACCCCATGAGCACACACGCCCCGAGCGAACCCGTCCCCCGCATCACCCCCACCCGCGCCGCGATGATGGCCCTCGTGAGCGCGTGGAGCATCGCCCTGGGGGTCCTCGCGCTCTGGTTCGCGCTCGACCCCTCGAGCCCGCTCGTCTCCCCGATCTCGCGCGCCGCCGCCGCGATCACGCTCCTGTGCGCCGCCCAGCTCCTGTTCCTCGTCTGCGTCGCCGAACGCCTCTTCCTCCGCGCACCCCGACCCCTCGTCCGGCGCGCCCGGGTCTCGCTCGCCGTCACCCTCACCGTCGCGCTCGGCGCCACCATCGCGACCCTCTCCGCCGGACCCACCGCATGATCACACGAGCCGCCGCTTCCGCACTCCTCGCGACGACCATCCTCGCGCCAAGCGCGACCGCGCAGGTCACCCCAGAAAAGGCCGCCGACGCCCTCGAGGTCGTCTCCGGGCTCGCGCTCTCCATCCCCGAGCCCCCCGGGCCCGACGACTACGCCTTCGCCGCCGCCCTCCTCTCCATCGCCACCGACCTCGACCCGAGCGACCCCGACCTCGCGCGTTCCCTCGTCCTCGCCTCCTGGTCCGCCGGCGACCAGCAGGGCGTCATCGACGCCACCCGAAAAGTCGTCAAGCTCGACCCCGAGGACACCGTCGCCCAGCTCCGCCTCATCAGCGCCATCATCAACGAGAAACAAACCGTCGAAGAGCGCCTCGCGCTCTACAACCGATTCGCCTCCGACGACGCCGCCCTCATCGACCCCTCCGTCCGCTCCCGACTCCTCCTCGACGCCGCACTCCTCGAACGCGAACGGGGCAACGCCGAGGAGTTCCTCATCAACCTCCGCAAGTCCGCGCGACTCGACTCGACCCACAAGGAAGCCCAGTCCCTCCTCGCCCAGACCATCGGACAACGCACCGACGACAACGCCGCCCTCCTCCGCCTCCAGCTCCGCGTCTTCTACGCGGACCCCCTCGACCCGCACGTCCACATCGCCATCGCCAAACTCTGCGCCCGCGAAGGCGCCACCGACAGCGCCTGGCGCTTCCTCAACAACGGCATCCGCATCTTCCAGATGGACCAGGGCAACACACCCGCCGCCCTCCGCGAACAACAGCTCTCCCTCCTCTGGCAGTACGAAGGACCCCAGGCCATCCTCGACCAACTCAACCCCACCCTCTACGACGAACGCGGCACCCTCATGGCCCAGATCAACGCACGCCGCGAACTCAACGAACCCATCGACGACCTCGGAGACCCGAGAGACATCCGCTACGACGCGGGCATCGACCGCATCCGCCTCCTCGCCGCCCACATCCTCGGCGACCAGGAAACCGTCGACTCCACCCTCGCCGACCTCGAACGAGGGCTCATGAAGGTCAACGAGCAGATCAACGAACAACTCCAGCAACGCGGCGCCGACCGAACGGCCCTCCTCCGATCCTTCCTCAAGGAGATCGTCACCCTCCAGACCTACCGCGCCATCGTCGGCGTCGACCCCGAGATCATCAAAAACGACGTCGACCGCATCGTCGCCAGAGCCCCAGACTTCGAACCCATCTTCAAACCCTTCGAACCCTTCTCCATCTACGCCGAGGGCAACTACGAACTCGCCCGCCAAACCGCCACCGACAAACTCGCCCCCTCCGCCTCGCGCGACCTGCTCATCGCGTTCTGCTCCGACAAACTCGGAGAAACCGACCGCGCCGTCGAGGAATACCTCCAGCTCACACGCGCCTACCCCCTCCAGGCCGCCGGCTCCATCGGACGCTCACGCGTCGCCGAGCTCCGCCCCGACCTCGACCAGACCACCGAGACCGGACGAGAGATGTCCCGACTCGAAAGAGACATCCCACTCTGGATCGACGAGATGATCACGCGCCCCGAAAACACCATGCGCCTCACCATGCGCGCCACACAGCGCGACTTCTCCTCGATCGACCCCGCACGCGTCACCATCGAACTCCAGAACATCACCGCCATCCCCCTCGCCGTCGGCCCCGCCAACCCCATCGACTCCAACCTCCTCATCATCCCCGGATTCAAGGAACACACCGACCTCTTCACGGGCACACCCGAGCCGCGCGTCATCGACATGGGACGCAAACTCCGACTCAAGCCCCTCGAGACTATCACCTTCACCACCGACCCCGACTCGATCCAGACCAAGTGGCTCATGCGCGCCCAGCCCGCCTCCACCTTCCGCCAGCGATGGCGCGCCCTCCAGGGCTTCAAGGCCCTCCCCATCGGCGGGCTCATCAACTCCGCGTTCTCGCTCACCACCGAAACCGACATGATCGAACGCCGACGCATCGACGCCGTCGCCGCGCCCCTCGACGACCTCCTCGCGTCCATCCGCACGGGCGATTCCCGCGCGATGGAACAGGCCGTCGCCGCCGCCAGCGCGATCCTCTACGAGCCCCGCCGACGCCCCGAGCTCACCAGCGACGACCTCGCCCGCTTCGCCGACGCGTGCTGGGAACGATACGAACGAGAATCCCCCCAAACCCGCGCCTGGATGCTCGCCGTCCTCCCCACCCAGGCCGCCGCGCCCAGCATCGCCCCCTTCGACCTCCGCGTCGCCGAGTCGCTCACCGCCGCCTCCCTCGCCGGAGACCCCATCGACCCCGCGGAGTTCGCCGCCGCCCTCGCCACCCGCGCCGCCGACGCCAACTCGCCCCTCATCGAGGTTGCCCTCACCCACGGCGACCCCCGCGTCCGCACGATCGCCGCCTACACCCGCGACCAGCTCAACGACATCCAACGCGTCTACGCCACCATCGACCAACCCTTCGCCACCTTCACCCCCACCCAGACCCGGGGCTATGGAAACTGACGACCGGATCGACGCCCCGCGCCGACCCTCCCGGCGCTCGTGGATCGCCTTCACCCTCGGCGCGATCCTCCTCGTCGCCGCCGCCGTCTACGTCCTCAAGGACAGCGCCGACATCCCCGCCCTCGTCCAGCGCGTCCGCGGCACCCCGCCATGGATCATCGCCCTCGTCCTCCTCTCCCCCCTCGCCAACCTCGCCGCCGTCACCCTCTGCCTCCACGCGCTCCAGTCCCGATTCGGACCCGTCGGACGCGCCGAGATGCTCGACCTCGTCGCCAGCGCGTGGCTCCTCAACCACCTCCCCATGCGCCCCGGGCTCATCGGACGCATCGGGTACCACAAGAAAATCAACGCCATCCGCGTCCGAGACTCCGTCGAGTCCACCATCTGGTCCGGGGTCCTCGCGCTCATCGCCAACGCCGCCCTCCTCGCCGCCGCCCTCCTCATCCCCGGAGACTCGGGTCACTGGTACGGCACCGGGCTCCTCATCGCCTCCGCACCCACCCTCGCCCTCTTCATCGTCGCCGCCCTCGTCCCAAGGTCCTCGCGCCTCCTCGCGATCGCCCTCGCGTGGCGATCCCTCGACGTCCTCGTCTGGTACATCCGCTACGCCGTCGCCTTCGAGCTCATCGACCTCGACCTCTCCCCAGCGATGATCGCCCTGGTCAGCGCCGTCTCCCAGGGCGCGACCCTCATCCCCTTCACCGGGTCCGGCGTCGGCTTCCGAGAGTGGGGGGTCGGGCTCAGCGCCAGCGCCGCCGGCTTCACCATGAGCGCCGCCATCCTCGCCGACCTCATCAACCGCGCCGCCGAAACACTCCTCGTCATCCCCGTCGGGCTCATCGCCACCGCGCGCGTCGTCCGCCGATGGAAACGACACCGACAAACATCACCCCAGAACGACCCGCACCACCACCCCCGCGACGATGATCAGCCCCGGGATCACCCCCAGCAGCACCCACCGCAGCACCGACAGCGTTGACCCGTCGAGCGCCCGGATCGTCGCCACCGCACGCGCCGACGCGCCCGGCGCGATCAGATCATCGAGCCCCGCCAGCCACGAGATCGACCCCTCGAAAAGCATCTGGTTCCCCGGGTACGGACGCGTGATCCGACCGTCCACGAGCCGCTCGGGCGCCATGATCGTCGCGTCGCTCGCCCACGAGTTCGACCCGATCACGATCACCCGCTGCGTCTGACCCAACCGCTCCCGCTCGGCGCTCGCGCCGATCGTCCACGACTCCCGCTTCTCGTCACGCGACGCGTCGAACACCGGCTGATCCCGCATATACGCTCTCGACGGCCCATCCGTCGTCCACAGGTCCTGCCAGTCCCGCTCCGCCCACGCGCCGCCCTCGCGCACCGTCAGGATCGCGTGCTGCTCCACGCCCAAACGCTCATCGAGCGCGATGGGCACCGCCCACGGGTACACCCCGCGCAAGCCCCGCACCGCGTCCGAGATCGGGTGCGCCGCGTCCCGACCCGACGCCACCACCACGCTCGTCGGGTCCGCCCGCGTCCCCTGCGCCCCCGCCGCCGAGCGCATGATCGTCCGCGTCGGGTCCGGGACGATCCCCAACGGCTCGAGCGCCCGCACCACCGGGTCCGTGTCCCCGAACGTATGAAAGATCGACGGATTCACGCACACGAGCACCGACTCCCCCGCCTCGATCAGCTGCCGCGTCACCCGCCCGAGCGCCTCGGCACGCCGTGTCCCCGACACCCCCGTGTCCCCCGAGCCCGCCGCCGAATCGGTCGAATACACGAAGTACACCACCGGGCGCGACAACAGCGGATCCACGTCCGCGCGCCCCGGCGCCTCCGCGAGCTCGATCGCCGACCACTCCAAGCTGTCGATCCCCCGCGACGCCAGCGCCTCGACCGTCTCGCTCAAGAGCGCCGAAGCCCCCAGCAGGTCCCCCTGACGACCCGCGTGCACGAACACCACCACCGGGTGCTCCTCGACCACCAGCTCCCCGATCGCGCTCGCGATCAGCTCCTGCGTCCGGGGACCGATCACCCCCGACGCGCTGAGCCCGAGCGACTCGAGCATCTGCGCTGAGGGCAGCAGCGTCGTCAGGTCCACCGCCGCCACCCCCTGCGCCGGCGCCCCGATCACCATCAGCGCCTCCCCCGTCTCCAGCGCCGTCGCGACCCGCTCCGCGTCGATCACCCCCAGCCGACCCAGCGCGTCGCGCACCACCGACAGCTCCTCCGCGATCGTCCCGATCCGCCCCCGCACGTCCCGCGCGATCGCGCGCGTCGCCGACGCGAACTGGTCGCTCGACGCCACGCTCGCCAGCTGCCCGTCCAGGTCCCCGATCGACCGCAGCGCCGACCCCAGCACCCCCATCGGCCCCTCCGCCAGCGCCCCCGTCCGCGGGTCCTCGCCCCCGAGCCCCTCCCGGATCGACCCCGCGCTCGCGTTCAAATCCTGCGCGCTCAGGCGAAGCAGCGACGCCCGCTGCTCGAAAAACGCCCGGTTGTTCGCCGCCCCCGCCGACCCCGCCCCGATCGTGTCCCGCGCCGACGCGAGCACCGGCGCGACCGATTCGAGCTCCACCGCCGATTCCGCGATCCGCGCCGCCGCGTCCTCGAGCACCGACACGTTCGACGCGATCGCCTCCGCCTCCCGCGCCCGCAGCTCACCCAGCAGCGACGCGATCCGCGCCGGCGCATCCCCCGCCCCCAGATCGATCATCACGGGCTCCACCAGATCCGACGCCCGCCCGTACGCGCCCAGCACGTCCTCCACCAGGTCCAGCGTCCTCCGATCCACCCCCGAACGATCCACCGCCAGCACCAGCCGCGTCTCCCCGCTCAAGCGATCCACCATCCGCTGCGCCCGGTCCGACAACCGGTGCGCGCTCGTCGACGTCACGTCCACCCGCGCCCGGTGCTCGTGCGCCAGGATCCCCGCGAACAGCGCCGCCCCGAGCGTCGCCGCCGCGAACACCCCGTACATCACGCCCACCACCCGCTTCGGACGAGCGAGCCGACGCACCTCCAGCACCCCGCTCGTCAGCGCCAGCATCCACACGCTCGCGATCAGGAAAAACGCGATCGTCGCCGTGTCGATGATCCCCTTCCCCAGCTCCCCCGCGCGACCGATCACGCTCACCGCGCTCAGCAGCTCCCCGAGACGCCCCCCCGCGCGCGGCGCCAGCACCCCCGTCACCACCATCAGCAGCACCAGCGACATCAGCGTCCCCAGAAACGCCAGCGTCTGGCTGCTCGTCAGCGACGATGCCAAAAGCCCGATCCCCAAATACACCATCCCCACCAGCACCAGCATCAAATACCCCGACACGATCGGCCCGGGGTCCGGCATCGGATCGCTCACCAGCGCCAGGATCACCGGCAGCGCCAGCGAAGGCACCAGCATCGACACCAGGAACAACACCGCCCCCACGTACTTCCCCACCGCCACCGCCCAATCCCCCGCCGGCGTCGTCCGCAACGACTCGAAACTCCCCGTCCGGTACTCCTCGCTCAACAACCGCATCGAGATCGCCGGCGCGATCGCCACCAGCATCCACGCGCACGGCCCAAAGAAATACCGCATCGACCCCGGCGCGCCCGGGATCAAAATCTGGTTCACGAACAGCACCCCGCTCAGAAACGCGAACAACGCGATGATGATCCACCCCGCCGGCACCCGGAACATCGACACGAACTCACGCGTCGCGATCGCCCACACCCGCCTCACGAGATCACCCCCGCCCGCTCCGCCCCGTTCCCCTCCGTCGTCAATCTCGGCTCGCCCGACGGATCGATCAGATCCACGAAAATCGACTCGAGCGTCGCACGGTGCCGCGTCAACTCCCGGATGAACAGCCCCTTGTCCGCCGCCGCCCCCGCGATCGCCTCACGAAGATCACCCTCCCCCTCCATCGCGTCCACCACCACCCGGCACCACCCCCGCGCATGATCCTCGGGCTGCCCCGCCGCCGCGATCGTCGACGCAACCCCCGGCACCAGCGCCAGCGTCCGCAGACAATGCTCGATCCCCGCGCTCGGGTTCGTCCGGATCTCCACCGTGTACCGCGCCGGCCCCGTCGACCGCGCGATCAACTCCCCCGGAGAACCGTCCGCCCGGATCCGACCCTGATTCATGATCATCACCCGATCGCACACCCGCTCGATCTCCGGCAAAATGTGCGAACAGATCAGCATCGTCTTGTTCTCCGCAAGATCACGGATCAACGACCGGCTCTCCCGGATCTGGCCCGGATCCAGCCCGTTCGTCGGCTCATCAAGAACCAGCACCGGCGGATCATGGATCAGCGCCCCCGCAAGCCCCACCCGCTGCTTGTACCCCTTCGACAAATGCCCCACCCGCCGCCTCTCCATCCCCGTCAACCGGCACAGCTCGATCGCCCGACCCACCGCCCCCTTGATCGCCCCGGACTCCACCCCCAGCAGCTTCGCCCGGTGCTTGAGATACCCCGACACCGACATCTCCGGATAGATCGGCGCCTGCTCGGGCAGATACCCGAGCCGGGACTTCGCCTCCGACGCCGACCCGGCAATATCCGCGCCCATGATCTCGATCGACCCCGAGTCCGCGCCCAGGAACCCCGTGATCATCCGGATCGTCGTGCTCTTCCCCGCACCGTTCGGACCCAGCAGCCCCGCCACCTGACCCGGCGCGAGCTCGAACGACACCCCGTCGACCGCCCGGATCGAACCAAAGGATTTCCGGATTTCTCGGACAGAAATCATCGACTTCGCGTGCCTCCGTGCGTGCCGCGCCGATACTAGCGTCAAGGAAGCGCACAGAAGCGTGCCCCGGGATGCACCCGACACCGCCCCCCGTGCGAAGGGTTCTTTGGAGCCGTGTTCATCACCGTATTCTCGGGATCGGCGCCAACCACTCACCGCATCGTCGTCAGGACGGCCTCTCGATGGTGAAAACCCAACCCAAACTCGTCCTCGTCGGCGCCACGCCCGAAGAAACCCGCCGTCTGCGCGCCGAGCTCGGGGACCGCTTCGAGGTCATGTCCCAGCCCGACGAGACCTCCGTCGCCGCCGTCCTCAAAGCCCTGGGCGAGGGCGTCGCCATCGTCGAGCCCAACGCCGAACTCCGCTGGTCCAACGAATACTTCGAAGCCCTCCCCGAGAACGTCCGCAGGCGCGTCGTCGCCCTCGCCGTCCAGTGCGCCGACGCCCTCGAAGAAGCCCCCGAAGGCGCATCGGGTTCCCTCATCACCAAACACCACATCGAATCCGCCGACGCCGACCGCGCCTACGACATCTACATCACCGGCATCGCCCGCACCGAGCACGGGCACGCCACCATCGACCGCATCGCCGCCATCGTCCGCGACGTCACCATCTCCTCACGCATCCAGCAGAAAATGGACGCCATCGACCGAGCCGGATTCGAGCTCGTCCGACTCGACGTCGAGCAGATCCAGGAGATGAACTCCCTCCAGCGACTCCAGCTCCTCGAACAACGCATCGTCCAGTCCTCCCACGACCTCCTCCGCTCCGACCACTTCGCCATCTTCCTCATCAACAACAAGAAAAACCGACTCGAGCTCGTCATGCAGTCCGGGCTCCCCGAAGAAATCCAGGACCTCGACCTCTTCCTCGAATCCGACGGCTCCGGCATCTCGGGACACGTCGCCGCCACCGGGGAAAGCTACATCTGCAACGACACACGCGCCGACGAACGATTCCTCCCCGGGCTCTCGGGCGCACGCTCCTCCCTCACCGTCCCCCTCCGCATCTGCGACAAGGTCATCGGGATCATGGACATCGAGTCCGTCAAACCCGGCGCCTTCGACGACCAGGACCGACAGTTCGCCGAGATCTTCGGACGCTACGTCGCCATGGCCCTCCACATGCTCCAGCTCCTCGTCACCGAACGCACCGAGACCAACCGCACCGTCTCAGGACGCTTCGAAGGCGAGATCAACGAACCCCTCGACGACATCATCCACGAGATCGACTGGCTCAAGGAACACCAGAAAACCGCCGACCCCGAGACCAGCGCCCACATCGAACGCATCCTCTCCGACGTCGAGAGCATCAAGGACCGAGTCCGCAACGTCTCCCAGGGGCCCCAGACCCTCCTCGGCGTCGACGCCGCGCTCATGGAACGAAACATCGACCCGTTCCTCGAACACAAACGCATCCTCATCGCCGACGACAACAAGAAAATCCGCAAAATCATCGGCGACGTCCTCATGCACCGCGGCTGCACCACCGAGGTCGTCTCCGACGGCGCCGCCGCCATCGAACTCCTCAAAAAAGTCGGCGCGGGACAACACCCGCCCTACGACCTCATCGTCTCCGACATCCAGATGCCCGACCGCAACGGCTACGAAGTCTTCTCCGCATCACGCAAGCACTGCCCCACCGCCCCCGTCATCCTCATGACCGGCTTCGGATACGACCCGCACCACTCCATCGTCCGCGCCTCCCAGGAAGGGCTCCAGTCCGTCCTCTTCAAACCCTTCGAGATCGAGCTCCTCGTCAAACAGGTCCGCGAAGCCCTCGGCGCGCCCAAGGATTCCTGATCACGCCCGCAACGCGATCAGCACACGGTCCAGCCCGTCGCAGTCCTTCACGATCCGCGCCCGCGTGAGCCGCGGATCCTCCCGAGCCATCGCGAGCACGTCCGCCGCGTGACTGCTCGCCAGCTCGATGCACAGCATCCCCCCCGGCGCCAGCAGCTTGGGCGCCCCCGCGAGCAAAGGCCGGATCAGATCGAGCCCGTCCGCCCCCGCCCGCAGCGCCGAGGTCGGCTCGTGGTCCTTTACGTTCGGCTCCACATCCGCCCACTCATGATCCGGGATGTACGGCGGATTGCTCACCAGATACTTCAATCCCCCCGCGCGCCCCGCCACCGGATGCGCCTCGATCGCCCCGAGCAGATCCCCCCGAACCAGCTCCACCCGATCCGTCAGCCCGTGCCGCTCCAGGTTCTCCTTCGCGCATTCGAGCGCCTCGGCGCTCACATCGCTCGCCACCACCCGCGCCCCGGGCAGGTGCCTGGCCAGCGCCGCCGCGATGCACCCCGACCCCGTGCACACGTCCGCGATCATCAGCCCCGCCCCCGCGTCGCTCGCCCGCATCGTCCGCGCATCCGGGTCCGACCGCGCGTGCTGGAGCACCTCCTCCACGATCGTCTGCGTCGAAGGCCGCGGGATCAGCACCCGCCGGTCCACCGTGAACACCATCCCGAAGAACGATTCCTCCCCCACCAGGTACTGGATCGGCTCGTGCTTGAGCGCCCGCCCCACCAGCCCCCGAAGCTGATCCCGCTCCATCGGAGACGCAGGACGATCCGGATCCATGTACAGCTTGAGCCGCTCCGTCCCCAGCACATGCGCCAGCAGCATCTCGCCCATCCGACGTGGAGAATCGAGCCCCTTCTCCTCGAACGCGCGCGTCATCCACCCGAGCAGCTCGCGCGTTGTCCATGATTTTGTTTGGTTATGGGACACGAGTCATCGATTATCTGAGCGAGTCACATTGGACTCGTTGCCATACCACGCATCGTAGTCGATGGAGAGTGGGGACAGTCAGGCGATGGAGACACCAAATGGCGAAGCGAGAGAAATTTCGAGTCGGACCAATAGCCGGCATCAGCGTGGGAGTTGCCATGCTGGTCTATTTCGCAATTCCAATGGCTGGACTTGGGAACTCGGGGAGATATGAACTGGTCAGCGAGATCTTGCCCTGGTCAGCTGGTTTAATAACGGGATCACTCATGGTGGGACTTGGTGTCTCTGGAATCATCTGGTTTTTTGGCGGATCGAGAAAGTGGCAGACATGTGGATTTGCGATGTCTCATGCCACGATTCTATTGCTGTTCGTGACACTCGGGCTTCTTGCGAACACCATGTTCAAGGAACAGGTTGGTAATCCTGTTCCCAATTCCGCGGCAGCTTCAGTTGTTGATATTGAGGTGGATCAGCAGAGAATTATTGCTGATGCTCTCTGGGCAGCCGGAGAGCATTACGAGGATAGTGGCGAGTATCGAGAAGCAATTCGTGCAATGCAAGCATCTGTTCAGATACTGCCCTCCGATGAACGCCAAGCGAGTTTGCTCGCTATGGAGATACTGTTCCCAGAAGTTGCGGACGAGTAAGTCTATTTCCCCTCATACCAGTTCGTCGCCACGTGCGCATCAACCTTCAGCGGCACCTTCAGCTCCATCGCCCCCTCCATCCGCTCAACGATCCGCCCCTTCGCCGCCTCACCCGATCCCTCCGGCGACTCGAACACCAACTCGTCGTGGATCTGCAGGATCATCTCCGACCCGAACAACGCATCCCCCTCCCGCGCCCCCGTCAGGTCCCCGTACAGATCGATCATCGCCACCTTGATCAGATCCGCCGCCGACCCCTGCACCACTGAGTTGATCGCCAGCCGCTCCGCCAGCGCCCGCCGCATCGGGTTCCGCGCGTCGATCTCCTCGATCGCGCGCCGACGACCCAGCATCGTCTCCACGTACCCCTTCGACTTCGCCTGCTCGATGCACTCGTCGAGGAACGACGCGATATTCACGAACTTCGCCTTGTACCCGTCGATGATCCCCGCCGCCTCCGTGTTCGACACGCCGAGCCGACGCGCCAGACCGAACGCCGTGATCCCGTACACGATCCCGAAGTTCACCATCTTCGCCCCCGACCGCTGCTCGCCCGTCACCTCGTCGAGCGCCACGCCGTGGATCTGCGCCGCCACCGCCCGGTGGATGTCCTCCCCCGCGTGGAACGCCTCCATCAGCGCCGGGTCCTCCGACAAGTGCGCCAAAACCCGCAGCTCGATCTGCGAATAATCCGCCGTCACCAGCACCCGACCCTCGGGCGCCACAAACGCCCTCCGGATCTCGCGCCCGATGTCGGTCCGGATAGGGATATTCTGCAGGTTCGGGTCCGACGAGCTCAGCCGCCCCGTCGACGCCACCGCCTGATGGAACCCCGCATGGATCCGCCCCGTCTCCGGGTTGATCTCGTCCGCCAGCGCCTTGAGATACGTCGACACCAGCTTGGTGAGCTGCCGATACTCCAGGATCAGCGTCGGGATCGTCGTCTCGATCGAATCATCCTGCGCCAGCTTCTCGAGCACCTCCGCGTCCGTCGAGTACCCCGTCTTCGTCCTCTTCACGGGCTTGAGACCCAGCCCCTCCATCTCGTCATCCACCGCGTTGAACAGCGCCTGCGACAGCTGCTTGGGTGAGTTCAGATCGAACGTCCGCCCGATCGTCTCCATCGCGATCGCGTTGATCTCCTCCACCAGCGCATCGATCCGCGCCTGAAGCCGCGCCTCCTGCCGACCCAGCTCCGCCCTGTCCACCACCACCCCCGCCCGCTCCATCCGCGCCAGCACATCCACCAGCGGCATCTCCACATCGCGGTACAGCGCCATCAGCCCCGGATCCTTCACCAGATCCGCGCCCAGCAGACGCGCCAGCTGCAGCGTCACGTCCGCGTCCTCCGCCGCATACGGCCCCGCCTGCTTCAAAGGCACCTTGTCAAACGTCCGCTGACTCTTCCCCGTCCCGATCAGCTCCTTGATCGGGATATTCGTCCGCCCCAACAGCGCCAGCGCCAGGTTGTCCATCGAATGCGACGGCCGCGACGAATCGAGCACGAAACTCTGGATCATCGAGTCCCCGCACCCCACCACATCCCCGTGATCCCGCGCCTGATGCCCCCGCAGCGAGATCCCGTGGCGCTCGAGCACGATCATGTCGTACTTCAGATTGTGCCCCACCTTCGCGACCGACCCATCCTCCAGCACCGGCTTCAGCGCCGACACCACCGTCCCCACATCCAGACACGACTCATCCTCCGGACACGCGCACGGCACATACCACCCCCGCCCCGCCCGGTCCGACACCGAGATCCCGCACAGCCGCGCCCACACCGGGCGCAGATCCGTCGTCTCCGTATCCACCGCAATCAGCTCCGCCTCTTTGATCTCCTCGAGCATCCCCTCGAGCCCCTCGCGCGTCGTCACCGTGACGTATTCCCCCTCCGCCTCGCGCACGCTCTCCTCCGCCTGCTCGAACAACGACCCGAACGACGCCCCCGCCCCCTTCGCCTTCGCCCCCGCGTCCACCATCGCCTTCACATCATCCTGATACCGATTGAACCCCAGCTCCTTGCACACAGGCAGCAGCTTCGCCAGATCCAGCTTCCCCACATCCGCGAGATCCAGATCCAGATCGATCGGCACATCATGCCGCAAGGTCACCAGCTCCTTGCTCAAGGGCAGCCACTCCCGCGCCGCGAGGATGTTCTCCCCCCGCTTCCCCTTGATCGCCCCCGACTCCGCTGCCTCGACAATCGAATCCAGATCCCCATACTCGACCAGCAGCTTCGCCGCCGTCTTGATCCCGACCCCGTCCACCCCCGGGATGTTGTCGCTCGTATCCCCCATCAAGGTCAACAGGTCGATCACCTGCCCCGGCCGGATCCCCAGATCCTCCATCAGATCCTTCTCAGTAATCAGCTCGTCCTTGTGCAGGTCGTACATCTCCGTCGCCGGCCGCCCCTCCCCCAGCAGCTGCTTCAGGTCCTTGTCCTTCGAGATAATCCGCACCCGCACATCCGGATGCCGCTCCGAATACGTCGACGCCAGCGTCGCGATCACATCATCCGCCTCAAACCCCTCCGACCCGATCACCGGCACCCCGATCGCCTCCAGAATCCCCAGCGTCCGCTCCACCTGGGGCTTGAGATCCTCCGGCGGCGCATCCCGGTTCGCCTTGTACTCCGGATAGAGCCCCGTCCGGAACGTCCCCCGATCCCCCGACACATCCAGCGCCACCGCGATGTGCGTCACCTCCCCCCCGTCACTCAGATGCGCCCCGTCGTTCCGCAGCAGCTTGAGCAGCATCCCCACGAACCCATACGTCATATTCGTCGGCTCCCCCGTCACAGGAGACGACATCGGCGTCCGGATCGCGTGATACGCGCGGAAGAACTGGGCATACCCGTCGATCAAGTAGAGCGTCTTCATGAGCCCCAAGGATAGCGACCGTCACGCAGACGATGAATCATCAGGCGCCGTCACCGGCTTCCCCGGCCAGTTCATCCCCGAACTCTCCCCCGTCGCACGCTCGTGCAGCACCGTGAGCCGGCGCGCATATGCCTGCGACTGGATCACACCCCTTCGCTCCATCACCGACATCGCCACCTCGACGAACTTCCCGAGCCGGTACGACTTCGTCCCCGCGTCCGTCACCCACGCGAACGGATCCAGCGTCCCCGTCATCGCCCCCGTCGCCGCGTACATCACACCCGTCCCCGCGATCGCGCCCGTCATGATCCGCGTCCCGATCGCCGTCTTCGTGTGGTCCCCGAGCGTCGCCCCCAGGAACTGGTGCCCCGTTTTCTCGCGCTTCGCCTTCGACGTCGCCCGGCACACCACCTCCTCGTAGGTATTGAGCAGGTTCGAGTTCGTCGTGTCCGCGCCCAGGTTCACCCACTCCCCGACCCACGAATCCCCCAGGTGCCCCGCGTGCGCCTTGTTCGCGTACCCCTGGAAGATCGTCCCCCCGACCTCCCCCGCGACCTTGCACACCGGGCCGATCGCCGTCGCACCCTTCACCAGCGCCTGCTCGAGCACCGTCGACCCCGGACCGATGTACACCGGCCCGACCACCACCGCCCCCGGACGGATCACCGCGTTCTCCTCGATCACGATCGCCCCGCGCGTCGCGTCGAGCACCACCCCCGGGCTGATCTCCGCCTCCGGATGGATCGCCACCCCCATCTGACCCAGCACCGCCACCCCCGCCGGCGACTGGTCCACCTTCAGCATCGTGTGCATCACGTGGTTCAGATCGAACTCCAGACACCGATCCCGGAACGCCCGCCAATCCCAAGGCCGCCGCAGCAGCACATGATCATCGACCTCCACGCTCCGCATCGCCGGGTTCCCCCCCGTGAGCAGACTCCGCACGTCGCGCGCCGTCAGACGCATCGCGATCATGTCGCTCGTCTCCTTCTCGATCGCCACCTCCCCAAGCTCCAACTTCTCGATCGCCTCGATCGGCAGCGCGCACCGACCGTTGATCATCAGGATCTCCTCGTCGCTCTCCTCCGGCGGCTCGTTCACCGGGAGCGCCGTCTGGTCCTTCGCCAGCTCGATCATCTCGTTGGGCACCACGATCCCGATCGGGTCCAGATCGAACGCCGCCGTCAACCGCTCCGCCGTCGTCAGCGCCCCCGTCCGCACCGCGTGCGCCGGGCGCAGATCATTCAGAGGCCCCAAAGACCCGTGCGCATCATTGAACAGAATCGATCTCACCGAGTTCGCCATATCCCGCGATGGTATCACCCCACCCCGCGCCCGGGCACCCGCCCCTACCGCACACCCATCGACCGCGCGAACCGCGTCGCCACCGCGCCCTGGAACCCGAACGCCGGGGTCAATGCGAAGAAGATGAACGACAGCACCAACCCCATCAGCCCCGTGTACAGACTCGAAAAGAGCCGCGCCACCAGCTCATCGCTCGCACCCCACACCAGATGATCCCCCGCCATCACCCGCACCGTCACGATCGCCACCACCAGGATCTCCGCCACGATCGCCCCCAGCACGCTCAGCACCCCGATCGTCAGCGGGTTCCGACGGATCACCATCCCCCGCACACTCAGCACGAACTGCGCGCACAACAACGACCCCAACACATACGGCCCCACCAGATGCACCGGACCCCCGTTCTCGTGCGTCATCGGCGTCAACAGATCCCGACAAAGCCCCAGCACCACCGCCGCCCACAGCACATGCTTCCGCGGCGCATACAACGCCACGAACACCAGAATCGGCACCATCGTGCTCGGATGCACCCCCGAAGCCCCCGCATCGAACACCGGCGCCAGCGCCATCTCCAAGCCCAGCCCCACCCACGCGATGAACAAAAGCACGAACCAGTTCATCCGCCACCCCCCCCCATCCCCTCGTCCATCGCCGGCACCCGGAAGATCACCTCGCTCACGCTCCGAAGATCCACCGTCGGACGCACCACGATCTGCTTCCGCAAGGGCTGATCCTCCGCCGACGACACCCGCTCGATCCGACCCACCACCAGCATCTGCGCATGCCTGGGCCACTGGTCATCCAGCAGCCGCACCTCCATCCCCGTCACGATCTCCCGCGCATCCCCCGCCGGCTGCGTCACGTCCCCCCGCAAAGTCCCGTCCCCCTGCGCCCGCAGCAGACACCGCGCCGTCTGCAACCCCGTCTCGTCGAGCATCACCACCCCCAGGATCGGCTCCGCGTTCTCCGCCGTGATCGGCAGCACCATGCACGTCCGGTCCCGCGCCTCCGTCACCCGACCGCACAGCTGATCCGCCGCCGCGCCCACCACCACGATCGTGTTCCGCTCTACGACCTCGATCCCACCCGTCCGAACCACCATGAAGTCCCGCGCCGTCCCCGTCACAGGCCTCGGGACCTGCATGATCTCCATCTCCGGCGTGAGCGCCGCTCCGCTCGACAACTGATCCACCAACTCCTCGAGCCGAGCCGTCTTCTGCTGCTCACGGTACAGCTGCGTCTTGTACCGATCCAGTTCCGACAGCAGCGTCCGCTCCCGATCGCTCGCCCCCGGGTTCGACACGCTCTGCGGCAACACCAAATCCCGCGCCATCGCGATCGGATGCGCGATCGGAGACACCACCACCCGCGCTTGCGCCGCGAACCACCCCGTCCAATCAAGCCACCCCGTCGGAAGCACGCACAGCACCACCATCAACACCACGGTGATCGGCATGGAAAAGCGCACAAGCGCGGGCTGATGATGCATGACATCCCCGACAAACCGGAAACGATCCGAGCCGCCCCCAGTCTACACGAACACCCACTCCGAGACCCAGCCCGGGGAACCAACCTCAGATATCGGCGTTGTTCTCGAGCGTGTCCTTCCACACCTCGATGTTCTCGAGATAGATCGCCGTCCCACGAGCCACGCACGTGAGCGGATCCTCCGCGAGCGTCGTGTCCAGACCCGTCGCCTCCTTGATCCGGATCGCAAGACCACGCAGCAGCGAACCCCCGCCCGCCAGCGTGATCCCGTTCTCCACGAGGTCCGCCGCCAGCTCCGGCTCCGTCCGCTCGAGCGTCCGCGTCACCGCATCGATGATGTTCGACACCGGCTCCGACAACGCCTCCCGGATCTCCTCGCTCGTGATCGACGTCTTCCTCGGCAACCCCGACACCATGTCCCGACCCCGGACCTCCATCTGCGTCTCGTCCGCGTTCGGATCCGGAGCCGCCGACCCGATCTGGATCTTGATCCGCTCCGCCGTCTGCTCACCGATCATCAGGTTGTACGTCCGCTTCATGTGCGCGATGATCGCCTCGTCCATGTCATCGCCCGCCACACGCACAGACTCGCAGTTCGCGATGTCCGCAAGCGACATGATCGCGACCTCCGTCGTCCCGCCCCCGATATCCACGATCATCGACGCCGTCGGCTCCGCGAACGGCAAGCCCGCCCCGATCGCCGCCGCGATCGGCTCCTCGAGCAAATACGTCTTCCGCGCCCCCGCGTGCTCCGCGCTGTCGAACACAGCCCGCTTCTCCACCGCCGTGATCCCCGAAGGAATCGAGATCACCACACGAGGCCCCAGCATCCGCACACGCCCCGTCACCTTCGTGATGAAGTAGTGCAGCATCGCCTCCGTGATCTCGAAATCAGAAATCACCCCGTCCTTCAGAGGACGCACCGCCGTGATCGAACCCGGCGTCTTCCCCAGCATCTCCTTCGCCACCCACCCCACCGCCTGACCGTTCTTGAGCACCTGGTTCGTGCCCTTCTTCACCGCCACCACGCTCGGCTCGTTGAGCACGATCCCCTGACCGCGCACCGCCACCAACGTGTTGCACGTCCCAAGGTCGATGCCCATATCGACACCCAGCGGTCCAAGGAAGCGTTCATACCACACGGGTCAGTCGTCTCCGATCTGGCTCCGCAAGCCGGCCCGCTCACACGCAGACCACGCCCACGAATCCGTACCATAGCGCCGCGCCCCCCACGCAAGCACCGTCCGACGCTCCCGCGACGCACGAAACCCGCGATCCGTCCAACACGACGCCAATTTCCGCGCCGCCGAACCGGACGCCGCGTGGGTGCCATCGGCACATCCAGCTATCATACTCGAATCATCACGCCGCCGTGACCAGAGGACGCCCATGTCGCAACTCAAGAAAGCACTCCAGAAGAACCCCGTCGGACGAGCCATCGCCGAACGATACGACCTCCTCAAGGGCGCCTACACCTACCACGCCAAACCAAACCGCCGCGGCTCCCCCGACATCGCCTTCAACGACCAGCACGGCCGCCAAGCCATCTTCAACGCCCTCACCTCCGCCATCGACTTCCACGCCATCCTCGAAACAGGCACCTACCTCGGACGAACCACCGAGTACATGCACACCCGCACCGACCTCGACGTCCACACCACCGAAGCAAACCCCAAGTTCTACGCCTTCTCCAAACAACGCTTCAAACGCTTCCCCCGCATCCATCTCGACTACTCCGACTCCCGACCCTTCCTCACCAACACCATCAAAGCACTCAACCCCGGGGACAAACCCCTCTTCTTCTACCTCGACGCACACTGGGAAGAAGACCTCCCCCTCCGCGAAGAAGTCGACATCATCTTCAACCTCCACCCCAAATCCGTCATCCTCATCGACGACTTCAAGGTCGACGACGACCCCGTCTACGGCTACGACGACTACGGCAACGGCAAAACACTCCACCTCCCGTACTTCGACCCCATCAAACACCACCCCTTCCGCGCCTTCTTCCCCGCCCTCCCCGGCGAAGAAGAATCCGGCGCCAAACGCGGCTCCGTCACCCTCGCCATGGACGACGACCTCTGCGACACCATCAGCACCCTCGCCGAGCTCCGCGAATACGCGCGCGACCCCGTGGCCGTCTGACCCAACCCGATCAACCCCAAAAAAGAGATCGCCGCGCTCCGGACCGGACTCCGAAACGCGGCGATCGGTGTGGATCATTCAACGATCCGTGAGAGAGATCCGATTCAGTTCACCGCGATCGACGTCGCCCGAGACGCCTCCGGCGTGATGTCGATCACCCGCGGCGCCTCGTACGAGAACCCGCCGTCGTCCTTCGAGAAATCCTCGGGGACCACCACGCGCTTCTCCTGATCGATCAGGAACTCCGCCTCGTCCACGTAATCCCGGTCCGAATCGCGGTTCGCGATCGCCTCGAGACGCGCACGCTGCTCGTTGCGGATCGTGCTCAGACGCGAGTCCAGCTGCTCGAGCGAGTTCGCCCGGAAACGAGAGTGCTCGTCGATCGTCGCCTGACGATCCTCCATCATCCCGATGAGCCGATCATTCCGCGCGATCGTGTCGATCTGCGCGTCGAGCTGGAACAGCTTCGCCTGGAACTCGGAGTGCTCCGTCTCCAGACGCGCCAGCAGATCGCTCAGCTGACCCTCCTGGTCACGCAGGTACCCCAGGTCCGTCTCCAGATCCGCCGCACGCGACAGATACAGGTCACGCGTGTCCTCGATCCGCTGACGCTTCGTGTACGCGTCCTCGAGCTCGACCGGCTTGTTGTTGTACGAGATCCGCACGATCGCGCCCGGGTTCGCCTGCTGCGTCACCCGCGCCTGCGTCAGCTGCGAGTCCACGCCCTTCAGGTCCTGCGCCGCGAGCGCCACGACCTTGTGCGCCACCTGCAGCTCACGCTCGAGCTGCGACACCTGCGTCCGAACCTCAGAAAGATCCGAACGCACGTCCGCGATCTTCTGCGGGTACTGCGCCTCGAGCTTCTTGATCTGCGCCCTCAGAAGAATCGGATCATCGATGTTGCTGTCGATCACCTGCGTGATGTTCCCACGCGCCTGGTCGAACATCGCATGAACACGCCCCGGCCCCGCGACCGCGACGAGCACACCGCCCGCCAGCGCCGTGATCACAACGCCCCGCACGACTGTCTTGCACACTGCTGCCATGACTGGCCTCCTCAATACTTGCTGCATCGACGCGTCCTGACTCATCCGCGCCGCATGGGGTTGGTCCTGTTCTCACGAGCACTCGCCCGCTCACAAACCTCACTGGGATTCCCGACGCCCCCCTTTCACACAAATCCCCCCCAGGCGCAGAATTCGCCCCCGAGACCCCCTCCAACGCCCGCAAACCCCGATTCCCGAGCGCCCAGGCCCCCCGCCCGGGTACCCTTCACACACCGGGCGATGAAATCGCACCCCCCGCCGACCAAAAACACGCCCACACAGGAGACGGGCCCGTGCTCACCAACATGACGACATCCTTCATCGCGCGACTCCGCGCCAACGACGAAGCCGCCTGGTTCGAGCTCTGGGAAACCTTCGGCCCCGTCATCCGCGTCCAGCTCACCCGATGGGGCAAAGGACGTATCGGCGTCGAAACCGCCCGAGACCTCTCCCAGGAAACCCTCGCCGCACTCTCAAACTCCATCGACCGCTACGACCCCGCCCGCGGCGCACGCTTCTCCACATGGCTCCTCGCCATCGCCAAGCACGTCCTCGGCGACGAGATCGACCGACGCATGGCCCTCAAACGAGGCGCCGGCAAAGCAAACGCCCAGTTCGACGAAACATGGATGAAAGCCGACGCCGCCATGGGCGTCGACGAGGAATACGAGGCCTCCGTCTTCCGCGCCAAGGTCGAAGCCGCACTCCGCAAGGTCGAAACCGAATCCGACTTCATGGACTTCTCCATCTACCGCATGCGCGTCCTCGACGGCAAACCGGGCAAGGAAGTCGCCGAAGCGGTGGGGGTCTCCGAACCCACCGTCTCCCGACGACTCGCCAAGGTCCGCGAAACACTCCGCAGACGACTCCAGGAAGTCATCGCCGTCTACTCCTTCACCGACGACGAACTCGACGAAGCATCGCGAAACGGGCTCGCCCTCGCTCCCAATACACCCCCAGCCAGCGGGGACGCCGGACCCGCCGACAAAGCCACGGATTCCGCGTTCGACGAAGCGATCGCGGACATCTACCACCGGCAGCTGGAACTCCGCGCCATCGACGAGCAGTCCCTGCTCTGACCACGCGCGACCGCGGGACCCATCGCCATGCACCCCATCCTCATCATCGTCCTCGGCATCCTCGGCGTCATCGCGATCCCCTTCCTCGTCTACGCCGCCTTCAAAGCCGTCGCCGTCCTCTTCAAACTCTTCTTCACCATCATCGGAAACATCTTCCGCTTCATCGGCGCCACCGTCACCGACCTCCTCAGACTCGTCGGCGCGACACTCGCCGCCATCATGTTCATCCCCCTCATCGTCCTCGCCATCGTCGTCGGACGATGGTCACGCTCACGCCACTACGCCCTCGCCGCGCAATCCGAACTCCACGCCATGGGCTCGAGCATCTGGAGACTCTTCCTCGGAAACCCCGCGCGACTCCTCGGCCTCGGCTCCGCCCTCGAAGGACTCGAAAAGCGCGTCCCCGAAGCCATCGCCGCCGCGCCCACACGCGACAAACCCAGCAAAAAACGCGTCGGCATGTTCGAAAACTACACCATCATCGGCTCACTCAAAGGCGGCGGCTCCGGCGGCAAGCTCTACATCGCCCAGCCCGACGAACTCAAGCAAGCCGCCTTCTACAAACGAGGCCTCGACGTCGACCAGGTCGTCATCAAGGTCTTCTCCCTCGCCGACGGCTCATCCCTCCCGCAGATCGTCCGCGAATCCCGCGCCCTCGACGCCGCACGGAACCTCGGCCTCGTCCTCGAGCACGAACTCACCAAGGACCGCTTCTACTACGTCATGCGCTACGTCCCCGGCGAACCCCTCTCCGCCGTCACCACACGACTCCACGCCAAATCCCCCGCGACAGGCCTCACGGACACCAACCTCCGCGAAGCACTCTCCTACATGGACGACCTCCTCTCCGCACTCATGACCTACCACTCCGCCGGGCTCTGGCACAAGGACGTCAAACCCGACAACATCATCGTCGACCCCAAGGCACAAGGCGCCCGCGCCCACCTCGTCGACTTCGGGCTCATCACACCCCTCCGCTCCGCCATGACCCTCACCACCCACGGCACCGAATACTTCCGAGACCCCGAACTCGTCCGACAAGCACTCCGAGGCGTCAAAGTCCACCAGATCGACGGCACCCGCTTCGACGTCTACGCCGCCGGCGCCGTCCTCTTCTCCATCATCGAGAACTCCTTCCCCGCCCACGCCGGGCTCTCCCAGATCTCCAAGCGCTGCCCCGAAGCCCTCCGCTGGATCGTCCGCCGCGCCATGACCGACTACGACAAACGCTACCCCAGCGCCGCCCTCATGCTCGCCGACCTCCGCGTCGTCCTCGCCGCCAAGGACCCCTTCGCCGTCAAACCCGCCGACCTCCCCTCCGTCTCCCAGTCCCCCGAAGACATCGACATCCCCGTCCCCGAACCCCTCCCCGACCTCGACCCCGCCTTCGTCGCCAGCGCCCAGCGCGCCGCGACCCCAGCGCCACACGCCCACCGCGCCCCCGACCCCACACGCCCCCGCGTCGCACGCCCCCATCTCAACGTCAAGGACTGGTGGACCGGACGATACGACTCCCCCAAACCC
>CBFGUD010000003.1:0-162270 GCA_965652365.1 uncultured Phycisphaerales bacterium
GCGCGGTCTCGGCGCCGCTCAGGCGCGCGACGGTCGCGATGTTGAGCGCCTTGACGACGATGAGCGCGAGCACCCCGACGGGGATGACCCACCAGATCGGGAGGAGGACCTCGATGTCGACCTGGAGCCCGATCGCGGTGAAGAACAGCGCCATGAAGATGTCGCGGATGGGGTTGAGCTGCCCCGAGAGCTCGTGTCGGAACGGGGTCGAGGCGAGGAGGAACCCCGCGATGAACGCGCCGAGCTCGGGGCTGAGCCCGAGCGACGAGGTGATGAGCGCGGCGCTGAGCGCGATCGCCGCGGTCAGGACGAGCATGACCTCCTGACCCCCGAAGCTCGCGGCTTCGCGGAGCAGTCTCGGCAGCGCGTGTCGGCCGATGAGGATCAGGGTCGCGATGACGACGATCGCGAGGACCGCGTCCGACACCGTGCGCATCCCCCCGGATTCCGATTCCCCGTTCTGGGTCGGGTCCACGCTCGCGAGCAGCGGGAGGATCGACAGGTAGATGATGACGATGAGGTCCTGGATGAGGAGGACCCCGAGCGAGGCGCGCCAGTTCGCGGTGTGGAGCTTGCGCTTCTGGCTCATGAGGCGCAGGACGACGGCCGTCGACGAGAGCGCGAGCCCCATCCCGACGGCGAGGGCCCCCTTGGACCCGAGCGGTGAGGGCGCGAGGATCGCCCAGATGATCGCGGTGGCGCTCAGGGTGGACACGACCCCCGTCGTGACGATCGAGGCGGCGCCGTGCCTGAGCGCGGAGACGTCCAGGTGCATCCCGATCGCGAACATGAGCACGATGAGCGCGTAATGCCCGACCGTTTCGATCGACGCGGGATCGTGCACCAGCCCCAACGCGCTCGGCCCGATGAGGACCCCCGCGATGAGATACCCCGGGATCGTGGCGACGCGGAAGCGGGAGAGCACGAGGGTGATCATGGCCGCGCACGCGAGGACGATCATCAGGTCGAGCTCGAACCCCGCGATGCGCCGAGCGTGATCATGAGACCGCCCCGAGTTCGCCCGCGTTCCGCTCGTCCTTGGCGCGTTTGACGAGCACGCTCAGGAGGGTGATGTCCGACGGGGTGACCCCCTCGAGGCGAGAGGCCTGCCCGAACGTCGACGGGCGGTACCTGGTCAGCGCGAGGCGCGCCTCGGTCCGGAGCGCGTCGAACGCGCCGTAGTCGATCCACTCGGGGATCGTCTTGCGTTCGATCTCGGCGCGCCGCTTGATCTCCGCGTTCTGGCGCGCGACGTAGGGCTCGTAGCGCCGGTCCGCGTGGAGGGTCTCGGAGATCGAGCGATCGACACGCCCGACCCGCTCGGTGAGCGCCGGTTCGAGGGCGCGACGGAGGTCATCGACGGCGTACGACGCCTCGAGGGCGCGGTCGTGGAGCGTCTTGTCCCCGTCCTTGATCGTGCGCATCAGCTCGCGCCCGGTCTCGAGCGCGGCGCGGCGCCGCTCGAAGTGCGCCCTCCGCGAGGTCCCGAGTTCGTGGTGATCGAGGAGCCCGAGCTCGATCGCGATGGGGGTGAGCCGATCGGGCGCGTTGTCGGCGCGCAGGAGCAGCCGGTACTCGGCGCGGCTCGTGAACATCCGGTATGGCTCGCGTGGGGTCTTGGTGACCAGGTCGTCCATGAGCACCCCGATGTACGCCTGGGACCGATCGAACGTCACCTGCTCGCGATCCCGGACCCGGAGCGCCGCGTTGAGCCCGGCCACGAGCCCCTGCGCCCCCGCTTCCTCGTACCCGCTCGTCCCGTTGATCTGACCCGCGAGGTAGAGGTTGCGGACCGTGCGGGTCTCGCCCGTCACGAGGATCTGGTGCGGGCGGACCATGTCGTACTCGACGGCGTACCCGTGCTGGAGGATCTGTGCGTCCTCGCACCCCTCCATCGTGTGGACGACGATGTCCTGGATGTCCGTGGGGAGGGAGGTCGCGATCCCGTTGCAGTAGATCCAGTCGGACTCGTGGGACTCGGGCTCGAGGAAGACCCCGTGGGTCTCGTGGTGCGCGAAGCGCACGACCTTGTCCTCGATGCTCGGGCAGTACCGCGGTCCCTGACCCTCGATCTGACCCGAGTACATCGGCGCGCGGTCGAGGTTCGCGCGGATGTGCTCGTGCGCGACCGGGTTCGTCCGGGTCTGTCGGCACTCGACCTGCTCGAGCAGCGGGAACCGATCGAGGGTGAGGTCGCCGATCGACCACCCGTTCGGCGTGAGCTCGCTGAAGGGGGTCGGGTCCTCGTCGCCGTATTGGGGTTCGAGCGCGTCCCAGTCGAGCGTGGACTTCTTGAGACGCGGCGGGGTCCCGGTGCGCAGGCGCCCGAGCTCGAACCCGAGCGCGCGGAGCGCTTCGGACATCGGGGTCGTCGCGGATTCCCCGACGCGTCCCCCGGGGGTCTGGCGCTCGCCCTGGTGCATGAGCCCGCGCATGAAGGTGCCCGTCGTGAGGACCACGGCGCGCGCGTGGAGGTCGAGTTCGTCGCCGCTCGGCGTGCGGATCGTGATGCCCGTGATGGCGCGGTCGTCGTCCGATCCGGAGACGTGAAGGCGCTCCGCGGCGCCCTCGACGACCTCGATCTCGGGGCGTGCGTGGATCATGGATTGGACGGCCCGCATGTACGCGTGCTTGTCGCTCTGGCAGCGCGGGCCACGGACGGCGGCGCCCTTGGACGTGTTGAGCACCTTGAACTGGATCCCCGTCGCGTCCGCGGCGAGCCCCATGAGCCCCCCGAGCGCGTCGATCTCGCGGACGAGCTGACCCTTCGCGAGCCCGCCGATCGCGGGGTTGCAGCTCATCACCCCGATTTTGGACGGATCGAGGGTCACGAGCGCGACCGCGCCCTCGGATCCGAGGCAGTTGGCGGCGGTCCACGCGGCTTCCACGCCCGCGTGCCCGCCCCCGATCACGATGAGGTCGAACGATCGTCGCACATCTGATGTTAGACTTGACGCAAGAGTCCTTGGCACGGTGCGTTCGAGCCGTTAGACTGTTTCCGCAGAGGAACTGACCCCGAGCAAGGAGACCGATCGATGCGTCGATGTTCGAAACTCTCGCCGGCCGCCCGGCTTTGTACTCTCGCCGGGCTCGCGCTCGCGTCGATCACCTCGCTCGCGCTCGCGGACCAGGTCATCCTCCGCGACGGCACGGTCTACGAGGGCACCATCATCTCCGAGACGCGCCGGTCCATCGTGATCGACACCGAGGTCCACGGGATCTCGACGCGGATGACCCTGGATATCAACGAGATCCTGAAGGTCACCAAGTCCGAGGACATGGAGGATGCCGAGGATCTGGAGGTTGAAGCGGAGGGGTCCGACCTGCTCACCATCCCCACTCGGAGCAGCGAGGAAGAATCAGAGGAGGTCGAGGTCCTCAAACGCGAGGGGTACCAACTCCTCATGGAGATCCCCCTCTCGGGGACCTTTGGGCAGGACATCTACCCCTTGAGCGTCGCGGATTCGCTCGAATGGGCGAAATCGCGGGGTGTGACGGACATCGTGTTCCGGATCAACTCGCCGGGGGGCGAGGTCTGGGCCGCCCAGGACCTCGTCGCGGTCATGGAGCGGTTCAGCGACGATTTCACGTACCACATGCTCATCGAGCACGCGATCAGCGCCTCGATCTGGCCGTCGTTCTGGAGTTCCTCGATCTCGATGGCGCCCGGCGCGGACTTCGGGGGCGCGGTGGTCTATTCGACCAACGAGACGGGCTCCGCGGAGGTCGACAAGAAGATGACGTCGATCATGGCGTCCAAGCTCGGGTCCGCCGCGGAAGCCAACGGGCACTCGCGTCACCTCGTCCAGGCGATGATGCTCTCGGAAGCGGAGGTCTACGCGTACAAGGACGACGGGGAGTGGGTGCTCACCAACTCAAAGGATGGGCTCCCAAAGGGCTACGAGACGATCGACGGGCCCGACACGGTCCTGACGCTCACGACGGAGCAGGCGGCCCGCTACGGGATCGTCAAGGCCCTGGAGAGCAAGTCGCTCGATGCCTTCGCGGCCGCGAACGGGATCGAGAAGTGGGACAGCGCCGGGGAGATCGGGCACGAGCTCGCCGCGGACGCGAACGAGAAGTGCAAACGACTCCGGGATCGGCTCACGGCGACGATCACGTCCTTCTACGCCGATTATGCGGACTACGGCGCGACCAACCGGATCTCGATCCGCGGCGCCGCGATGCAGAGCATGAAGCGCCACATGGGCAGCTACAAGCGGATCATGAGCCAGGCCGAGGAGATGGAGATGCCCTCGATCGTGGACGGGTACGAGAACGCGATCGACGTGGTCTTCTGGGAGAACGAGATCGAGACCAACCTCGCGCGTCTGCGTCGCTACAAGCGGATGGGTCCCTGATCGGACGGTCCGAGCGCCGCGCTGATGGCGGCGCGCACCGACACTGAGAACGCCGCGGCCTTGACGGGGCCGCGGCTTTTTCATTGGTCGGTTGCGGGTGCACGAGGGATGCTGCGGGACCCGCCCGCTCAGCGCTGCTCGGCTGCGGGGGAGAGCATGGAAGGTGATGGGGGGAAGATGTGCGTGGATACGAAAAGGCCCCGCTCCGGAGAGCGGGGCCTTGGGATCACACGGTGATCAGCGACGTCTTACTGAACGACGCAGTCGGGGCTCTCGAGTTCATCGATGTTGTTGGTGCCGACATCGGCGCCGCCGAAATCGATGCCCTTGAGCCCGTGGCGGGTCCAGCGGTAGCGCATGCAGTACTCGGTTTCATCGCCCAGACCGTTCTTGGGGAGCGGGAAGGTGTCGATGGGCACGTAGCGCTGGGTCCAGGGCTGGAGCGGTGTCGCCGGGTTCCAGCCCGGGTTCGCGTCCTGGGTGACTTCCTGACGGACCGAGCCGTCGAAGAAGGCGAGGTTGCACTTGGCTTCGGGGTACGCGAAGTAGAGCCCGTCGGGATCGGTGAAGCGGTCGAACTCCTCGAACATCATGACCTTGCCCGCGGGGTGCGCGACTTCGGTGATCTTGCGTCGACCGAGCTTCGGGTCGGGATCGGTGCTCGTGGCTTGGAAGAGGTGCGGGGTGTCCTCAACGGGGGCGTAGGTCACGGCGCCGTTGATCCCGTCGCTGCTCCACGCGGCGGGGACCATCTGGTAGGTCGACGCGAAGGGCCAGAGCTGGATCACGGGCTGGAACGTCCAGTTCGCGTCGTCGTCGTACCCGGGCTCGCTCGGAACGCCGCCCGCATAGGGGATCCCTGAACTCGCGCCCTCGAGATAGGCGAGCGGGTCTTCCTGCCAGCGCTGGAGGTTGCGGTCGAACGGCGAGGCCGCGATGGGTTCGGGCTGGACGTCCGTGAGGTAGTCGAGGAGCACGAGGTGAGAGTACCGGCGGTGCACGAGGCGCGCTTCGGCGCGCTGGATGCTGCCGGGGCCCGTGATTCGGCCGGTCGCGCGCTGCAGGATGTTCTGCGCCTGCGCGGACGCCGCGGTCTGGTCATCGCCGTAGACCTTGGTCTTGCCGTTTTTGAGGTTGATGTAGGGGAGGCCGCCTCTCCACGTGAAGGAGAAGATCCGATCGTCCGAATCGCCGGCGTAGTTCGCGGCGCCCGTGTTGAGCGAGCGAGCGTTCGCCTGCGCGACGACGTTCTGGGCCGAGCGGCGTGCCTGCCCGAGCGCGGGGAGCAGGATCCCGATGAGGAGCGCGATGATCGCGATGACCACCAGGAGCTCGATGAGCGTGAATGCTCTGTTCTTTCGTCTTTCCACGACGACCTCCATCCGTTAGGTATTTGCTTGCTCTGGTGCGAGAGCGTGTGTGCTGATCTGGTCTTGTTCTATTCTACACATTCGGGGTCGACCAGGTCTGGGTTCCCGTTCGTTCCAACATCTTTCCCACCGAAATCGATGCCTTTGAGCCCGTGACGGGTCCAACGGTAGCGCATGCAGTACTCCCGGCTGTTCCCGAGCCCCTCCTTGGGGCGGGGGAAGGTGTCCAGGGGGACGTATCGTTGGCGCCAGACCTCGTCGGGGGAATCGGGGTTCCACCCGGGGTTCGCGTCCTGGGTGACTTCCTGACGGACCGAGCCGTCGAAGAACGCGAGGTTGCATTTGGCCTCGGGGTATGCGAAATAGAGCCCGTCCGAGTCCGAGAAGCGGTCGAACTCCTCGAACATCATGACCTTGCCCGATGCATGGGCGACGTCGGTGATCTTGCGTCGTCCCATGTTGAGCCCGTTGAATCGGCCTTGGGTGACGGTCATGAGGTGCGGGGTATCGCTGACGGGAGCGACGGTGATCTGTCCGTTCACCCCGTCGGGCGTCCACGCCGCGGGGACCATCTGGTAGGTGGACGCGAAGGGCCAGAGCTGGATGATGGCGGTTTCCGCCCAGAATCCGGGGATTTCGTACCCGGGGCCGGCGCCTCCATCGGCGTAGGGCACCCCGGATCCGGGCTCGAGGTAGGCGAGGGGGTCTTCCTGCCAGAGGATCTGGTTCTTGTCGAACGGGGAGGCCGCGATCGCTTCGGGCTGGACGTCGGTCAGGTAATCGAGGAGCACGAGGTGCGAGTAGCGTCTGTGCATGAGCCGCGCGGAGGGCACGAGCATCGCGCCCGTCCCGCGGATGCGCCCCGTGGCGCGCCGGAGGATGTCCTGGACCTGGTATGCGGCGGCGTCCGAATCGGACCCGACGGTGATCTGCTTCCCGTTCTTGAGGTTCGTGAAGGGGATCCCGCCGCGCCATGAGAAGGAGAAGATCTGCCCGTCCGTGTCCCCGGCGTAGTTGGCGGCCCCGGTGTTGAGCGAGCGGAGGTTCGCCTGGGCGACGACGTTCTGGGCCGAGCGGCGTGCCTGTCCGAGCGCGGGGAGGAGGATCCCGATGAGGAGCGCGATGATCGCGATCACGACCAAGAGTTCGATGAGCGTGAAGGCGCTCGATCTGGAACGGAGAGACCCGGAGGGTGCGTTCATGGTCGTGTCATTCCTTGACCGTCTGGTCGTCGGATCTTGCAAGTCATGATGGAGCGCTCAGAGCGCGCCGAACGAGTTCCACGATTGAGCGAGAGCCCGGGTGCGCGTATCTGCGGGGGTTGGCCGCTCGCGTGGGCGTTCCGGGTGCGGCGACGCCGTCGTGTTCGGCATCGCGAGGATTCTTTATACGAAATTTCCGCTCGGACTGCAACCTCGGACCCAGACCTGCGCGAAAAAGCGGGCATTTCGGGTCCGGGCGGCTCAAGCCCGGGTCAGTAGGCGTTTTTGTTCACAAAGCCGCGGACGAGGGTGAGGAGAAGGATCCGGAGGTCGAACCCGATGGACCAGTGGCGGATGTAGAACAGGTCGTACTGC
This sequence comes from uncultured Phycisphaerales bacterium, assembly GCA_965652365.1. GTDB lineage: Bacteria > Planctomycetota > Phycisphaerae > Phycisphaerales > UBA1924 > UBA1924. The sequence continues at coordinate 7,309 of CBFGUD010000003.1, forward strand.
AAACGCTTGCGGAGACTGGTGTTCCCGCGGAGCCCGTTGACCTGCGCCCACCCGGTCATCCCCGCTTTGACGTGCTGGCGGAGCATGTACCCGCGCCAGTCCTCGCGGAACCGGTCGATGAGCTCCGGGCGTTCGGGTCGGGGGCCGACGAGGGACATGGAGCCCCCGAGGACGTTGAAGAGCTGGGGGAGCTCGTCCAGACTGGTGCGCCGGAGGAGGGATCCGATCCTGGTGACGCGGGGGTCGTCCCGGTCGGTCCATGTCGGGGCCTGCTCGTCGTGGGTCTGTCGCATGGTCCGGAACTTGTAGATCCAGAACTCCTCGCCCCCGAGACTGACGCGGCGTTGTCGGAAGATGACCGGGCCGGGGGATCCGATCCGGACGGCGATCGCGATCAGGACCATGAGCGGCGCGAGGAGGATGATCGCGGAGGCCGCGCCGACGAGATCGAGGGCGCGCTTGAGGACCCCCCCGATCCCCGCGAGGGGGCTCTCGCGGTAGCTGAGGATGGGCATGCCCTCGAGCTCGGAGACGCTCATCGCGTGGGTGAGGTACTTGGCGCGGACGTCGGGGACGAGGCGGACGTCCACGGGGAACCGGTCCAGACGATGGAGGATCTCGGGGACGTCGGACGCGAGGGCGTTGGGGAGCGCGAGGTAGACGGCGTCGATGGGCCAGGTCTCGAGGACGGATTCGAGATCGTCGAGCCCGCCCATGACGGGCTTGTCGATGCAGGTCGTGCGCTCGGTGCTCGGGTGGTGGCTCACGAAGTAGGACACCCGGATCCCGGTCCACGCATTGCGTCCGAGGGTGCGCGCGGTGATCTGCCCGAGCCGCCCGACGCCGATGATCGCGACGTGTCGGACGTTGATGCCCCTGCGGCGCATCGCGCGGAGCGCGGCGCGGAGCGCGACGCGTTCGATCGAGAGGAAGAGGGGGAGCGCGACCGCGAGGGTCGCGATCTGGAACCTGAGCGGCTGGGGCGCTCGGGCGTGCTCGGGCGCCGGGCCGGCGAGGGTGCTCGGGCGCATCTCTGGCGCGAGACCGAGCATCCAGATCATCGCGATGACGAGGAGGGTGGTGATGACGCTCGCGCGGAAGATCTCCCCCACTTCGCCCCAGAGCGCGCGGTCGCGGCGCGGGCGGTACAGGCGGAGCGAGATCATGACGAGGATCGCGGCGGGGACGACGAGGATCGCGAGGGATTCTCGCCCGAAGCTCGCGAGAGACATCGCGAGGTCCGCGTGGCGGATATCGCGCGCGATCCACGCGACGGCGCACGCGCCGAGGACGCTGCACGCATCGGTGATCCCGAAGAGCGTGACGAAGAGCTGGTGACGCTGCTTGAGCATGCGTGCTCGACCTCATCGCCGCGGCGAGATCGCGGCTCAGGAGCGCCAGGCGCTCACTTCCGATCAATCATTCGCGCCCGATCCCGAGGACGCGCCGTCCGGGTCGGATCCGTTGGTTTCGGGGCTTTCGACGGGCTGGGGCGCGGGCTCGGGGGTGGTGACCTCCGTGTTGTGCGCGTTGAAGTAGAGGGGCTCGTCGGGGCCGATGCTGGCTCGCGGGTTCCCGCGCTCGCCGTAGGCGAGATCGCTCGGGATCACGAACTTGCGCCGCGCGCCCTCGCTGAACCCTTCCATGCCCATCCCCCACCCCGCGATGGCGCGGTTGCCCGGGGGGAATCGGAAGGTGTAGGGCATGCCTCGGGTGTAGCTCGCGTCGAAGAGGGTCGCGTCGCGGAGGAAGCCCTCGTAGTGGACGCTCATCTCGTCGCCGTCCTGGGGGACGACATCGGTGACGGTCGAGGGGTAATCGATGATGACCAGGTCGTCCTCGCGATCGGCGCGGACGGCGTAGGGATCGGCTTTGCGGAACTCGTAGGCGCTGTCTCCGGCGTCTCCCCACACGACCTCGCCCTGCGCGTCGTACCCGCGATCGGAGGTGGTGAGGGTGGTGCCGTCGAAAACGACGGAGCTCGTCATCTCGACCGCGCCCCCGATCCCGGTGGGGTAGGGGTAGGGCGTGGAGCCGCTGAATCCGCTCGCGTTGGTGGTGAGCTCGACGTCGAGGGTCGCGATGAGCTGGTCCGCGCCGAGCGCGGGGAAGTGGTCGGGCGCGGCGCCCATCCCGTCGAAGACGCCCTTGGCCTGGTCGCTCAGGAGGATCTCGTAGGTGCGGAGACGGACCTTCCCGCGGTATTCGTAGAGCTGGAAGATCGCTTGGCGGAAGGGGTCCCACGGCGCGGTCGAGAGGACGCTCTCGACGTACATGGCGTTGTCGAGCCCCTCGATCTCGATGGGGGTGATGCTCATGAGCATGGTCGGGCCGTCCTCGCGGATCGGGTCGACGCTCTCCCAGGTGCCTGTGAGCGATGATCCGATCGTGGGGATCGCGTCATCCTGCGCGTGCGCGGGGGTTGAGAGGGTGGCGAGCACGGCTCCGACCATCAGGAGGGTTGAAGCGAGCATGGCGTGCGCGTGAGAAACTCGTCGCATGGATGGATCTTCTCCGTTCTTGGTCCGAATCGGGGTGAGATCGAGTATAGCAGCGCCCACGGGAGCGCCGATACTCGGGGAGGGGACCCACACACCCACGCGGGGTGTGCGCACAGGCGGGAAACAGCGGATGCGGCAGGATGATCGCCAACACGAGGACCCGGACCGGGCGCGATCGTTCTCGTCCGAGGAGCCCCACTCGTTGGATCCGAGGGATCTGGATCGGCTCGAGGATCCGGACCAGGCGAGCGCCCCTTCCGGAGCGCCGGATCTGGTCCCGATCGGGTCCGAGGACGCGGACGAGCCCGATCCCGAGGAGGTCCATGCGATCGTCCACGGGAACGACCCGGAGGCGCACCTGTGGAACGCGGTCGAGCACGCGCCGGAGCCCGTCATCGTCCGGGACGTCTCATCCGCGGCTCAATGGTCGTGGCGGACCGTGCGGGCGGACGGGTTCCAGTTCATCCTGAGTTTCGCGGGGCTGATCGTGTCGCTCGGGCTGCTCGGGCTCGCGCTGGCGCTGGCGAATCTGAGGTTCACGCTCCCGACCATCGTGCTGAGCGTGATCTGCGTGGTGTGGTTCGTGATCCGCTGGCGGATCTGGCTCGCGAACGCGCCGTATTGCTATCGGCTGCTGACCTCGCTCGGGGAGAACGCGGACAACCTCGTGGGCGCGTACCTGGGCGCGATGCTCCGGCGCTGGGCGGAACGACAGCTCAAGCGATCGAACGCGGCCCAGGCGCGCCGGGATGCCCTGGAGCGGGAGACGTATTGACCGATCGGCCCGGGCGTTCGGTGTTCAACGGGGTCTGCACACGGGATCTTGTTTCTCCCAACAATACATTGTCAGGGTCTCGCGTGCGGAACCTGTTATGATGCATGCATGTACCATCTCTGTGCCCGGGCGGGGCGCACGGATACTCGAGGGGAACACGGTTGAGGAACGAACAACGCCCAGAACGCAGGGAACTGATGCCGGACGTGGATCCGGAGCAACTCCGCGCGGCGCTGACGCCCAAGGAGTTCGATCCGGACACGGACGCCGATCCCGACGACGAGAACGCCGTCTGGCTCCTCGGGGACGACCCCGAGGCGGACATCTCGCGGATCAGCGACAACCGGGCGGCGATCAAGCGTCAGCTCAAGAGCGAGGGCGCGCAGTTCGTCTACGGGCTCCTGATGCTCGCGGGGGCGCTCGGGTCGCTCGCGCTGGCGCTGACGATCCAGACGATCCCGTTCATCGCGATCGCGTGCGTCGCGTGCCCGGTGGGGATGTGGTGGTTCCGGGCGCGCTGGAAGCGTTGGCTCGGGACCGCGCCGTACTGCTACAAGCTCCTGACCTCGCTGGGCGAGGACGCGGAGAACGTGCGCGAGGCGCACGAGCACAAGCAGCGCCAGAAGTACGTCCGCGCGGTGGGTGATCTCTACGAGCACACGCGCCCGAAGGACTGAGCAAATACGAAGATCAAAGAAAACGCCCGCGCGATGCGCGGGCGTTGTTCATTCCGTGATGGATTGATCAATCACGCGAGTTCGGGGAAGAGGTTCTTGACGACCCCGACGAGGTCCGCGACGTGGGACGCGGATTCGTCGAAGAGTTTTTGCTCGTCGCTGGTGAGCTTGAACTCGACGATCTTCTCGACGCCGTCCTTCCCGAGCATGGCGGGGACGCCGACGAAGAGGTCCTTGTGCCCGAACTGCCCGTCGAGGTACGCCGCGGAGGGGATGATGCGCTTCTTGTCCTTGACGATGGCTTCGACCATCTGGATGGTCCCGAGGGCGGGGGCGTAGTAAGCGCTGGTGCCCATGAGCTTGACGATCTCGCCGCCGCCGACCTTGGCGCGTTCGACGCACGCGGTGATCTTGTCCTCGGGGAGGAGGTCGGTCACGGGGATCCCGTGGACGGAGGTGAGGCGTGGGAAGGGGACCATGTCGTCGCCGTGCCCGCCCAGGAGCATGGCCTGGACGTCCTCGACGCTGACCCCGAGCTCCCACGCGATGAACGCGCGGTACCGGGCGCAGTCGAGCGCGCCGGCCTGGCCCATGATGCGGTTCGTGGGGAACCCGGTCGCTTTCCACGCGGTGTAGACCATCGCGTCGAGGGGGTTGGAGACGACGATGACGATCGAGTCGGGCGCGTGCTGCTTGATGTTCTCGGAGACGGATTTGACGATCTTGACGTTGGTCTGGATGAGGTCGTCGCGGCTCATCCCGGGCTTGCGCGGGAGCCCCGCGGTGACGACGACGACGTCCGAGCCCGCGATGTCCGCGTAGTCGAAGGTCCCCGTGAGGGTCGAGTCGAACCCCTCGATCGGGGCGCAGCACCCGAGGTCGATCATCTTGCCCTTGGGCATGTGCTGGTCGGGCGCATCGGCGCGCGGGATGTCGAGGAGGACGATGTCCCCGAGTTCCTTCTGGGCGGCCCAGTGGGCGCAGGTCGCGCCGACGTTGCCGGCTCCGATGATCGAGATTTTCGCGCGTTTCGTCGCCATGAGTCGTCCTCCGAGCACGCTGAGGGTGCGGTGATTGTGTTGGGTCTGGACTGTAGTACGCCCGGACGCGATCCGCGCGTGATCCGTGGGATCAGTGGGCGTCCGTTTCCCGGGATTCCTCGGTCGTCCAGACGACATCGAGCGGGTCGAGGGGCTTGCTCTTCTTTGGAGGGAGGGGGACGGCCCCGAGCTCGCCGCCGGAGATGATTGGAACGAGGAGGGGTTGCCCGGCCGGGAGGTCCCCGGTGACCGGCGCGACGAGGTCGTGGGTCGGGCCGCCCTTGAGGAAGTCCATCTGCCGGTAGACCTGGTGGATCGGGCGCATGAGCTCGGGGGGGCCCGCTTGGCCATCGCAGGTCTGGAGGAACTCGTGGACGAAGGTGATGACGTCCTCGTCGGGCTGCCCGCCGTCGCGGTCCCGGCACCACGCGATGGGCGCGTCCTTGAACATGTCGATGCCGGGGCTCGCGACGAAGACCTCCCCGGCGAACCCCGCTTCGCGGAGCGCGATGCCCATCTCCCCGGGGTGGCGCGTCGTGAACCGCGCCGAGGCGCAGCGCCAGACGACCCCCTCGTGGAGGGTCCGCTCCCATTCGTGCTTCGCGTCGTCGATGAGCTCGGCGATCGACTCGGGCATGGGCTCGGCGTTCCAGGCCTTGGCGAGCTCGGACGCGTGCTGCTTGATCCCGAGCTCGGCGCGGTCCATCGCGAGGGCGCGTTCGGATTGGTCGAGCTTGTACAGCTCCCCGAGCGCCATCGCGATCGCGTGGAGCCCGATCGCGGGCGCGACGGAGTCCTTCCATCGCTGACCCTGCGCGTCGTCGGGGAGCGCGACGGCGCGCTGGGCGAACTGGACCCACCCCCCGAGGAGGGTCGCCCAGGTCATCGCGGATCCGTCGTCCGGGGTGCTCATGGCGCGAGTGTAGAGGGTGCGCGGTGTTCGGTCGTTCGATCCCGGGTGTGGCGGAGCACGATGACGATGACGAGCGTGACGCACAGGACCCGCGCGAGGGTCGCGCCCGTCGGGCCGAGCGGGGTCGCGTTGAGATCGAAGCACGCCCACCACAGGTTCATCGCGGTGTGGAGCGCGATGGGGATCCAGAGGTTCCACCCCGATCGCGCGTGGATCCACGCGTAGAGCACCCCCCCGAGCCCGATGAACGAGACCCACCCGAGCTGGGGCGCGATGGACGAGCCCCAGTCGATGTGGAGGGCGCCGAAGACCGCGCCCGTGAGGATCGCGGCGGGCCAGACGCGCCAGCGCGCGAGCTGGACGAGGAATCCGAACGCGAACCCGCGGAAGAGGATCTCCTCGCTGAGCCCGGCGACGAGCGTGCCGTAGATGATCTCGTGGGTGATCTCTCGGCGGGGCGCGAGGAGCCCGAGCGCGAGCATGGGCGAGGCGCACGCCAACCCGATCGCGGCGCCGTGCATCGCGCGGCGCCACCCGATCAGGAGCCCGAGGGTCGCGTGTCGCGCTGATGCGGAGCAACGGCGTGCGAGCAGGATCGTGATCGTGAGGAGGATCGCCCAGAGGACGGGCTGGACCATGTACCGCGCATCGCGGGGCCAGTCGATCGCGTGCGCCCGGTACCAGTCGGAGCGTTTGAGCACGCGGACGAGCAGGATGGACAGGGCGAGGACCGACAGGATCCACGCGGTCTGGACGAGTCGCCCCGGGCCCGGTCCGGCGGCGCGTTGTGGTGTTGGCTGATGATTCATGGCGGGCAATGTATCAGGTCCGGGGATGTGCAGCGAAGAAGAACCCCCGAGCCGTGGTGGGCCTGCTCGGGGGTTCGCGCGTCCGGATCGGGCTGGAGGCAGGGGGAATGCCCGGATCCGGCATCTTCGGTTGTCGTGCGATCGTGCTCGGACGGACGCACGGGTCGCGGCCCGATCGGGCGCTCACTCGCGGCGGCGTGGTCGACGCGCCTTGTTTCGTCCGGCTCGGGGGCGCTCCGTGGCTCGCGATCGAGCCTTTCGCCCGGCCGGGGTCGGAACACGGACCCATCCGTAATCCGTGTTCCCAGCGTTCACTCCTGTTGTCCGCTGACCTTGGTTCCGATCCTTGTGCGCGGCGTGTGTGTTCCGCCGCGAGTGAGAGCCCGATGGGTGAGAAACGACAACCGTCGCCTTGGTCTCAACTGCAACCCATGGAGTTGCCGCAGTTGAGACACTTGTAGCATGTGCCCGATCGCACGGTGATGGTCCCGCAGACGTCGCACGGTGGCGCGTCGCCCGCGGCGTCGAGCGCCATGGACAGGGTGGAGGATTTCGACGACATCGCGGCGCTGGACCCGTCGGACCCCGTGTAGGTCGCGCTCGTCTCGACGACGCTCGCGCTCACCATGGAGGTTCGCGTGGGCGCGGATTCCTCGGTGGAGAGTCGGCGCACGACCGGTTCGGCCTTGGGCGCGTGGCGCTCGATGCCCTTGGGCTCGGTCTCCGTGTTCGCCTTGCGCGGCGCGTTCGCTTCGCGGTACCCGTCGATGAACTCCATCCCGAGCCAGCGGAAGATGTAGTCGACGAGGGACTTGGCGAAGGGGATGTCGGGGTTCGCGGTCATCCCCGCGGGCTCGAAGCGCTGGTGCGTGAACTTCCGGACGAGCGACTCGAGGGGGACCCCGTACTGGAGCGCGACGGAGGTCGACGTCCCCAGGGAGTCCATGAGACCCCCGATGGTCGAGCCCTCCTTGGCCATGGTGATGAAGAGCTCGCCGGGCTTGCCGTCCTCGTAGATCCCGACGGTGAGGTACCCCTCGTGACCCGCGATGTTGAACTTGTGGGTGATCGAGCGGCGCGTCTCGGGGAGGCGGCGGCGCATCGGGCGATGAACGATCTCGACCTCCTTCTTCACGACGATGCGGGTGTTGCCGTCCCCGATCGCGTCGGCGAGCTGGACCACGTCCGTCGCGACCTCCTCGAGCGCGTCGGCGTGCTCGAGCTCGTCGAGGATCTCGTCGTCGAGGAGTTCGAGGTCCTCGTCGGCCTTGGTGTCGCTCTTGGAGTTGAGGGGCTGGGAGAGCTTGCAGCGGTCGCGGTAGAGCGCGTTCGCCTTGAGCCCGAGCTCCCACGACATGCGGTACGAGCGCTTGATGTCCTCGACGCTCGCTTCGTGGGGGAGGTTGATGGTCTTGGAGATCGCGCCGGAGATGAAGGGCTGGGCGGCGGCCATCATGCGGATGTGCCCCCCCACGTCGATGTAGCGCTGCCCGATCTTCCCGCAGGTGTTCGCGCAGTCGAAGACGGCGAGGTGCTCGTCCTTGAGGTGCGGCGCGCCCTCGACGGTCTGGGTCCCGCAGATGATCTCGTTGAGCTCGTCGATCTGGGACTGGGTGAGCCCCAGCTTCTTGAGCAGATTGAACGAGCGGTCGGCGCGGGACTCGTCCGGGTCCAGATCGAGCGCGCGGAGCGTGTCGTCGGAGACCGCCCACGCGGTGAACGCGAACCCGAGCTCGAAGACCCCCGTGAGGGACTCCTGGATCTTGAGGAGGTCGTCGTCGCCGACGCCCTTGTCGGAGAGCCACGCGGCGAGGGTGGTGCCCTCGGCGACGCCGCTGACGCCCTTGGGCATGGGCGCGTTGAGGTCGAGGGTCCCGAGGAGGTAGTGCAGGATGTCCCTGATCTGGTCCTCGTTGTACCCGAGCGCGACGAGCGCGGGCTTGACGGACGCGTTGGCGATCTTGAAGTACCCGCCGCCGGCGAGCTTCTTGAACTTCACGAGCGCGAAGTCGGGCTCGACACCGGTCGTGTCGCAGTCCATGAGCAGACCGATCGTGCCCGTGGGCGCGATGACGGTGGTCTGGGCGTTGCGGTACCCGTGCTTCTCGCCCAGGGTGAGCGCGTCGTCCCAGGCCTTGGTCGCGTGGGCGAGGAGCTCCATCGCGTTGCCGAGGGGGACCTTGTGATCGCGGATGAGGTCGTGGTCGATCGGGACGGGCGCGATGCGCAGGTCCTCGTATTCGCCCGAGTCCCGCGCGACACCCATCGCGGCGCGACGGTGGTTGCGGATGACCTTGAGCATGTTGTCGCGCTCGGGCGCGTACCCGGGGAACGGGCCGTGCTCGCTCGCGAGCTTGGCGGACATGCGGTAGGATCGCCCGGTCATGATCGCCGACAAGCACCCGCAGATCGCGGTGGCCTGCTCCGAGTCGTAGGGGATCCCGCCCTGCATGAGCATCGCGCCCAGGTTCGCGTACCCGAGCCCGAGGGTGCGGTAGGTGTAGCTGAGCTCCGCGATCTCCTTGCTCGGGAACGCGGCCATCAGCACCGAGATCTCGAGGACCATCGTCCACAGGTCGATCGCGTGCTCGTAGCGCTCGATGTCGAACTCGCGTGTCTCGGAGTTGTAGAACTTGATGACGTTGAGCGACGCGAGGTTGCACGCCGTGTTGTCGAGGAACATGTACTCGGAGCAGGGGTTCGACGCGTTGATCCGACCCGCGCCCGGGCACGTGTGCCAGGCGTTGATGGTCGAGTCGTACTGGACCCCAGGGTCGGCGCATCGCCACGCGGCGTACGCGATGTCGTCCCAGAGCTGGGCCGCGTTGTACGTCTTCGCTTCCTCGCCCGTCGTGCGGTAGTAGGTCTTCCACTCCGCGCCCTCGTCGACGGCGTCGAAGAACGCGTCGGGGATGCGGACGGAGTTGTTCGAGTTCTGACCCGAGACGGTGCCGTAGGCCTCGCCGTTGAAGTCGTAATCGAGCTTGAGCCCGAGGCGCTCGGCGGTGTGCCCGATGGTCTCGGGGTCGGAATCGGACGCCTTCTCGCCCTGGATCGCCTTGAGCCCCTCGACCAGGGCCGCGACCTTGATCTCCTCGCGGACCTTCCAGTTCACGAAAGATTCGATGTCCGGGTGGTCCATGTCGAGGCAGACCATCTTGGCCGCGCGCCGGGTGGTCCCGCCGGATTTGATCGCGCCCGCGGCGCGGTCGCCGATCTTGAGCCAGGACATGAGCCCGGAGGACTTGCCACCCCCCGAGAGGAGTTCGTTCTCGGCGCGGAGGTTGGAGAAGTTGGTCCCGGTTCCCGACCCGTACTTGAACAGACGTGCTTCGCGCATCCACAGGTCCATGATCCCGCCCTCGCTCACGAGCGAGTCGTCGATGGACTGGATGAAGCACGCGTGGGGCTGGGGGTGGGTGTAGGCATCGTCGGCGAGTTCGGGCGTGCCCGTCTTGGGGTTCACGATCCAGTGCCCCTGCGCCGGGCCCGAGATCCCGTACGCCCAGTTCAGGCCCGTGTTGAACCACTGCGGCGAGTTGGGCGCACAGATCTGGTGCACGAGCATGTACTTGAGCTCGTCCTCGAAGGCCTGCGCATCGGCGGCGGTATCGAAGTACCCGTGCGACTCGCCCCAGTGACGCCAGCACCCCGCGAGGCGATGGATCACCTGACGCGCGGAACGCTCGGGACCCGTCTTCACGGAACCGTCGTCGTTCTTGAGGGTCTCGGTATCCCCGGGGAGCCCGTACTTGTCCTCGAACTGCGGCACCCCCGCTTTGCGGAAGTACTTGGACACCATGATGTCCGTCGCGAGCTGGGAGAAGCCGGCGGGGACTTCCGCATCGGGCATCTCGAACACGACGGAGCCGTCGGGGTTGGTGATCCGACTCGACCTCGTTGTCCACTCGGTCGTGGCGAACGGGTCGGTACCTTCCTTGGTGAATCGGCGGGTGATTTTCATCGTACTCGGGTCCTTTGCGCGTCTGTGCTCAGGTTGTGTGCCGGGCAATGGGCAATCGGTAATAGGCAATGGGCCTGCAACCGACGTCCCCGGTTCGCCCGGGTCAGTTGTGGTTTTCGATGCTCCGGATCAATCCGGAAAGCGGGCGTGCCGTCTCGGAAATGATCTCGTTCAGTCCGTTCAGATCTGATTCACTGATGTACTCAAGATCACAGGCGAGGATGAGCTGGGTTTCGATCTCGAAGAGTGAGCCGCGTGCGATCCGAAGGAACCGAAGGTAGTCCGCGCTCGCGCCGCGACCGTACCCCTCGGCGATGTTGCTCGGCACACTCACGGCGCATCGGCGGATCTGAGATGTCAATCCGAACCGCTCGTCGTCGGGGAAGTGCGCGGAGATCTCGTAGATCGATGCGACAAGACGACGGGCCTGTTGCCACGCGACCAGGTCTCGATAGCTCTTGACGCTTGTGTTCGCCACAGCCCGTTCCGATCTCTCAAGTGTGCTCGCGATACCCATTGCCTATTGCCCATTGCCTATTGCCGGCAGTTCAATCCACCCTCGGGAGCGTGAGCCCTTCCTGGTCCTGGTACTTCCCGGCCTTGTCCGCGTAGGACTGGGCGCACACCTCGTCGCCCTTGAGGAAGATGAACTGCGCGACCCCTTCGTTCGCGTACACCTTGGCCGGGAGCGGCGTGGTGTTGGAGATCTCGAGGGTCACCTTGCCGCGCCACTCGGGCTCGAGGGGGGTGACGTTCACGATGAGCCCGCAGCGGGCGTAGGTGCTCTTGCCGACGCAGAGGACGAGGATGTCGCGCGGGATGTTGAACCACTCGACGGTTTCGCACAGCGCGAAGGAGTTCGGGGGGATGATGACGTGGTCCGTGCCCTGTTCGCGGGTGTCCACGGTGACCATCAGGTCGTCGGTGAAGTTCTTGGGATCGACGACGGCGATCCCGCCGGATTTGGGGGTGGGGGTGAAGATCTTGAAGACGGTGCCGACGCGGACGTCGTAGCCGTAGGACGAGACGCCGTAGGAGATGGTGCCGTCGCGTTTGACGGCTTTCTCGAAGGGCTTGATCTCGATGAGGTTCTCGATCTGGGTGTCGCACAGGACGGGCATGTCGCTCGCTCCTTCTTTCTCGCGCGATCGGGGACGACCCGGGTCCGCGTTGTGCCGCTGTGGGGAGCGGCGTTGCCTCCGAACACGCGTCGGGATCCATCCCGGGGGCGTGGGCGCGAACGATGATCGTGCTCGATGATCCTGGGGAGATCGTCGAGCGCGGCACGAACACGCGCTGTGTGGGCTGCCCGCGCACGCCAGGCAGCGGCCTCGTCAGGGTTCGGCGTCCGGCCCACCAGGACACTTCGCCGACCCGTGAATCCCGAACCGATCACTCGCGTGACCGACTCGATCAGAAACCGTCCAGACTCCGAATATCGTAGCCGCGGGAGGGCGGAACGTATTGGAGCGGATCCGTGCGCTTCACGCACCCTTCACAGGGTGCGATGCGGGGGCTCGTGCACAACCTGTCGGTTGATTCCAAGTCCTTGTCTTGCAACGGCTCACACGGACGGTTGTCTTCACTTTTCACCTCGCAGAGCCCCAATATCTGGGCAATGCAAGGTCAGGATGATAGCGAGCCACCACAGGTTGTGGTGCGTGGATCGGATGGTTTTTGACAAAAATCCTCCGATTTCACACGCCGATCCCGGCGACCCATCGAACGCGACTGTTCACCCCGATCGGGCGACACGGATCCAAGATCTCGGGGGGACACCGTTTACCTCGTTCTCGCGCGGGATCCCGTGCGGAAACGGAATCCGAACCCGTACCCAACAGCTGGGGTGAAACGCTCCGGTCGGACCGAGCGGACTTTTCCACACGGGTCGCGCGGCTCGGGGTGGTCGGTGCTCGCGCGGCGCGCGTGTTCGACAGGAATCGCGGCGCGCTGCATACACTCCCCACTCGCGTGCGTATGGGAGATTCCCGGCGTGCGCGGACGACACGATCGCGCCCAAGCCCTTGGAAAATCAGGGGCGTGCACGCACGGCGCGGACGCTCGACGACACCCTCCAGAGATCCCGAACAGGAGCAGGGTTTGACCCACACGAACGCACGCACATTCCTCGCGCTCTCGCTCATCGCGTTGCTCTCGGTCCCGCTTGGGTCGTGCGGGATGTTCAAGAAAAAACCCGTCCCCACGCCCCAGCGCAGCGCCCCCACCGTCGTGCGCGATATCCCGTCCCCCCTGCGCGGGACGATCGGGGCCGAGGCGCGGGTCATCGGGAACACCTCGACCCTTGTCTCCGGGATCGGGTTCGTCGTGGGCCTGGAAGGCACGGGGGGGCTGCCGATCCCCGAGCAGTACGCGGCGCACCTCGAGCGCGAGATGGGTCTCAACGGGATCAGCGTCGCGAACGATGATCCGAACTCGCCCTTGCGCGGGATGTCGCCCAGGGCGCTGCTCAACGACCCGAACACGGCCGCGGTGATCGTTCAGGCGGCGGTGCCCCCCGGCGCCAAGAGCGGCGAGAGCTTCGACGTCTACGTCCGCGCGATCAACGCGACGAGTCTCGAGGGCGGGAAGCTCTGGACGACGCGCCTGCGCGTGGGTCCCCCCTCGACGTACGCGGACCCGCAGGCGCGGGTGATCGCGGAAGCGAAGGGCCCGCTGTTCCTCAACCCGTTCGCGGAGCCCGGGAACGAGTACGACGCGGTCTCTCGCAACGTCGGGCGCATCCTCGACGGGGGGTACGTCACCGAGACGGCCGAGATGCAGATCATCATGGACAACCCCTCGCACCAGCGCGCGCGTCAGATCGTGCGCGCGATCAACACGATGTTCCCCAGCTCGCCCAGCGAGCGCTACGAGACGGCGCGCGGGGTGGACGAGACGCTCGTGCTCGTGCAGGTCCCGCAGCGCTACGCGGACCGGCGCGAGGAGTTCGTGCAGCTCATCACGCACCTGACGATCGACCAGTCGTACCCGGAGATCTACGCGCAGCGCTACGCGACGGCGCTGGAGAACCAGCCCTACCTCGCGGGCGACATGTCGTGGTGCCTCCAGGCGCTCGGGAAGCGGGCGCTGCCCGCGATCCGGGATCTGTACACCTACCCGGAAGCGGCGCCGCGTCTCGCGGCGCTCCGCGCGGGCGCGGGGCTCGAGGACCCCAAGTGCGTCGAGCCCCTGTCGAAGATCGCGCTCGAAGGGCCCGCGAACCTCCAGACCGACGCGATCTCGCTCCTCGCGCGGATCCAGGATTCGATGGTCCCGGACCGGGTGCTGCGCGAGCTGCTCGAGTCGGACCAGCTCGCGATCCGGGTCGAGGCGTACGAGGGGCTCATGAACCGCGCGATCAACGCGCGCAAGCGCCGGATCGCGTCATCGCTCGGGACCAGCAACCGGGCCGCGATCACCAACGGGGTGATCGATCGTCAGCTCGACGTGCTCGCGAGGGTTCAGATCTCCAACGACCCGGTGCGCGGGGTGACCCGCACGCTCGTGGGGGGGAAGTTCTTCCTCGACATCGTGCCCTTCGGTGAGCCGCTGATCTACATCTCGCAGCAGCGCGAGCCGCGGATCGTGCTCTTCGGCGCGGACCAGGTGGCGCAGACTCCTTTGCTCGCGACGGCGTGGTCGGATCGGCTCATGCTCGCGGCGGACGACGAGGACGCGCCGATCCGCGTGTACTACCGCGACGACAAGGCCCGCCGCACGTTCACGCACGGCGACGTGCCCAAGACGCTCCCGGGGCTCGTGCAGTTCCTCGCGACCGAACCGACCCCCGGCTCGCGCACGCGCGGGCTCGGGCTGTCGTACTCGCAGGTCGTCGGGGCGCTCTACGAGATCTACGGCGAGCTCGGGATGGGTATGGCGTTCGCGACCGAGGAGGACCAGCTCCTCGCGTCCCTGCTGCGCACGGCCCAGCCCGACGATATCGAGCTGCGCCCCGAGACCAGCGGCGGCGAGACCACGCTCGCGCCCATCGACGACCCGACCCAACCGGTCGTCGAGAACCGATCGGGTCTCGAGCCGCGGCGCACGCTCCTTGTTCCGGTCAATCCCCCCGCGCCCGAGCCCGGGTCCGGGCAGACCCCCGCGCCCGAGCGGAGCGAGCAGCCCGCGCCCATCGCCGACGAGCCCGCGATGCGCGCGGAGTGATCGGGCCGGTCAGCGCAGCGATTCCGCTTCGTGGAGCAGTTCCTGGACGCGCTCGCGGAGCGTCTGCATCGCGATGTCCGGGCCGTCACGCATGAGCTCGTCGGACGCGATGGGCTCGCCGTAGACGACGCTCATGTTCTTGGCGAAGAACCTGGGGAGCTTGCGGGTGCGCGGCCAGACGTCGAAGACCCCCGCGACGGCGACGGGGATGATCGTGCAGTGCGCCCGTTTGAGGAGGACGGCGGTCCCGCGCTGGAAGTCCTGGAGCGAGCCGTCGTGGGTGCGGGACCCCTCGGGGAAGATGAGCATGGCGCGCCCTTCGCTCAGCCGCTTGAGGACCTCTTTCATCGCGCCCGTGTCGCCCGAGCCCTGCTTGATGGGGGTCGCGTGGAGGGTGGAGATGAGCCACGCGAAGGGCTTGAACTTGAAGAGGTTCCCGCGCGCGAGGAAATCGACCTGGCGACGACCGATCCAGCACCCGATCAGCGGGGGATCGAAGTAGGACTGGTGGTTCGCGATCAGGAGCACGGGCCCGGTGTCCGGGATGTTGTCCAGCCCGCGGACCCGGGTGCGGTAGAGGACCCGGAACTTGAGCTTGAGGAGCAGGCGGCAGCAATCGAAGAAGAGGATCCCGACGAGCGTGGACCCCGGGTGGCGGGCGCGGAGGCGTTCGGTCATGGGGGCGCGCCTCAGGGCTTGGATCGGGCGAGCTGCTCGAGGCGCTCGAGCGCGCGCGTCGCGAGGGTCTCGACGACCTGATCGATCTCGAGCTCGGAGGTGTCGATCCGGATCGCGTCGTCGGGGCACACGAGCGGGCCGTCGGAGCGGGTCGAGTCGATCTCGTCGCGTTTGATGATGCGGTCGCACATCTCCTCGACGCTCATGGTCTGGGGATCGATCCCGAGCTGGTCGATGCGGCGCTGGGCGCGGATCATGGGGTCCGCGTCGAGGTAGAACTTCACGGGCGCATCGGGGAACGCGACGGAGCCCTGGTCGCGTCCCTCGCTCACCAGGCGGGGGTGCTGCGCCCAGATGATGCGCTGCTTGCGCACCATGTGGTGGCGCAGCTCAGGGATCCGCGCGACGAACGAGACACGCTCCGTCACGTCGTCCGAACGGATCCGGTGGTCGATGGGCGTGTCCCACGCGAGGATGGTCGGGGGGTCCTGGGACCAGTCGAAGTGGAGGTCGGCGCCGATGACGGCGGAGACGAGCTCGCCCGTCTCGTCCTCCTCGTACCCCCGGTCGATCATGATCGCGGCGGCGGCGCGGTACATCGCGCCGGTGTCGAGGAAGTCGAGCCCGAGGCGCTCGGCGAGCAGACGCGCGACGGTGGATTTGCCCGTCCCCGCGGGGCCGTCGATGGTGATGATGATGGGCTGATCGTCGGGCACCGTGTCGTGACCCTCTCGCGTGTCCGCGCTCGTGCTCTGGGTGATCGTGCTCACACACGCCTCCGGTCGGGACATCCCATATGCGTCATCCCATGCGCTTGACGATATCAGCTTTCCTTCGCCGCGTCGATCGCGGCCTCGATCGCCTCGCGGGCATGCAGCACGCCCAGTGTACCATCTCCCTCACCCCTGTAGTCAAGGGCGATGTTCCCATCGAAACCGACCGCGACGATCGCGCCCACGACCGCGTTGAGGTCGAATCCCACGTGCTCCGGGGGGGGTGCGTCCATCATCCCCTCGAGTTCCGCGGCGAGCTCGTCGAGCCCGGAGGGGGCCTCGTCGTCCGCACGCGCCCCGGCGCTCTCGGTCACCTTGAACCCGAGCGTCGACGCGTTGACGACCGACGCGTAGGGCGTGAGCTTCTTGAGGTACGCGACGGGATCGCCCGATCCGACGGCCGTCTCGAAGTCGGGCATGGTCCCGATCCGGAACCCGCCGATGGATTTGACCAGCTCGGTGAGGCGCTCGGGGTCCTCGGTGAGACCCGGCGCGGGCGCGATGAGGACGTTCATCTCCGCGTCGTCGGCGCTCTGGAGGACGCGTTTCATGCTCTTGACGGCGCGCTCGAAGATCTCGTCGGAATCGGACGCCTTGATCCGCACGGAGACGGCGTTGCACCCGAGGAGCCCCGCGGCCTTGACGACGCGCTTCATCCGGTCGATCGCATCGAGCGCCTTCTTGTCGTCGAGGTCCCCGATCGGGAGCGCGTCGGACTGCTCGAGCATGAGGCACGCGCACCCGCACCGGTCGCCCTCGTCGCGGATCCGGGTGATCGACGCGGGGTCCATCCCCTTGAGCAGGTCGGTGGTGAAGTTGATCGCGTGGAGACCCAGATGCTCGCTCGCGTAGCGCGGCAGATCGTGCGGGGACATCGAGCGGGATCCGCGGCGTTTGAGCACGTCGCGGATGGAGTTTGTGTTGAGCGAGAACATCATGCGGGCGGACTCTAGGCCCCCCATCCGGGGACGACCCGACCCAATGCAACCGGGTTAGTCCTCGACACGCGTGTGCATCTGTCCCTGGAGGTCCTCGAGGTGACCGCCCCGCGCCATGATCTCGTCGATCACGGATTTGAACTGCGCGTCGGGCATGGGGGGTTGCTTGCCCCCCGTGATGTCGGTGTAGATCTCGTCGGTGAGCCCGAGATACACGCGCATCGCGTAGTCGTAGACGGCGTCGTGCTCGTCGCGCGAGAGATCCAGGCGCAGCTCGTTGATGATCTTGGTCCCCATCCCGATCCAGTCGTCGAAGGTCTGCTTGGAGATGTTCTCGTAGATCCACTCCCCGACGGGTCCCTTGAAGGGTCGGCGAGCGAGCCGGGTGCCCATGCGCCCGGTCTTGCGGTCCTTGAAATCGCCCGCGGTTGGTTCGGGGGTCTCGGTCCGGGCGGCGGGGACCTCGGGGACCTCGATACGGAGCTCGCCGAACATCTCGGCCATCGCGTTCTTGGGGAGCATGTCGCCGCGCTTGGTCGCTTCGATGTAGCCCTCGTGGAGGATCTCGAGCGCGTCGTCGGAGTGGCCCGAGTCGATCAGGGCGCGGGCGGCGAGCTGGTACGCCTTGGTCATCCCGGGGTTGATCTTCGTGCACGCGATGAAGGAGAGGGCCGCCTCGTGGGTGCGGTCCGCCTGGAGGAGGGCGTTGGCGAGCGAGAAGTGCGCCATGTCGTTGTCCGGGTCGCTCTCGAGGAGGGTCCTGAACTGCTTGATCCGGGTTTCGAGGTCCACGTCGTGCTCCTGTTTCGCGTCCTACTGACCCCAACCCTAGCGCCGCGAGCGTACCCTGTGGCGATGTCGCACACGACAACAAGCGTCGAGCTCGCCGGGCACACGCTCCGATCCCCCGTCCTCCTCGCGGCGGGGACCTGCGGCGTGCTCGACGAGATGCGAGACGTGCTCAATCTCCGCTCGATCGGGGGGCTGGTCACCAAGTCCATCACGCGCCACGAACGCGAGGGGAACCCCTATCCGCGGATCACCTGGACCCGGTCCGGGATGATCAACGCGATCGGGCTCGCGAACCCGGGGCTCGACGGTTGGCAACGGGACGTCGCGCCGAGGATCAAGGACGTCGAGACACGGGTCATCGGGTCCATCGCGGGGGATTCGATCGAGGACTACGCCGAGGTCGCGCGCGCGATGGACGCGTGCGAGGGGCTCGACCTGGTCGAGCTCAATGTGTCGTGCCCGAACGTGCACTCGGGGCTCGAGTTCGGCGCGGACCCCGGGGCGCTGCGCGAGCTGGTGTCCGCGGTGGGTGGTGCCGCGCCGGGTCTGGATCTCGTCATCAAGCTTTCCCCCATCGTCGTGGGGACCCCGCACACGATCGTGGATCTCTCGCGGGTCGCGATCGAGTCGGGCGCGAAGGCGCTCACCCTCACGAACACGGTCCCGGCGATGGGGATCGATGTCCGTACGCGCGAGCCGATCCTCGCGAACACGACGGGCGGGCTGTCCGGGCCGGCGATCCATCCGATCGTGGTCCGGTTGGTCCATCTCGTGTACACACAGTTCGCGCGGGATGCGGGGGTGGACATCATCGCCGCCGGGGGTGTGACGAGGTGGGAGGACGCGGCGGAGTTCATCCTCGCGGGCGCGACGGCGGTCCAGATCGGCGCGGGGAGCTTCGCGGATCCGAAGATCGGGCGCAAAGTGGACCGGGGGCTCGCGAAATGGATGCACGCGCAGGGCGCGTCGAGCTATGCGGAGCTCCGCGGCGCGATCAAGAAACCATCTTGATCGTGGACGCGGCGAGGATCAGCGCGATCACGAGTTTGAGGTGCGGGAGCTTGAGTTTGTGGGTCAGCATCGCGCCCAGGTACGCGCCCACGATCGCGCCGATCCCCATGGGGATCGCGAAGGACATCGCGTCGCTGACCTTCAGCGGGGTGCCGTCGGGGTACAGGATCGAATCGAGCGAGTAGAGCTTGAGGGACGCGCCGATGATCGAGGAGATCCACATCACCCCCGCGCTCCCCGCGATCGCGTGGCGCAGGGGCAGCCCGGCGAACTGGAGGAGGGGGACGAGGAGGATCCCGCCCCCGATCCCGAGGTACCCGGAGATCGCGCCGACGAAGAGCCCGATGGTCACGATCTTCCACGGGGTCGGGGATGTCGCTTCGATGGGGTGATCGGGGGTCTGTCTGATCGTGGTCACGATGTTGTACAGGCAGTACCCCCAGATGAAGACCGCGAACGCGACGAGCGACCAGCGCCCGGGGGACTCGCTCGAGGAGAGGACCCCGAGCGCCATCCCCGCCGTCATCGAGGGGATGAGGGGGACGAGGACGTCCTTGCGGGCCGCGCCCTTCTTCTTGTGCTTGACGGTCGAAGAAAGCGCGACGAAGACGTTGACCACCATCGCGGCGGCCATGTAGACGTGGTGGCGCGTTCGGTCCGGGTCGTCGTACCCATAGATCCACGCGAGCGCGGGGAGCATGATGATCGACCCCCCGAGACCAGCGAGCCCCCCCACGGCTCCGGCGGCGAACCCGATCGAAAGACGGATGATGATCTCGATCGGGTCCACGCTGATCCTGGGCTGATGGCGGTCGGAGGGGAACCCGAGGATATCGGGCTCGGGTCTCCGCGTCTGAACCCGCGATTCTCGGTGCCCAATCAGGGATCGGGTGGTCTCGGGCTCGGGATGTGGTCAATTGACCCTGACCGGGTCTCGGGGCCTAGACTCCACCCCTTGGGCACGGAGCGCCCCCGAGACACAAGAACGTGAGCGACAAGGACATGCGTCGCGGATCGTTCTTGGACGAGTATCCCGCACACACGCTCCATGACCCAAACCAAAGACACGACACCGATCGCGCCCCGGCGTTTTCCGATCTCGCACAACGCGGATCGCGTGGTCTTCGCGGCGCTCTGGGTGCTCGCGCTGACCCTCACGGTTACGAGCGCGATCTGGACCAAGGAGCGCGGCGCGCTCCCCCCGCTCGCGGTCACCACGAGCGATCGTGACCCCCTGACCCGGTCCACGGCGCGGATCATCCGGACCCCCGAGCCGCTGGTGACCGAAGCGTCGATGACGACCCCCGCGCCTGATGCTGAACCCGAGCCCGAACCCGGCTTGATCGTGATCGAGGACCCCGAGGCGGTCGCGCTCTACGAGTCCGGGACGCGCTGGTTCGACGGCAAGCCCGTCCGCCCCGCGCGGGTCATCATGATGAAGGTGACGGGATACTCCCCCGACGCGCGTTCATGCGGAATCTACGCCGACGGGAAGACGGCGACCCTCAAATCGGTCTGGACCAACGGGATGCAGCTCGTCGCGGCGGATCCCAAGGTCCTCCCGTACTGGTCCATGGTCAGCGTTCCCGGGTACGCGGACGCGGAGATCGTCCCCGTGCTCGACTGCGGCGGCGCGATCAAGGGCAACGAGCTCGACCTCCTCTTCCCGACCCACGAGATCGCGCTCCGCTGGGGTGTGCGGATGGTCCCCGTGACCGTCTGGGAGTTCGTCGGCGAGGAGTGATCGTCGTCGGCTCAGAGCTTTCCTGAACTCATCAGTGTCCGGACCGACGAGCGGTTGAGCTTGACGGCGCTCGGGGCGGCCGCGAGGAGCGCAAGGACGATCGCGCTGATCCACGCGAACGCGATGGCGTCCATCGGGGGCTTGAGGGTCATGTCGATCCCGAACATGACGCGGTTGATCTGTTGCCCGCCCCACGCCGCCTGGAGCCCGAGACAGGTCCCGACGACGCACGCGCCCAGCGCGATGATGAGGGCTTGGCCGCACACCAGTCGCACGAGCTGACCCCGCGACGCGCCGACGGCCCGGAGGACCCCGAGCTCGTATCGACGGGCGCTGACCTCCGCGACGATCAGGTTCGCGACCCCGAAGCACGCGACGAGCATCG
This sequence comes from uncultured Phycisphaerales bacterium, assembly GCA_965652365.1. GTDB lineage: Bacteria > Planctomycetota > Phycisphaerae > Phycisphaerales > UBA1924 > UBA1924. Next base: position 28,473 of record CBFGUD010000003.1, read on the forward strand.
CCCCCAGCGCGATCGTCGAGACGACCACGAAGGACGAGGCGAAGACCATCTCGATCTGCTCGCGGATGCGGACCCCGGACCCGACGTTGAGAACCCCGGTCCCCGCGAGCGCTTCCTCGATCCGGGCGACGGCTTGCCTTGGGTCCGCGTCGTCCGCGAGGTCGATCTGGATCAGCATGGGCTCGCGGACCCCGAAATGCTCGATCATGTCCGCGCGGGACCCGAAGACGGAGCTGACGGCCTGGGTGACCAGGTTGTCCCCGAGATCGAAGTACTGGGAGACGAGCTCGAGCCCGGGGGTCGTGACGACCCCGACGATGTCGAAGCGGTGCTCGTCCCCCGAGTCGTCCCGGCACACGAAGGTGTCCCCCACCCCAAGACCCCGCGCGACGAGGAACTCGCGCGCGACGATGACCGCGCCGCCTGCTTCGAGGCGCTCGATCGCGGTCTCCCGGTCCCCCTGGACGAACTCGACGCGGACCATATCGAAGAACGGACGGGGCTCGAACCCGAAGAAGTTCGTCCGGTACTTCTGGATCGCGCTGACCCCGAAGGCGTCGGTCTCGACGGCGATGGTGTTGATCGCGCACGTGGACTCGACGACGCTCATCCCGCTGAGGATGTCGATCGCCTCTTCGCGCATCGGGAGCCCGTAGGCGAAGGCGTCTGGGAACTCGATCCGGTCGATCCAGTCGCGCATGGCGGCGGTCGAGTTGGTCCAGATCCCGATGAGGAGCGCCATCCCCGTCATGAGCGCGCCCGAGGTGAACCCGTGGCGGTACGGGGTCGCGCGGACGGTCCGCACGAGGAGCTGCCCCGGGAGCACGAGCCCGCGTGTGATAAACGGGCCCAGGAGCCGCGCGACGATCACGACGACGGGGACGGAGATCAGGAAGTACCCGATGAACATCAGGGGCAGCCCGATGGTCATGTAGAGCCAGAAGAAGATCTGGGGCGAGTCCACGAGGAGCACGATCATGGGCTGGATGCTCATGCACGCGAGCCCGGCGAGGGTGACCCACCCGATCTGGGCCGCCCCGCTCGGGGTGGACTGGCGTCGGACGGCTTGCATGGGCGAGAGGGTCGCGGCGCGCCAGGCCGGCCAGAGCGCGCCCGAGAGCCCCGCGAGGAGCGCGCCCCCGAGCGTGAGGATCAGGGGGATCGGCTCGATGACGAGCCCTTCGGTGAGCTGACGCGAGAAGACGCGCGTCAGGATCCACGCGAACCCGATCCCGATCGGGATCCCCCCGAGCGCGCCCAGCGCGGAGACGATGAGCCCGACCATGAGCTGCGCCAGCGCGAGCTGGTGTCGGCGAGCCCCGATGCAGCGGAGGACCCCGAGCATGCGCTGCTGCTCGGCGATCCCCGTGGTGAGCCCGGTCATGATGATGAAGGCCGCGGAGCAGAGGGAGATGATCGAGATGAGGACGAACGCGAGGCGCGACGCGGCGAGGTTCTGCTGGACCCCCGCGGTGATCCGCTCGGTGGTCTGGATGATCGCGTGCTCTTCGAACGCGCCCGCGTGGGACTCGACGAACGAGCCCGGGTCGATCCCGTCCGCGAGGGTGACCTCGATGTCGGTGACCTGGTCCCGCTCGCGCGAGAGCGCGTCGAGGGTGCCGATGGTCGTGTACGCGATGGGCTTGCCCCCGATCGGGGGGGCCTGGGCGATCCCGACGATCGTGAGGTCCACGCGGGGGCCGAAGAGGCGCGCGACGGTGAGCGTGCCCCCGACCCGCGGTCCGACGCCGCGGTTGCGTTCGTCCGCCTCCGCGGCGCTTGTCGCGGTCGAATCGGGCATCGGGGCCTCGGTGTCCATGAACGCGAGAGGATCATCGAGGAGTTTGAGGGTCCGGCGGGTGTCTTCGTCCTTCTGGAACGCCCAGGTGAGGCGCTGGGCGACGCGCGCATCGATGAGGATCTCGTTTGTCGCGGCGGGGTAGCGTCCCTCGATGAGGGTGACGGGGCGCGCGTCGAACTCGGCGGCCGGATCGACGCCGTTGACGAACACGCTCGCGCGGTACGCGACGGGCTCGGCTCGATACCCGTCCTCGGTGGGTTCCAGCGTCGGGAATCGAGCCCCGAGGGTGAGGGTGCGCTGGAGTCTGGGGAGGACGGACTCGACCCCGTCCCACCCGCGGATCTCGTCGGCGATCGATGCGGGCATCGCGCCCCCCGAGATCGCGCGGACACGGACCTGCGCGGACCCGACCTGGGACTCGATCTGCGCGTTGAACGCGGCGTTGAGCGAGCCCATCACGCACGCGATCGCGCTGATGAGCACCACGCTCATCGCAACGGCGGCGCTGAGGAGGACGAGCCTACTCGGTCGCGCCGAGCAGATGCTGCGTGCGAGCCGTGATGGCGCTTGCATCGAGGGTCCCTTCTTCCGGCGCGTCGATCGTCCCGACGATGACGCCGTCGCCCATGACGTAGATCCGCTGGCAGTAGCTCGCGGCGATCGATTCGTGGGTGACCATGAGCACGGTGACGTCCTGCTCGCTCGCGAGCTCGCGCAGGAGCGTCCAGACCAGCGCGCTCGACGACGCGTCGAGATTCCCCGTGGGTTCGTCCGCAAACACCACGGGCGGTTTGTAGAGGAGCGCCCGCGCGATCGCGACGCGCTGCTGTTCGCCCCCCGAGAGCGCCTCGGGTCGGTGCTCGGCGCGGTCCGCCAGCCCGAGCCGATCGAGGAGCTCCATCCCGCGCTCGCGGAGTTGTTTGGACGAATCACCGGCCAGCAGCCCCGGGAGGAGCGTGTTCTCGATCGCGCTCATCGTGGGGATGAGGTTGAACGCCTGGAACACGACCCCGATGTCTCGCCTGCGGAAATCGGTCGCGTCGCGCTCGCTGAGTTTGTCGACGCGCTTGCCCGAGACCTCGACCTCCCCGGAATCGCACGGGTCCATCGCGGCGAGGACGTTGAGGAGGGTCGACTTGCCGGATCCGGACCGCCCCATGACGGCGTAGAAGCCCGGGTCGTCGATGCGCAGGTTGACCCCGCGGAGCGCGTGGACGCTGCGATCACCGGTTCGGTACGACTTGTGGACATCGGACGTGCGGATCATGGGTCACTCGCACTCCGTTGTTCGGGCTCGGGGAGGATCGGTTGCGATCGCTCAGCTCGCCGTCGTCGTGTAGGACGACGCGTCCATGAGCGACGCGAGCGGGGCGGCGTCCGCGACCTTGATCTTGACGAGCCAGCCCTCGCCGTAGGGGTCGGCGTTGATGGTCTCGGGGGCGGACTCGAGCGCGTCGTTGACGGCGACGATCTCGCCGTCGACGGGGGAGTAGACGTCCGACGAGGTCTTGACGGACTCGACCTCGCCCACCGCGTCCCCGGCGCTGAGCTGGGTCCCCGTGCCCTTGAGCTCGACGAAGGTGACGTCCGTGAGCTGGTCGACGGCGAAGGAGGTCAGCCCGATGGTGATGACCCCGTCGGATTCCTGGATCCACTCGTGGGTCTCGGTGTACTTGCGATCGTCGGGGTGCGCCATGGGTGTCGCCTCGTCGTGGGGTGCGCGTGGGTTGAGCCGCCCTGGGCGGCGTGAGAGCGGATCCTAGCCGCGTTTTTCGCGTCCGCAAGGGGGTGGGGACGCCCATGCGCGGGGTCGCTCTGATACACTTGCCCCGTGCCGGAGCGGGCGGAGCCCGCGCTTGTGCCGGCGTGCTCGGGGGAACCGGGCACGGCCAACACGGAGGTTGGAATCACCCATGACGACACAGACGCAGGAATCCGTGCACCACGACCACGAGACAGCGGACGCGCCAGCGATCACGACCGAGCACGCCCCGGTCGTGACGGGGGCGGCCCATCTCGGGCTCTCGCTCACCAAGCTCACCCTCTCGGGGTTCAAGAGCTTCGCCGACAAGACGGTGTTCAGCTTCGACGACCCGATCACGGGGATCGTCGGGCCCAACGGGTGCGGGAAGTCCAACGTCGTCGACGCGATCAAATGGGTCCTCGGGGAACGCTCGTCCAAGTCGCTCCGCGGCAAGGAGATGATCGACTGCATCTTCGCGGGCTCCGCGGCACGCAAGCCCTCGGGGATGGCGTCGGTCATCCTGACCTTCGACAACCCGAAGATCGATCCCACGCTCTTCCGGTCCCCCGAGATCGACCGGGTCGACGCGGAGGAGGACGACGGGGACGATGCCGCGCCCGTCGAGCACGATTCGCACATCACCGACGACGACGCGGAGCACGCGGTGCACGAGGGGGAGAGCGAAGCGCGATCGATCCTCACCGAGCGCCGCCGGATCGCGCGGGCGCTCCCGATCGACGCGGACCAGGTCGAGGTCGAGCGCCGCCTGTACCGCGACGGGAAGTCGCAGTACCTCATCAACGGCCGGCTCGCGCGGCTGCGCGACATCCGGGACCTGTTCCTCGACACGGGGATCGGCGCGGACGCGTACTCGATCATCGAGCAGGGCAAGGTCGATCGGATGCTCCTCGCGTCGCCGATGGAGCGGCGCGTGATCTTCGAAGAGGCCGCCGGGATCGCGAAATATCGGCAGCGCCGGGTCGAGGCGCAGCGCAAGCTCGACAAGACGGAATCCAACCTCGCGGTGACGCGCGAGCAGCTCGATTCGACGGAGCGCCGGCTCCGTCTCGTCAAGGGACAGGCGGCCAAAGCGCGGAAGTTCCGCGAGCTCGATTCGGAGTACCGGGCCCTCCGCATGGCGCTCGCGTTCGAGCAGTACGACGACATCCGTCGGCGCCTCGAGGGGCTGACCTCGCAGATCGCGTCGCTCGAGGACGAGAAGAAGCGGACCCAGCGGTCGCTCGAAGACGCGCAGGGCGCCCTCGAGGACGCGCGGGAAGCGCGGCTCGTCTCCACCCGCGAACTCTCGGAGCTCGAGAACGCGCTCACGGGCGCGCAGCACCGGTCGGAAGCGGCGGAGCAGCGCCGGACGATGACGCTCGCGTCGATCCAGGACTCCAGGCAGCGCGTGGAGACCGAGGCCGCGAAGATCGAGACCGCGCGGGGCAAGCTGACGGAGCTCGATTCTCGCATCGCGGACCACGAGGACACGCTCGCGACGCTCAAGCACGACCTCGAGCAGCACGAAGCGGCGCTCGAGTCCGCCCAGCGCGAGCGCGAGGACGCGTCGCGCGCCATGGGCGAGCAGCGCGCGACCCTTGATTCCGCGCGGATCGAGCTCGCGCGGAGCGAGCGGGAGCACGCGTCGTCCAGGACCAAGCTCGAGCACGACGTCACGCGCATCGAATCCCTCGCGGAGCGCGCGTCCACACTGCACAAGGGGATCACCGAGCTCGAATCCCAGATCGCGCAGGGACGCGAGCAGATCGCGCTCACCACCGAATCGCTCTCGACCATCGACGAGAAGATCGCCCAGCGCGAGCGGGACGTCGCGGCGCTCGACGAGCGCGTCGGGAGTCTCGATTCCAAGCGCGGCGAGCTCGCGCGCCGGGTCTCGGCGCTCGACGAGCAGCGCGTGCGCCACGAATCACGGCGCGACGCGCTCGCGGAGATGGCGCGCGAACGCGTCGGGCTCGACGACGCGGTCCGGTTCGTCCTCGACGCGCACGATCGGGGCGAGGGGTTCCGCGGCGTCGTGGGTTCGCTCGCGGAGCTGATCGAGACGGACGCGCACGACGCGCCGCTCGTGGAGGCGGCGCTCGGGGGGGCGCTCCAGTCCATCGTGGTCGAGTCCATCGATGCGATGCCGACGCGCGAGGAGCTCGCGTCGATCCCCGGGCGGGTGACCTTCATCCCCCTCGCCGGAGGGCGGGCGTCGGACTCGATCCCGCCGTACCTGCTCGATGCACTCGCGCCGCGCGTGTCGCGGGTCCGCGAGCTCGTCCGGGCGCGGGACAACGACGCCGCGATCACGAAGCTTCTCGATCGGGTGCTGGGCGCGACCCTCGTCGTCCCGGACCTGGACAGCGCGGTGATGCTCAGCGCCGGGCCGCTCTCGTCGGTGCGGACTCGACTCGTCACGCGATCTGGGATCCTGATCGACGCAGAGCGTGGCGTGACCGGGGGCGGGGCGCCGGAGGACACCGCGGACACGGGGATCCTCGCCCGCGCAAGCGAACTGCACGACCTCGACGAGCGCCTGGGCGAGGTCAGGTCATCGCTCGTGTCGGCCAAGGACGAGCTCTCGCGCCTGGATTCCGACGCGTCCGACCTCGGTGAACGCCGATCCAAGGCGTCCGCGTCGCTCGCATCGCTCCGCGAGTCGCGCGTCCGGACGGAGCACACGCTCGATTCGCACACCTCCCAGGTCGATCGGCTCACGCGCGAACTCGAGCGGGACTCCGACGAACGCGCCACGCTCGAAACGCGCCTCGTCGCGGCGAGGCAGGACCTCGACGCGCTCCGCGCGGCGTGCGAAGCGCTCGAGCGGACGATCGTGTCCAAGCGCGGCGAGGTCGGGCACGCGGAACGCGAGATCGCGTCGTACGAATCCACGCTCCAGGCCGCGGCGGGCAAGGTCGAAGCGGCGCGCGTGGGGGTCTCGACCGCCCACGAGCAGGTCCGCTCGGAATCGCGCCACCTCGACGCGCTCCGCGGGCAGCGCGACGACCATCAGCGCACCCTCGCGGACGCCGAGTCCTCGATCGAAGGGGTCCGCGCGTCGCTCACGTCCCACCAGAAATCGCTCGACGAGTGCGACGCCCAGCAGCGCGAGGCGCTCGACGAGATCCAGGCGCTCGAGACCGACCTCAACGGCAAACGCGAGGCGGCGCAGGAGCACGAACGCGCCGAGCGCGAGGCGCTCGAGCACCTCCGGGCCGTGCGCGACCACGCGGAAGCGTTCCAGCGGGATTGGCACGCCGTCGAGTCCGCGCGGCGCGAGTCCGAGGTCATGCGCGAGAACCTCGAGCAGCGCACGACGGACGACCTCGAGCTCGATCTCGTGTTCGAGTACCCCGAGTATCGCTACATGATGGACGACGGCGGGGTCTCACGCATCGATGTCGGCGAGACCACCGCTCGGGTCAAGGTCCTCCGCGACGACATCAAGTCGCTCGGGAACGTGAACCTCAACGCGATCGAGGAGGAGGAGACACTCGCGGAACGCAATGAGGACCTCATCGCGCAGGTCGCGGACCTCGACGAGGCGCGGATCACCCTCGCGACCCTCATCGAACGCCTCAACATCGCGTCGCGCGAGCGGTTCGGGGAGGTCTTCAAGGGGATCGCGGACGAGTTCGGCGGGCGCAACGGGATGTTCCGGCGTTTGTTCGGCGGCGGGCGCGCCGAGGTGCGCCTCATGCCGCTCGTCAAGGAAGTCGACGGCGAGAAGGTCGTCACCGACGAGATCGACCTGCTCGAATCGGGGATCGAGGTCATCGCCAAGCCCCCGGGCAAGGAACCCCGCTCGATCAACCAGCTCTCGGGCGGCGAGAAGACCATGACGGCCGTCGCCATGCTCCTCGCGATCTTCCGCTCCAAGCCCTCGTGCTTCTGCGTGCTCGACGAAGTCGACGCGGCGCTCGACGAAGCGAACGTGGGGCGATTCTGCGGCACGCTCGAGGACTTCGCGAAGACCTCGCGCTTTATCGTGATCACCCACAACAAGCGGACCATGCAGGCCGTCGACAAGCTGTTCGGGGTCACGATGCAGGAACGCGGCGTCTCGCGCCGGGTCGAGGTCCGCTTCGACCAGGTGGGCGAGGACGGCGCGATCGACGCCAAGGCGATCAAGGACGAGCCCGTCGAGACTCCGAAGCCCGAAGCTTCGAAGCCCACGGCCTCGCTCCGGGCCGCGCTCGCGAACATGCGTGAGGACGAGCCCGTGAACGCGGATGCATCCTGATCCACCCACCCCGGGTACCACACGTCATGCGCACAGGACCATTTATCGCTTCGCTCGTACTCTCGATCCTGATCCCCGTGACCGCGATCGGAGCTGAAATGAAGGAATACCGGATCGTGTTCATCCGCACGGGGCCCGCGAAGGACATCCCGGTCGAGGAGCAGCAGGAGGCGTTCCAGGGGCACTTCACGAACATGACCCGGATGGCGGAGGCGGGGGACCTGCTCATCGCGGGGCCGTTCATGGATCCTCGTCCCGACCCGATGCACCGGGGGCTGTGGATCTTCGATACGGACTCGGACGAGGAGGCGCTGGAGCTCGCCGCGACGGATCCTCCCGGGAAGCTCGGGATCTTCGTGTTCGAGAGTGTGCCGTTCGTGACGGAGGATGCGCTGGATCAGTGCGCCCGTCTGGAGAAGGAAGCGGAAGCGGAGCGCCTCGCGGATCCGGATGTCCCCGACGAATGGGTCGGACGCGTGTACCGGATCGCGATGATCGAATCCGACAAGGACCGTGCGCCCGCGCGGGTCGGCGGGGTGGTGATCCTCGCGACGCTCACGGGGGTGGACGGGAATCCCGAAACGGACGGCGAGGACCACCGATTCGTCCTCCTCGACGCGACGGACGACGCGTCGGCGCGTGAGATCCTCAAGCGAGCCGGGTGCGACGCGGACGCGTGGACCCTCCACGGGTGGTACTCGACCCCCACCCTGACCCAGCTCCCCGCGCTGCGGGACTGATCACGACACACGGACGAGATCACCGACCCGGATCGTGCGCACGATGCCGCTCAATCCGTGGGCGCTCGTCTCGACGACGCGCGTGGGGCGATCGTCGCGGAGGGTGTTCGTGCGGATCCAGAGCTCGAGGGGCGCGTGGGCTCGGACCCACTCGATGAGCTCGCTCATGCTCGCGTCCGATTGGTCCTGCGCTTCGCGTGGAGCACGCTCGAACGCTTCGAGGATCTCGTCCACGCTCGCGCCCGGGAGCCCGAACCCGAAGCCGCAGCCGCACCCCGTGTGGGAGGTGAGGAGCACGACATGCTCGCGCCCGAGCACGCGCGAGAGCGATCGGGTCCGGCGCGGGGTGATCGCGTAGAACCCGTCGTCGGGGCTCGACCACCGTGCGCCCGTCGTCGGCGGGGTGTCCGTGCTCGCGAAGACCTCCACGCACACCCCCGGGGGAAGCGGCTCGGGCCCGGGGTTCGATTTCGGTTCGCGGGGTGATTCGTCCGGGATGAGCAGTCGATCGTGGATCACAGCTTCCCCTGGAATGTTCAGGACAACATGGGCCTCAGGTACCGACCGGTGTAGGACATCTCGGCCTTCGCGATGTCCTCGGGGGTGCCCGTCGCGAGGAGCTGCCCGCCCCTGTCGCCGCCCTCGGGTCCGAGGTCGATGACCCAGTCGGCGCACTTGATGACGTCGAGGTTGTGCTCGATGATGACGAGGGTGTTCCCCGCGTCCGCGAGGCGCGCGAGGACGTCGAGGAGCTTGCGGATGTCCTCGAAGTGGAGCCCGGTCGTGGGCTCGTCGAGGACATAGAGGGTGTGGTCCCCCGATGGGGTGCCGTCGTAGCGAGTGCCCTTGCCCAGCTCGGTCGCGAGCTTGACGCGTTGCGCTTCGCCTCCCGAGAGCGTCGTGCTGGGCTGCCCGAGCGTGAGGTACCCGAGCCCGACGTCGCGGAGACACTCGACGAAGCGGAGGATCTTCGGGTGGTTCTCGAAGAACCCGCACGCGTCTTCGATCGTGAGGTCCAGGACGTCCGCGATGGTCTTTCCCTTGTAGCGGACTTCGAGGGTCTCTCGGTTGTAGCGCTTGCCGTTGCAGACCTCGCACTCGACGAAGACGTCGGGGAGGAAGTGCATCTCGATCTTCTTGAGCCCCTGCCCGGCGCACGCTTCGCACCGACCCCCGCCGTTCTTGGCGGCCACGTTGAACGAGAACCGCCCGGGCTTGTACCCGCGGATCTTGGCTTCCTTGGTCGCGGTGAAGACCTTGCGGATCTCGTCGAAGACCCCGGTGTACGTCGCGGGGTTCGAGCGCGGGGTGCGCCCGATCGGGGACTGATCGACCTCGATCACCCGGTCGATCTGGTTGAGCCCGTTGACACGCGCGTGCGCCCCGGGGTGATCGCGCGAGCCGTGGAGATGCTTCTTCACGCTCTTGAGCATGATCTCGTTGACGAGGGTCGACTTGCCCGACCCCGACACCCCCGTCACGAGCACGATCCCGCCCAGGGGGAAGGCGACATCGATGTTCTTGAGGTTGTTCTCCCGCGCGCCCTTGATCGTGATCGCCTTCTTCTCGGAGACCTTGCGACGTGCCTTGGGGACATCGATCGTCTTGCGCCCGGAGAGGTAATCCCCCGTGAGCGAGCCAGGGGTGTCGCAGATGTCGTCGACCGTGCCCTGCGCCACGACGCGCCCGCCGTGGACACCGGGTCCGGGACCGATATCGAGCACGTGATCCGCGGCCCGGATCGTGTCTTCGTCGTGCTCGACCACGAGGACCGTGTTCCCGATGTCCGTCAGGTGACGGAGGGTCCGGATCAATCGGTCGTTGTCGCGCTGGTGGAGCCCGATGGTGGGCTCGTCGAGCACGTAGCACGCGCCGACGAGACCCGAGCCGACCTGCGTCGCCAGGCGGATGCGCTGGGCTTCGCCACCGGACAAGGTCGCGGTGCGCCGATCGAGCGACAGGTACTCGAGCCCGACGGAGCCCAGGAACTTGAGGCGGTTCCCGATCTCGCGCACGATCGCTTCCGCGATGTGCATCTGCTCCTTGGAGAGCTTGAGGTTCTCGATGTACGCGAGCGCGTCGTTGATGTTGAGGCGCGACAGTTCCGCGATGTTCAGGATCGTCCCGTCGTCGCGAGGCCGCCCGATCACGGACCCGGATCGCGATTTCTCGACGTCCGCGTTATGCGAGCTCTCGATCGTGACGTGGAGTGACGAGATGGATAAGCGATCCCCGTTGCACTCCGGGCACGTGATCTCGCGCTGGAACTGGAGCAGGTGGTCCTTGACCCAGCTCGACTCGGTCTTGTGGAACCACGCGTGGAGCATGGGGAGGACCCCGTCCCACTTGACCCCCCACTCCTCCTGGTCCTGCTTGGTCGTCCCGTGGACGAGGAACCGGTAGACCTCGTCGTCGAGGGTGTCGATCCTGGTCGTCGGGGAGATCCCCAGCGCCCGGCACAGGCGGCGCACGTAGCGCGGATAGATCATCCCGCCCGGGCCGTTCTTCTTCCACGGCGCGATGGCGCTGAGCATCCCGAGCCCGTGGTCCGGGATCACGAGCTCCTCATCGAACTCGAGCATCACCCCGAGCCCGTGGCACGTCGGGCACGCGCCGAACGGGGAGTTGAACGAGAACACACGGGGAGACAGCTCGCTCAGCGCGATCTCGGGGTGGTCCGGGTCCGCGAAGTGCTCGCTGAACGCGTGGTCGGCCCACTGCTCCTGATCCTCGGGGTCGTTCACGCTCGCGATGATCGAACCCTCGGCGAGCCGCAGCGCCGCTTCGACGCTCTCGACCAGGCGCTGACGCGCGTCCTCGCGGATCACGACGCGATCGACGACGGCCTCGATGTCGTGCTTCTTGTAGCGGTGCAGGTTCAGCGGGTTGTCCCCCGCTTCCTTGAGCGCGTCGCGGAGGTCGACGATGTCCCCGTTGACCCGGGCACGGTTCCATCCCTGGGACTGGAACTCCTCGAGGGTCTCCTTGTGGTGCCCCTTCTTCGCGCGGACGACGGGCGCGAGGATCATGAGTCGCGTCCCGTCGCCCAACGACATCAGGTGGTCGACGATCTGGGTCGCGCTGGACGACTCGATCGGACGACCCGATCGCGCGGTCACGGTGCCGTCCTTCTTCGTCCTGGTCGGGGCCCAGGATCGGGGTGTGCCGCAGCGCGCGTAGAGGAGGCGAAGGTAGTCGTAGATCTCTGTCGTTGTGGCGACGGTCGATCGGGGGTTGTGGGAGGCGCTCCGCTGCTCGATCGCGATCGTCGGCGGGATCCCCTCGATCTCCTCGATGTCGGGCTTCTTGAGCTGATCGAGGAACTGCCGCGCGTACGCGCTCAGCGACTCCATGTATTTGCGTTGACCCTCCGCGAAGATCGTGTCGAACGCGAGCGACGACTTCCCCGACCCCGACAGCCCCGTGATGATCACGAGTTTGTCGCGCGGGATGTCGACGTCCACGCTCTTGAGGTTGTGCTCCTTGGCGCCGCGGATCCGGATGCAGTGGTTCGGATCGATCGCGCCCGCGTTCGTCTTGACCGGGGCCCCCGCTTTGGAGCCCTTTGGTTTGGAAGTCGAGCGTGTCTTCTTGAATGTCTTCTTGGTCGTGGTCGTGCTCAAGGCGCGGGGTCTCTCGTCGTGTACCCTGCATCGTCCTGCGTGGACTGCCGCGAATCCTGCTGGGCCCGTTCCTGCGCCTCGACGGCCTGCTGCTTCTTGAGCATGAAGAACCCGAGCAGGACGAACCCGATCGCGACCCCCACGAGATAGACCCCGAGTTTCTCGCGGAACTTGGTCGGGGATTGACCGCCTGGGCCTCGGTGTTGGGACGTGTCGGCTCGCATCCGTGGATCGTATGCGCACAACGGCCCCACCGCGAGCGGTGGGGTCGTCGTCCCGATCCCCGGTCTCTCCCGCGCCGACGCCGACACGGGGTCAGCGGCGACGCGCCCGCGTCATGGACAGCCCTTCATGAGGAGCCCCAGGAAGACCTGAAGATCGAAGTAGTCGGTCTCGTGGTCGTTGTTCAGGTCCGCTTCACAGAAGACGTGATCGACGAATGAACGTGCTTGGTCCGCGCCGAGATCGAATGCCGGGCCGTAGAACCCGCGGTGATCGTCCCAATCGCTGACATGCCAGAGGTCCGCGCGAGGATACGGGCGGGAATCGTGGACCGCGCCCCCGAGCGCGTCGGCGGCGTCACGGAGCGCGTCTCGGATCGCTTCGACATCCTCGGGATCGCGGTTGATGTCCGTGAGATCATCGAGGAGGTTGTGGTTGTAGTCGATGAGCGTGAACATGGTGTCGAACTCGTTGTACTTCGACTCGAGTTCTTGAACCATCCACTGGAGCTTGTCGCTGTAAACCGCCTGGGCCGCGGCGCTCCCTGTGTCGCCCTCGCCCTGCCACCAGAAGAACCCGCGGACCACGACCGTGTCGCCGTCGGCTTCGAGATCCGCGATGAACTGCTGGAGTTTGGAGGTCCCTTCAGCATTCCAGAGGTCTTGAGTGAAGTTCGTGGAGTATTCGTACCCATCGGGTCCGTCTCCGATCCACTGCGACAACCAGTTCCCGCTCCGTGTGGCGTTGAATACGACGGGGTTCTCGTATCTTCCGATCGCACGCAGCGCGGAGTTGATCCCGAGCGCATACTGGATCCGCGCGTTGGATTGCCCGGTCACGATGAAGAGGTCGATCTCCTCGGCGATCGTCTGCGTGTTGCACAGGCAGATGACCAGCAAGGCGAGGAACGATCGGCGGAGACTGGCAAGACGATTGAGCATCAGGTTCCCTCACTCGGTGCGGTGTCGGCGCAGCGATACCCCCGAGCACAAGCGCACGGATACCGGCGGACACCATGGATCAACGCAGCCACCCGCTGCGTGTGAGGAACCTAAACGATCGGGGGCGTCGCTTCAATTCAATACATTAGAATTTTATTATGTCATTCTAACACAGATTTGTGTGTTCGCACATATCCGTGTCATTCACGCCCAGATGGGCGGCGCGTACGCCCACGCCCACGCGTCCCGGGGGACCCCGCTGACTTGGAACTGGGTCGCACGATCGACTCGAGTTTCGAACGCAAAATCATCAGCGGCTCGTCATCCCCGAGCTCCGTGTGCTCCTGGACCAGTTCGCGGACGTGGAGCATCTGGTCGCGCATCGCCGCGGCGCGCTCGAACTGCATCTCCTGCGCCGCTTCGAGCATGTCCGATTCGAGCACCTTCAGGAGCTCGCGCGCGTCGATCTCGGGCTCCGCGTCCTGGGCGGCGGCCTTGGCGCTCCGGCGCGCCTCGAGCTCCTTGTCGATCCCCGTGCGGATCGCCTTGACCACGGTCGTCGGGGTGATCCCGTGCTCTTCGTTGTACGCGATCTGTTTCGTCCGTCTCCGCTCGGTCTCGTCCATCGCGTCCGCCATGGCCTTGGTGACACGGTCCGCGTAGAGCACGACCCGCGCGTCGACATTTCTTGCGGCGCGCCCGATCTGCTGGATGAGCGAGGTCGCGCTGCGGAGGAACCCCTCCTTGTCCGCGTCGAGGATGCAGACCAGACGGACCTCGGGGAGGTCGAGCCCCTCGCGCAGCAGGTTCACCCCGATGAGCACATCGAACTCCCCGGCCCGGAGATCCGTCAGGATCTGGACCCGGTCGAGCGTCTCGATGTCCGAGTGGAGATACCGCACCCTGAGCCCCTGGTCCCCGAAGTACTTGGTGAGGTCCTCGCACAGGCGCTTGGTGAGCGCCGTGACGAGCACGCGCCCGCCCTGCGCGATCGTCGCTTCGCACTGCTTGAGCAGGTCCGGGACCTGCCCCGTCGCCGGGCGCACCTCGACGGCCGGGTCGACCAGACCCGTCGGACGGATGACCTGCTCGACGATCTCGCCCCCGGTTGCTTCCAGCTCGTATGGCCCGGGGGTCGCGCTGACGAACAGGATCTGGGGGACCATCGCTTCGAACTCCTCGAACTTCAGCGGCCGGTTGTCCAGGCACGAGGGGAGCCGGAACCCGTGCTCGACCAGTGTGAGCTTCCGTGCGCGGTCCCCGTTGTACATCGCGCGGATCTGGGGGAGGGTGACGTGCGATTCGTCGATGATGAGGAGCCAGTCCTTCAGGTTCGTGCGTTCGACCCCGAAACGACGCGCGTCCTCCTCGTGATCGCGCCCGTCGTCGATGACGGCGGCGTCCCGGTTGCCTCCCGTTCCGGGCGCGTAGTCGAAGTAATCGAGGAGGGTGAACGGTCGTTCCCCCGGTTGTCGCCCGTCCATGTAGCGCGAGTAGTTCTCGACCCCCTGGCAGTATCCGACCTCCTCGATCATCTCCAGGTCGTACTTCGTCCGAGCGAGGAGGCGCTGGGCTTCGAGGAGCTTGCCCTCGTGGCGGAGTTCCATGACCCGCTTGTCCATGTCCGTGCGGATCTGCTCGAGGACGGTCTGCATCCGGTCCTCGGGCATGACGTAGTGGACGGCCGGGAAGAGGAAGAACTGGGATTCCTGCGCGAGGAGTTCCCCGGTGGTCGGGTTGATGAGCTCGATCCGCTCGATCTCGTCCCCGAAGAGCTCGATCCGGACGGCGAAGTGCTCGTACGCGGGCCAGACCTCGATCGCGTCGCCTCGGGAGCGGTACGACCCGCGTTTGAAGTCGATCTCGGCACGCTCGTACTGCATGGCGCTGAGCGCCAGGAAGAGCTCGCGGCGCGGGACCTCCGCGCCCTTCGTGATCGTGTAGACCTTCTCGGAGTAGGCGCTGGGGGACCCGAGCCCGAAGATGCACGACACGGACGCGACGACCACGCAGTCCCGGCGCTGGAGCAGGTTGCTCGTCGCGGCGAGGCGAAGCTGGTCGAGCTCGTCGTTGCGCGACGAGTCCTTCTCGATGTAGATGTCACGCCCGGGGATGTACGCCTCGGGCTGGTAGTAGTCGTAGTACGAGACGAAGTAGTTCACGGAGTTGTGCGGGAAGAACGAGCGGAACTCCTCGAAGAGCTGGGCCGCGAGGGTCTTGTTGTGCGAGAGCACGAGGGTGGGCTTGCCCGTCTTCGCGATGACGTTCGCCATCGTGTAGGTCTTGCCCGTCCCCGTAGCGCCCAGGAGCACCGTGCGCGGGGCCCCGGCGCTGATGGCGCGGGAGAGCTCGTCGATCGCGCCGGGCTGATCGCCCGACGGGGTGTACTCCGCGACGACTTCGAAGGGCTTGTTCGCGGCGCTGGGCATGGGGGATCATAGGACGCGGCGCCCGCCCCCCAACAAAGCCCGACCCGACAATTCTCTACATGAGATTCTTGATTCTCCTGACATGTGACTGTATAGTCACATTTGAGAAAGGAGCACGGACCGAGTCATGGACGACACTCGGGACACACCGACCGACGGCCCGGCGATTGACCTCGTCTTCAGGGCGCTCGCGGACCCCACGCGCCGCGCGATCCTCGACGAGCTGCGCACCGGCCCACGGACCACCACCCAGCTCGTCGGCGCGATCGGCACGATGTCGCGCTTCGGGATCATGAAACACCTCAACGTCCTCGAGGAGGCGCACCTGATCATCGTCAAGCACCACGGGCGCGAACGCCACAACCACCTCAACGCGGTCCCCCTCCGCATGATCTACGAGCGATGGGTCAGCGCGTACGAGGATCACTGGGCGGGCGGCCTGACGCGGCTCAAGTCGCTCGCCGAATCCGAAACACCATGACACCCCCACTGCAGACAAAGGAGCACCCATGACCACCAAGTTCATCGACACCCCCGCACGCGTCGCCGTCGCGACCACCAGCATCGACATCGACGCGCCCAAAGCGAAGGTCTTCGACGCGTTCCTCAACAACCCCAACGGGTGGTTCTACGAGAACGAGGAATCCCGGAAGAACACCCCCACGCGCTGCGAGCCCCGGCTCGGAGGCAAGTTCTACATCGAGTACCCCAGCAACGGGTTCAACGTGCTCGGGGAGATCACGATGATCAAGCACGAGCACAAGATCCGCATGCGCGGCGACTGCACCATGCCCCAGGCGGTGCTCATGAACATGACCATCTCGTTCGAGGAGATCGGGTCCGGAACGCGCGTCACGATCGACCACCGGATGATGGGCGAGCTCGAGGACTCGTGGGCCCAGGAGTTCGAGCACGGGTGGAGCGACGGGCTCGAGAAGCTCAAGTCGCTCATGGAGGGTTGATCGGGCGCTACGCTCGTGCATGAGCACCGCACAGACCCCCGGACCCATCGCGAATCGGCTCCAGCGCATCAAGGACGGCGACGACCCCCAGATGATCGCGGAGCTCCGATCCGGGTACGTCATCCTCGGGAAGTACCAGCCCGACCCGATCGTGGGCGCGTGCATGCTCATCCCCGATCCCGTGGTCCCCTCGCTCAACGATCTCGATCACGACGCGCGGGCTGCGTTCCTCACCGACTTCGCGCTCGTCGGGGACGCGATCCTGAGCGTCACCGGGTGCGAGCGGATCAACTACCTCATCCTGTGCAACCAGGTCCCCGAGCTCCACGCGCACGCGATCCCTCGCTTCGCGACCGAGGATCCGACCAGGCGGCTCCAGGGCCCGTTCGAGGCGTACGACTTCGGGTCCGCGCGCGTCGCGGATGCGCTGGGCCAGGACAGGGAACTCTTCGAGGCGCTCCGGGACGAGATCACCCGATTGACGGCGTGACCAGTCGCTCGAAGCCCGGGACCAGGCGCCGCAGCGTCGAGACGTCGAAGCGCCTCGGGAGCCGATCGTGCCCGAGAAACTCGGCGGCGATCATCGCGGCGCGTCGCGCCACGTCGCTCGGGGGGTGCGCCCCGCCGCAGAGCGCGTCGTGATCGACCCACGCGAGGTGGACCTCGTGGAGCGATTCGCCGTTGCCTTTCCACATCACACGGACCTGGTAGACCCACCCGTGCGCGCCGTCGGACTCGGCGTCGATCGTCACGTCGAGCGGCGTCGTGGTCGCGTCGGTCCGGTTGGTCGTGGAATCACGTCCCATACCCCATTGTTCGGCACGATCCGTCCCCGGGTGCAGTCTCGCTCGATCGGCGCGAAAAAACACCCGCGCGGACGCGGGTGCGGGAGGATTCCGGATGCTGGGGTCGCTCAGCTGCGCCGACGACGCCCCATGACGAGCCCGCCCAGACCGAGCAGCGCGACCGAGCCCGGGGTCGGGACGGAGGTCGTGAAGTTCGAGCCGTCGAACCAGCCCTGGGCGCCGCTCCACTGGGTGAGCGCCATGTCCTGGTCGTAGTCCGTGTTGAGGTTGGTCATGGGGTGCATCCACAGACCGAGGAGCTCGGCGAACTGCACACCCGTCCACTCGCTCGGGCCCTCGGGTCCGGGGTTCGCGGGGATGTGGTTGTTGATGAACGACGCGCTGATCTCGAGGGTCATGGTGCGCGTGCCGGCCATCATGTCATCGACGACGCTCGCCTGCATGATCGAGCTGTGGTTCGCCACGCCGTCGGACGCGAGGATCATGTCCGGCGCCTGGGTGCCGGAGGCCGGGGACCCGTCGGCGTAGGAGTTCTGCGCGTTCACGCCGTTGTACGCGTAGACCGTGACGATCGGGCTGCCCTCGGACGCGTCGAAGTAGATAAGCCCGAGCTCGCCCGCGTGCCCCTTGGGGTTGGGGCCGTTGTTGACGGCGAGGGTGTACCCGTCCGTGATCTGATCCGCGAAGGTCACGGACCACAGGAAACGCTGGGACTGGTTGTTGTACTCGGCATGGATGGACTGGAACTCGCCGCCGTTCATGTTGAGACCGGCGGTGCCGTCGGCGGCGGCGGACCAGTCCCAGGTGTAGATGTCCGCGCTGGCGGCGGTGGACAGCATCGCGGCGCCCATGAGGGCGGGGATCGTGAACTTCATCGTGATTCCTCTCTCTCGCCCGGGATCGCCGACACGCATCGGGCGATCCCCTCTCTCGGGCGGATCTCTCTTCTGACTCTCACGCGCGGGCAACACACACCGCGCGTGCGTCCAGACTAGGGGCAAAACCACCAGATTCAAGCCGTAACCCCTTGCCGGGCAACGGCTTCACGATGTCTATATGGTTTCGGGTCCGAAACCGGTTCCATGATGCAACGAAAGAGCCCGATCACTCGGATCGGGCTCTGGGTGAATCACGATTGGGTCGGGTCGATCAGATCTCGCCGAGGAGGTCCGCGACCTCGTCGTCGACGGGGTTGTTGGACCGATCGTCCTTGGGGCCCCGGGTCTTCTTCTTGTCTTGTTTGGAATCCCCGTTCTCGTCGTGGTCGTCGTCGTGATCGTCCGCGTCGTCCGCGGCGTTCTGGGCGGCGACCTCCGCTTCGAGCTTCGCGAGGTCTTCCTCTTCCTGCGCCTTGCCCTCGGCGGCCAGCTTCGCCTTGATCGAATCGATCTTCGCCTTGTCCGGGCTCAGGAGGATCGTGATCGCGCGTCCCATGGTGCGGGGCGCCATGTCGATCTTCGCGACGTCGCTCAGGTCCTGGCAGATCTTGAACAGGCGCTCCTCGCCGAGCTGCTTGTGCATCATCTCACGCCCACGGAAGCGCTGGGTGATCTGGACCTTGTGCCCGGCCATGAGGAACCGGCGCGCCTGGTCGACGCGGATCTGCACGTCGTGCGGGTCGATCTTGACGGATCGGCCGAGACGGATTTCCTTGAGCTCGTTGCCGGCGGATTTGGACTTGGACTCGCGCTTCGAGAGCTCGTAGCGGTGCTTCCCGTAGTCCATGATCTTGCACACGGGGGGACGGGAATCGGGCACGACCTCGACGAGATCGAGCCCCGCTTCCTGCGCCATGCGCATCGCCTCGTGTGTCTCGACGACCCCGTGCTGGGTGCCGTCGGGCCCGATCAGACGGATCGGGGAAAGCCGGATCATGTGGTTCACGCGCGTGCGTTGGACGGCGTGATTCTGACGAAGGAAAGCGCGTGAGCGGGCGATACCAGGTCTCCGATGCGGACCCCGAACAGTTGTCGATCGGGACCCTGAGCTGAAAATGCACCCGAATCCGCTCGGGTGCTCGTCTATTCAATCAGCACCGCTCATGGAAAGCAAGCGCCGTGGTGGGTTCATCGGCAGGATTCATCAGGGATTCGAGCCGGAATCGGGGTGGGAATCTCGGACTTCGCTGGCACGTGCCCGGGGAGTGCATAAACTGGGGATATGCCGCACGGGCTTTGTTTGCACGTGCGCAACACGGGAGCCCAGTCTTTGGGGACACACAAATGAAGATGACACGAGACACGCTCATCCTCGCGGCGATGGGTGCCGCGGCGACCCTCGCGAACGCCGGGTTGTCCTACACCTTCGATTCCGACGACCAGGGGTGGACCTCGATCAACGACACGAACTTCTTCGGGTTCGACGGCACCATCGGGCAGCCCAACGGGGCGCTCCGAGGCGTGGACCGCGTCAGCGGCGCGATCTGGTACTTCGCAGCCCCGCAGGCCGACCTCGGGGATCTGTCCGGGCTCTACGGGAACGCGATCTCCTACGACATCCTCGGGATCACGGGCAACCAGACCTCGATCTCGGCCCGCTCCGACATCATGCTCTCGGGCGCGGGGCTCACGATCGGGATCGACATCTCCACCCAGCCCGTGAACGGGCAGTGGACCTCGTGGAGCGCCATGGTCGACGACGCGAGCGGGTGGGAGTATGTCACCTCCACTTCGGATGGCACCCTCGATGGAAACCTCGTGTCCGAATCGGATCTCCGGGCCGTCCTCGCGGATCTCGACGGGCTCTTCATCCGCGGTGAATACACGAACGGATCGGACTCCACGGCGATCGACAACGTGTCGTTCGTCCCGACGCCCGGCGCGCTCGCGATGATCTCGATGGGCGGGTTGCTCGCGTCGCGCCGCCGGCGCTGAGGTCTGGGCTGAGATCTGCGTTGATGCGATGAAATGAGCCGCTGATCAGGCGATGCCCAGGAGCACGTTGATCAGCAGCGAGATCAGCAGCAGCGCCACCACGATCACGAACGGGGGCCAGAGCATCCGGTCCATGAACGGGCTCGGCTTCTTCGCGCGATCTTCACGGAGCCCGGCGGCCTGCGCCTGGGCTTCCGCTTCCACGAGCGCGGACAGATCCGCTTCGGGGAGGACGTCCTTGTGCGCGATCGGGGGGAGCTCGCCCTGACGGACGGCCTTGAGGTCCACGAGCAGGTCCGTGCAGGTGTGGTAGCGCTCCTTGACGCGCTTGGCCATCATCATCTCGATGACCTCGGAGATCCCCGCGCTGAGCTTGGGGTTCACGTGGTCCGGGGGGACGAGCTCGGTCTTGAGGTGCTTGTGCATCACGGCGCTGGGGGACTTGCCCTCGAAGGGGACCGCGCCCGTGACCATGTGGTAGAGCGTCGCGCCGAGCGAGTAGATATCCGCGGGGGGGCCGATGTCCTTCTCGCCTCGGATCTGCTCGGGTGAGATGTAGTACGGGGTCCCGAAGGCGCGACCGGCTTCCGCTTCGGCGGCTTCCTTGTCCGAGATCGCGCGCGCCAGACCCATGTCCGCGAGCTTCACGACCCCCTCCCTGGTGATCATGATGTTCTTGGGCTTGACGTCCCGGTGGATGAGCCCGCGCTTGTGCGCGTGCTCGAGCGCCTCGGCGACCTGGATGATGATGTCGACCGCGTTCTTCTCGTCGAAGCGCTTGTGGGCGATGATGTCGTCGTGGACCGTGCGTCCCTCGACGTACTCCATGACGAAGTAGTAGATGTCCCCCTCGTTCCCGACGTCGAAGGCCTGGACGATGTTGGGGTGGTTGAGCTGGGCCGCGGCGCGCCCCTCCGCGAAGAACCGCTCGATGAACTGGGGGTTCTGGGAGTACTTCTCGGGGAGTTTCTTGAGCGCGACGAGCCGATCGAGGGAGATCTGCTTGGCCTTGTACACGGTCGCCATCGCGCCGGCGCCGAGCTTGCCCAGGATCTTGTAGCCCGTGATCTTGTTGCCCGATCGCTCCGCCTCGATGACCTCGCGGAGGCGCGCGAGCTGGCGCTTGGTGATGAACTCGCGGTCGACGAGCACGTGCGCGAGCGACTTGCTCGAGTCCTGCTCCTTCTCCCGCGCGAGGGTCAGCGCGTGCTTGACCTCCTCGGGGGTCGCGAGCCCCTGGTCGACGACCAGCCGCCCGATCAGGGTATCGAGGTTCGTGCCCGATTTGCTGGCGGCCATGATCGACTTCTCGGAGTCGGAGATGCTCGTCGCGTCGCTCAGACGCGAGGGGTCGATCGACAGCGGGGTCGTGTCCTCGGGGGACGCGTCGTCCGCGTCGACACGGTGCCCCTCCAGGGGGGTCTGTTGCGCGAGATCGTCATGGTTCTTGTGTGGATCGGTCGTCATCAGTCCGCGTTCATCATGGCGCATCGGTGCTCGACCCGATCCGCTCTCGCGTCCGGGGCTCCATCATACCGACGTGACCGGGCCTTGGGCGCTGGCCCTGATCGTCGGCTCGATCACGCATCATCTCCTGCGAACTCCCGCACAGACCGCGATGATCCACGGCCCGCGCCGTCGCGAGCGACACGCCCGGACGCCATCCCATACGCAGGTCCGCGCGATCGGATCGAGTCAGCACACGCTTTCTGAGCACCATGAACGGGGATTCACCCCGACCCCTGGTCCGATAGACGAGAACCCCCAGGCACGCGAGGACCCGGGGGCTCGTTCGGATGGCTCAGACCGGTCGGTTGGCTCAGCGTGCCCGGGGGCGCGCGGGGCGCAGAATCTGCGTCTGATCGACGGGGACGATCTGGAGCCCGTTGATCACCCCGCTCCCGAGGACGGTCTCGTAGCGCATCTCCATGGTCCCGTCCTCGACCCGGACGACGTGGCGGGTGTGGCTCACCCCCTCGACGAAGAACACGGGCGGGAACGGGCCGCCCCCGACGCGGGTGATGCCGTTGATCGTGACGGACATCACGGCGCTCAGGTCGAGGTGCGGGGTCGTGTAGGTGTAGACCTCGTAGTGCCCGTTCTCGAGCCCGGTCCACGTCAGGGTCAGGGGGCCGAGGGTGGAACCGTTGGAGTCATCGAGACGCGACGCGCCCCCGAGGAGGACCCCGTCGGCGATGAGTTCGACGAAGTTCTCGTCCCCGGTGATGTTGAACGCGCCCTGGGACTGCACGGGGCGGGAGGATCGGAGGGTAACCTCCGTCCGGGTGTTGGTGATATCGATGACCCGGGGGAACTCGATGACGTTGCCCTGGGTCGTGGGGATCACCCAGTACCCGGGCTGGGGCGGCGCGAGCTCGGACCCGCTCGCACCGGGGAACTCGATCGAGGGGACGCTCCGCTCGACACCGAAGTCGATGTTGAATGCCTGCGCGAGCGCGCCCTGGGTGCAGAGAAACAGCGTGCCCGCGATCGCGAGCGATTGATGCATGGTCATGTCGATGCCCCTTCGTGTGCAGTGCGCCGGGGGCTGCCCGGCGCGGGTCACCACACGATCCGGGGCGGCCGCGCCCGCGGTTCCGGGATCACCCGAGCGTGCGCTTCGACGCGCGACGCGTGTTCAAGCGGGTGCGATCACGGGCATCCCGCGCTCAGGTCCTGGAGGAAGGCGCTGATGTCGAAGAAGTCGAATGAGCCGTCCTCGTTGTAGTCGACCGATCCGTTGAGGAGGGCGCTGACATCGAAGAAATCGAGGGCTCCGTCCCCGTTGAGGTCCGGGGCGCAGTCGTGCTTGGATGCGAGCGCCGCGAGATCGATCGCGAGGTACTCGCTAGCCTGGACATCCCCGTCCCCGTTGCCCTGGGGGATCTGGAGCGCGGGGTCGAGGGGGTCGCCGTCGTTGGTGAAGTACGCGACGCTCGCGACGTGGATCTCGTCGGGGAGGAACCCGAACTGGGCGCGGAGGTCGATCGCGCCCTCGAGGACCGCGCCCGAGACGGGGCCCTGGGTCTGGGCGCCGTCGAACCACCCGGCCCAGTTGTTGTCGTTCTCGTTGCCCATGAACGCGTCGGGTTGCGCGACCCGACCCGCTTTCGCCCACATCGCGTCGGTCATCGGCCCGGGCTCGAGCGCGAGGATGAGGAACCGGTCCCGCCCGTCAGCAGCGGGATCGGTCGCGAGGGAGAGGATGTCCCCCTCGATCGCCGCGTGGATCGCGCCGGCGCTGGTGGTGACGAGTGTGGTGTATTCCTCGTCGAACTCGCCGTCGATCGTGACGGGGGGCTCGGGCGGGGGGGGCGGACGCACGAACCCGGACTCGATGACGAGCGACGAGTACGGGGGGATCGTGACGGAGTAGGACCCCGCGTTGGCGCTCGTCACGTCCGGGAGCGACGCGCCCGAGAGGGAGAGGTCCGTCGCGCCCATATCCGCGCCGTCGGGGACGAACGCGCTCAGGTCGAGCGTGGTCGTCACGCTCGACCCGGAGAGGTTGATCGCGCACACGAGCGCCTGGGACCCGTCCGGGATGGGCGCGTCGCCCTGTTCGTAGATCCGCGCGAAGGCCCAGACGCCGTCGTGGCCCGCGTAGATGGTCGTGAACTCGCCCCGGCGGAGCGCGACGTTGTCCGTGCGGAGCTCGATCATCGCTTTGTACGTATCAACGACCCCGCCCTGCCCGAGCTGCTCCTCGACGCTGCGCCCGTCGTGGTCCGACGAGTACTGGTTGGCCGTCGCGGGCGCGTTCTCGAGCTGGTAGCGCGACATCGGCGCCCCCTCGACGGCGTTCCACTTGAAGGGCTCGCGCATCGGGATATCGACGGCGTCCGTGTTGTCAAAACTCCCCTTGAACCCGCGCATCGCGATCTCGTCGCCGTAGTAGATGATCGGGGGGAAGGGCTGGAGCATGAGCACGTGCGCGGCGACATGGGCGCGTCCCATCGTGCCCGGGGAGTCCGCGCCGATGGAGGACGCGAGCCGATCGACGTCGTGGTCCCCGATGATCGCGACGAAGGTCCCCTCGTGCGCCCCGGTCCGGTAGACGTTGACGGTCTCGTCCATCTGGTATCGGATCGACCCCGCGTGCTCGTTGCGGAGCGAATCACGCGCGGCGAACTCGAAGGGCTTGGTCATCGCGGCGTCGAACTGGGGGAGGAACTCGCGCCCGTGGGAGCCCCAGTCGTGCTGCTCGCAGAAGGTGAACACGTCCGGATTGAGCGCGCGGAGCTCGGCGTGCCAGCGGGCCCAGAAGTCGTCGAGGTTGTAGCCCCATCCGTCGGGGCCGGACCCGTAGTTGACCCAGACGTGGTCCAATCGGTACCCGTCAACCCCGTCGGAGAAGTCGCCGTCGTTGTTGGGGTCCATCCACTTGAGCGCCCACGAGGTGACGAGGTCGGTCGCCTGGGTGGTGCGGAGGTCCCAGTGGATGAACCCGACGAAGTCCGAGTTCCACGTGTTGAAGGTGTAGCCCTGGTACTGGGTGTTGGACCCGTTGGTGAACGCGAGCCAATCGTCGAAGGACGAGCCCGGGTTCCCGAACGCGCCGGCGTACCACGGGGAGTCGTGGGAGATCCCGTAGACGACGAAGTCGAGGTAGACCTCGATGTCGCGCGTGTGCGCGTCCTCGACGAAGTCGATGAACTGGGCCTCGGTCCCGAACCACGGGTTGACCTGGTCGGCGCGCCCGTGCTGGTACCCGTGGTACGCGGGGCTCGGGAAGATCGGGTTCATCCACATCGCGGTGATCCCGAGGTCCTCGAGGTAGTCGAGCCCGTCGCGCATCCCCCGGAAGTCCCCGAACCGGTTGGGGTCGGTGCTGTCGGGGTCCGGGCCGTCGCGCCAGGCGATGGGCATGATGTGGTAGAAGACCTCGTCCGCCTTGGGCTGGGTCGCGAAGGGGTTCTGCGCGAGCGCCCCAGTCGCGGCGAGGGTCAGGGCGAGCGTGGTCGTGGTCGTCAAGCGCATGGATCGTGCTCCGGTCGGGTCTCGGGAGCCGGAGGGTACCACGGGAACCGCCCGGATCACAGGGGGAACCGGGGAATCAGGGGCAACCGGCGCTGAGGTCCTGGAGGAAGGCGCTGATGTCGAAGAAGTCGAACTGGGTGTCTCCGTTGTAGTCCGTGCTCGTCATGAGCAGTTCGGAGATGTCGAAGAAGTCGGCTTGGCCGTCGGCGTTCATGTCCTGTGCGCAGCGACGCTCGGTCCGATCGAAGACAAAGATTGTTCCTCCATCCGAGGTTGTTGAGGACAACGACGAGCTGACGGCCACCATGCCATCCTCCGCGTAGATCTGGTGCCCCAACCGGCCGCCCTCGATCGGATCAGAAAGGTAGAGCACTTCGATCAGGTCACCCGTCACCGCGTGGTAGACGAGGACACGTCCCGAATCGACATCACCGAACCGCGTATCACCGATGTAGAAGAAGTCACCGTCGACGGCCGCTTCAAGCGGACCGCTCCAGGGCCATCCGATTTCCTGGATCTCGTGGGACGCGATCAGTGAGCCGTCGACGGCGCTATTCACATGAACGATGGGATGATCAAAGTAGATCGATTCACCATCGATGTAGTCATATGTCTGCACCGTCGTAACATACTGCTCATTCGCGAAGTCGTCGAGCCCGCTCACGTTGTCCTGCCTCCAGAGGCGTGTCGGGTTCGATGGGTCTGAGATGTCGTAGCACTCGGCGGCCTGCATGACATCCGGCCAGTTCCCGTTATCAGCGCGCGTGAAGAGCCGATCACCCACGGTCGCAAAGGGATACCCGAAGCCGAACGGGCTATCGACGTCATCGCTCAGAATCACCGAGATGATCGTGCCGTCGATCGGGTCCATGATCGCAACACCCCCTCGCTGATCGAAATCCGGGTATGGGCTCGGGGAGAACAGCGAACCCTCAGACACGATGGTACTGAAGGAGGCGACGAGGTGCGTGCCATCCGTTCCGAGCCCATACCCGAAGTCGAAGTACGCATCCGGGCTCTGGTCCTCGAAGGTGTTGATCAACTCGCTTGTCGCAAGGTCATACACGTAGATCCGCCCACGACCCGGATAGAGCTTGCCGACACCGCCGTCGGTATGCGACTCGACTGGAGAACTGACGTAGACCCGCTCCCCGATCAACGTTGCGGTGAGAGCGAACGGATCGGAGGGCGCTTCGCATCGCGCGAGTTGCTCCCCTGACGAAATGTCGAAGACGAGCAGCACGGGCTCGGGTTGGCTCCCTGGCGATCCCCAGTGGGCGAGCAGTTTCCCGTCCCGCAACTCCACGATGTAGGAATCGCCGAACAGCTCCCCCTCCGCGTACGGCGCATCGGGCACGATCACCCGATCGGGATAGACCTCGGGAACGCCGGCGAGAAGAGGGACGGACATCAGTGCTGTTGCGAGGATCATGGAAGGACTGTACCCGACCCCGCCCCAAACTCCAAGCCCCTTCCCCTCTCTATACTCCCCCTCCACGCACCAGGCCGCACGGACGCACCCACCCCCATGCTGACGACCGAATCACGCCCTCGCACGCTCCGCTGGGTCCATGCCGGGCCGTTGCTCTACGGCGACTGGGGGACCTCGCGCCTCTACGTGCTCGGGCTCGCGTTCCTCTATACAGGGCACGCTTCGATCATCTACCTCGCGGCGATCGGGCTGCTCATGCTCGCGGTGTCGTGGGCGTACACGCACATCTGTCGGTGCTTCCCGGACGGCGGAGGCGTGTACACGGCCGCGCGTCAGTTGTCGCCCACCCTGTCGGTGATCGGGTCGACGCTGCTGCTGTCCGGGTACATCATGACGGCCGCGATCTCCGTCATCGAAGCGTTCCACTACTTCCATGTCCCCGACTCCTGGGTCCTGCCCTGCGCCGTGGGCGCGATCGTGCTCATCGGTGGGGTGAACTGGCTCGGCGCCAAGAGCGCGGGGAAGTTCGCGCTCCTCATCGCGCTCGTCGCGCTCGGGGTGTCCGCGGCGATGTCGCTCATCGCGATCCCCCAGTTCATCACGGGGATCGAGACCATCTCCTTCGACTACTTCCGTCAGAACCCCCCGAGCGACGCGTGGGTGAACTTCACGAAGATCTGCCTCGCGCTCGCGGGGGTCGAAGCGGTCGCGAACATGACCGGGCTCATGAAGCACCCCGTCGAGAAGGAGGCCAAGAAAACCATCTGGCCCGTCTCCATCGAGGTCGTGGGGCTCAACCTCCTCTTCGGGCTCGCGCTCGCGGGGCTCGCGTTCACGGTCGCGGGGACCCCGATGAAGGAGATCCACACCCCCGACGAGCAGCGCCTGATCGAATCGCGCGAAGCGTTCGTCGAGTCCCTCCCCCCCGACCGGCGCGACGGGCTCGACACCGCCCTCCCCATCGTCCTCGAGCCCGAGGAGATCGGCACGCTCCAGCCCATCGCCAGGCAGTCCTACGACCAGATGGCGGACCACCAGATCAAGGTCGACCAGTACACCAACGCGGCGATGCGCGTCATCGCGGAGTCCTCCGCGTCCGACATGTTCGGGGAGACCTTCGGACGCATCATGGGCAACGTCGCGGGGATCACCTTCGGGCTGCTCCTCCTCTCCGCGACCAACACCGCGATCATGGCGATGGTCTCGGTCTTCTACGCGATGGCGCACGACAAGGAACTCCCGCGCGCGTTCACGGCGCTCAACTACTCGGGCGTGCCCTGGCTCGGGCTCGTCGTCTCGGTCGTCATCCCGATCGGGGTCATCCTCGTCGAGCAGAACGTGACGGTCCTCGCGTCGCTCTACGTCCTCGGGGTCACGGGCGCGATCACGGTCACGGTGCTCTCCTCCGCGATCAACAAGGACCTCCAGCTCACCGCGCTGACGCGCATCTCCATGTGGATCCTCGGGCTCTTCCTCCTGAGCATCACGGTCACCATCGCGATCACCCAGCCCGTCTCCACCGCGTTCTCCGGGACCCTCGTCGCCCTCGCGCTCGGGGTCCGCACGATCCGTTCGCTCACACCCAAGGACACAGGCGCGAAGCTCGAAGCCCCGTCCATGGGCTGGCTCAACCTGCTCCGATCCCTCCCCACCAAGATCGATCCGGACAAGCCCAAGATCATGCTCGCGGCCCGCGGCCGGTACCAGTCCGAGTTCGCCGTCGATCTCGCCAAGCGGCGCGGCGCGACGCTCATGGGTCTGTACGTCCGCGTCGTCCGGGTCATGGACCTCCAGCCCGGGATGGCGCCCACGATCGAGACCGACGAGTCGGCCCTGGAAACCCTCGGGACGACGGCCATGCTCGCGAAGGAAGCGGGTGTCCCGTTCATCCCGATCTACGTGGTCAGCCAGACCATCGCCGACGAGATCCTGGACTACACGACGACGTACATGTGCGACACGCTGATCATGGGCAAGAGCCGCCGATCGGTGCTCTCGCGCCAGCTCGAAGGCGACGTGCTCTCGATGGTCGCCCAGGACCTCCCCGACGGGGTGATGCTGATGACGCGCGCCGCGGAGACGCCGCACGCGATGATGCCGCCGGGGATGGGGGATCGGGAGGCGAAGGAGTGAGGGGGTTGACCCGACCAGACCAGACCCGGGCATCAAGATTCGGAGTCAGCGTGCCGGGTCCTCCCGATCTGGAACCTGACATGCACTCGGAAAAGACATCTTATCCACAAAATCCGGGGCTCCGCTCGGGGCTTTGACAGTTTGATTGATTTCCGGTATGTTGAACTTCGAAGATCTGACCCGGCAGGACGCCACAGGAATGCTCCACGCGAGCACAGGCGGACTGCATGGAAGCGGACAGACAATCCACGACTGGCATGAGCCCTCGTCGTTCCACACGACCGGTGCATCACGCCAGAACTCGGCAAGATGCCACCAGCGACCCGAAAGGGCGAGGAAGCATCATGCCGAAACGCACTCGCGATCAGGCAAACTCAGAACACACATTCCGTGTGCTTGAACTAATCGTCAATGCATTTGTCCAATGCTTTGTGGCTGCCATGCAGTCAAGAGGCTTTTGGAGCTTCATGGTCTGTGCCGTGCTGGGGTACCGGGGCTATCAAGTTCTCAGTGTCTGGAACCTGACACCCACCCCCTCACACAAACCCGCGTTCGTAGTCGGAAGCAACGGCTCCCTCCTCGAACAGCCGGGCTTCGATCGCGTCTTCCCCTTCCTCGTCACGGATCGCCCAGAACCAGACCTTCCCGTCCTGGAACACGTGGACCCCGAGATCCCGTTTCGCGCGCTGAAGCGTGCTCCGTGAGATCCCGTGCGCTTCCGCATGCGCCGTCACCTCGCTCGCCGGGAGCGGGTGATCGCGCAGCAGCGCTTTGAGCAGTTCTTCCGCTTCGTTCCGGGCTTCGGGCGCGGGGCCGGGTGTGCCGCCGCTCTCCACGAATGATTCCGGGTCGAACACGTACTCCTCATCCAGCCACTCCACCTTCCCGTCCACGATCCGGTACACGCGCGAGCCCGAATCGCCCCCGAGGTTGTTCTTCACCACGGACACCACGCGCTTGCTCGGGTCGTCCCGGTGCTTCGTGACCAGGTGGACCGTGCGCGCCGCGGCTGTGAACGCGAGCGAGCCCATGGCGCGGTAGACCGCTTTCTTGTTGCCCGAGTCCTTATTGAGGTGGGTGACGCAGACGACGGCCGCGCCCGTTACCTGCGCCATGCGCGCGAGCTCCGCGAGCACGCTGCGGACCTCTGCGTTGTTGTGCGAGTCCGTGCGTCCCATGTACGCGCTGATGGGATCGATGACGATGAGCGCGTATGGCGCATCGCGCGATCGGCCCATCAGCGAGATCCGTTCGGTGAGGAGCGCCGCGTCGACATCGAGCTCGGGGGGTTGCCAGGGCTTGTCCTCGAGCGATGTGATCCCCGCGAGCAGATGGACGTTGTTGATGTCCGCGCCCAGCGCATCGAGGCGCGGCCGGATCGTGTCGTTCGGGTCGTCCTCCGCGCTGAGTATGATCGCGCGTTTGCCCGTCCTCGACACCCGCGCCGCGAGATCGAGGGTCACGAAGCTCTTCCCGAGCCCCGGGTCCCCCGCGAGCAGCGTGAGCTTGCCCAGCGCGATCCGACCCTCCTCGAGCCACTCGATCGACTCGGGCTTGTACGCGCTCATGGGCATGATCATCACTTCACGAAGATGGTCCGAATCCTGTCTGTGCCTTGCCATGGAAAGTCCCTCCTTTCCAGATGGAGCGTCCGGACCGATCCGTGCGCACAAGCCCCGTCACCCGGCGCGCACGATCCCGGTCACTGGGTGCGATCCGCATAGATGATGAAAAGAAAACTTCGGATTCCGTCCCGAGCGCCCCATCGCGCGCGCCCGATCGTGCGCACAAACCCGGTCGGTGCGCGCTCGCTACCATCCCCCATGGACGACCCGAACGCGCAGGACGCGCCCCCCGCGAGCACGATGACCGACGATCTCCCCGACTTCCTCCGAGACGACGAGTTCCCCGATTCCCTCTCGGACGACGCTGCTGCGCCCCCTTCCACCGACCCGATCCTGGGCGGGCTCACCGAGCCCCAGCGTCAGGCCGTCCTGTGTACCGAGGGCCCGCTCCTGGTCCTCGCGGCCGCGGGATCCGGGAAGACCCGGGTCATCACGCGGCGCATCGCGCGCCTCATCGACCAGGGCGTTCCCCCCTGGGCGATCCTCGCGCTGACCTTCACGAACAAGGCCGCCCAGGAGATGCGCGAGCGCGTCGCCGTCCAGCTCGCGGGTCCGGACGCGCCCAAAGCCGACGAGCCCCCCCAGCTCGTGCGCGGGCTCACGATCACGACCTTCCACTCCCTGTGCGCGCGGCTCCTCCGGCGGTACGCGGAACGCGCCGAGCTCCCCGGGCTCAAGCCCGACTACACCATCTACGACATGTCCGACCAGAACGCGGCCATGAAACGCGTCATCAAGGACATGGGGCTCCAGACCACGAACTGGCCCGTCCGCTCCGTCCTCTCCGCGATCTCCAGCGCCAAGAACGAGATGCTCGACGCCAAACGCTACGAAGCCCAGGCGCACGACTACTACGCGAAGCAGATCGCGAAGATCTACCTCAACTACGAGGCCGAGCTGCGCCGCGCGGGCGCGATCGACTTCGACGACCTCCTCCTCTACACCGCGCGGATGCTCGAGACGCGCGAGGACATCAAGGCCGAATGCAACGCGCGATGGCGCTACATGCTCATCGACGAGTACCAGGACACCAACACGGTCCAGTTCAAGATCGCGTCCATGCTCGCGTCCACCCCCCCGCCCCTCCCCGGGCTCGAAGACCAACCCCGGCAGCCCAACATCTGCGTCGTCGGCGACCCCGACCAGGCGATCTACGGCTGGCGCGGCGCGGACATCTCCAACATCCTCGACTTCGAGGAGCACTACCCGGGGGCCCGGGTCATCAAGCTCGGGGAGAACTTCCGCTCGACCTCCCCGATCCTCAAGGCCGCGGACACGCTCATCAAGCGCAACACGAAGCGCAAGGACAAGCCCCTCTTCACGAGCAAGCCCGGGGGCGATCCGATCCAGATCGTCCACACCACCGACGAGCGCCACGAAGCGGAGCTCGTCGCGGACTGGTGCCGGATGCTCCACGAGGAGCACGAGATCCCCTACCGGGACATGGCCGTGTTCTACCGCACCAACGCGCTCTCGCGTGTGGTGGAAGACGCGATGCGCCAGAGCGCCATCCCCTACCGGATCGCACGCGGGACGGCCTTCTTCGACCGCGAGGAGATCAAGCACGCGCTCGCGTACCTCCGCGTCGTCGCGAACCCCGACGACACGGTCTCCCTCCTGCGCATCGTCAACTTCCCGACGCGCGGCATCGGGAAGACCACGCTCGACACCATCCATGGCGCGTCGTCGCGCGCGGGGATCTCGCTCTGGGACGGGCTCAACCGCGCCAAGGAGCTCGGGCTCGGGGACCGCGCGATCACGGCCATCAACCGCTTCACCGACACCGTCAACGAATGGACCGGGGAGGGCTCCTTCATGGGCGCGAGCGTCGCGACCTCGCTCACGGACCTCCTGGAACGGATCATCCGCGAATCCGGGCTCGAAAAACACTACACCAAACAAGCCAAGACCAGCGGCGCCGAGTCCGACGAGGAACGCCTCGACAACCTGAGCGAGCTCATCACCTCCGCGCGCGAGTTCGAGAACGAGTACGACCCCCACAACGACCCCGCGGCCTTCACCGACACGGAGCAGGCGGAGTCGGGCAACGTCGCCCAGGTCCCGCCGCTGCTCGCGCTCGTCCGCGCGTATCTGGAGAGCGTCGCGCTCATCGCGGACGCGGACGCCGTCGACGAGTCATCGGGGGCCGTCACCCTCATGACCCTCCACGCGAGCAAGGGTTTGGAGTTCCCGGCCGTCGCGATAATCGGGCTCGAGGAGGGCACCCTCCCCCACTCCCGCGCGCAGATGAGCGACTCGGAGATGGAGGAGGAACGGAGACTCGCGTTCGTCGGGATCACCCGCGCGATGCAGCGCCTCCACATCACCAGCGCCGACCGGCGCACGGTGCGCGGGATCACGGAGCGCACGATCCGTTCGAGGTTCCTCGAAGAGATCGGGCGTGAGCACGTCATCGTGTCCGACCAGTCGAACGCGGGCTACGCGATGGGCGAGTACGACGACGCGTTCAGCGACGACTCACGCCACAAGCGGATCACCCAGCTCGACCGCACCCCCCGCTACGACATGGACAAGATCGACCAGGCGCGCGAGAAGCGACGCGCCCGCCCCGTCGAGCGACCCACGATCGGCGCCACCCCGCCCCCCCCCTCACGCTCCCATTCCACCGCTTCGTTCACCCAGGGCGACCGGGTCGCGCACCCCCAGTTCGGCGCGGGGACCGTCATGTCGTGCACGAAGGGCAGCAACGCGCGCGTGAGCATCGAGTTCGACCACGTCGGGCGCAAGACCCTCGTCCTCGAATACGCGCGTCTGAAGAAGATCTGAGCGAAACGACCGACCGGCGAATCCCAAGCACCCGGTATGATGATCGCTTCGCTCCGCCGTCGAGGATTCGGGATGTCCCGTCGAAACGTCTCCAAACCGGTCGTGTCCTGGATCGGGTCCGCGTGCGCCCTCGGGTGGGGCGCGTTCTGGGTCTGGTTCGCCGCGATGCACCTGTTCGACGATGCCTCGGGCGACGCGCTCCCCGTGCTCGGGTTCACCCTCCCCATCCTCGCGCTCTCGATCTCGTGCGTCCTTGCGCCGCGGGTCGGTGCGATCCTGATGATCCCCAGCGCTGTGTTCGCCGCGTGGTTCTTCGACGATCCCGGGGCGCGCCTCATGCTCGCGCTGCCCGCGATGCTCGTCGCGGGCGCACTCCTCTGGTCCGGCCCATGGACCCGACCCACGCTCGCGCGCCGGGTGGTGCCCAGGCGATTCCGCAAACGATTCAGAGAGATCAGGCCGGGCGGATCCCGCGCTGGAGCTGCATGACCCGGTCCGCCTCTTCCTTGCGCACCTGCTCGAGCACGTGCCTTGCGATGCGCCAGCGACCATCGTCGGCCGTCACGTTCGCGCAGTGCTCGCTCATGCAGCGGTACAGGAACTTGAACGCGTCGCGGGGCTGCATCATCGCGCCCAGCGCCTCCACCACGTCCGAGCGGGACACGTCCTCCTCGAACAGGTCCACGAGCCCGATCGGTTCCGCGTGCGCCGGTCGGCACACCGCGAGGCGCGCGCTGCACAGGTCGTAGAGCATCGCGCCCGTCCACGACAACCGCTCGATCAGGTTCTGCTTGTCCAGGCGCGCCTCCTGGAAGAACGCGCTCGATTCCTTGAACAGCGCATGACGCAGCTCGATCGGGAGGAGCATCTTGAACCCCAAACCCGTCAGCTGGAGCACCTTGTTGTTCAGCAGCGGCCAGATGATCGAACGCATCCGCTCCGGGTCCCCGTGCACGAGCGTGGGCTCGTCGACCCGATCGATCACGACCATGATCCCCGAGAACCCGAACTCGCTGATCACGCGCCGCAGCCGCGCGATCATCTCGTAGCGCTGCTCGTCGGAGTCGGTCACGGGGAGCTCCCCGGACCCGAGCACGCTCCGCGGGAGTCGCGCGAGCGAGCCGTGGAGACCCCGGTTGCCCCTCGGGACCATGCGCAGCTGACGCGCCACCTTCCCCGCGAGGCGCGCGAGCACGAGCCGATCGAGCAGGTGCGCCTTGACCAGGAGCGCCATCCACAGCAGCATCAGCACCCCCGCGCCCAGCTGCCCCGCGCTCAGCAGCCACCCCTCGGGCTCGAGGAAGAAATACACCCACACGAACAGCGCCACGCTCGGGATCCACCCGAGCCAGAGCCCGATGACCGTGAGCGCCGAGTGCCCCCCGCTCGGAAGCCGAAGCAGCTTCGCGAGGCGCTGCGTCCGCGCCCCCGTCGGGTCGTTCGTGTCGTAGAGCGCCTGCAAGAGCAGCAGGTCGCGTCGCACCATCCCGGGCATCCGGCGCGCGGTGCGCACGGGCTCGTCCCCGAGCTTGGCCGCGGGCGGGTGATCCGGTCCCGGGAGCAGCGCGTTGACCACGCGCCCCGTCCCGATCGACAGGATCGCGTCGAGGTGGTCGACCAGGCGCATCGAGACGAACGGGTTGTCCTTGGACTTGTCCGCGCCGAAGCGCGCGAAGTGATCCAGGTGCGCGTTCAGATCGTCGTAGGGGACGAGGAACACCTTGCGGTCGGTCGAGGTCTCGTTGTGCTCACCGATCCGCGCCGCGATCTGGAGTCGCATCGCCGTTTTCCCCGCGCCCTTCTCCCCGAACACGATCGACGTGCTCGGCGCGTCGAGATCCCCGAGCACCTTCTCGAAGTCCGAGTGCGTGCTCGCGCCCGTCAGCCCGGACTCCGGGGTCGACGACCCCATCCGCGCGAAGATCGCGTCGTGGCGCGCCTCCTCGCCCCGGAACGGGTTCTCGGTGATCTGCCAGTGCTCGAAAAACTGAGCGAGGTTCATGACACAGGATATCGGCCCCCCGGTCCCGCCGCCCCCAGGGAGGAGCCCGATTTGTGCCCGCGCGATCCGTACGAGCGACGCGACCGGATCGGATGACCCCCCCGATCCGCGAGCGAACCGTGGTCGATCGGATCCCTCGAATGCATCATGATCCCGCACAAACACCACGCTCCAAGAGGAGACCCGGATGAGAAAGGCCATCGCCACGTTCCCGATCTTCGCGTTGTCCGCCGCGATCGCGCACGGCGACGTCGTTTCCCCCGGCGCGTCCGACCTGTCGATCTTCGCGGGCGGGACCGTCTCGATCGGAGACCGGGTCCGCACCATCGGCTCCATCGGCGCGGGATCGAGCGTCTCGATCGGGCACGAGAACGCCGTCAGCGGCGACATCTACGCCACCGGCGCGTTCTCCATGAACGACCGTTCCAACGTCTCCGGCGCGATCACCTCGAACTTGAGCATCAGCGCCGGGCACGACTCGAGCGTCACCGGCCCGATGAACGCCGCCACCACGGTCTGGATCGGGGCGCGCGGCTCATACGCGGACATCAACGCCGGGACCTCGTTCTCCGCCGACGCGCGGAACTCGATCCACGGGTCCATCAACGCCGGGACCACGTTCTGGATGAACGCCGACACCGTCATCACGGGGAACGTCAACTACGGGTCCTCTTACAACGCCGCGAACTCCGCGAGCGTCCTGGGCTCGATCTCGACGAACCCCTCCCCGCCGACCTCGTGGTCAGCCCCCTCCATCCCCGACGCGTTGACCATGCACTCCGGCGGCGCGAACTCCTGGGTCTCGAACGGATCGAGCACACAGATCGCGCAGGGCTCCCACGGCGCCTTCTCCACGGGCGCGAACACCACGCTGCACTTCGGTTCGGGCTCGTACGCGTTCGACAGCTTCTACGCCGGGCACGACGCGACCCTGACATTCGACACCAGCGCCGGGGACGTGATCCTGTACTCGAGCGCCGACTTCACCACGGGCGATCGCGCCGAGTTCACCAAGGCGGGCTCGGGTCGCGTGGTCATTAACGCCGCCAACGGGATCTGGATCGGTCACGACTCCGATGTCACGGGCGCCTTCCACGCGATCGACGGCTCCGTCTCCATCGGAGACCGGGTGGACCTGACGGGCACCCTGACCGCCGGCGCGGATATCTGGATCGGACACGACTCGGTCTTCACGAGCACCGTGATCCCCGCGCCCCCGGCGGTGGCGCTGCTGGGCTTGACCGGGTTCGTGGGCGCAAGACGCCGTCGGCGCTGATCGCGCGGATCAGTGGTCGACCCGGTCCCCGAGCATCGGTGAGACCTCGGAGACGATCCGATCGAGGGTCTCCTGGTCCTTCGCTTCCGCGTTGAGGCGCAGGAGGGGCTCGGTGTTGGATTTCCGGATGTTCATCCACCAGCCCTCCGTGCCGAAGCAATCGACCGTCACCCCATCGAGCTCGTCGATCTCGCCGCGCTCCGCGAAGTGTTCCATGACCGCGTCGAGCGCCTCGTCCTTCTCCTCGATCTCGAAGTTGATCTCCCCGGACTGGACGTAGCGCCACAGGGGCTTGATGAGCTTGCTCAGGGGCTTGCCGCTCTGGGCGAGCACGGACAGGAACGTCGCCATCGCGATCGCGCCCGAGTCCGCGTTGAAGTTCTTCTTGAAGTAGAAGTGCCCCGACAACTCGCCCCCGAACACCGCCCCGTGCTCGGCCATCAGCTGCTTCATGAACACGTGCCCCACGCGACCCTTCACGGGACGTCCCCCGTGCTTGACGATCTCCTCCTCCACCGCCTTGGTCGAGCGCAGGTCGTAGGTGATCGCGCTCTTGGGCGCCAGATTCAGGAAGTGCTTGACGAGCAGCGCCGTCATCAGATCGCACGGGATGATGTTCCCCTTCTCGTCGACGGCCGCGCACCGGTCCGCGTCCCCGTCGAAGCACAGCCCGATGTCCGCGCCCTCCTCGACGACCTTCGCGCACAGGTCCGCGAGGTTCGCCGCCACGAGGGGGTTGGGCTCGTGGACGAACTCCCCCTTCGAGTTATCGAAGTTCATCTCGATGATCTCGAGCCCGTCGACCAGCTCGCCCTTCTTCCCGAAGATCTTGGGGACCATCGTCCCCGCCATCCCGTTGGACGCATCGATCACCACCCGGAGCGGGTCGTCCTTGCCCCGCTCCCCCAGGTCGAGGAACCGGAGCACGTGCTTGGCATAGGGCTCCCACAGGTCGCGCAGCTCGACGCTCGCGTCCGGGTTGGGCTCGACCCCCTTGTCGACCATCGCCGCGTGCTTGCGGATCTCCGCGAGCCCCGTCGTCTCACCCACGGGCTTGCCCTTGCGCTTGCAGATCTTGAACCCGTTGTACTGCGGCGGGTTGTGCGACGCGGTGATCATGATCCCCCCCGCGCAGTCCAGGTAGTTCACCGCGAACGTGATCATCGGGGTATCGACGAGCCCCACATCGATCACGCTCGCGCCCGTCGAGGTCAGCCCCGTGATGAGCTCCTCGCGCAGGGTCGGGGACGACGTTCGCATGTCGCGCCCCACGACGACGTTCTTCATCATCGGGGTCGAATCCCCGTCGCTGGCCGCGTCCGCGAGCAGGTAGGTCGAGGACCCGCACCCGATCTGCCACGCCATCTTGTCCGTGAGCAGATCCGGGTAGGTGCCGCGGATGTCGTACGCTTTGAAAACCCGTCCGAGCATGATGAGCCGTCCTCCGTGGTGCGGTGTCTGAAGCGAACCCAGAGGATAGCGCTCGATCCCGAGTTTGCAAGAAATGTTCGGGTCTCGGAAGGGTCGCTGCCGAAGATTCAGACCCGGGTCCCGAGCCGGATCACCTCGACCCCCTCGGGGATCGCCGCCCGGAACCGCGCCCCGTACCCCGTCGTGACGATCCTCGGGTCGAGCACCACCACGCGCCCCGAGTCGCTCGCGCTCCGGATCAACCGCCCGAACCCCTGCTTGAACCGGATGACGGCCCTCGGGAGCGAGTCGTCCCGGAACGGATCCCCCCCGCGCTCCTTGATGAGCTCCCCTCGCGCCTCGACGATCGGACGGTCCGGCGGATCGAACGGGAGGCGCGTGATGATCACGTTCCGCAATCGATCTCCGCGCACGTCCACGCCCTGCCAGAAACTCGCCGCCCCGAACAGCACCGCGTTCTCCGACTCGCGGAACTCTTCGAGGATCTCCGTCCGCGCCCCGGACTTGCCCTGCACCAAGACCCGGTACCCGAGCGTCTCGAACGGGCGCGTCAGCGCGTCGGCCGTCTGGTACAGCAGCTTGAACGACGTGAACAGCACGAACGCACCCCCGTTCGTCGCGACCACGTGGTCGTGCACACGCGACGCGATCGCCCGCTCGAACGACTCGGCCCCCGGTTCCATCGCCCGCCGCGACGGCGAAGGCACCGTCGTATCCACGTACACCCGCACCTGACGCGCGTGCTCGAACGGGCTCCCGAGCTGGAGTGTCCGCGCCCCCTCCGCGCCCAGACGCGAGAGCGTGTGCGCGAACGCCGTCTCCGCGTGCTCCTCGGGCTCGTCGTCCTTCACCTCGCGCGTCGTCAGCGTCGCGCTCGTCAGGGTCACGGAGCACTCCCCGCCGAACAGGTGCTCCTTGAGCAGCGGCGACACCTCGATCGGGGAACACGCGATCGTCACCCGCACCCCGCCCCGCCCCGGGGTCCCGGACGACTCCGCCCAGTACACGCACCCGTGCATCGTCTGCTCGATGAGCGCCTCCGCCGCGTCCCCGATCTCCGCGGCCCGGATCGCGTACGCGTTGAGCTCGTGCCGATCGGGCTCGGACTCCGTGTGCTCGCGCAAGCGCTTCAAACGGATGCTCAGCTCGTTCATCGCGACCGTCAGCGGGTTGTCCACGAAGTTGGGCGCCATGATGCGCCCGCTCTTGAGCTCGTTGGACTGGAGCTTGCGATGGATCGCATCGAAGAACGCGTTGCTCGCGCCCTCCGCGCGTTTCACCAGGTCGATCGCCTTCGTGATCGGCTCCAGGTCCCCGATCGACATCCCCAGCTGCGCCAGATACCCCGTCTGGTTCGGCTCGTGGTACAACTGACGGAGCAGGAACGCGACGCGCCCCTCCGACAGCGAGATCCCGAAGTGGTCCGCGGCCGCGTCCTCCACCCCGTGCGCCTCGTCCAGGATCACGTGGTCGTACTCCGGAAGAAACCCCGTCCCGCGCATCCGCAGCGCCAGATCGCTGAAGAACAGCGCGTGGTTGCAGATGAGCAGGTTCGCGTCCTCCATCTCGCGCCGCGCGGACTGGTAGAAGCACTCCTGATAGTGCGAACAGCGCCGACCCATGCAGTTGCCCGAGTCCGACTGCACGTGCGCCCACACCCCCGGACGCTCGAGCTGGGGGAGCGACGACAGCGACCCGTCCTCCGTGCGGTACGCCCAGTCCTCGATCACGTCGAGCGATCGGCGTGACGGCGCGTCGCTGAGCAGCTTGTTCCGGCGCTCGCTCGCGAGCTTGAGCCGACGGATCGACACGTAGTTCCCGCGCCCCTTCACGAGCACGGGCTTGCAAACACCAACCTCCGAGTATTCCCCGTCTTCATAGTCCTCCGCGACCCCGAGCGCATCAAGGAGCATCGGGATGTCCTTCTTGACGAGCTGCTCCTGGAGCGCGATTGTGTTCGTCGCGACGACCACCGTCTCCCCGTGCATCATCGCGCGACGGATCGCCGGCACGAGATACGCGAACGACTTGCCCACCCCCGTCCCCGCTTCGACCAGCAGGTGCGACTTGGCCGCCATCGCCCCGTCGACGGCGTGCGCCATCGACACCTGCTCCGCGCGGGGCTCATACCCCGCGCCGAGCCGCTGCGCGATCGGGCCGTCGGGTCCGAGCAGGATGTCGAGGTCCTTGTCCATCACACCCCGAGCGGCGAGCGCTTCGGCTCCCCGTCCCGCCTCGGATAGTCCCGAGGGGTCGTCCGCTGCTTCTCGAGCACCACGATCCGCCCCG
Organism: uncultured Phycisphaerales bacterium; assembly: GCA_965652365.1. GTDB lineage: Bacteria > Planctomycetota > Phycisphaerae > Phycisphaerales > UBA1924 > UBA1924. Next base: position 68,815 of record CBFGUD010000003.1, read on the forward strand.
TCGGGGTATCGATCGTCCCGATGTGGTTCGTGTGGAGCAGGTGCAGCGCCCGCTTCGCTTCCCCGAGCTCCTCGTCCGCTTTCTGACCCTTCGTCATCACGATGAGCCCCCCCACCTTCACGAGCGGGATCGTCAGCTCCGCGAGCATCGCCATCCGACCGACGGCCCGCGCGATCGCGCCATCGAACGCCTCGCGCGTCCCGCCCTCGCGCCCGCTGGAAGTCTTGACTCCCCGGTCCTGACCCAGCGCCTCCGCGCGACCGCAGATCACGGTGACGTTCGTCAGCCCGAGCGCCTTGGCCGCATCGCGGAGGAAATCCGTCTTCTTCTTCGTCGCATCGACGAGCGTGAACGAGCACCCGGGCATCGTGATCGCGAGCGGCAAGCCCGGGATCCCTCCCCCCGAGCCGATGTCCACGATCGACGCCCCCTCCCCGAGCTCGCTGAGCACGGGGATGAGGGTCAGGGCATCGAAGATGTGCTTGACCCACGCGTCGTCCGGGTCGCGGATCGCCGTCAGGTTCATGCGCGTGTTCGCATCGAGCAGGAGCGCGAGGTACCTCCCGAGCAGCTCCAACTCGCGCTCCTCAAGCACGATCCCGTAGTCTTGGGTCATCGAGTCGAACACGCCCGGTCTCGGTGTCGCTTCCATCATCGCCATCTCATCGGGTGATGGCTCGGCCCGAGAACCCGATCGCGCGCCCGTAGGGTTTCGTGGATTGGTTGGGGTCGGGTCCATCATCATCAGCGTATTCAAACGACGACCGGTACGGCGGCCTGGGGCGGTGGATCGCGACATTCACGATCAATCCCGTCATCAACCAGCACGTCAGGAGCGAAGACCCCCCGTAGCTCACGAACGGCAGCGTGATCCCGATGATCGGGAGCACCCCCAGGTTCATCCCGATGTTGATGATCACCTGGGCCGTGATAAAGGCGGGCACCCCCACCGCGATCAGCCGCCCCAACGGGTCCCTGCACGACCCCGCGACCAGCAGCGCCCCCCCGATCCACACCCCGTAAAGGATCAGCACCAGCACCCCCCCGACGAGCCCGAACCGGTTCACGATCACCGCGAACACCATGTCGTTGTGGTCCTCGGGGAGCTCGTTGTACCGCACCAGCGCCCGCGCCGCGGGGTCCGGGTTCCCCGTGATCCCCCCCGCGCTGATGAGGGTCTGGGCGCGCGTGGACTGGTAGTTGATGTCGTACGCGCCCGTGTCGTCGCCGCGGAACTGCTTGACGATCCCGACGATCCGCTCCTTCTGGTGCGGTCGGAGCATCGGGTACGCCGCGGGCGCCGCGAGCGCGGCGCACAGCACGATCAGGGTCAGGTGCCTGAGCCGAGCCCCGGCCGCGATGAGCATCGCGAAGAGCGCGGGCACGAACAGACTCGCCGTCCCCAGGTCCGGCTGGAGCGTGATGAGTCCGACCGGCACCGCCGCGATGAGCCCGGGGACCACGAGCCCCTTGAGCTTCCGGTGCTGGGACCGGAACCGCAGATACCGCGCCGTGAGCAGCACGAACGCGATCTTCATCACCTCCGAGGGCTGGAAATCCGCGACCCCCAGATTGATCCACGCTTTCGCGCCGTTCCTCGGGGTCACCAGCCAGCTCGGGACACCCGGGATCATCAGGAACACGAGCAGCGCGATCCCCAGCGCGTACAGGAACCCCGAGAACATCCCCACGATCTTGTAGTGCGGGAGCGCGACGATCAGGCACGCGAGCATCCCCACGATCAGGAACACGACCTGCTTGAGCGCGACGGCCGCGAACCCCATCGACCCCCCACCCGACGAACGCATCGACTCCGCGATGTCGATCGAGTACACCCCGATCAGCGTCAGCGCGAACGAGGACAGAATCGTCAGCCACGCCGCGTTGACGAGCTTGATCGACGACAGCAAGGAGTCCGCGCCCCACCCCTGCCCGCGGATGAGCCGGACCCAGATCGGATCGCGCGACACCGTGCTCATGGGGCGCTCACCAGATCCTTCTCCGCCGACCCCGGGGTCCCCTTGAGGTACCCCTCCGCGATCAGCGCGTGCACCACCTGGTTGTTGATCGGCCCGGACACGCGCCCGCCCGACCCCCCGTAGTCCACGACCACCGCGATCGCGTACTTGGGCGCGCCGCGCTGCTCCCCGACGAGCGACACGTACCACGAATGATCCCCCGAGCGCACCGTCGTCGGGACCATCGGCCCGTCCCCGTCCGGATCGACAACGAGCGGAGACGACGTCGCCGTCCCCGTCTTCCCCCACACCTTGATCCCCGGCGCGTTGAACGTGGGCTCGCGCACCCCGTCGAACGTCACGTGATGCCCCGTCCCGAAGTCCGGGTCCGACACGACCCGGTTGAGCCCCTCGAGCGCCGACGCCGTCGACCACGACGGGAGCCCCAGGTCGCGCACCACCGGCGCCCGATCCGAATCGATGATCGTGGGCTCGATATGGAACCCGCCCCGCGCGATCGTCGCGTACGCGTCCGCCGCGTGCAGCGGCGTCCACGTCACCGGGCCCTGCCCGATCCCCATCTGGATCGCGTCCGAGTCGGAGATAGGCTCGGTCCCCCCCTCGCCGTCGAACGCGCCGAGCGAACCCGCCCACGTCGCGCCGAGCCCGAGGTCGTACCCGTGCCCGATCCCGAAAAGCTCGTAGACCTCGCGGATCCCCTCGGGACCGAGACGCTGCCCGAGCGTGAAGAAGAACACGTTCGACGACACCATGAGCGCGTCCGTCCCGTCCGGATCGCGCCCGAGCTGATCGCGATGGGTGATCCCGTAGTCTTTGTAGATCCACGAGCGCAGCATGTTCGGACGGTCCGGGTACAGGTGCCCCGTCGCTTCGATCCGCTCCCCCTGCTGGTACTTCCCGTGCTTCGCGGCCCCGCACAGCACGAGCGCCTTGGCGATCGACCCGGGCTGGTAGGGCTTCTCGACCGCGCGGTTCACCCAGGGCGATCGCACGCGCTCGAAGATCTCCCGCTCCTGATCCGTGCGCACCCCGTAGCGCGACCAGTCCCCGTCCCTGGGCGGGGTCGGGGTCGAGACCATCGACACGATCTCCCCCGTCTCGACATCCAGGACGACGATCGCCGCGTCGAGCTCGGTCCCCACGGGGAGCGATTCGTTCGCGTGCCAGGGCTGGACGCGCGTCAGCCCCACGCCCGGATCCAGGATCGCGCGCAGGCGAGCCGTCAGCGCGATGTCCACGCTCAAGCGCACGTCGCGCCCCGGGTCCGGATCGATCTCCGTCACCCCGCGCGTCTGGAGGTGCTCGGTCCGCACCCCCCGCAACCCGCGCAGCTCGTGCTCGAGCGCGGCCTCGATCCCCGAGCTCCCCACCCGGTCGTTGTTGCGGTACGCGCCCCGGTCCGTCCCGTCCCCCATGAGCGAACGATCGCGCAGGTTCGGGTCCTCACGCATCGCCGCGCTCCGGCGCTGGGCGTCCTCCCGGTACACGCTGTCCCGCACCCGCCCGAGCATGATCGATCCGACATCCTCCACGACCACGCGCAGGGGCGCCTCGCTCCGCAGCGGCCCCGGGAAGCTCGACCGATCGAGGATCACCGCCTGCTGAGCGAACGGATACTCCCGCCGCGTCGCGTCGATGATCTCGAGCCCCGGGAGCATGTCGATCTCCTCGCGCAGCTCGTCCGCGCCCGGATCGGCGTACTTCATCGCCGGGACCATCCGCGCCTGGAGGCGCATGAGCTCGAACGCGATCTCGTCGGGGACCCCCTCGATGAGCGCGTGCGCCACCGTCTGCTCGCGGATCTTCGCGCTCGCGATCTCCAGGTACCGCGCGCGGTCCCGCTCCGTGACGACGTACCCCTGACGCTCCCGATCCGCGACGCGCTCCGCGACACGCGCGTCCACGATCGATCGGTGACGGCGCTCGATCGTGCCCACGATCTCGTCGCGCCGCGCGAGCAGCTCGTCGAGCCCGATCCCCGCGTACGCCGCGATCATGCGCATCGATGCGTCGGCGTGGGCGCTGTAGATCCGCTCGAAGTCCCGGACGATCGCGTCGCGCTGCGCGTCGTCCATCAGGTCCCAGGTATCCCGGTTCGCTTTCCGCGCCGAGCGCCGGGCGCGCACCCGCGCCCACTCCCCGCTCAGGACCGGGTACGAGACGGCGATGTCGTAGCTCGCGCGGTCCATCGCGAGCACGCGCCCCGTCCGATCGAGAATCCGCCCCCGGATCGTGGGGATCCAGGTCCGGCGCACCAGACGCGACTCCGCGAGCGCCCGCGCCTCGCTCGCCTCCACCGTGGTCATCCATGCCAGACGCGCCCCCAGCGCCATCCCCCCCACCACGATCACGCCCACCAGCAGCACGAGCCGCCGATGGAACATGCTCGGGATGAGCAGCAAAGCCGCGCGCATGGAACCGATGATCCCTCGATCACGTGACGCAACCGCCCGCACGATCCATCGTGCTCATGGCGCCGTCCACATAGTCTAGAGAATCGGTCCGATCAGGGTTCGCTCAACACAGACGGATCGCCCGGATTCCCGAGGGAATCCGCGGCTCACCCCCCGCGCTTGTCCCGCTCGATCTGGGCGTACGCGTTGTGCGAATGGATCGACTCGAAGTTTTCCGACGAGATCGAATACCACTCGATCCGGTCCTCGTCGTCGAGCGCGATCGCCAGGTCCCGGATGATGTCCTCGACGAACTTCGGGTTCTCGTACGCCTTCTCGGTCACGAACTTCTCGTCCGGACGCTTGAGCACCGCGTAGACGGGGTGGCTCGCCGCCCCTTCGAGCAGCTCGGCGAGGTCCTCGATCCACATCGAGCCCTTCATCCGCACGCTCGCCTCGATCTTGCAGCGCTGGTTGTGCGCGCCGTACTCGGAGATCTCCTTCGAGCACGGGCACAGACTCGTCGCGGGCGCCGCGACCGTCATGATGAAATCCTCGTGCGAGTTCGCCGCGCACTCGAACGAGACCTCGTAGTTCATCAGCCCCTTCTGACCCGTGACGGGCGCCGCCTTCTCGATGAAGTACGTGAAGGACGCCTGGAAATGGGCTTCCTGCGCCTGGAGACGCTCCTTGATCGCGCGGGTGATCGTCGGGATGTCCTTGGGGCGGAACGAGGTCTCGGAATACTCGTTGAGCACCTCGAGGAACCGGGACATGTGCGTCCCCTTCTGTTCCTGCGGGAGCGCGACGTACATGTTGATCGTCGCGACCGTCGATTGCTCACCCCCCGAGCGGGTCTCGAGGCGCATGGGGTACACCACGTCCTTGACACCCACGCGATCGATCGCGACCCGCCTGGTGTCGCTCGACGATTGGACATCGGGCATGGTCGAACTCGACGCCGCGCCCCGGGCGGCGTCGTGCGGGCTGTTGAGACATGTCACGGTGCGTGCTCCCTTCGGCACTGGATTCGCACCCGATCCTAGCGCCGATGCACCCCCGGGCACCCCATTTTCACCCGAGGATCACGCGTGGGCCGCCGCCTGATGACGCTGCATCGAGGATTCGACCCACCCGTACCCCGCCGGCGCGCCGATCAACGCCCCCGCGCTCCACGCCATCGGGGTCATCATCATCCACCCCGGCGCGTCCCCGCTCGCGATCGACCCGATCACCTCCCCAGCGCCCGGGACCACGAGCACGACGATCGGCGCGACCAGACCCGCGAGCGAGACCCCCAGGATCGCGGGGACCACGCTCACGACCCGCGCCCCCGCGTCCCGCTTGACCGCCTTCTGGTCCGAGTGGTGCAGCATCAGCCCGCACACGAGCCCCGCAAGCAAACCCCCCACGAACCCGCCCCACACGCTCTGACCCGTCAGATCGCTCGTCACCTGGAGCCACGACGCGCCCAACGCCGCGACCACCGAGACCCCCAGCACCCCCGCCATCATCGCCGGCTCCGCACGGAGCGTCGCGATCAGCGACCCGTCGAACCGGAGCACGTCGCTCCGCACGTCCCCCTTCTTCGCCGCTTTCGTCATCATCCAGAGCATGACCGCGACCAGCACGAACACAAGCCCCCCCTCGACCGCGAGACGGACCAGCGACCCCGCGCCCGGGTCCGAGCGGAGCGCCTCGCCCACCCGTCCGCCCCCCCACGCGCCCCACGCGAGCACGAACCCCGCGTTGAGCACCCCCTCGCGGAGCGAGAGCACCCTCGTCGCGACGATCCCGATGAGCTGCGCCATGAACCCGATCGCGAGCACCACGAACACGCCGCGCACGATCGAGGAGGACAGGAGCATCGTCGCGTGCCCCGATCCGTCGACGGCCCGCATCGAGTTCGCGAGCATCCCCGCGATCGGACCGAGCACCAGAATCGCCGCCCCCCGAAGCACCCAGATCCAGATCGCGTGTCTCATGACCCCATCATCGTCCCATCCGCCCCCGAAAGCAAACCCCACCCCCACCCGCGCCCCGATTTGGGGTAGCATCGTGCCATGACCCCCCACGCGGACGACCATCGCACCACCACCCGAGGCCTCATCGAGCACCCCTCGACCCTCGAGGACCTCACCGGGGGTCTCGTCTGGACCCTCATCGTCCGCGCCCCCGCGATGGCGCTCGCCCCGGCGCGCCTCGTCCTGGGCGCGATCGGGTGCTTCGTCCTCGCGCTGTGGAACTCGGTCTTCACCCTGATCTTCGAGACCGACCAGGGCGCCCCGCGCGTCTCGTTCCGCGAGCTCGTCACCGACATCCTCACCGGCGTGCTCTCGCTCGACCCCGCTTCGATCGTCGAAACCATCCTCGTCAACATCGGACGCACCATCGTCTGGATCAACGCCGAGCCCCTCAAAGCCGCGGCCCTCTACCTCCCCTCCATCCTCATCGCCTCGATCGCTGTCCACGCGATCGCGCGATCCGCCGCGATCGAACACGCGACGGGCCGCCAGACCGACACCGTGGACGCGCTCACCCAGTCGCTCCGCGCCGTGCGCCAGATCGCGCTCGCGTCGCTCGGGCCCTTCGTCCCCGTCACCATCCTCGCGCTGCTCATCCTCGCGATCGGATTCACCCTCGGGATCCCCATCCTCGACCTGCTCGGGGGGCTCCTCTACGGGCTCGCGCTCGTCTTCGCGCTCCTCGCCGTCCTCATCTGCACCCTCCACACCGTGTGCCTCCCCATGACGGTCTCGGCGCTCGCGATCGAGGGGACCGACGGCTTCGACGCCGTCCAGCGCAGCTTCGCCTACGCCGCGTCGCGACCGCTCCGATACGCGCTCTACATGCTCCTGGCGCTCACGCTCGCGTCGATTTGCCTCTCGATCGCGGCCGCCATCGCCGGCAGCGCGATCAACCTCGCGGACATGCTCGCGAGCGCCGCGACCAACGACGCCGGGCGACGCCTCCTCGCCCCGATCACCGAGACCGGGGACCTCGGCGCGACCGCGCCCGCCGCACGCAGCATCGTCGAGTTCTGGCGTGCCCTGCTCATGCTCCTGCTCTCGGGGTACGCCCTCTCGCTCGTCGCCTGCCTCGCGTCGATGCTCTACCTGTGCATGCGCCGCGTCTGCGACGGGCAGGACACCGCGGAGATCTGGGACCCCGCGGACTGACTCAATCGAGCCCCGCCGTCGGGAGATCCCACGGATCGAGCACCCGCCCCATCTCCCCCAGCGCCAGCGCCGTCTCGAGCGTGAACGCCCCGACCTGCGTCCGCACGAGCCCCACGAGCGTCCCGCCGATACCCAGCGCGAGCCCGATGTCCCGCGCCAGCGAGCGGATGTACGTCCCCTTCCCGCACTTCACGTCGAGCACGAGCTCGGGGAACGCGTACGACACGATGTCGATCGAATCGATCCGGACGGGGCGCTTCTCGGGCTCGATCGCGTTCCCCGCACGCGCCAGCGCATAGGACCGCTTGCCCCCGATCTTCACCGCCGAGTGCGCGGGGGGCGCCTGCATCACCGCGTCCCCGATGAACGTCGCCGCGAGCACGGATTCGATCTCCCCGCGCGTGGGTTCGTGCGGGATCGCAACGGGCACCAGCTCCGTCTCCCGATCATGGGATTCCGAGACGTGCGCCAGGTCGATCGTCGCCGTGTACCGCTTGTCCGCCCCCATGATCCGGTCCTGCTCGCGCGTCGCGCGCCCGATCAGGACCACCAAGACCCCGCTCGCGAGCGGGTCGAGCGTCCCCCCGTGCCCCACCTTCACCCGCTTGGGCGCGCCCCCCGCGCGGAGCTTGGCGCGGATCGCCGTGCAGACCCCCATCGACGTGTACCCCAGGGGCTTGTCGATATTGAGCACCCCCCGGATCGCCGCCGATTCCCCAGGGCCCGAGCTGTCGCGTCCCGTTTGCGTCACGCCGGAGCGTAGACCAGAGCCCGTCCCCCCCTCGACAAAAACAGAGCCGCCCGGACCGTCCGGGCGACTCTGCGCAGGAAATGGGGTAAATCTTCGCCGCGGATTCGGCGCTCACGCGGTCGCGGATTCAGGGATCTTCGGGAAATCGCCGACCGTCTGCGCGATGTGATTCGCGTAGTTCGTGAAGGTGTTGAGGGTCACGATCGAGAGGATTTCAAGGACATCCGAATCCGTAAAGCCGGCGCCCTTGAACGACGACAGGTCCGAGTCATCCACGAACCCCCGCTTCTCGATGATCGCGAGCGCCAGATCGATCGCGGCCTGGGTCTTGGGGTCGCCCGATTTGCCCTGGAGGTTCTTGGCACGCTCGTCCTCGCCGAGCCCGACCATCCCCCCGATCGTGTAGTGCGCGTTGGCGCAGTAGTCGCACGACGCCTTGGTCGCGATCGCGAGCGCGACCGACTCGCCGATCTTGTCGCCAAGAGAGCCCTTCGCGAGCGCGTCCTTGAGATTAAAATACGTCTGCAACGCCGCCGGCGAATGCGCCAAGGTCGCGAACAGGTTGGGGACCTTCCCCATCTTCTTGTTCACGCCCTCGAGCAGGGGCTTGGACGCGGCGGGAGCGGTTTCGATCGTGAGTGTGTTGATCCGAGGCACAGCGTTCTCCTTCGAGTGGGGTGTCCGGCCCTTCCAAAGCCGGACCCATATGGTACCGGGCATTCCGATGCTCGCGGCTTGGAACAAATAGACCGGTCTGTCTGATTGTTCCCCTTGTGGATCAAAATTTCAAGACCGATCCGCCTATTCTTCGATTCCACCCGGACCAAGGAAGAATCCATGCCCGTCTCCAAACGCCAGCACGTCATCGACAGCGCCAAGGCGCTCTTCGAGCGCGAGGGATTCCACGCGACCGGGATCGAGCGCATCCTGGAGCACGCGAACGTCGCGAAGATGACCCTGTACAACAACTTCGGATCCAAGGACGCGCTGATCGTGGCGGTCCTCGAGCAGAGTTCCCGGACCATGGTCGAGCACCTGGTCACGATCGCCAAACAGGCCGGTCCCGACCCCTACGAGCAGATTCTTGGGATTTTCGGCGCCCTGGGGGACTGGTACGACGACCCGGCGTTCTGCGGGTGTATTTTCCAGGCCGCCACCGCCGAGTACCCCGACCCCGACTGCGAGATCGCCCGGGCCGCCCGCGCTCATCAGATCCGCTTGACCGACCTCTTCCGCGATCTGTGCACGAAAGCGGAACTCCGCGACCCCGACGCGCTCGCGCGGCGGCTCGCGCTCCTTGCTTCCGGAGCGACGTGCGTCGCGCGACAGACCCGCGAGCGCCTCCCGGCCGACGACGCGCTCCGGATGGCGGAGATCCTCCTCGAACGCGCCAGCACCCCCATCGAACACAAGATCGGGTGAATCGGGAATAGAACAATCGGTCTATGTGTTTCTCCACAGAACCACAACCACGAAAGGAGCGACCATGTCCGCATCCACCCACCACCTGATCGAAGCCACCGCCGACACGTTCGACGATCTCATCAACCGCGACACCCCCACGCTCGTGGACTTCTGGGCGCCGTGGTGCGGCCCGTGCCGGGCGCTGACCCCCACGATCGAGCAGCTCGCCCAGGACACCGGCGGCCGGGCGACCATCGCGAAGCTCAACGTCGACGACCACCCCACGATCGCGGCCCGCTTCGGGATCTCCTCGATCCCGTCCGTGCTCGTGTTCCGCAGGGGACAGCTCGTCGAGACCCTCGTCGGGCTCCGCCCCAAGGACGCGTACGAGGACGCCCTCGGGCTCTGACGCTCCGCCTCCACCGAAATCACACGAGAAACCCGGCGTCGCGCCGGGTTTTTCGCGCGCGCACCCGAACACCCTGCAAGCGGATCCGGGGCGCCTTGCTATCCTCAGTCCCTGATGAGCAAGGACCCGTGGGACACCCCGGCGATGCGCCAATGGCGCGCGATCAAGGACGCGCACCCGGACTGCGTCCTCTTCTTCCGGATGGGGGATTTCTACGAGCTCTTCGGGGACGACGCGACCAACCTGTCGCGCGACCTCGGGCTCACCCTGACCTACCGGAACAACTCGATCCCCTTCGCGGGGGTCCCCCACCACCAGAAGTCCGTGTACCTCCAGCGCGCCATCGACGCGGGGTACCGGGTCGCCGTGGTCGACCAGCTCGAGGACCCGGCGCAGGCCAAGGGCGTCGTCGATCGCGGGGTCACCCAGGTCGTCACCCCGGGGACCCTCGTCGACGAATCGCTCATGCGCGACGAGGTCAGCGCCCACCTGGGCGCGATCGCGTTCGATTCCGACGCGCACGCGGGGATCGCGATCGTCGAGCTCTCCACGGGCGCGTTCCACGTCTTCGACGGCTCCGTCGGCGCGTGCATCGACGAGCTGGCGCGCCACCGGGTCCGCGAACTCCTCTACGCGTCGCTCGCGACGGGCGACGCCGCCCCGCGGGTCGAGCGGGTCCTCGACGAGCTGGGCGCGAGCGGGACGGGGCGCATGGACTGGACCTTCCGACCCGACGAAGCGATCGACGCGATCACCGAGCTCTACGGGTCGTCGGGGGTCGAGGGCTTCGGGCTCGATCCGAACCAGACGTGCATCCGGGCCGCGGGCGCGATCGTGCGGTACCTCCGCGAGACCCAAGCCGTCGACCGGGGCCGGACCAACGCGACGAGCGGGTCCGAGTTCCAGCGCCAGCGATCCACACTCGCGCACCTGCGTCCCCCGGCGATGATCGACCACTCGCGCACGTGCCGGATCGACGCGACGAGCGCCCGCGCGCTCGAGATCGAGCAGACGATCCGCGAGGGGACGCTCGAGGGCTCGCTCGTCGGGGTGTTCCTCGCGAGCACGGGGACGACGCGCTGCGTGATGCGCACCCCGATGGGCAAGCGCCTGGTGCGGACGTGGCTCTCGTCGCCGCTCAAGGACGCGCGCGAGATCAACGCCCGGCTCGACGCGGTCGGGACGCTCAAGGACGACCGGGCGCTGTCTCAAGCCCTGGGCGACAAGCTCAAGGACATGGGGGACCTGGCGCGGATCTCGGGCCGCCTCGCGCTCGGGCGCGCCACCCCGCGGGACCTCGTCGCGCTCGGGAAGGGCGCCGAGAAAGTCTCGATGCTCGTCGATGTGCTCGACCAGTGCGACGCGCTCGCGCGTCATCGGGACACGCTCCTGAGCGTCCGCGACGCGATCACCCCCGTCGCGAGCAAGGTCCTGAAAATGTGCGTCGACGACCCGCCCGGGCACCTGCGCGAGGGCGGGCTCATCCGCGACGGCGTCGACGCGGCCCTCGACGACTCGCGCACCCTCGAGCGCGACGCGGGCGCATGGCTCGCCGAATATCAGGCCCGGATCATGTCCGAGCACGACCTCCCGGGCCTGAAGGTTGGATACACGAAGGTCTTCGGGTACTACATCGAGCTCCCCAAAGCCCAGGCGCAGCGCGCCCCGGACATCTTCTCGCGCAAGCAGACCCTCAAGAACGCGGAGCGCTTCATCACCCCCGAGCTCAAGACCTTCGAGGACAAGGTGCTCAGCGCCGGGACCCGCGCGATCGAACGCGAGCGGGTGCTCTTCGACGGGCTCTGCGACACGGCGCGGACCGTGCTCGACGAACTCGGCGCGTACGCGCACTGCGTGGGGGAGCTCGACGTGCTCCTCGGGTTCGCGGACAAGGCGCACCAACGCGCGTGGGTGCGCCCGAACATCGACGGCTCGCGCGAGCTCGAGATCCACCAGGGGCGACACCCCGTCCTCGACGAGGCGCTCGGGCAGCGCTTCGTCCCCAACGACACCGAGCTCGGGGTCCCCGCGCTGCCGGCGCACCTGGCGCTCATCACGGGCCCGAACATGGCGGGCAAGAGCACGCACATCCGTCAGTGCGCGCTGCTCGTCGTGCTCGCGCAGGCCGGGTCGTTCGTCCCCGCGGACCGGATGAACCTGGGCGTGTGCGACCGGGTCTTCACGCGCGTGGGCGCGGACGACGCGCTCCACAGAGGGCAATCGACCTTCATGGTCGAGATGCTCGAGACCGCGAGCATCCTCAACAACGCCACCGAACGCTCCCTTGTCATCCTCGACGAGATCGGGCGCGGCACATCCACCCTCGACGGGTTGTCGCTCGCGTGGTCGATCGTCGAGCACCTCGCCGGGTCCGAAGACCAGCCCGGGCCGCGCACGCTCTTCGCGACCCACTATCACGAGATCACCGAGCTCGAGGAGCGACTCCCCGGGCTCGTCAAGAACCTGCATGTGGCCGTGCGTGAGTGGACGAACGAGAACGGGACCCAGGAGATCGCGTTCCTCCACACGATCCGCACGGGGCGCACGGACCAGTCCTACGGGATCCACGTCGCGCAGCTCGCGGGGGTCCCGAGCCACGTCACGGACCGGGCGCGCGAGATCCTCGCGACGTTGAGCGTCCAGCAGCGCGGGCGCGTCGAGACCGCGCACATCGAGGCGCCCAAGCCGAAGCGCAACGGCCAGATGGGGCTCTTCACCGAGTTCGTCAACCACCCCGTCGTCGACGAGATCCGCGAGCTCAAGCTCGACGCGATGACCCCGCTCGACGCGTTCGACGCGCTCCGCACGCTCAAGCGCAGCGCCGAGCGCGACCCCTCGCAGGTCTGATCGGCCCTCAGATCCCGAGCACCTCGGGGTCGAACTCCTCGCCCCGGGGCACGTAGATCAGGTCGTAGGTCGTGTCCCACGACTCGGTCTCGCGGTTCCACTCCATCCCCGTCTGGCGGACCCACCCGTCGTGCACCGGGCGCACGTGCATGCGCACCTTCTTCGTCCCCGTGTCCTCGTAGGACGCGAACGAGCGTCCCTCGAACATCAGCCCCTCGTGCTCGTCGCTCGGGCGCGCCTCGAGCTCGACGATGTCCATGTCCCCGTCCCGGCTCCCGATCCAGGTCTGCTTCCACTTCCCGACGCGCGGGTCGAAGTGGTTCCAGCTCTCGCCCGTGTACGCGGATCGGTCCGAGACCCACGATTCGTGGATGACGAGCCCACCGACCCGTTCGCTCAGCGTATTGCGCCCCGCGCGCCCGCCGTCGGCGGCGCGGTAGCAGTCCCACGCCCCGACCCAGAAACGCAAGGCCGTCGCCGCGGGATCGGGCTCGTCGGGCGCGTCGTGCATCCGCTCGATGCGCGCCTCGGCGACCGCGCCCATGTTGTTCATGGTCTCGATGAGCGCCAGGTGCTTGGGCCAGCGCGGATCGCCGTGGAGCGATTCGAGGTCTGGATCGTGCTTGATCTGTGGCGCGTCGCGCATCCCCAGGTTGATCGCGCGCTCGAGCATCTCGAACGCCTGGTCCGTGTTCCCCTTGAGCGCGTGCGCGCACGCGAGGTTGTACGTCGCGAGCATCCGCGTGTCCTCGAATCGGCTCGCGGCGGCGTGCGCGAGGATCGCCTCGTCCAGCTCCCCCTGCACGTGCAGCGCGTACCCGAGCAGGAACCACGCCCGCGCGTTGTCCTGGTCCTCGCGGAGCACCTCCCGGCACATGGACTCCACGCTCGCGTAGTCCTCCCGCTCCATCGCCGCGTCGAGCTTGCCCATGGTCGGCGCGTCCGCGAGCGCGATGAGCGAGCAGAGCACGAACGTCGAGAACGCGGCGAGCCGTCGGATCAGCATGGGGGGTCTCCTGTACATGGTGTGTCTCCCAATGTACCCGTCGGCCGCACCCCGGGTTCCCCGCGAACACCCAGCGCGGGCGGGGTGTTCGCCCCGAATCCCCGCGACGCGTCCCGCTCCGGTTGGAGCAATGGCGATCAGGGATCGCCGCAAACCCCGTTCCTTGAAACGGTTGGAACCGCGCCGTCGCCCTTCTCGGACCGTGCTTGGACGCCGGGCGCGCGGGGACTGCGGGCTGACCCTGTTTGCACACGCAAACAAGTGAAAAACCCGCACGCGTTGCTGGCGGAGCACACACCCCGGATTCGATGAGAGAGATATGACCAGCCGCTTCACACGCATCCGCGCGGGGCTTCTCCCTTCCCTCGTCGTGCTCCCCCTCACGGGGTGCGCCGGCAACGTCAAGCTCCAGCGCGTCGAGTACACCCGCTCCAGCACGCTCATGAGCAGCGCCGAGCAGGCGTCCGAGCGCGACGCGATCCGGATCGCCGCCGACGAACGGACGACGCGCCTGGGGATCCTGAGCCCGGGTGTCTCGCGCGTCGAATCACCCGAGGACGCGCGGACCGCGCTCGAGTCGATCTACGACACGGACGCCCAGTTCGTGGGCGCGTCGATGAAGGACCGGGGCGAGGGGATGGGGCTCGACGTCGAGCTCGTGGACGAGCGCCACGCCCGGCTCCTCTCGCGGATCATCGAGATCCACGGGTGGCCGACGCGGGAGCAGTTCGGGCTCAAGGGGGTCCAGGGCGCGTACATCGCGGTCCAGCACGCCGACCATGACCCGGAGTTCCAGTCCTGGTGCCTCGGGCTCATCGAGCAGGAGGTCCGGCGCGGCGCCCTCCCGGGCGCGTTCCTCGCGCTCATGACCGATCGGGTCTGTCTCGAACGCGGGGACCAGCAGGTCTACGGCACCCAGATGACCATCTCGTCGCGCGAGGACGGGTCCCCCGTCGCGGTCCCGCTCGTCCCGATCCGGGACGCCGACACCCTCGATGACCGGCGCGCCGGGCTGGGGCTCCCCCCCCACGCCGTCTTCGCTCGGGTGCTCGAGCAGCGCTACGCGGAATCGACCCTCTCGGTCGCGTTGACGAGCCCCGCCGACCGGTAACCGAACACGGGCCAATCAAAGTCTCGGGCTCAGCCGCTGTTCGTGCGACTTTCCGCCTCGGTCGCCCCAAATGAAGGCAACCATGTCCTGAAAATGGCGTATCTTGGGTCGCACCCGTTCGGGTGTTCGTGGCTTTCCCATCTTGACGCGTCTGAGTCGCTCGGTGTCGTGGTTCCGGACCGATCTCGCGGACGCGCGGACAACGCAGAGATACCGATCCAGGAGTTCCCATGACGAGCGCATTCCTTGTCCTTCTTGCATCCATGACGACCAACCCAGGCGCTCAGGCGCCGCTCGACGGGCACCCGCGCGATTTCAACGCCCCCAGCGCGCACTTCGAGGTCGTCTCGGATACCGAGATCATCATCGACGGGCACACCTACAACTCCTGGAGCGAGGTCCACGATTCGGGGTACTTCCAGCTCGAGAACACCCGCTGCGGCGTCGACCCGTTCATGATGCAGGCGTGGGGCGTCGAGGAGGTCGCGGGGTCGGGCGCGGACTGCTCGTTCAACCGCACCACGATCGATCCCCAGTGGGACCCGAGCGTCAACAAGGTCCGGATCCCCGTCGTCGTCCACGTCATCCAGCGCACCAACGGGACCGGGTTCATCTCCGAATCGCGCGTCCAGTCGCAGATCGACGTCCTCAACGAGGACTTCCTCGCGATCCCGGGCACCAACGGCGCGCCCGGGACCGACACCCAGATCGAGTTCTACCTCGCGACCGAGGACCCCGACGGGAACCCCACCAACGGGATCACCTACTCGACGAACAACACCTGGTTCAACGACGGCGGCGCGTACTACAACACCCTCGCGTGGGACACGGACCGGTACCTGAACATCTACACCAACAGCGCGAGCGGCGCGCTCGGGTACGTCCCCGACCTCCCCCAGGGCGGGATCGCCGGGAACAACGCGGACCGCGTCGTCGTCCTCTACTCCACCTTCGGACGCAACGCGCCCTACGCCCCCTTCAACCTCGGGCGCACCGCGACCCACGAGGTCGGGCACTACCTCGGGCTCTACCACACCTTCAACGGCGGGTGCACCAACACCTACACCGGGGGGGACCGGATCGTCGACACCAACCCCGAATCGAGCCCCACCTACGGGTGCCCCGGCTCGCGCAGCTCGTGCGGCTCGCAAGCGCCCATCGACAACTACATGGACTACTCCGACGACCGGTGCATGGAGAAGTTCACCCCCGAGCAAGCCAACCGCATGCGCTGCTCGCTCTTCAACTACCGCCCCGATCTGTGGGAATCCGCCCAAGGGCCGTGCTCGGCGGCGGACGTCGAAGCGCCCTTCGGCGAGCTCGACTTCTTCGACATCGCGCGGTTCATCACCAACCTCCAGGCCCAGAACGCGAGCGCCGACCTGACGGGCGACGGCAACTTCGACTTCTTCGACGTCTCGCTCTATCTCCAGTTCTACTCGCAGGGCTGCCCGTAATCGGGACCGGATCGACCCCGATCCCCGATGGATCCATCCGGACCCGTCGCCCCCTCTGGGCGGCGGGTTTTTCGTGCGCCGGCGTGGATGAGCCCCCTTGGCAACCGCGCCGGACCCGGCTACGATCCCCGCCCCGATCGAGCCCGATCGGGGTTTGTGCCACCTTAGCTCAGTTGGTAGAGCGAAGCTTTCGTAAAGCTTAGGTCGCGAGTTCGAGTCTCGCAGGTGGCTTTCCCCAACTCATCCACAAGATCGCACCCCGGATCAGGGCATCTGCCCGGATCCGGACGCTTGGCGTGTGCGTATGTCCACATGTTTGGTACGCTGGGTGACGAACGGGACCGCACCCTGCCCCTCCCGCCCCCCACCCCCCGCGGACCGAACCCGCGATCGTCCACGCGGCCCTGATCGGGGGCCGACCCCGCCGGACACCACGCGAATCGGGTGATCGAGATCCCCGGATGAGCGACGCGGACACACGCACGCCGATCACGAACCGGAGCCCCACGATGACCAAGGCGCCCAACTCACCGAGATTCAAGGTCTGCTCCGCGCTCGCCGCCGCGATCGGCGCGATGAGCGCCCCCACCGTGCTCAGCACGGGTGTGCTCTCGTTCCTCAATGAGACGACGACGGCCCAGGACTCGGAGGACAAGCTCCTCGCGCGCACCAAGGCCAACACCCTGCGCCAGATGTCCAAGCCCATCACCCTCGAAGCGGAGGACCTCCCCCTCGAGGACATCCTCGGCTTCATCTCCAGCGTGACCGAGACGGACCTCGAACCGGTCTGGATCGACGACTCGCTCGCGTCGCTCGGGATGGACCCGGGGACCCTCATCACGATCCGCGTGGACAACATCCCCGCGCTCACGGTCCTCGAACGCGTCCTCGAACGCGCCGAGCGGATCGAGGGCATCGGGTCCCAGTACACATGGCAGCTCTCCGACATCGGGACCATCGAGTGCGGCCCCAAAGCCGCGCTCAACGAGCACCAGCGCATCGAGCTCTACGACATCGCGGATCTCATCCTTGTCATCCCCGACTTCGACAACGCGCCGGACTTCAACCTCCAGTCCTCGCTCTCCTCGGGCAGCGGCGGAGGAAGCTCGAGCCCGTTCAGCGGCGGAGGGGGTCAGGACATCGATATCGAGTCCCAGGCCGATCGCGCCCAGAAGATCATCGACCTGATCGAATCGACGGTCGAACCGGACCAATGGGCGAACGCCGGAGGGGATGGGGCATCGCTGACCGTCTACCGGACCTCGCTCATCATCAACGCGCCCGACTACATCCACCGCCAGATCGGCGGCTACGACTTCTGGCCCTCGCGCCTCCACCGTGTCCGCACGTCCGGGTCCCAGCGCTGGATCGAGGTCAAGCCCGATCCGAAGATGCGCCAGGGTCCGTAACCCCGATCCGTCAACCCGCCTTCTCACGCAGGGCGCTCCCGATTCGGGGGCGCCCTTTGTTCATGCCCGATCGGGCAACCGGGCTCGCGGGGAGCGAGTACAGTGATCGGGTCTCACCATGCACGACGACACCCCCAATCTCAAAGAGCGCGTCTGCGACGAGTGCGGGTACTCCCTCAAGGGGCTCGAACCCGGTGCGCGCTGCCCCGAGTGCGGCGCCAAGACCCGGGCCGCGGGGATCAGCGCGCGCGACACGACGATGAGCGCCACCGCGCCCACGTGGTTCGTGAAGTACCTGCGCCACGGGTTCCTCCTGTGCACCCTCGCGATCATCGGGGGCGCGGGGTTCCCCGTCATCCTCTTCCTCACGGGGTACTTCGGGTCGATCAACTTCACGTTCGTCCTCATGGCGATCGCATGGGTCGGGACCGCCGGCGCGTGGACCGGCGGCATCTGGATGATCACGAGACCCCGCAAGGGGATCGGGGAGGTCGTCCGGGATCCGATCCTCGACTCGGACACCTACAGGATGGTCGTCCGGTACGCGTCCATCGCGTGGCCCATCCACGTGCTGTTCGCGGCGATCGCATCCTGCGCGCCGAGCAGCACGATCATGACAAGCGTCGTGTATCAGGGGCTCGAAGCGATCGTCGGGATCATCACGTGGATCAGCCTGATCCCCACGTGCATGTACTTCTCGAACCTCGCCTACTGGGCATCGGACGAGACGATCAGCAACAAACTCCGCGCAACGGCGTGGATCATGTGCGTCTGCGGCTCGCTCGGCGCCGTCCTCTCCGTCATCGGGCTCACAGGCATCTCGTTCAGCGATCCGGCGAAGTTCATCGCGGCTTTCCTCAGCGTGTTCGTCTTCGGCGCGACCGTGTACCTCCTGTTCCTCGTCATCCGCCTCGGCTCCGCGCTCGCGTGGGTCATCCGCCACCAGAAAGCCAAGGCGGGCGCGCACGAACGCGTGGCGGCGCGGATCAAGCAGCGCATCGAACGCCCCACCGCCGTCACGGGGGACCTGTACTGCGAGGAGTGCGGGTACAACCTCGAAGGGCTCCCCTTCGGGGGCAACTGCCCCGAGTGCGGGACGTCCTACGCGGACAACACGCCGCTCCCGATCCGCGATCCGCAGAAGGACCGGAAGTGGCGCGACGACTCCCCGATCGACCTCGCGGGCGAGGATGAACACGACGAGATCATCCACAGGAAAGTCCCCGAGCCCGTCCGCCCGCAGGTCGACATCCCCGACGACGGCGCGATCCCCCTGAGCGACTCGGACGACATCCCCGACGAGCCCGAGGAGTTCGACCCCGAGCGGGGGTCCGACGACGACGGCGACGATACCATGCGTCCATGACGAGCGCGCCGAGCACCGACAGCACCTCCGACTCCTGGACCACGACGATCGACCTCGATCAGGCGGCAGAATTCATCGCGTCCAAGGACACGCTCGTCCTCCTCACCCACGTCAAACCCGACGGCGACGCGCTCGGGTCCACCTCCGCGATCGCGCGGGCCGTCAACCTCGCACGCGGGACCAGCGGCGCGGTCTCCAGCGCCGAGTGCTGGTACGCCGCCCCCGTGCCCGAATGGTCCAGCTCGATCCTCTCGGGGGTCAAGGTCCGGGTCATCGACCCCCCCGAGCCCGCGCCCAGCGTGCTCGATCCGGAGGGGATCGTCATCACGGACACGGGCTCGTGGTCCCAGCTGGCGCCCTTCAAGGCGTTCCTCGAATCCCGTCTCGACAAGACGATGATCATCGACCACCACCTCCAGGGGGACCCCGAGATCAGCTCGCGCCGTCTGCTCGATACGCAGGCGGCCGCCGTCGTCCAGCCCGCCGCGGAGATCTGCACACGGATCCTCGGGCTCGACTCGTGCGCGAAGCTCCCGATCGAGATCGCGACGGCGCTCTACGTCGGGCTCGCGACGGACACGGGGTGGTTCAAGCACTCCAACGTGGACGGGCGCGTGATGCGTCTGGCCGCGGACCTGCTGGACGCGGGTGTGAACCACAGCGCGCTGCTGGCGCTGCTCTACCAGCGTGACCGCGCCCCGCGCCTCAAGCTCATGGCGCGGGCGCTCGACTCGCTCGAGCTCATCCCCGAGAAGCACGCCGCGATCATGTCGCTCTCGCTCGAAGACTACAAAGCAACGAAGGCCGCCCCCGGAGACTCCGGGGGGTTCGTGGACATCCCCCAGACGGTCCCCAACATCCGCGTCGTCGCGCTCCTCACCGAGCAGCACGACCACGAGGGGGTCCTCACGAAGATCTCCCTCCGCTCCAAGGACGGCGAATGGAACGGGACCCCCCCCGTGGACGTCAACGTCGTGTGCAACCAGCTCGGAGGCGGGGGTCATGCACGCGCCTCGGGCGCGAAGGTCCGCGCCTCGCTCGAAGAAACGAAGAAGCAGCTCATCGAGGCGCTCCCGTGAGCGATCGCGACGAGATCCGGCGCAAGATCAACGACGAGCTCAGCGGCAAAGGCCCCAAGCCAAGCAAACCGCGCCGTGGGGGTGGGCCGCGCACGCGCCCGGGGCAGCGCCCCGAGATGCGCATCCAGACCACCACGCTCTGGGAGTACCCGAGTCAGCACTACGACGGCGCGAAGCGCGAGCAGGGCTCGAAGGACTACGTCGGCGCGTCCCCCTCCTGGGTGATCTGGCAGCTCCTCCAGCGCTACACGCGCGAGAAGGACGTCGTCCTCGATCCGATGTGCGGATCCGGGACCACGCTCGACGTGTGCGCGGACCTGGATCGCGAGGGGATCGGGTTCGATCTGAACCCCCAGCGCAAGGACATCACCAAGGCCGACGCGCGGGAGATCCCGCTCGATAACGAGTCCGTCGACTTCGTCTTCATCGACCCCCCCTACTCCACCCACATCGACTACTCCGACGACGATCGCTGCATCGGAAAGCTCGACGCGTCCACCCCCCCCGAGCACCCCGGACAGGTGATGGGGCACGCGTACTACACCGCGATGGACCGGGTCATCGACGAGATCCACAGGGTCCTGCGCCCGAACCGGTACATGGCGCTCTACGTCTCCGACTCGTTCAAGAAGACCAAGGGGGTCAAGGGCGGGGTGTTCATGCCCATCGGGTTCGAGCTCTTCGGGATCATGGCGCATTCCTTCAAGCCCGTGGACATTGTCTGTGTCGTGCGCCACAACACGAAGCTCCAGCGCGGGAACTGGCACAAGGCCGCCCAGGAGCAGAACTTCTTCCTGCGCGGGTTCAACTACCTCTTCATCATGAAAAAGACGGACGACTGAGCGGATCCACACCCTCGGGCGCGGGATTGGCACGCGGTTTGTGTCTGGTCCCGCGCGATCGTCGCCGTCCACGGAGGGACGCGGCGGACGCATACGAGGACCGCGCGATGAACTACGGCATCCAGATCTCGGCGTCGGGGGCGCTCGCCTCGCTCCACCAGCAGGACGCGCTCACGGGGAACCTCGCGAACCTGAACACGGCCGGGTTCAAGCCCATCCTCGCGGGGACCGTGTTCCGCCAGGCGGTGCGCCAGGAGGACGGGGTCTTCAATCTCCCGAGCAACGAGCTCCTCGAGAAGCTGGGCGCGGGCGTGCTTTCTGCGCCCAACCGCGTCAACTTTGCGCAGGGCGCGATCGAGATCACGGGTCAGGACCTCGACGTCGCGATCCAGGGCGAGGGGTTCTTCATGGTCGATTTCGAGGGATCCCCCGCGCTGTCGCGCGACGGGCGCTTCACCATCGACGATCGGGGGATGCTCGTCCAGAGCACCACGGGACGCCCCGTCCTGGACCCGGACCAGAACCCCATCTTCATCGACCCGACCCAGGGGCCCATCGTGATCCACTCCGACGGGCTCATCACCCAGCGCGATCTCGCGATCGGGCAGCTCGGGCTCGCGGACGTCCCGGACCGATCGATCCTGAAGAAGCACGGGAAGGGGCTCTTCGTCTCCCAGACCGGGTCGCCCCTCACCCTGATCGACGGGGCCGGTCTCATGACCCAGGGCGCGATCGAGTCGTCGGGGGTCGACGAGATCGACGCGATCATGCGGATCCAGGGCGCCGCGAGGGCGGCGCAGAGCAACATCGGGATGATCGACATGCAGAACCGCATGCTCGATCGGACCATCAACACCTTCGCGCGTCTGGCATAAGCGAGTCAAGGAGGACGACCCATGGCCATCATCGCGATGCAATCCGCCGCATCAGGACTCCGGGCGCTCAACACGCGCCTGGACGTCATCGCCAACAACCTCGCGAACGTCAACACCGAGGGCTTCAAGTCCTCGCGTGTCAACTTCGAGGACCTCCTCTACATCGAGCGCGCCCAGCCCGGTGTCGAGAACGCGAACGGCGACCAGCGCCCCACGGGGCTCTACGTCGGTCTCGGGGTCCGCGCCTCGGGGACCCAGCAGGACTTCACCCAGGGCGCGCCCGTGCCCGGGTCGTCGCCGCTCGATCTCTTCATCGAGGGGCGTGGGTTCTTCCAGGTCCAGGTCGAAGCGGACACGGGCAACGGCGGGGTCGCCTACACCCGCGCGGGGAACTTCGTGCTCAACGCGGACAACGAGATCGTTCTCGCGAACTCCGACGGGCGCCGCCTCGAGCCCGGGATCACCCTGAGCCCCGACGCGGAGGAGGTGAGCGTCGACGCGAACGGGCAGGTCTGGGAGCGCCTCCCCGGCGAGGCCGAGCCCCAGCTCGCGGGCCAGATCGAGCTCGCGATCTTCGTGAACCCCGCGGGGCTCTCGCAGGTCGGGACCAACCTCTGGATCGAGAGCGCCGCGTCGGGCGCGCCCATCACGGGCGAGCCCGGATCCGAGAACTTCGGGTCCATCATCTCGGGTCAGCTCGAGAGCTCGAACGTCGACCCCGCGAAGGAGCTCATCGAGCTCATCCGCACCCAGCGCGCCTTCGAGATGAACTCCCAGTCCATCCAGGCCGCGGACGAAACGCTCCGCGCCGTCTCGCAGCTCCGACAGTGATCGGTGAAGGGAACCGCATGATCCGTGCGATCGTCGCCATCCTGATCGCGTTGCTCGCATCGTCCGCGCTCGCCCAGGCGACGCGCGTCGCGCTCAAATCGAGCGTGCGCCTTGCGGACGACACGCCCGTCACCCTCGCGGACATCGCGGACATCGAGGGCCCCCAGTCCGAAGAGATCGGATCGATCCCCCTCGACCGGATCACCACGACCCCCGGCGCGCCCGGGTGGGTCGTCGCGAACGCGTCGGACATCCGTCTGGCGCTCGAGCAGGACGAGCGGATCCACTCGGGCTCGGTCGTCATCGTCGGGGTCGAATCCTCGATCAAGCGGATGAGCACCGAGCACGATCCGGGCGCCCCCGCTCCGGCCATGCCCACGACACCGACCCCCGTCCACGACGGGCCGATCGTGCGCGACCACATCGAGCGCTGGCTGTCCGACCGGTTCGAGACCCCGATCGATTCGATCCGCTACGAGATCCGGGAGCACGACAGCGCCTTCCTCGGGTCGTCGACCCTCCACAAACTCGTCGAGATCCGCGAGGTCTCCCGGCGCGGGCGCGTCGCGCTCCGCGTCATCGTCTACGACGGGGAATACATCAGCGCCGAGCGCGGGCTCACCATCGACGTGAGCGTCCAGCGCGAGGTCCTCGTCGCGACCGAGCGCGTCACCCGCGGCGACGTCCTCCGCGAGAGCGCCTTCACCCGCCAAGCCCGGTGGGTCAGCCCCGACACGAGCCCCGCGGCCCCGGAAACCTCGATCGGGATGAGCGCCTCTCGCACCATCAACCCCGGGCAGATCGTCGACACCCAGGACATCGAGATCCCCCTCGTCGTCCAGCGCGGGGACATCGTCTCGGCGCGTTCCATCGCGGGGTCCGTGGTCGTGACCGTCCGCGGGCGCGCCCGCGCCGATGCCCGGCGCGGTGACCTCGTCGAGCTCGAATCCATCGAGGGCGACACCCGATTCATCGTCCGCGCCGTCGCGCCCGGACGCGGCGTCATCGTCAAGGACGCCGCCCCACAAAGCACCCGTCCACGACACCCGCTCGGAGATCGATCATGATCCGCGCCTCGCTCATCGCGCTCGCCCTCCTCTCCACCCCGTGCCTGGCGCAGAGTCTGTACCTCACCGCGGGCGAGGAGAACCTCGGCAACGACTCCTCCTCCTATATCGCGCTCGAGGACGTCTCGCTCATGTACATCGAGGAGCCCGAGGCCAAGCAGTACCGGGCGCACGACATCGTCACGATCATCATCGACGAGGTCTCGAACCAGACGAGCTCGCAGACCCTCGAGACCGAGAAGGAAAGCGAGACGAGCGCGAGCATCAACACGCTCGTGGACGTGCTCCAGCTCCTCGAGCTCCGCCTCAAGGACCAGGCGATCAGCGATCTCGACCTCGTCGACGTCAGCGCCGAGCGTGAGTTCAAGGGCGAGGGCGACTACGACCGCTCCGACCGGTTCAGCGCCCGGATCGCCGCGGAGGTTCTCGAGGTCAAGCCCAACGGGACCCTCGTGCTCCAGGCGACCAAGCGCATCACGAAGGACGACGAGGAGCAGGTCCTCGTGCTCGCGGGGGTTGCGCGCTCCGAGGACATCACGGCCCAGAACACGATCCTCTCCTCTCAGCTCGCGAACCTGAGTCTCGCCGTCGAGAACGAGGGCGAGGTCAAGAACGCCGCGAAGAAGGGGTTCCTCACCAAGTTCTTCGACACGCTCTTCGCGTTCTGATCACACGCCGGCGAGCGTCGCCCCGAGCCGATCGACGATCCGCGCGCAGTCGCGCCGGATCTGAGCCGCGAGCGCGTCGACGCTCTCGAACCGGACCTGGTCGCGGATCCACGTCGTCACGCGGAGGGTCGTCTCCCACCCGTACTCGCCCAGAGACTCGGGCATGGTCAGCGCCGACCCGTCGGGGCCCAGCAGGTGCGCCTCGGCACGCCGCTCGACCCCGTCCACGCTCGGGCGCGTCCCGACATTGATCGCGGCGATCGCCCAGGCATCCCCGCCCCCCCCCACCCGCGCGTACCCCCCGTACACCCCGTCCTTGGGGAGCAGGCACGGGGTCCGGAGATTGATCGTCGGGACCCCGATCGTCCGCCCGAGCTGTTGTCCCTTGACGACCACCCCAGTCAGCTCGTGGTCGCGCCCGAGGACGTACGCCGCGTCCCGCACACGCCCTTCGCTCAGGAGCCAACGCACGAGCGAGGACGACGCGGTCTCGATGAACTGGTTCGTGAGCACGACCCGGACCGGGGCGACGATCTCCACGCCGATCCCGCGTTCCCGACCGAGCTCCCGGAGCACCTCCGGCGTCCCGGCGCGGCGTTTCCCGAAATGGAAGTCGTGCCCCTCGACGAACACGCTCGGGTCGTATCGCTCGACGAGCGAGTCCACGAACGCTTCCGGTTCCATCCCGAGCAGTTCCGGTGCGGGCTCGAGCCGGACCACCTCGTCCGCGCCCAGCGACCTCAGCCGCCGCTCGCGGGTCTCGAAGGGCTCGATCGGCGCGGGCGACCGAGTGGGATCCAGCGCCGACATCGGGTGCGGATCGAAGCTGAGCACGACGACCCGCCCCGACCTCCCGACCCGTTCGCGGGCGCGTTCGATCAGGGCGCGGTGCCCGAGATGGACGCCGTCGAAGTTCCCGACCGAGATCGCGGTTTGCGTGCTCACAACCAAGTCTATCCGTCCCCGAAACCACTCCGTGTGGGATCTAGAATCGGGACCCGCGGCAAACCGCCGCATTGCTGCAATCGGAGGTCGTGTATGGCGTGGTTCGGACGCAAGGGCAAGGAGACTGGAACGAGGACCGCGACGACGACCGAGCCCCCGATGCGCGCCCACGCCGGGATCCCCCCCATGCACGAGCCCCGCGCCGCGCTCGATCCGGAACGCGAGGCGCGGATCATGGAGCTGGGCTCCGAGATGCTCGACAAGGCCCGCGCCCACAAGACGAGCATGCTCTCCAAGCAGTTCTATCAGGACAAGCTGATGGACTGGTCCATGAAGGACCACGACTTCAAGGTCCAGATGTTCCGCTTCGTCGACGCGTTCCCCGTCCTCACGACCCCCGACATGATCCACGACCACCTCGTGGACTACATGACCCAGCCCGGTGTCAATCCACCGCCCGGGATGAACCTCGCGCTCGCCGCGGGCGGCGTCGCCAAATCCATGGCCGCCAGGACGATCTCCTCGCAGATCAAGAACATGGCGGGCAACTTCATCGCCGGGACCGACGCCGCGGACGCGCTCCCCAAGCTCGGGAAGCTCTGGAAGAACGGGATCGCGTTCTCCGTCGACCTCCTCGGGGAAGCGTGCGTGTCCAACGCGGAAGCGGACATGTACCAGGCCAAGTACCTCGACCTCGTCGAGAACCTCGTCGGGGACGCGAGCGCCTGGGCCCCCAACCCGCGCCTCGAGAAGGACCACCTCGGGACCGTCCCGCGCGTGAACGTGTCGATCAAGGTCTCGTCGCTGTGCGCCCAGTTCGACCCGATCGCGCCCGAGTCCGCGATCAACGACTTCACCACCCGCGCCGCGCCCATCTTCGAGGCGGCCAAGCGGAACGGGGTCCTGATCAACTTCGACATGGAGCACTTCAAGCTCAAGGACCTCACCCTCGACACCTTCATGCACTGCTGCGAGCACCACGACTTCGAGGCCGGGCTCGCGATGCAGGCCTACCTCAAGTCCGGGGTCGACGACGCGCGCCGCATCTGCGAGTGGGCGCGCACCACCGGGCGCGTCGTCACCGTGCGACTCGTCAAGGGCGCGTACTGGGACTACGAGACCATCCACGCCGAGCAAGAGGGCTGGCCGTGCCCGGTCTGGAACGAGAAGTGGCAGACCGACAAGTGCTTCGAGGACATGGTCTCCGTGTTCCTCGACCACTGCCCCACCGAGCCCGGGCAGGGCGGGGTCAAGCTCGCGCTCGGGTCGCACAACGTCCGCTCCATCGCGGCCGCCCTCACCGGGCTCGAGCGGCGCGGGCTCCCGATCGAGGCGCTCGAGCTCCAGATGCTCAACGGCATGGCGGACCAGCTCAAGCACGCCGCCGCGGACATGGGGATCCGGGTGCGCGAGTACGTCCCCGTCGGGGAGATGATCCCGGGGATGGCGTACCTCGTGCGCCGTCTCCTCGAGAACACGTCCAACGAGTCCTGGCTCAAGGCCGGGTTCCTCGACAACGCCGACACGGCGCAGCTCCTCGCGGCGCCGTCCTCCCGCGCCACGGGCGCGCCCAAGGCGGACCTCGCGAGCGTCGCGCCCGAGCGCCACGAGCTCACCCCCGCGGACCCGAAGGTCGGCGACGGGCGCCCGTTCTACTCCGAACCCCTCCGCGATTTCGCGGACCACTGGCAACGCGACGCGTTCCAGGGCGCGATGGAATACGCGGGGGTCCCCGAGATCGCCAACGACCGCACCCCCGAGCAAGCGAAGGCGATGGTCGACAAGGCGCACGCCGCCTTCCCCGCGTGGCGCGACTTCGACCCGCACAAACGCGCCGAGGTCCTCGTCGCGACGGCCCGCATGATGCGCGAGCGCCGCGACGAGCTCGCCGCGATCGTCTGCCGCGAATCGAAGAAAGCATGGCGCGAAGCGGACGCGGACGTGTGCGAAGCGATCGACTTCTGCGAGTACTACGCACGCCTCGCGCCCTCGCTCTTTGCGCCCAAACGGCTCGGCAAGTTCATCGGGGAGCTCGACCAGCTCTGGTACCAGCCCCGCGGGGTCGCGTGCGTCATCTCCCCCTGGAACTTCCCGCTCGCGATCTGCACCGGGATGACGACGGCCGCCCTCGTCACGGGCAACACCGTCGTCGTCAAACCCGCCGAGCAGACCCCCGGGATCGCGAAGATCATGTTCGACATGCTCACCCGCGCCCTCCAGCAGGTCGGCGCGCCCAAGGACGTCCTCCACTTCTGCCCCGCGCCCGGAGAGACCACGGGCGCCTCGCTCGTCCGGGATCCGCGCGTCGCGCTCATCGCGTTCACGGGGTCCAAGGCCGTCGGGCTCGACATCATCAAGGCCGCGGGCGTCACCCCGGAAGACCAGCCCTTCGTCAAGCGCGTCGTCTGCGAGATGGGCGGGAAGAACGCCATCATCGTCGACGCCAGCGCCGATCTGGACGAAGCGGTCCTCGGCGTGCGCTACAGCGCCTTCGGGTTCCAGGGGCAGAAATGCTCCGCGTGCTCGCGCGTCATCGTCGTCGACCCCGAAGGCCCCAACGGGCGCGCGATGACCACCTTCATCGAGCGCCTCACCCAGGCCACCAAGACCCTCGTCCTGGGCCCGTCCGACGATCCGAACACGGACGTCTCACCCGTCATCGACGCGGAAGCGGCCGGCAACATCCGCAAGCACATCGAGACCGCCAAAGCCGAAGGGCTCACCCAGCTCGTCGGCGACGCGGACTTCAACGCCCCCGCCATCGACAACCTCATCGCCCCCCACATCTTCGGCGGCGTCACCCCCGCCCACACCCTCGCCCGGCAGGAAGTCTTCGGCCCCGTCCTCGCGATCATGCACGCCACGTCCTTCGACGAAGCCCTCAGGATCGCGAACGACCACCCCTACAAGCTCACAGGGGGCGTCTTCACCCGCAAGCCCACCCACATCGAACGCGCCAAGCGCGAGTTCCGCGTCGGGAACCTCTACATCAACCGAGGATGCACCGGCGCCCTCGTCGGCCGCCAACCCTTCGGCGGCTTCGGCATGTCCGGGGTGGGCTCCAAAGCGGGCGGCCCGGACTACCTCCACCAGTTCGTCGAACCCCGTGCCTGCGCCGAGAACACGATGCGCCGGGGTTTCGCGCCGGAGCTGTAAACTCGGATCAGAGCGCCGCCAGCTTCGCCGCCACGTCGCGCTCGATCAGCGCGTCGATCATCGGGTCCAGATCCGCGTCGTCCATGATCCGGTTCGTCTGGTACTTCTCGGTCAGGCGCTGATCCGACACGATATTGTCCTGATACCGGTACACCCGGATCTTCTCCGAGCGCTGACCCGTCCCGATCTGGTCGCGTCGGGCTTCATCGCGTTCGTGGGCGGCGCGGGCGCGTTCGAGTTCGTAGACCCGCGCCAGCAGGAGCCGTCGCGCCTTCTCGCGGTTCGCGAGCTGCGACTTGCTCTCCTGCATCCGCACCTCGATCCCCGTGGGTTCATGGACCAGATAGACGGCCGTGGCGACCTTGTTCACGTTCTGCCCCCCGGGGCCCTGGGCGGTCGTGATGTGCTCGGTGACGTCCTTGTTCCAGTCGATCGTCACGTCCACGTCCTCGGGCTCGGGGAGCACCGCGACCGTGCACGTGCTCGTGTGGATCCGCCCCTGGGTCTCCGTCGCCGGGACGCGCTTGACCGAGTGCACTCCCGCTTCGAACCCCAGGCGCTGGAACACCCCCTCCCCGCGGATGTTCACCACCGCGTGCCGAATCCCCCCGACGCTCGGGTCCGTGTCGAGCTCGAGTTCCTCGACGCTCCACCCTCTCGACTGCGCGTACCGCGCATACACGCTCAGAAGGTCCCGCGCCCACAGCCCCGCCTCGTCCCCGCCCGTCCCCGCGCGGACCTCCAGGATCACCGAACCGATCGAGCGTTCATCGCTCGTCACCAGCTCGCGTTTGATCGCTTCGATGGATTCAGCCGCGCGACGCTCCACTCCCGGGAGTTCCTCCCGCGCCATCTGCGCCAGTTCCGGATCGTCCCCGCCGAGCGCCTCGCGCAGCTCCGCCGCCTCCGCGACCAGCGATATGTACGCCGCGTAGCTCGACACCACGTCGTCGAGCGCCGATCGCTTGATCGACAGCGCCCGGACCTTCGTGTGATCGCTCAGCACCCCGGGGTCCTCGAGCTGCGCGACAAGATCCGCGTGCGTGCGCGCGATCTCGTCGAGCTTGGCGATCAATGTGTCATCGGCGCTGGTCATCGGCAACCGACAGCGTACGCGCGTCTCACGAACAACAGCACGACCCGGACGAACACGCCCCCCCACTCCCGGGCCCGCCGTGCCTCGGTTCCCAGCCGCCCTTCCCGCCCTTGACCAGGTCGAGCATCGGCCAGACCCCGCAGAAATCATCGCCCGGCCCGAACGGCGCGTGCCCCGTCCGCACGATCGACCCGTCCGCTCGCTTATGGAACGCGCTCACCCCGGGCCACGCCATCCCGTCCTCGCCCCGGTACCCCATCGCCCGGGCGAACCCCGACCCCTTCCCCGACACCACGGGGAACGTCCACCCACGCTCCTGCGCGAACGCGCCCGCGATCTCCGGCGCGTCGTCCGAGCACAGCGCGAACCCGCACCGCTCCATGAGGTGCGGCGCCAGCCCGATGAAGCCGTCCGCCCAGAGCGAGCAGTAGTTGCAGTGCTTGCCCATGTTGTGGATCACGAGCAGCTCCGTCTTGTCCCCGAAGAGCTCGGAGAGCTTGACCTCGGACCCGTCGGTCCGGCGCAGCATCCAGTCCTCGACGGGCTCGTCCGGGAGCGCCTGCATGGCGCTGCGGAACGCGTTCTTCGCGTCGATCACGCCCTTGAGCATCGTCTGCATATCGCTCGCCTGGGTCGCCATGGCGACGCTCCTTTCGACCGGGTTAGGCCATCCGGATCCACTTGATGAGGGTCTTGAAGTTCGGGGGCTTGCCGAACATGAGCAGCCCCACGCGGAAGATCTTGGCCGCGATCCACAGGAACACGACCACCGCGACCGCGTTGACGAGGATCGTCGCCGCGATCTGCCACGCGGGGGGCGGGTCCGTCGACGAGACCCGCATGATCATGATGAACGGCGAGATCGGGGGGATGAAGCTGCTCACCGTGGACAGCATCGAGTTCGGGCTCCGCACCACGGGCATGAAGAAGAAGTACGGGATCATCATCATCAGCATGACCGGGGTCATGAGCGACTGCGCCTCGCGCATGTCGTTGACCGCGGACCCGATCGCCGCCATGAACGACGCGAGCATGAAGTACGCGAGCAGGAAGTACACGAAGATCAGCGCCAGCATCCCCACGCTCACGAAGTCCGCGAGCGCGAACGCGATGAGCGCCGTGATCCCCAGGGACGAATAGATCACCAAGAGCGACGACCCGACCAGGAGCTGCCCCACGATCTTGCCCGTCATCAGCTCCATCGGGGAGCACGCGCTCAGGAGCACCTCGACGACCCGGTTCGATTTCTCCTCGATCGTCGTCGTCAGCAGGTACTGCCCACCCGTCATCGTCGCGATGATCAGCAGCACGAGCGACACCACGGGGATCAGGAACGTCGCGATCCCGGAGGACTCGTCCCGCTCGCCCTCCTCCGTGATCTCCTTGCTGTCGCGCTTCGCGACCGTGACGATCTCGTTGATCTGCGCCCGGTCGATTCCCGTGTTTTCGTACCGGCGCTCGCGGATCGACCAGCGGACCGCCTCCTCGATCTCCCCGACCGTCTCCTCGTTGAGTTTCGGGCGGAAGAACGCCTGGTACGACCCGTACCCGTCCTCGCCGCTCGCCTTGCTCGCGGCGTCCGCGTCGACCTCGACGACCGCGAGCACCTTGTCCATCGGGTCCTGGATCGCGAGCTCGCCCGTGATCTGCTTGCGGATGTCCCCCTTGATCTCCTCCACGTCCGCGTCTCGCGCCGTCTCGACGACCCGGAACTCGGGGATCGTCACCATCGCCGCCGCCTGGTCCACGGACCCCGTGATCCGTTCGCCGGCCGCTTTCCCCATGATCCCCGTGCTGAACTCCGCGACCCGGCGCGCCGTCTCCTCACGCCGCGCCCGGATCTCGTCGGGGCTCAGGTACCCGACCATCTCCTCGTACACCTCGCCCGAGCGGTCGAGGACGTAGATCGTGCCCTTGTCCGCCGGGGGCTGCGCCGACGCCGCGAGGATCGCGATGAGCGGGATGATCGCCGCCATCACCGCGGGGATCACCAGCGCCCCGATGATGAAGCCCTTGGTGATCGCCGTCGACGCGAACTCGCGCCCCGCGATCCTGGAGATCTTCCACAGGTTCATGACTCGACCCCTTCCTCAACCTCGTCGCCCCGCTCGCCCGCGAGGATCTGCGCCCGCACCAGCTCCGCGTCTCCGTGCGATTCGCCCCCCGTCACGATCCGCACGAACACGTCCTCGAGGGTCGGGCGTTTGATCTCGATGCGGTTGACGCGCGTCGAATCGAGCAATCGCTTCATCGCGTCGTGCGGGTCGACCCCGTCGCGCAGCGCGATCTCGTGCACCCCGTCCTTGAGCACCGCGTGGTCGACCCCCTCGACCCGTTCGATCTCGTCGGTCCGGTCCCCGGCGTCCGCCGTCTCCATGTGGATCCGCCTCGGGTCGAACCGAGCCCGGATGTCCCCGAGCGTGTCGTCGAGCACCTTGCGCCCCTGGTGGATCATGATGATGTGATCGCAGATCGACTCCGCCTGGTGCATCACGTGGGTCGAGAAGATCACCGTCCGACCGTTGTTGTGCTGCTCGTCGATCAGGTCACGGAGCAGGCGCATGTTCACCGGGTCGAGCCCGGAGAACGGCTCGTCGAGGATCAGCAGGTCGGGCTCGTGGAGCACGCTCGCGATGAACTGCACCTTCTGCTGCATCCCCTTGGAGAGCTCCTCGCACTTCTTCTTCGCGACGTCCGCGAGCTCGACGCGCTCGAGCCAGTCCATGACTTTCGGTTTGAGACCGCGTGAGTCGAGCCCCTTGAGCCGCCCCATGTGCGTGAGGAACGCCGCGACCTTCATCTTCTTGTACACCCCCCGTTCCTCGGGGAGGTACCCGATCCGGTCCTTCGACTCCACCGCCGATTTCTTCCCCAGCACCGACAGCGTCCCCGAATCCGGGAACAGGATCGACATGATCATCCGGATCGTCGTCGTCTTCCCCGCCCCGTTGGGCCCGATGAACCCGTAGAGCGACCCCTCCGGGATCGTCAGATCGATCCCCTCGACCGCGACCTTGCGCCCGAACGTCTTGCGCACCGTGCTCATCTCGACTGCGTTGCTCAACCGATCGTTCCCCACGCGTCAACGCCCCGGCCCAGTCCCGGGCGTGCACGATTGTGCAAGCGTATACCGGAACACCCGCCCCGTGTTTCACCCGAACCCGCGAACCCCGATCAGGAATCCCGGTTCGTGTCCACGAACCCGTCGAGCTTGCGCGAACGCACCGGGTGCTGGAGCTTGCGGATCGCCTTCGCTTCCACCTGGCGCACCCGCTCGCGCGTGACCTTGAAGATCCGCCCCACCTCCTCGAGCGTGTACGTATACCCGTCCCCGATCCCGTAGCGGAGCTTGATGATCTCCCGCTCGCGGTACGAGAGCGTCTTGAGCACCATCTCGATGCGCTGCTTGAGCGCCTCCTGACCCGCGACCTGGTCGGGGGTCGCCTGGTTCGTGTCCTCGATGAAGTCCCCGAAGTTCGAGTCCTCCGACTCCCCGACGGGTCGGTCGAGCGACACCGGGTGCTTCGCGATCGACAGGACCCTCCGGACCTCGGCCGTGGACATCTTCGCCTTCGCCGCGAGCTCGTCGGGCGTGGGCTCCATCCCCGTGCGCTGCTTGATCTCCTTCTGGATGTTCCGCAGGCGCGTCATCGTCTCGATCATGTGCACGGGGATCCGGATCGTCCGCGCGTGGTCAGCGATGGCGCGCGTGATCGCCTGGCGGATCCACCACGTCGCGTACGTGCTGAACTTGTACCCGCGCTTGTACTCGAACTTGTCGACCGCGCGCATCAGCCCCGTGTTCCCCTCCTGGATCACGTCCAGGAAGCTCAGCCCGCGGTTGCGGTACTTCTTCGCGATCGACACCACGAGGCGCAGGTTCCCCCCCGACAGGTCCCGCTTGGACTGCTCGTACTCCCAGAACGCGGTCCCGATGTCCGTCAGGCGCGTCTGGAGGTCCTCGGGCTCCTCGAGCACGAGCTGACGGAGCCCGTCGAGCTCCATCCGCATGACCTCCAGGTCCTCCTGGTCGTACTTGTTCGGGAACCGCGCCGCCTGGAGCATCTCGTTCTGCAGCGCCTGCATCTTCTCGCTGATCGAACGCAGCTTCCGCATCAGCGGCACGATCTGCCCCGTCCGCAGGCACAGCTCCTCGACGAGCGCCGCCATCCGCCGACGACGCGCCTCGATCCGCGCGGTCAGCTCGCCCGCGCGCTTCGTCTCCTTGATCGTCCCGTCGTCCCGGCGCAGCGCGTCGAGCTCCGCCCAGTCGCTCCGGTTGAGCTCCAGCAGCGCCTGCACCGTCGGGAGATTCGACGGGATCCGCGCCATGAGCTTGTCCTTGGCGTTCTCGTCGAGCGTGCTCAGACGCATCGTCCGGTCGAACGGGAGATCCCCGCTCGCGACGAGCTCGAGCGTCTCCACCGCCCGCGCGACGATGTAATCGCACTGCAGGCAGCGCCTCCGGAAGATCATCCGCGTGAGCTCGATCTTCTTGGCGAGCCGGACCTCCTCCTCGCGCGTCAGCAGCGGGATCGTCCCCATCTGGCTCAGGTACATCCGCACCGGGTCGTCGAGGCGCCGATCCGCCTCGCCGCCCATCGCCTCGTCGAGGTCGCGCTGGACCGTCTTGTCGTTCATCGCGCGCGCTTCCTCGACGTCGGCGCGCGCCTGCTTGAGGTCGCTCGACTCGAGCGTGATCTGACCCGTGAAGTGCGGCGCGTTGATCCGCACCCGCAGCTTCTCGCCCTCCCCGAGGTCCTCGCCGCCACGCACGGACATTGCGCGGAACTCGGTATCGAGCGAGTGGATGTTCTCGAGCGTCCGCGCGTCCCCCGATCGCTTGGCGCGGAACACGCGACCACGGAACTCCATCTCGTCGACGAGCTCGATCCCGTGCTCGTCGATCATCGCGAGCATCGCGTGCACCGGCCCGGTCTCGACGAACTCGTCGGGGAGCACGTTGTTGAGCTCCTCGTACGACAACCACCCGCGCGCCTTGCCGGACTCGATCAACGCATTCAGGGCTGGGTGGGAGATCCCGATCATCTCGCTCCTTCTTGGGTCCCGAGAAGCATACCCGCGTCAACGCCCCCCGGACGACAGCCGCCCGGGCGCGTCGCCGAAGCGCTCGCGCTTGGCGCGCTCGCGTTCCATGAACGCCCGCAGCGCCTCCGCGTCATCGACCGCCTCGGGGCGCGGATCGCCGTCCGACTCCGCGAGCGCCACGCTCCGCACGCACTCGCGCATGAACCGAGCGCGGCGCTCCCGGTCCCCCTCGCACTGCTCGTCGATCGCCCGGCACAGCGCCGCCGCCCGCCCGGACGCGTCCACCTCCCCCCGCTCCCCGCGCTCGGACCCGCCCTCCATCGCGTTGAGCTCCCCGAGCACGCTCGACAGCCCCGTCCCCGACCCGTTCTCCACGCTCTCGAGCAGCGCCTGCGCCACCAGCGCCGAGGCACGCGAATCGAACGCCGTCGTCCGTATCAGATCATGCTCGTCGCTCGTCATCGTCACCCAGAGCGACTCGTCGCTCAGCAAACACCCAAGCAACATATCTCGAGCAGTAATCGGATCCAAACCGTATTCAATCCGCTCCACTTCCTTGGTCCGCGCGATGCTCCTCCCAATTTTGAGCTGTGCTTTCACCGCGTCCACAGAAACCTGAGCAGCCTGTGCGATCTTTCGTACGATTCGGTCGTATCGAACCGGACTGAGCTGTCGCAGGCCATGCTCGTCGAGCAGCCGAATCTCCTCCTCGGTTCGCTGAGTCACCCTCGCCGCCCCTTCACCTCGCAACTCCCGTCTTAGCCGCTCGAATCGCCAATCCAGCAGATCGGTCGCCCCGTCGATCGCGCGATTGAACGTCTCCACACCCCCCTCCCGCGCCAGCAGCTCGTCCGGGTCCTTTGCGTCCGTCACCCCCGCGAGCGCCGCGATCTTGATGTCGATCGTCTCCTTGAGCAGCACCTCGATCGCGCGGTCCGCCGCCCGCTGCCCAGCTTCGTCCCCGTCGAAGAGCAGCACCACCGTGTCGCACAGCCGCCGCAGCACCGCCGCGTGACCCGTCGTCAGGGCCGTCCCCAGGGTCCCCACCACGTGCTCCACCCCGCGCTGATGGCACGCGATCACGTCCGTGTACCCCTCCACCACGACCGCGACGCGTTCGCGCTTGATCGCGCGGGCCGCCCGATCGATCCCGAACAGGGTCGTCGACTTGTTGAACGCGCTCGTCTCGGGCGAGTTGAGATACTTGGGCTCGTCCTCGTCGTCGATCCGGCGCGCCCCGAACGCGATGGGCCTGCCGATCTGGTCCCGGATCGGGAAGATCAATCGGTTCCGCAGCGCGTCGTACATCCCCCCCGCCCCCCCGGAGTCCCGCGCCTTCAAAAGCCCCGCCGCCCTCAGCGCCTCGATGCTCAGCCCCCTGGACTGCGCATACGTCAGCAGCCCGTCCCACCGATCCGGCGACGCCCCGATCCCGAACCCCTCCACCATCTCGGCGCTGATCCCGCGCCGCTCGATGAGCGCCCGAGCCGACGCGCCGTGCTCGGGGTGCGCCAGGATCGCGCGGAAGAACGCCTGGGCCGTCGCGTTGACCTCCACGATGTCCGACTTGCTCGCGCCCTGAGAACCACCCTGAACGACGTTCCCCCCGCTCGGCTTCCATGGCGTCAGCTCGATGTTCGCTCGTTCCGCGAGGTGCGCGAGCGCCTCGCGGAACGTCATCGAGTGGTACTCCATGATGAACCGGAACACATCCCCACCCGCGCCGCACACGAAGCAGTGGTACATCTGCTTCGCGGGGACCACGCACATCGACGGGTTCCGATCGTCGTGGAACGGGCACAGACAGACGTACTCGCGCCCCTTGGCCTTGAGCGCGAGGTGATCGCCGATGACGCCCACGATATCGCTCGCGTCCCGGACCCGATCCACGTCGTTGTTCGGGGCATACCCGCTCACACCCGCTCCGTCCTGCTGGGCGCGCCCCGCTCCATCGGGGCGCAATCATGTACGATACGCACGAGCCCCGACCCGTTCCCCAACAACCCCCAGCACCCGGACCCCAGACACGACACGAGCCGCCCCATGCTGATCCTCTACGACATCGATATGACCCTCCTCCGCACCGACCACATCGGGATCGAGCTCCTCCGGCGCGCCGGCGAGTCCACCTTCGCGCCCGGGTTCGACGTCTCGGGCGTCGAGTTCGGGGGGTGCCTCGACCAGGACATCATCCGGCGCATGATCATCAACAACAAGCTCGACCCCACCCCGGACGCGATCCACGCCATGCGCCGTGCCTACCACCGGGGGCTCGACGCGCACAACGCGAACCCCGGATGGTCCATCCCCCTCCCCGGCGCGCACGAGCTTGTCCGCGCCACTCTCGCGATGGACCCCGCGCCCGCCATCGGGCTCCTCACGGGCAACTTCCCCGAGACCGGGCGCATCAAGCTCAGCGCCGCGGGGTTCGACCCCGACATCTTCACCATCTGCGTGTGGGGCGATGACTCCCCCCACGACCCGCCCGCTCGTGCGCACCTCCCGCCCATCGCGCTCCAGCGCGCCCGCGCCTCGGGGCTCGAGATCGACGACCCGCGCGACGTGCTCATCATCGGGGACACCATCCACGACGTCTCGTGCGCCCTCGACAACGGGATGTCGGCCCTCGCCGTCGCGACCGGGCACCACTCGCGCGACCAGCTCGAACGCGCCGGCGCGCACCACGTCGTCGACGACCTCACGGACACGCAGGAGATCATCGCATGGATCACGTCCAGGTTCGCCCGGTCTCGGAGCGCCAGCGCTCCCGGTCGCTCGATGTCCTGAGGGGCTTCGCGCTCCTCGGGATCCTCGTCCCCAACATCTGGGCCTTCTCCGGCCCCATGGCCGCCATGACCGACCCGAGCGTCATCGGCGACACCCCCGCCAACCGCCTCGCCCACGACATCACCTCCACCGTCTTCCTGGGCAAGTTCATGTTCAACTTCGCGCTCCTCTTCGGCGCGGGCGTCGTCATGTACGGACGCAAGTACGACCACGCGGACGAGCAGGGCCAATACCACACCAAGCTCCGCACCGGATGGAAACTCTGGTACACGCGATGCGCCGTCCTCCTCGGGATCGGGCTCGTCCACGCCTACCTCCTCTGGTACGGCGACATCCTCACCTTCTACGCGCTCGCGGGGCTCACCCTCGTCTGGTGGGTCCGGCGCATCCGACCCGTCCCCCAGTTCATCCTCGGGCTCGCCCTCTACGTCGTCGGCGCGCTCCTCATGATCGCCTTCTCCTTCTTCGGCGTCTGGGCCTACCACGCCGGGCACATCGAGCTCCACGAACTCTCCGCCCCGATCCAGCCCGAGATCGACGCCTACACGGGCTCGTGGCTCGACGCGCTCAAGATGCGCGCCCCCATCGCCCTCACCTTCCAGCTCATGTTCGGGATCCTCTTCCTCCCCGCCGCCTGGGGCATCATGACCATGGGCATGGCGCTCACACGCTCCGGATTCCTCACGGGCGATCGCTCGACCCGCACCTACGCCCTCTGGACCCTCGCCCTCCTCCCCCTCGGGCTCGCGCTGACCCTCGTCGGGTACTCCACCGTCCACGCAACCGCCGACGAACTCCCCGGCTTCATCTGGCAGTCCCTCGCCCAGTTCGTCGGGGTCCCCCTCGCGTTCGGGTACACCGCCCTCGTCATCGCCATGAGCAAGACCCGCGCCCTCGCGCTCCCCAGCGCCGCCCTCGCCAACGTCGGACGCATGGCGCTCACCAACTACCTCCTCCAGACCATCCTCTGCACCACCTTCTTCTACGGCTACGGGTTCGGATACTTCGGCTCGCTCGAGTTCCCCGAGCTCTGGCTCGTCATCGCGAGCGTCTGGGCGATCAACATCATCCTCAGCGTCCTGTGGCTCCGCGCCTTCGACTTCGGGCCCGCGGAATGGCTCTGGCGCTCCCTCACCTACGGGCGCCTCGTCCCCATCCGATCGCGCCCGGGCTGACGCGCCCCTGTGCACAACCCCGTCCTGGCGCTCTGCCCCGACTCTTCGCGAACCCTGAACACATTCGGGCCCGCCACCAATATCGCCTTGGGCCCCAACCCCTTACGCGCAACCCATCGAACACGATCCGTGCCCATCCCATCGACAACGCATCCACAATCGAACGAATCACACCCGAAATCGTCCATCCGACCGCACAACTTGGTACGCTTGTTGCGGATCCGTCCCCCATCACAAACACGGTTCGGCAAGGAGGCTGAGCGATGACCACGAGCTACCGCGCGCTGTGCTCCGATTTCTACATCAACTCCAAACTCAGCGTCCGCATGGAACTCCCGAGCAACCGTGAACCCATCCTCGACCTCTTCGAACGCACCCGACGATCCTTCCCCATGATGAACGCCTTCCGGCGCTACAAGGACGAGCTCGCGCTCGAATCCGCGCCCAACGCCACACCGCACCGATGGATGGCCATCCGCGGCGCCTCCGTCCGCGCCGGGGTCGTCAACCCCTCCACCGAGGACGAGATGTACGCGATCCACCACACCGCGTGCGAAGTCTCCCCCTACTACCTCTCCATCTCCCCCCTCGACCTCGAATCCGTCGAGCTCCTCTACGGGTTCGACCTCACCGCCAAGGGCAACCACGACGAGATCGTCGCCAGCGCCCTCCTCGCCGGGTCCCCCCTCGCGCAGCTCGCCGACGCCTCCAACCTCCGCGTCACCGAGTGCCAGCCCGTCCTGGGCATGACCCTCGCGCACGAGGACGGCTTCGAAGCCCACTTCGAGGTCAAGACCCGGTCCACCGAGAAAGCCGCCCCCAGCGCCGACGAACCCATCTCCGTCTACCTCACGCTCCGCCGATACGACCCCGTCACCGACCTCCACGACCTCACCACCCGACTGGGCGAACTCACCGAGCGCGGCCAAGCGATCGTCGACGAGCACCTCGTCCCGAACCTCCTCGTCCCCCTCCGCGACGAGATCGTCTCGCGCTCGTACTGAGCACGAGCGCCCTACTGTCGATCGGCATGGGTCTCCTCGTTCTCGCCCAATCGGATCAGGCGCTCTCCAAACTCTGGGTCTGGATCGTCATCCTCCTCGCCATGGTCCTCGCGGGCGCGATCGTCATCTTCTCGCTCCGGCGCTCCCTCCTGAGCCCCAAGGACGACCCAACCGCCCATTCCGGGTCCCTCCTCGGGCACCTCCAGGACCTCCACGATCGGGGGGAGATGAGCGACGAGGAGTTCCGAGCCGCCCGCGCCAAGCTCCTCGGGGAGCTCACGGACAAACATCATCACACCGACCACACGGATCCCCCGGATTCCCGATGATCCGGACCGGTCCCACGCTTATACTCACACGTACACACAGGTGAACGACTCCGATCCACACGCGCGAGCGTTCCCGGGTCTCAGGCCGCGATCTTCTCGGTCCTGTCCCCCGCGCAAGGCGTGTGTGAAGACATCTCGACCCTCCCCGCAGGATCGGGTTGAGCGTCACGCACCATCCACCCGATAGGGTGGGTACGAACCAGGCTTTCGCTCGCCTTGCACGACGTTTTCAGACGAGGTCCGCATGACTGAACAACCCCGCCGACACCACGCCGCACCCCAACCCCAGAACGCCTCCGCTTCCGGCGGCGGCGATCGCCCCAGCGGCGGCGGGTCCGGGGGCTCAAACAGCTCCGGGGGCGGCGGCGCGTCCGGCGGGGGGAGCGGCGGCGACGGCGGCGGCTTCAAGGGACGCAAGGTCACCACCTGCTCCTTCTGCGGCAAAACCTCCCGCGAGGTCGGACCCATGGTCGAAGGACCGGGCGAGGTCTACATCTGCAACAACTGCGTCGAGCTCTGCCAGAACATCTTCCGTCAGGAACGCCGACGCGTCTCGTCCGTCTCCGCCCAGCTCTCCGAGATCCCCGCGCCCCGCGAGATCGTCGAGTTCATGGGCCAATACGTCATCGGTCAGGAGATGGCCAAGCGATCCCTCGCCGTCGCCGTCCACAACCACTACAAGCGACTCCTCCACACCGAGAGCGAAGAGTCCGGCGACATCGAGCTCGACAAGTCCAACATCCTCCTCATCGGCCCCACCGGGTCGGGCAAGACCCTCCTCGCCAAGACCATGGCCCGCATGCTCAAGGTCCCCTTCGCCATCGGCGACGCCACGACCCTGACCGAAGCGGGCTACGTCGGCGAGGACGTCGAGAACCTCCTCCTCAAGCTCCTCCAGGCCGCCGACTTCGACGTCGAAGCCGCCCAGCGCGGGATCATCTACATCGACGAGGTCGACAAGGTCGGGAAGACCTCCAACAACGTCTCCATCACCCGCGACGTCTCGGGCGAAGGCGTCCAGCAGTCCCTCCTCAAGATGCTCGAGGGCACCGTCGCCAACGTCCCCCCCCAGGGCGGACGCAAGCACCCCGAACAGCAGTACATCCAGTTCGACACCACCAACGTCCTCTTCATCTGCGGCGGCACCTTCGTCGGGCTCGAAGACATCGTCCGCCGACGACTCGGCAAGACCCGCATCGGCTTCGGCGGCTCGGGCAACTCCTCCGAGGACCGCCGACACTTCGCCGACGAAAAAGCCGAGCGCGAGTGGCTCCAGTCCCAGGTCACCAACGAGGACGTCGTGGAGTTCGGGGTCATCCCCGAGCTCGTCGGGCGTCTCCCCGTCATCACCCCGCTCATGCCCCTCTCCGACGACGCGCTCGTCCAGATCCTCACCGAGCCCAAGAACGCGCTCATCAAGCAGTACCAGCACCTCTTCAAGCTTGAGGGCGCGGACCTGACCTTCACCGAGGACGCGCTCTTCGCGATCGCCCAGCAGGCCGCCAAACGCAAGACGGGCGCCCGCGCCCTCCGCGCGGTCATGGAAAGCGTCATGCTCGACCTGATGTACGACCTCCCCGACCAGAACAACGACGGCGCGCAGTACGTCATCGACGCGTCCCACATCGAGAACCCGCGCAAGCTCACCGAGCTCCGCGTCTCCAAGGCCCACACCGCCTGACCGATCGGGACAACATGAACGCATCAAGAAGGCCCCGACACGCGTCGGGGCCTTTTCGCATTTTCGTGTACCGATCCGCTCAGTTGATCGGGGTCGCGACCATCGCCGTGCGCCCGCACATCTCGACCCGCGCCAGCGCGTAGAGCCGGATGTCCGAATCGATCAGCCCGCGCATCGACCTGGGCTCGTGCGCCAGCACGTGCGCCGTCGTCAGCTCGCCCCGGTCCGACGGATCCGGGATCCGCACCAGCGCCTCGGCGCGGAGCAGCAGGTCCAGATGGTCCCGCACCCACGCGCGAGCGGACTCGATCCGCCCCACCGCGCCGGGCGCGTCGTCGCACACCAGATGGATCCGCCCCTGCGCGTCGCACGCGAGCTCCACCCCCGGCGCGTGCGGGCACCGCGTGTCCAGACGGGTCAGTCCATCGATCAAGGCGCACAGCCCCTGCGCTGGGTTCGAATCCGGCGTCTCTGCGCGCTCGGGAACCGAGACCGCCTCCGCTCCGGGCTCCGCGGCCACGCCCTGCTCGTGCACGTCCTCGGGCACCCCGCACCCCGTCTCCACGAGCGTGTCGATGATCTCGCTCGCGCGGTGCGCCCTGGAATCGCGGTAGATGTTCGCCGTCCCCGTCGCGTCGATCCGCCCCGCCGCGTCGATGATCTCGATCGGACGATCCAGGAACGCGTCGACCGCCCGAGTCAGCTTCGCGCTCGCCTGCGCCACCTGCTGACCCGTCGCCCCCATCACCGCCAGGCGCAGATGAGGCACCCCGATCACCGCGTCCGCTTCCCACACCCCCGTGATCGTCTTGATGAGCCGGTACGACGCGACGATCGCCGCCTCGTCCGCGCCCGTCAGGATCGTCACCTCGTCGATCTCGTCGCGCTCCAGGAGCTCGGGCTCCGTCGTCTCATCCACGCGCAGGATCACCCGGTCCGCGCGCTCGTTCACGAGGCGCATCGCCTCGTGGAGCGACCCCGCCTCCATGCTCTGCATGGGCTCGGTCCCCGTGATCAGATCGATCGACGTGCTCCCCGCCACCGCGCGCACCAGCGCCACCGTCTCGGAACGCCGACGAGCCACCGAGCACGCGTACTGACGCACCCACAGCGACGCACGCACGGGCAGGTGCCCGAGCAGCACCGCCTCCACGCTCGGCAGCGACCCCACCGCACGATCCGCCTCAATGCCCATCGCCTCCCCCTCGTCCTCACGGGCGGCCACCTCGATCGGCGCCCGAACCGCGACCCCGACGCTCCGCGCCGGCGCGGGCGCCGCCTTCACCACCGGCACGACCCGCTCGTCGTCCGTCCCCGTGTTGGAATACGCCGGGGGCGCGAGCTCGCTGTCCCCCAGGAACAGGTCCGCGAGCGCGTCGTGCGAATCGTCCTCCACCCCCGCCAGGCGCATCATGGGCGTCCCGTTCCCGATCCCCGTCCCGTTCGAACGATTGTCGCGCGTATCCATACGCCGTCTCCCATGCGCCGTCCTGGCGCGTCTCGTCGTCTAGCCGCGCACCCGCGCGACGTTGTTCTCCGACCCGATCCCGTTCCGCGCGACCTCCACGTTGAAGGTATCGAGCGTCCAGAGACCATCGACCACGAGCTTGTACTGATACTCGCCCGCCTCGAGCGAACACAGCAGCTCGTGAACCCCAAGCGCCTCGTTCCTCGTCATGGGGGAAAGCGCCGGGTTCCACGCATTAAAGCTCGCCGCGACCCGGACTTCTTCCCCCACACCGATCGGCTGGACAAACAAAAGTCCCCCCTCGACCGCGCGCACGCCATAAAGATGCCGGACCCGCTCGTCCGGAGTCACGTCCGCCCCGTCCGCATCTGCCGCCGCCGTCTCGACTTCCGGAGTTACCACCCCGGACGACTCCTGAGCGCCCGACTCCGCTTGCGCGCCGATGAGCCCGCGTTCATTTTCCAGCTCGATCGCCACCGGACGCGCCGGCGCCATCGTCCGCGCCCCCGAGAGCTCACGCGCCCGCATCGCCATCTCCTGCGCCCTCGACACGCACGCCGTCAACGTCGGCCCCGAGACCGCCGACCGGACCTCCCCGTCATCCCCGCCCAAGCGCTCGATCTCCCCCGCGTCCTCCCCGTCGATCCCATCCACACCCTCCATCCAGGGCTCCGGGCGCTCGATCGACGCGTGCTCCATGAGCCACTCCGTCAGCGATCGGTAATCCTCCGCCCCCATCGACCCCGGCGCGTGCGATTCGACCGGGATCCCGAAGCTCGCCGCTTCCTTCAGCGCCGGGTCCACCCGGATCTGCACGGGGATCATCGTCTCCCCGAACTCGGCGCGCAGCTGCTCGAGCAGGTCCCGCGCCAAAGGCAGACCCGGATCGTGCATCGTCGCGAGGATCCGGGGCTGGATCCGCATCCCCAATCGGCGCGCCATCG
The DNA here is from genome assembly GCA_965652365.1 of uncultured Phycisphaerales bacterium. GTDB lineage: Bacteria > Planctomycetota > Phycisphaerae > Phycisphaerales > UBA1924 > UBA1924. Next base: position 113,122 of record CBFGUD010000003.1, read on the forward strand.
ATCGCACCGTCTGCACCTGCTTGGCCGCCCCCTTGAGCGAGAAGTAGCTCGTCTCCACCGGGATGATCACCTCGCGCCCCGCCGCGATCGCGTTGTACGACAGCAGCCCGATCGAAGGCGAGCAATCGATCAGGCACACGTCGTACCGGCGCTCGATCTCGCCGTCCTCGCCCGTCCGCGACGGATCGACCACCGTGAGCCGATCGATCACGCTCCGGAGCCGCCGCTCCTTCTCGGGCTGATCCGCCAGCCCCCCCCGCGCCGACTCGAGCCCCGCGAGCATCATCGAGCTCGCGAGCAGATCGAGCCCGCGCGACACGTGCGTCACGTACCGATCCCGCGCCAAAGGCGCGTTCATCGGCGAGCGCAGCGCGTGCGAGACGTCCAGATCGATCACCGACTCCGGGACCCCGAGCCCCACCGCGCAGTGCGACTGCGGGTCCATGTCCACCAAAAGCGTCCGCACCCCGCGCGCCGCGAAGCACGCCGCGAGATTGATCGACGTCGTCGTCTTCCCGCATCCGCCTTTCTGGTTGATGATCACGATCGTCCGCATTGCGATCCCTTGTGCGCGTGAGCGTTTGCCAACAAGGGACTTATCGGAACCGGACACGAACATCCTCCAATGATCGCGCGACTTCACACAAGGTGCAGGAGAACTCCCCATGCCTCCCCCATATCTGGTGTGGATGATTCGCCCCCGCCTCCAAAATCACCCGCGGATCGCGCCCAGACCCGCGATCGCCGCCGATTCGGGCGCATCATCCACGATCACGCACGATCCCTCCCCGTCCGGAAGCACGAGCCGCAGCGATCCCCCCGCCGACTTCTTGTCCCGGCGCATCCGCGCGAGCAGCTCCGCATCCCCCGGCAGCCCCCCGACCCGGACCGGGAGCCCCGCCGCACCCACCATCGAAACCACACCATCCGCCGCCGACCCGTTCACCATCCCCATCGACACCGCGCTCGCGAACGCCGCGATCAATCCCAACCCGATCGCCTCCCCGTGATGCAGCGGCCCATCCCCCGGGTCCCCCGTCGGGGACAACGATCCGATCGTCTCGATCGCGTGCCCGAACGTGTGCCCCAGGTTCAGCAGCATCCGACCCCCCGCCTTCGCGCTCGGGTCCTCGCGCTCATCGCGCGCCACGATCGACGCCTTGAGCGCCACGTTCCGGCGTACCAGCTCCGTCAAAACCCCAGCATCTCGCGCCGACGCGCCCCCGATGTTCGAACGCGTCCACCCGAGCAGGTCCGGGTGCCCCGCCGTCGCCGATATGCACGCGTGCTTGATGCACTCCGCGAGCCCCGAGCGCAGGTACCGGTCCCCCAGCGACCCGAGCACGTCCACGTCCGCGCACACGAGCGTGGGCTGATGGAACGCGCCGACGTAGTTCTTCAGGAGCCGCTCCCCCCCCGCCCCATCCGGCACCGACAGGTTGAACCCCGTCTTCCCCCCCACGCTCGCGTCCACCATCGCCAGCAGCGTCGCCGGGCACTGGATCACGGGCACCCCGCGCAGGTAGCTCGCCGCGACGAACCCGCCCAGGTCCCCCACGATCCCCCCGCCCAGCACGACGACCGGGTCCGACCGCGTGTGCCCGCTCCCCGCGATCGCGCCGAGCAACCCGTGGTACGTCTCCAGACTCTTGCCCCGCTCGCTCGGGGTGACGTCCGCGACCGTGGGCTCGAGCCCAACGCCGCGCGCTCCGTCGATCAGTTTCTCGAGGTGCGCCCCGGGCACCCCCGCGTCGCGCACGATGAACACGCGCGTCGCCCCCCGCTCCGCGAACCGACCGAGCATCGCGCCCACATCCCCGAGCGCTCCCGGACCGACCCGCACGCTGTACGATCGCTCCGAAAGCTCGACCCGCACCGGCTCGACGCTCACGACCCCGCGCCCCCGTCCCGTCCAGTATCTCGCCCGGTCTCACGCTTCGTCGGACGCGGCACGTCCACACGCGGCGCATCGCCCCACATCATCTCCAGGTCGTAGTGCGCCCGCGCGTTGGGCTCGAACAGGTGCACCACCACGTCCACGAAGTCCGCCAGCAGCCACAGCGTGTCGTTGTCCTCCGACACCCGGAACGCGCTCGTCCCGTTCGCCTGGGCGACCTCGCTCAGGTTCTGCAGCGCCGAACGCATCTGACGCGCCGACGTCCCCGACCCGATCACGATGAACCCCGTCACGGGCGACAGCTTCGTCACGTCCAGGATCACCACGTCCTCGCACCGGTCCCCCAGCAGCGAGGTCCCGATCGACTGCGCGAACGCGCGTGCCTGGTCGGGGTTCAGGATCCCCTCCGCGTCGGACATGGTCGCGCCCATCGTCCTCGAGGGCCGCTCGGATGCATCAAACCGCTGATCGTCGTGGTTGCTCATATCAACGGAGGATAGGAGCCCCCCTCACCCGCCGCGCCCGCCCCGGGCCCGCTGCGGGTCGGGTTTCACGAGCACGCACCCCACCCACCCGTCGCGCGGGTCCGCCCCGATCCGGTCACGCTCCACGAGCCCGAACCCCGTCAATCGCTCCACCACCCCCTCGAGCCCGTCCCGCGTCTCGTGGATCGCCACCACCATCGCGCCCGGACGCGCCACCCGCACGAGCTGCACGCTCTGGCGCGCCCGCTCCGCGTCGTCCTCCGCGATCCGCAGCGGATCCACGCACACCATGCACTCGAACGCCCCGTCGAGCTCCCCGTCGAGCGACTCGAGCCACCCGAGCTCGAACCCCTGCTGATCGCTCGGGTACCGCTGGCGCGCGAACCGGATCGACTCCCCGTCCCGGTCCAAGCTCACCACACCGCCCGAAGGACCCACCGCGCGCGCGAGCATCGCCGACCCCGCGCCCGTCCCGCACCCGAGCTCCAGAACCCGCATCCCCGGGCGCACCCGATCGATGAACCGCTCGTACAACCACACCCGCGGATCCGACCCGATGTCGTCGTACCGACGAGACCGCGTGTACCGGATCCGCATCGACCGGCGCTCCCCCGCGGCGCCCGTGAACCGCGCCTCGTACTCCTTCACCCCGGGCCCCAGCTCCCCCAGCGCCCGGCGCAGCGAGATCCCCGAACGCTCCCGGTACCGCACCCCGTCGGCGCGGATCGTCCGCTTGTGCACACCCATCCGCGCCAGGAGCCGCTCGACCCGCGCCAACACCGGATTGCGTCCGCGATCAGACACGGTCCCGCTCCCGCGCGCCCCGCGCGAACAGCTCCCCCTGCACCTGCTCCACCGAAACACTCCGGCGCCGTCGCACCACCCCCGCCCCCGCGCGCACGGGGATCCACGCCGTCATCTCGAACTGCGTCGAGATCGTCCGCGTCACCCCCTCGTGCGCGTGCTCGATCGCGCACAGCTCGGGGGTGTTGCACTGGCGCGACAGGTGCAGCAGCACCAGGTGGTCCCGCACCCCGATCCGGCGAACCGCGTCCGCGCTCAACTGGTTGCTCAGGTGACCAGACCCCCCCATGATCCGCTTCTTGAGCGCCGCCGGTCGCCCCGACCGCACCTGCATGTCCGGGTCGTAGTTCGATTCGAGCGCGAGCGTGTCCACCCCGCGCAGGTGCTCGATCATCGACGCCGTCACGCGCCCGCAGTCCGTCGCGTACCCCAGCGCCGCGACCGCGCCCCCGTGCTCGATCTCCACCCGGAAACACGCCACCCCCAGCGAATCGTGCGCCATCACGCACGCGTGCGCGGACGCGCCCCCGTGCAACTCCACCACCTCATCGAACGGCTCTGCGTGTGCGCACAGCAGCCCCGCCCGCTCCGCACGCCCCATGTGCCCGCGATGGATATTGAGCCGCGCCCGCCAGTCATCCCGGCGCATCGCCGCGACCCACCCCGGATGACAATGGTCCGTGTCCAGGTGCGTCAGCAGCACCTGATCCACCTCATCGAGCGACAACCCCTGCGCCTCGAGACACCTCCGCGTCCGTCTCGGGCTCAGCCCCAGATCGATCAGCGACACATGCCGACCCCCGTCCCCCGTCCGCGTCACCAGCACCGAGCAGTTCCCGCCCGAACCCGACGCGAGCACGCACAACGCCCCGTGCGCCCCCTCGAGCGAGTACGCGCCCGTCACCACCGAACCGACCTGGTCGCACAACGCGCCCACGGCGCTCACACAGTCTCGTCGACGGCCTTGAACACACGGCGTCCGCCGAGCGTGCAGAGCGGACGCTTCGACGTGTTCACGAAGTCCGAAAGCACCTTCACCGCTTCGGATGTACGACCCCGCTCCTCGAGCATCGCACGAAGCTCGTTCGTCGGCGGGTTCTTCCGGAACACCTCGTTGTACGCTCGCTTGACCGCGTCGATCTCGTGCCTTGGCATCCCCGATCGGCGCATCCCCACCAGATTCAGCCCCACCACCTGGTTCCGCAGCACCGCCATGAAGAACGGCGGCAAGTCGTTCGACAACGTCGTGCACCCCGACGTCATCGACTGACGACCGATCCGCCCGAACTGGTGGACCATCGTCCCCCCCGACAGGATCGCCCGATCATGCACCTCCGCGTGCCCACCGATCGCGGCGTTGTTCACCAGGATCACGTCGTTCCCGATGGTCGTGTCGTGCCCCGCGTGCGCGCAGACCATGAAGAACGTCCGATCCCCCACCCTCGTCGGGGTATGGTCGTTCGACGACGCATGCACCGTCGCGCCCTCACGGAACAGGCAGTTCGACCCGATCGTCACCCCCGCCGTGATCGCGCCGGGCTTGAACTTGTAATCCTGCGGCTCGAACCCGATGCACACGTTCGGATAGAAAATCGTGTTCTCCCCCACCGTCACCGGCCCGCTCATCGACACCCGCGCCAAGAGCTTCACGCCCGCGCCGAGCGTGATGTCCCCCGTGAGCGTACAGAACGGCCCGATGACCACGTCATCGGCCATCTGGACGGTGTCTTCAACGATCGATGTCGGATGGATCTCAGGCATGCCCCAAGTCTAGCTCACCCTACGATCCCGCATGTCCACCCCGCGCGTCCACATCCAGCGCCTCGGCCGCCTCGACTACGACCACGCCTACCAGATCCAGACGCGCACCCACGATCAAATCCTCGCGTCCCGCGCCACCCCGGACCCCGCCATCGCGACCCTCCTGCTCGTCGAGCACGACCCCGTCATCACCGTCACCAAACGCAAGGACGCGCCCGCCCACGTCGTCACCCCCGCCCCCGTCCTCGAATCCCTCGGCATCCAGCGCCGAGACACCGACCGCGGCGGAGACGTCACCTACCACGGCCCGGGTCAGCTCGTCGTCTACCCCATCGTCGACCTCAACGCCCTGCGCCTGAAGCTCCACGACTACGTCCGCCTCCTCGAACAATCCATCATCGACACCCTCGCGCAGTGGGGCATCCGCGCCCGGCGCGACCCAGGCGCCACCGGGGTCTGGGTCGAGCACGACGACCAGCTCGCCAAGATCGCCGCCATCGGGATCCGCGTCCGCAAATGGATCACCCTCCACGGGCTCGCCGTCAACGTCGATCCGGACATGTCCCACTTCACCCACATCGTCCCGTGCGGGCTCGCCGGGCGACCCGTCGTCTCCATGAAACAGATCCTCGGCGACGACACCCCCGCCCTCGATACCTTCGCCGACGCCCTCTCCACCACCCTCGCGGACCGACTCACAACCCAACACGAAACCCGAACCGGGGTCACGCACTAGAATTCACGACGGATCACCGAGATCCCCCCGCATCAACCGACCCCAACGATCGGATCCCCATGCGTTCGATGACCCGCGCCCTGTGCGTCCTCCTCGCCGTCCTCTTCGCGTTCCCCGCGTTCGCGACCCTCGAGCCCGACGACTCCGATCGCGATTCCAGACGCGAACGCGCCCTGCGCCGACTCCGCGAGAACGACCGCGCCCTCGACCGGCGCGCCGAGAACCTCGACCGTTCCCAGCTCCCCGAGATCGACGCGTCGCTCATCGCGGAGTACACCGACATCATCACCTACCTCGCCGACCCCCAGCGCGAAGGCCGCGCCCCCGGGACCCAGGGCATCGAGGACGCCGCCACCTACCTCGTCGAACGATTCGCCGCCCTCGGGCTCACCCCCGCCTTCGAGGACAACACCTCCTACCGCCAGACCATGGAGATGGGCGTCTCCCTGGACGCGTCCACCGCGACACTCACCGTCGGGTCCGACGAGATGACCGAAAGCGTCGACTTCGCGCCCCTCGCGTACTCCGCGACCGCGTCCGCCTCCGGCCCCGTCACCTTCGCGGGCTACGCCATCGTCTCGGGACCCGACGCCTACACCTCCTTCCCCACCGGCACCGAGTTCGACGGCGCCATCGTCATGTGCCTCAAAAACGAACCCCAGAACCCCGACGGTTCCTCCAAATGGCGCGACGAAGGATGGTCCCACCACGCGCGCATGACCTACAAGGTCAACGCCCTCCAGCGACGCGGCGCATCCGCCGTCATGATCGTCGCCTCCGAGTCCCCCATGGACCCCATGAGCGGCGTCCTCGACAACCTCGAATCCACCTCCCCCCCACAGCTCACCCCCGGCGTCACCCGAGGACCCGAGTTCGACATCCCCGTCGTCTCCATCACCCCCGACCTCGCGCGCGCCATCGTCGAGGCCTCGGGCGCCACCCGCTCCTTCGACGAGCTCGTCGCCGCCGCCAACGAAGGCCCGATCATCCAGCGCCTCCCCATCGACGCCTCCGTCGACGTCGAGATCCAGCGCACCCCCACCCTCACCGACAACCTCGGCGCGATCCTCCCCGGGAAGGGCGCCCTCGCCGATGAGTACATCGTCATCGGCGCCCACTACGACCACGTCGGGTACGGGCGCTTCGGGTCGCGCATCCGCAGCGCCGCCGGGCAGATCCACCCGGGCGCCGACGACAACGCGTCGGGGACCACGGGGATCCTCATCGCCGCGCGCGAGCTCTCGAACCGCTATGCGCTCCTCGCCGACGCCGACAACGCGCGCTCCGTCCTGTTCCTCCTCTTCACCGCGGAGGAATCCGGGCTCAACGGGTCCCGCTACTACGTCGACAACCCCATCGCCCCGCTCGAACAACACGAGATCATGCTCAACATGGACATGATCGGATCCCTCGAGCTCGACCCCCTCGAGGTCGGGGGCTTCGAGAGCTCCGGCCAACTCGAGACCCTCGCCCAGCGCCACCTCGACGACTCGGGGCTCGTCTACGCCCACGACACGAGCGTCGGGTCCGGGCGCTCCGACCACGCCTCGTTCGAAGCCAAGGACATCCCCAACCTCTTCTTTTTCACGGGTCTCCACGACCGGTACCACACCCCCGACGACACCCTCGATTTCGTCGACGAGGAGGGCGCCGTCCGCATCGCGACCATCGTCGCGCAGATCGCCTTCGACGCCGCCACCGACACCGAGGGCTTCCCCCACACCGACGACAACACCGACACCCCAACCAACGAACCCCCCAAGGTCCGCGTCGGGATCGTCCCCTCCAACGTCGCCGGCCAGGGCATGCGCGTCCTCCGCATCTTCGACGGCACCAGCGCCGCCGACGCCGGGCTCAAGGCCGGAGACCTCATCACCCACTGGAACGGCGACCCCATCGAATCCGTCGAGTCCTGGTCCCCCGTCCTCCTCAAGCACGCGCCGGGCGATGTCGTCACCCTCACCGTCGTCCGCGCGGGAGAGGACGACCCCATCGAACTCGAGATGACCCTCAAAGCCGCCCAGTAACGCGCGTACACTCCCCCATGGCCTCAGCGCGAACATCCAAACCCGAACTCGAAACCGTCGAGCCCATCGGGCTCCGCGTCCTCATCCGCAAGGACGAGGACAAGAAGCAGACCAAGTCCGGGATCCACCTCCCCGACAAGATCGAGATCCCCACCCTCACCGGGCGCATCGTCTCGATCGCCCAGCAGGTCGCCAACGACCCCGACTACCCCATCGCCCAGTACGACCGGGTCCTCTTCAACCCCAAGCACGCGATCCCCGTCGACTTTGAGGGCGACAACCGCCTCTTCGTCATCCCCGTCGAGGACATCGTCGCCGTCTTCCGCAAGGACCGCTGACCCGGGCGCGCCCCCGACGACCTACCCTCCCTCCGTGACCACGCTCGACCCGAGCAAACTCGCGATCAACGACCTCGGAGCAACCCTCGCGCTCCCCAAATGGTCCCGCGCCATCTCCAAAGGCACCCTCGACGTCTCGATCCGACCCCCCGGGTCCAAGAGTCTCACCAACCGCGCCCTCCTCCTCGCCGCGATCGCGCCCGGGACCTCCACGATCACCCACGCGCTCACCAGCGCCGACGACGCGCAGCGCATGCTCCGCGCCATCGAGCAGCTCGGCGCAACCGCCACGAGGCCCGACGACCACACGCTCACCATCCAGGGCACCGCCGGATCCCTCAAAGTCGATCCCAGCAACGACATCATCGACCTCAACAACGCCGGCACCGCCACCCGCTTCCTTTCCGCCGCCGCCCTCCTCGCCGACCACCCCCTCACCATCACCGGCAACGAGCGCATGCGCCAGCGCCCCATCCGCGAGCTCGGCGACCTCCTCCACACCCTCGGCGCACAGATCCGGTACCTCGAGCGCCCCGACTGCCCCCCCATCCGGATCACACCCCCCGAATCCCTTACCACCACCAAGCTCGAGATCGCGCCCACCCAGTCGAGCCAGTTCGTCTCCGCGCTCATGCTCGTCGCGCCCATGCTCCGTTCCGGGCTCACCCTCGCCTTCCCCGACGGGCTCACCAGCGCCTCCTACGTCCGCATGACCATCGCCCTCCTCGACCAGCTCGGCGTCCGCGTCCAGCACAACGGCGACCTCGATCTCGTCCGCGTCTCCGGCGGGATCAACCCCTTCACCCTCGAGATCGAGCCCGATGCCTCGGGCGCCACCTACTGGTGGGCCGCCGGCGCCCTCCTGCCCAGCGCCATCGTCCGGGTCCAGGGACTCCCGCTCGTCGATGACCCCCTCCAGGGCGACGCGAACTTCCCCCTCCTCCTCGAACGCATGGGCTGCACCCTCCTCACCGAGCGCGACACCCTCGCCGTCCGAGGCGCCAAGCACCTCAACCCCATCATCTGCGACATGCGCGACATGCCCGACGCCGTCATGTCCCTCGCGAGCGTCGCGTGCTTCGCGCCCGGGACCAGCATCGTCCGAGGGGTCAGAACCCTCCGCGTCAAGGAGTGCGACCGCATCGCCGCCATGCAGACCGAACTCGCCAAAATCGGGGTCGTGGTCCAGGACAACCTCAACAACGACCCCGACACCCTCTCCATCACCCCGCCCGAATCCGGGATCGACTGCTCCGACACCGCGCCCCCCGTCACCTTCGACACCTACGACGACCACCGCATCGCCATGTCCCTGTCCCTCCTCGCCTTGCGCCGACCCAACATCACCATCAACGACCCCGCGTGCGTCCGCAAGACCTACCCCGACTTCTACCAGCACTTCGCGACACTGTACGATTGAGCGATCCGCCCCTTTCGCCCGGGCATCCCACCGGGTACGCTCCATCCATGCGCCAGTACCACGACATCCTCCAGCGCGTCCTCGATGAAGGCACCCCCACCACCGACCGCACCGGCGTCGGCACCCGCTCCGTCTTCGGACACCAATCCCGCTACGACCTCCACCCCGACGCCCCCGGCGCACGCGAGCACCAGATCCGCACCGGCGCGCACGTCGGCTTCCCCCTCGTCACCACCAAGAAGGTCCACCTCCGCTCCATCATCCACGAACTCCTCTGGTTCCTCCGCGGCGACACCAACATCGCCTACCTCAAAGACCACAACGTCACCATCTGGGACGAATGGGCCGACGAGAACGGCGACCTCGGACCCGTCTACGGCTCCCAGTGGCGATCCTGGCGCACCCACGACAACCGCACCATCGACCAGATCACCAACCTCGTCGACTCGATCAAAACCAACCCCTTCTCGCGCCGACACATCGTCAGCGCCTGGAACCCGGGCGAGATCGACGACATGCGCCTCCCCCCGTGCCACTGCCTCTTCCAGTTCCACGTCGCCCAATCCTCCGACGCCGGCCCCAACTGGCTCTCGTGCCAGCTCTACCAGCGCAGCGCCGACCTCTTCCTCGGCGTCCCCTTCAACATCGCGTCCTACGCCCTCCTCACCCAGATGATCGCGCAGGTCACGAACCTGCGCCCCGCGACCTTCATCCACACCCTCGGCGACGCGCACATCTACACCAACCACATGGACCAGGTGAAGGAACAACTCGCACGCACCCCGCGCCCCCTCCCCACCATGACCCTCAACCCCGAGATCACCGACCTCTTCGCCTTCACCTACGACGATTTCGAGCTCTCCAGCTACGACCCCCACCCGCGCATCAGCGCCCCCGTCGCCGTCTGACACCCGTTCTCGGACGACCATCCCCCATCACACCCCGCGCCCCCCGCGCGACCCGAACCCAGACCACCGGGTGAATCCTCCACCCGATGGCCGCCCCCCTGTTTCTGTTGCACCTTTCCCACGGACCACCCCCACACGCACCGGTCCCCACGGAAGGAGCACGCAGATGAAGACCACGACCTTCGCGATCATGATCGCCGCCGGAACCTGCGCCATGAGCGCCAGCGCCGGGCACTTCACCGCCGCCGCGTTGACCACCGGCCAATCCGCCGCGCAGCTCGACCTGGGCGACGCGATCCTGGATGTCCAGACCGTCTCCGGGAACTTCGCCTCCAAGACCCTCGCGGGGTACACCGTCATGGGCATCTCCGGCGGCCACGTCTCCGGCGAGATCGACGCCACCGAGTCCATGATCTTCACCTTCGACCGCCCCGTCCGCGTCACCTCGATCGAACTCGGTGCCCTGTTCATCGACGGGCAGCACGGCGACCAGGTCAACGAACGCGCCTTCGTCTCGATCAACGACGGCCCCACCTTCGAGCTCGCGCTCACCAGCGCCACCACCGCCGACTGGTCCGGGCTGGGCACCGTCACCGCGCTCTCCCAAGGGCTCCAGGGCGACGCCGGGTACTTCCAGATCGCCGGCGCCGACATCTTCGGGACCGACGTCCTCTCCATGACCCTCTGGGCGCCCCAGGAGAACGTCCCCGGGTCCAAGGGCTCCGACTACGGGTTCGGCGCGCTCACCACCACCCCCGCGGTCCCCGCGCCCGGCGCGTTCGCGCTCATGGGCCTGGGCGGGCTGCTGACGGCGCGCCGACTGCGCAGCTGATCCCGACCCGAGCCCACCCGGGCCGAATCAATCGTGACTCCCCTCCTGCAGCAACGCCCGCGGCTTCATGCCGCGGGCGTTGCACATGGAATCAAACTGTCAACCGATGCAATCAGCGGCGACGACGCGCCGCGACCAGACCGCCAAGCCCGAGCACCGCGAACGAGCCCGGCGTCGGCACCAGGTTGATGTCGAGCTGGATCGTCGTCAGATCTTGACCCGTCTGCTGCACCCAGAACGAATAATCGCCCGGACCGAGCGTGCTCTGACCCGCGCTCAGCGCGCCGAGCTGGTCCGTCCCGACCGTGCTCGGCTCCGTGATCACGAACCCGACAAGCCCGGGACCCGTGAACATGTCCGGATCGAAGTCGAAGATGTCGTCGAACGCGAGCCCCACGAACCCCGCGGAATCGAACCCGCCGGGCGCCGCGGACGACTCCGCGATCACGATCGAATCGATCCACTGACCCGCGCCCACGTTGAACGTGAAGTAGTCACGGTCCCCGCCGGGCTGGTCCGAGTTCACGACGTCCATCCGCACGCTGTTCACGCCGCTCTGGAGCGTCACGCTCGTCGGGTTGAAACGATCACCCGACAAGTCCCCGTCGACCTGCTCGTCGTACACGACATCCGCGCTCGCGACCGAGACGCACGCCCCGACCACGCCAAGCGCGAACGCCAAGCCAAATGCATTGCTCATGGATCTCCCTTTCTCATCCGGATTCTCTCTCGTGGCCGCGAAGGCGGCCTGTGCGCGCACCAACACAACGGCGCACGCCCCCATATTCGCAGATCACCCCGCCCGGATGCAACGCAATTCACACCAATCGGATACAGGATATTCGGGTCAAGAATCGCCCCCCGACCCCATCGCGTCGATGAACGCGTTCGCCTCGTCGATCGAACGCTCCATATCCGCGATCAGCGACTCGATCTCCCCGCGCAGGTCCGCGAGCGAGTCGTCGAGCGACGCGATCGCCCGCGCGTTCAGATTGTGCTTGAGGAACAGCACCTGGTCCGCGAACGCCACGAGCACCGGGTCCATCTTGGACTCCGCCGCCTTCATCGCCCCGTGCACCCGCGCGTACAGCTCCATCGTTTCTTTGAGCTGATCCTCCGACGCGTCCCGAAGCGACGCCGTCGAATATTCATCCAGCTCCTCGCGCCACTCCTCGAAGAGCTTCTCCGCGACCACCTCCACGTCATGGATCCGCTTGCGCACCCGGTCCGCGCGGTCCTCCGACCGATCCAGCTCCCGCTTGAGCCGCGTGTACGCGTCCTCGAGCTCCCCCCCGTCGTACCCGCTCAGCGCCTTGAGCTCGTCGAGCGTCGTCGCGAACTGCTGCTTCGCGCCCTCCTGCGCCTCGCGCGTGTCCTCCACCCGATCCACGAGCTGCTCGCGCTTCGGGTTCCCCAGCGATTCACGCACCGCGATCGCCGTCGACGTGCAAGACCCCATCACCAACGCCAGAACCAGAATCATCGAGCTCAGAACGCGCATGTCGTGCCTCCACGGACCTTTGTGCAATGCCATCGGCCCAGTCTACCCGATATCACCCCCATGCACGACCCCAACGACACCATCTGGATCCACGACGCCTACCGCTCCCAGTACGGGCTCCTCGGCGCCATGTCCCGTGAAATCCACCAAGCCATGCTCGCCAAGGGCATCGACGCCCGGCGCGTCGACCTCGCCGACACCGACAACCACCCCGACTCGGGCACCCTCCTCTTCCTCAACATCCCCATCCGACTCGACGTCCTCCCCGAAGCCCTCATCGACGGCTCCGGACGCATGAACGCGATCCAGTACTTCGTTGACCACCCCTTCGCCCTCCCCGCCGACATCCTCGACCAGTACCGCGACCGGGTCGGGTTCGACAACCTCACCCTCACCCTCCCCTGCCTCGACGACACCCACCTCATCCACCCCCGCTTCCCCGCCCTCAAACACGCCTGGGTCGCCCACGGCGTCCCCCGCGACTCCCTCGTCGACCCCGACACCATCACCCGCGAATCCTGGGACGACAAGGAGTTCGACGTCGTCGTCACCGGGTCCGTCCGACCCGCGCACGCGCTCGCCGAGACGGCGCAAAAACTCCGCCCCGATCTCCGCAATGCCGTCGAGGAGATCGTCGCCCTCATGATGCACGACCCCCACCTCGGATACGTCAACGCCTTCGACCTCGTCGTCGGCTCCGCGGGCTTCGTCACCGGGCACTGGGACACCCAGAAATACCTCTGGCACCTCACCATCGCCCAGCTCAACCGCGTCCGGCGCATCAACCTCGTCCGCACCCTCCAGGGGCTCAAGGTCGGCGTCTTCGGATCCCCGGACTGGGAATCCGAATGCACCGGCACCATCCAGTACGCCGGAGAAGTCGACTACGAATCCTGCGCCCGCGCCTTCGCACGCGGTCGCGTCGCCGTCGCGTGGGGCCCGACCCAGTTCACCCATTCCTACTCCGAACGCATCATGCAAGCCATGGCCGCCGGCTCATGCGTCGTCGCCGACGACCGCCTCCTCGTCCGGCGCGACTTCAACAAAGGCGCCCAGACCGCGACCCTCTTCGACTGGTCCGACCCCTACGCCGCCCGGCGCGCCGTCGACGCCACCCTCTCGGACCCCGACGCCGCGATCGAGCAAGCCCGACGCGGGCGCGCCCTCGCCGAGCAGCGCTGCCTCTGGGAACACCGTGTCGACACCCTCCTCGCGAACATCCCCCAGCGCCAACCCGCGACCGCCTGACCGAACCGCCCACCCCGCGCGTGTAGACTCGGACTCCAAAGGAGACCGACCATGCCGCGCACCCTCTGCATCCTCCTCACCCTCGCCCTCAGCGCCTGCACGAGCGCCACCCGCACCGCGCGCGAGCCCACCACCACCGAACGCCTCGAATCCGATATCCGCGTCCTCTCCGAGACCTACGCCACCCGCAACGCCAACGACCGCGCCACCCTCAACGCCTCGGGCGACTGGATCGCCCAGCGCTTCCAATCCATGGGCTACACCACCGCCCGCGAGCCCGTCCCCACCGCCGGCATCCCCCAGGCCTTCAACGTCATCGCCGAACTCCCCGGCACCACCCACCCCGACGAGATCATCGTCATCGGCGCCCACTACGACGCCGTCCCGGGCTCCCCCGGCGCCGACGACAACGCCAGCGGCGTCGCCGCCATGCTCGAACTCGCCCGCCAATTCGCCCAGACCCCCCAGCCCCGCACCATCCGATGGATCGCCTTCACCAACGAAGAAAACCCCTCCTCCCGCGGCGGCCAGATGGGCTCCGCCACCCACGCCCGCGCCGCCCGAGAGCGCAACGAGAACATCACCGCCATGATCTCCCTCGAGATGCTGGGCTACTACGACGACACCCCGGGCTCGCAGCGCTACCCCTTCCCCCCCGAGATGGGTGAGCGTCTGGGCTTGGACCTCCCCACCACCGCCGACTTCATCGCCGTCGTCGGACGCATGGAAGACACCCAGCTCGTCAACGCCGTCGCCAGCGCCATGCGGCGCGCCGACACCATCAACGTCACCGCCGCCCCCCTCCCGGCCCTCATCCCCGACATCTGGCGCTCCGACCACGGCCCCTTCTGGACCCAGGGCTACACCGCCGTCATGATCACCGACACCAGCGAGTTCCGCACCCCCCACTACCACACCGAGCGCGACACCATCGACACCCTCGACCTCGACATCATGACCTCCGCCATCCCCGCCCTCACCGAAGTCACCCGCGTCCTCGCCACCCCCTAACGCGAACTCACCAGCAACCCCGAGATCCGAGGGATCCGCTTCGAAACCCAACGGAGCACCCGATCCGCGTACCGATACGAAACCAGGATCGACAGCGCCCCCACGACCACTGTCGGGATCCCGATCCAGTACCCACCGATTTCCATCGACAAGTACACCGGCGCAACCCGGGTGTAATAGATCGGGCTCTCCATATACAACACGACCAATCCCAACGCCCCCACGATCGGGAGCCCGAGCACCAACGCCTGCGCCCACCTCGACGCCCCGACCAGAACGATCCGCGCGAGCAGCGCGATCACCGGCCCGATCAGCACAAACCACAACCAGTCGGTCAGCACGATCCAATCAACATGGCCCCAGAGATCAAACCGATCCGCTGCAAGGGCCTCCCCACCACGCTCCCACCAATCGACGTCGACCATCCCCATCGATCCGCCCACATAAGTTCCCCGCTCCGCCATCGATTCTGCATACACCGAATACAGCTCCCGATCGAACCATTGCAAAGACGCATACGCCGTCGATTGAGCCATCGCAGTCAAAGCGATCAACGACCCGAACATCACAACGCTGAAGATCGCGAGCCACCACGTACGCATGACAAACGCCTTGAGCCGACGATACTTCCAAGGCCGCGCCCCCATCCCCGAGGGCTGCTTCTGCCCGCACTCCGGACACCGCACGGACATCAGGTGGTACTCGGGCACATACTCCGCAACCTGACCGCTCAGGTCGAACCCGCAGATCGCACACGCATCAACGCGGGTTGTCGGGTTCGTGATCGTGTGCTGTTCCATCAATGAATAACCCTCGACGATCTATACGCCGAGGGTCCAAAGATGTTTGATCAATCTCAACCGAGATCCACTCACCCGTTGATCGAGCTCACGTTCACCAGCGTGTACCGCTGACGGTGACCCGTCTTCCGCTGATAGGTGTTCTTCGTCCGGAACTTGTGGATGTAGACCTTGTCGCCCTTCACCACGGGCTCCGTGATCTCGAGCGTCACGCTCGCGCCACCAACATACGGCGTCCCGATCTTCGCGTCACCGCCCACCGAACCGACCACGAGCACCTTGTCGACCGTGATCGTGTCGCCGGCCTTGGCTTCCCCGCCCTCGTACAGATCGATGTAGATCGACTCGCCCTGGGTCACCTTGCGCTGCCCGCCAGACTCCTCGATGATCGCGTAGGTCGTGTTGTCAGCCATGGTTGTGCTCCGCTCAGCTGCCGCGTGGATCTCGGGGGGAACAACCGCTCCGCTCGAACCCGGCCCACATCGGGGTCGAGATCATAGCCCCCTCACCCCGATCGGAAACTCCACCGCCACAAGGATCTGCACCCGCGCCCGTCCCTCAGGATCCCCGCTCCGGCGCGTACGGATTCGGTTCGGATCCCACGTCGGCCGTCGCCTCTGCCGCCTTTGTCCGCCCGAAGAGCTTTCGGATGCAGCAGCACCCGCCCCGACCCGACGAAGCACCGATCGCGACCGCCGACCCCATCATGATCACCATGAACGGCACCGTGTTCCCCGAGTCGTTCCCGTCCCCGAAGATCACCATCAGCCCGATGAGCACCGCGAACCCCCCCGCGATCCCGATCGTCACCGCCGCCGTCGCCTTCGAGTTGTTCGTGCATCGTGCGCCCATGGATCGTGCTCCTTCGTGCAGAGTTCCCCCGTGATACCGCCGCGCGCCCCCGGGGTTGCGATCGTGCAACGCACCGTCCACGCGTCACGCCGCTAGCATGACCCCGTGATCCAGGAAGCAGCCCAAACCACGCCCGAGAACCCCCCACCCCCGACGGGTCCGACCCCTCCCCCGTCATCGACACCTTCGCGAACGCATACAACCGCGCGTCCGACATCTGGAACATGGACCTCTTCAAGCTCCAGGACACCACCATCTCCGTGTCCCAGATCGTCATCGCGATCCTCACCCTCCTCGTCGGGATCCTCCTCGCCAAGATCATCTCCCGGCGCGTCGCCAAGACATTCCTCCCCCGCTTCCACATCGAGCCCGGCCCCGCCAGCGCCATCCAGACCGTCCTCTTCTACGTCCTCATCACCGCCGTCGCCATCCTCTCCCTCCAGATCGCCGGCGTCCCCCTCACCGTCTTCACCATCTTCGGCGGCGCCGTCGCCATCGGTGTGGGCTTCGGCTCCCAGAACATCGCCAACAACTTCATCTCCGGGCTCATCCTCCTCATGGAACGACCCATCCAGGTCGGGGACCTGATCGAGGTCCAGGGCGAGATCGGGATGGTCCAGAAGATCGGCGCCCGCGCCACCCACCTTACCAACTACAAGGGCATCACCTCCGTCGTCCCCAACTCCATCATCCTCGAGAACCGGGTCGGGAACTACTTCCTCCCCGACCGCACCATGCGCGCCATCATCTCCGTCGGCGTCGCCTACGGCTCCGACGTCCAGCTCGTGAAAAAAGTCCTCGAATCCGTCCTCGAAGACAACGTCCGCGTGCTCGAGCACCCGCAGAACCGGGTGCTGTTCATGAACTTCGGGGACTCCTCCCTCGACTTCGAGCTCCACTTCATGATCATGCCCCGCGACTCGCTCGACCGCCGACAGATCGAATCCGACCTGCGCTTCAAGATCGACGAGCTCTTCCGCGAGCACAACATCACCATCCCGTTCCCGCAGCGCGACATCAACATCAAGCCGAGCCCGCCCGTCCACGTGATGGCCCACAAGCCCGAGCCCGATCAGGACTGAGCCAAGACCGAGCGGATCGCTCAGTTCGCCGCCGCCTTGCTCTTCTCCTGACGAGACACCCGCTTCCGCTCCGACTCGCTCAGGATCGTCTTCCGCAACCGCACGAAGCGCGGCGTCAGCTCCACGTACTCATCATCCTCGATGTACTCGAGCGCCTGCTCCAGCGAGATCTGACGCGGCGCCTTGAGCGTCACCGTCGCCTCCTTGTTCGCGCTGCGCATGTTGTCGAGCTTCTTGAGCTTCACGATGTTCACCGTCAGGTCGCCGGGCTTGTTGTGCTCCCCCACCACCTGCCCCGCGTACACCTTGTCACCGGGCTTGACGAACATCACGCCGCGATCGTGCATGTTCTCCACCGCGTACCCCGTCACCTGCCCCGATTCCGTCGCGATCATCACGCCCGAGTAGCGCGACGGGCGCTCGCCCGAGACCGGGACGAACTTGAGGAACGTGTGGTGCATGATCCCCTCGCCCTGCGTCGCCGTCAGCACGCGCGAGCGCAGACCGATCAGCGCGCGCGACGTGATCTCGAACACGCAGTGCGTCGTCCCGTCCCCGCGCGCGTCGACCTTCACGATCTCGCCCTTGCGCTCCCCGACGAGCTGCATCACCGCGCCCACGTGCTGGTCCGGCGTATCGATCACCAGCTCCTCGACGGGCTCGGACAGCACCCCGTCGATCTCCTTCTCGATCACGATCGGACGACCCACGTTCAGCTCGAACCCCTCGCGACGCATCGTCTCGAGCAGGATCCCCAGGTGCAGCACCCCGCGCCCCGAGACCATGAACTCGTCCATCGTCCGACCGGGCGCGACGCGCAGCGCCACGTTGTGCTCCAGCTCCCGATCCAGACGCGCCTTGATCTGGCGCGACGTCACGTACTCCCCGTCCTGACCCGCCATCGGCGAGTCGTTGACCTTGAACACCATCGAGATCGTCGGCTCATCGATCGTCACCCGATCCAGCGCCTCCGGATGATCCGGATCGCACAGCGTGTCGCCGATATCGAGCCCCTCGACCCCCGACACCGCACACAGATCGCCGGCGCTCACCTTCGCCTGATCGACCTTCCCCAGACCCTTGAAACCCTGGAGCGTGACGATCTTCGCCTTGGAAACCTTTGTCCCGCCTTCCTTTACGTGCTTCACGAGCGCGACGGGCTGCCCGACCCAAATTGTTCCACGTGAAACACGCCCCACACCGATGCGCCCGACATACTCCGAATACCCCAATGTCGTGATCTGCATCTGGAGCGGCGCTTCCAGATACACGTCCGGATGAGGCACGTGCTTCACGATCGCCTCGAACGCCGCACGAAGATCCGACGACGTCACCTCCCCGTTCCATTCGTCCTGCGCCCACCCGTCGCGCGCCGACGCGTACACGACCGGGAAGTCCAGCGCGTGCTCCTCGGCGCCCAGCGCGACCAGGAGATCGAACACCTCCCCGATGACCCGGTCCGGATCGCCGTCGGGTCGGTCGCACTTGTTGATCACCACCACCGGGGACAACCCCGCCTCGAGCGCCTTGCCCAGCACGAAGCGTGTCTGCGGCATGGGTCCCTCGTAGGCATCGACCACGAGCAAGCACCCGTCGGCCATGCGGAGGACGCGCTCGACCTCGCCGCCGAAGTCGGCGTGGCCCGGGGTGTCGATGATGTTGATCCGGTACGGGTCCCCCTCGAGACTGACGTAGTCCACGGCGCAGTTCTTCGAGAGGATCGTGATCCCGCGCTCGCGCTCCAGGTCCTCGGAGTCCATGATCAATCCGTGCTGCCCGCCCTCGAGTTTCTCGAGTTCGCCGGCGCGGAAGTTCCCGGATTGCTTGAGGAGGTTGTCGACGAGCGTGGTTTTGCCGTGGTCGACGTGCGCGATGATCGCGACGTTGCGGAGCGCGGTGATGGACTGGGTGTCGGAGGACATGCGGGCCTTCGGGGTCGTGCGGATGACGCGGGGGTGGGATGGGCGCGCCTCGCGGGCGCACACCCAATCGTAGCTCGGATTGTCCGGTTGTCTCGGGAGATCAGTCCGCGCCCAGGCGGGGGCGCGGCGCCGGGAACGCGCCGCCCCGGTTGGGCGCGGCCTCGATGACAGCCCGGAGCACCCCGTCCTCGAGGGTGACGCTCCAGTCCAGCGTCCCGCGGATGTCCCCGCTCGGGAAGGGCACGAGCGGGAACCCGGTGTCGCTGACGAGATCGAAGATCCGCGCGATGTCGAGGGTGCCCCTGGCGATGGTCGTGCTCGACAGGGGCTCGGCCCCGAGGGTCTCGATGAGCGCGACCCGGTCGGCGAGGCGTCCGACGGCGGCGGAGGCGGCGCGCTCCGTGGGCGCGAAGCTCACGATGACGTCGGTCGACGAGCCCAGGTCGAGGACCTTCCAGGAGACGGCGGCCGGGGTTCCCGAGCCCGAGGGGTACGCGTGGGTGCGGGTCGCGCCGGGGAAGGCGCCGCGGAAGTCGGGCGCGCCGTCCCCGATGGCGCGCGCCATCGACTCATCGAGGGCGCGCGCGTCGACGGTCCCGGGTTCGCAGCGTGAGAGGAGGGTGGTGACGTTGAGATTGTCGGGCGCGTCGGGGTCGTCGGGGTCGGTGATGAGGAGCAGCGCGCCCACCGGCTCGAAGGGCGCGGTCCGGGCGGAGGTGTCGAGGGAGACGTCGATGCCCAGCGCCTCGCGCAGGTCGAGGCGGAGGATGTGGCTCGCGGCGCACGCGGCGAGGGTGCCGGTGGACGCGGCGCCCAGGAGGTGGACGGGCGCGCCGCCGGCCGTGAGCGGGTCGAGTTGCTCTGGGTCGGGGACCATCGCGATCTCGGCGCGCGCGTGGTCGGGCGCGGGCGCGGAGAGCTTGGCCCAGACGTACCCGTCGCCCGAGAAGCGCACGGCGGCGTTGCCGCTCGGAAAGAGCTCGGGGCGCATGCGGACGGCGATGCACGGGGTGTCGTCAGCGCTCGCGATGGGCGCGCCCGGGAGATCGGGGGGCGCGGGGCTTCGGAAGGACCCGAGCGCGAGCTCGAGGGTGCGCGAGGCGCTCTTTGGTGCGAGGAGCAATCGGGCTTGTGCGCCGGGGGTTTCGGGGGGGAGGATGGCGAGGGAGAAGCGTCCCTGCTCGATCGCGTAGATGAGGACGCCGTCGACGATGTCGCGCGGGACGGGTTTGAGTCGGCGCGAGAGGGTGTCGAGGGTGTCGGTAGGGATGCGGGCGCTGACGACCCAGCGGGTGTCGAGCTGGGCGAGCATGGCGGGGAAGGGCGCGGCGTCGGCGGATCGCGCGTCGTCGTTCCAGTCGAGGAAGAGCGAGACGCGCCCGGAGAGGAGTGTGCGGATCGCGTCGTCGCTGGTGAGGCCGAGGGTGTCGCTCAGGGCGCGCCAGGCGCGACGGGTGTTGGGCATGAGGCCGAGGGCGCTCAGGGTGCCGCGCGACATCGCGCCATCCTCGCTCAGGAGCATGGTCGCGGGGTCGTCCATGACGATGGCGAGTTCGATCGCGCTCGGGGCGCGTTCGAGGTCGGTCCAAGGGGAGGCGTTGTCCTGTGCGCCCGCGGGGATCGCGGGCAGGCACAGGCACAGCGCGGTAAGCGTGCGACGGGTGAACGATCGGGTTCGTCGGAACGGATGGGTCGGCGGCTCGGGCATGGTCACGCGGCGAGCGCTCGTGCGGGCACGCTCATGGGAGTTCGGGGAGCGGTTCGTCGTCGGGCTCGGTTTCGGCTGGGGGCGGGGAGACGATCCAGACGGAGTCGGTGCCCGAGAAGGAGACGAGCCAGGGGGCGCGGGCGCTTCGGTCGGCGTCGGCGCGTCCGAGGACGATGACGCGGCGCGTCTCGTACCGGGTGAGGAGGCGCGAGAGGTCCCCGGAGTCGGGGTGCGCCTCGGCGGCGAGGGTGAGGTTGATGCTCTGGGTCTGGCGCGGCGCGCCCATGAAGGTCGTGAGGGGCGAGAGGTTCGCGCGGGCGGATTCGAGCTTGGTCTCGACCTGCCTGGCGAGGTGGGTCGCGTCGTCCTCGATGGACTGGGTGACGTTGAGCACGGGGGTGTCGGGCGCGCCGATGGAGGTGAGGCGCGGGTAGAGGGACTGGAGGGCGGCGACGCCCATGAGCCCGAGGAGGAAGCCCGCGGCGACGGCGAGTCGTCCGAGGCGGACGGACTTGCGGAGGGTGCGGGGGATGAACTTGTCGTGCTTGTCGAGCGCGTTGAGGACGGAGAGCTGGAAGTCGGGGACGGCGAGGTCCTCGTCGCGCATGGAGCGGATGGCTTCGGTGGTTTCGAGGAGCTCGGCGCGGCGCTGCTTGTCGTAGCGGAGCGCGTGGGCGATCTCGTCGCTCATGCGGTCGCAGAGCTCGCCGTCGAGGGCGGCGTCGATGAGCGACTCGGGGATACGACCGGGTTGTTGGTCCTGGTTCGGATCGCTCGGGCTCATGCGCCGATCCCCTGGGTAATCCCCTGGAACTGTTCGGCGAGGCCCTTGTGCTGCTGGAAGATGAGGCGGAGGCGGCGGCGTCCGCGGTGGAGGTGGGACTTGACGGTGCCTTCGGGCATGCTCAGGTGGGACGCGATGAGGGCGATGGGCCAATCGAGCTGGTGGAAGAGGACGATGATCTCGCGTTGCTCGTCCGAGAGTTCCATGAGGGCGTGCTGGATGGCGTCTTTGTGGACGGAGGTGCGTTCGGTGTCGAGGGAGCGGTCCTCGGGCATCGCGGCGCCCGGGGCGCCCATGGAGCCGACGAAGTCGGTGTCGTAGGCGGGGCGGGACTTGGCGATGGCGTTCATGTAGAGGCGGCGGGCGATGGTGAAGAGCCAGGTGGAGAAGCGGAAGCGGAAGTCGAAGCGGTGGATGTTGGCGAGGACGCGGACGAAGGCCTCCTGGACGACGTCCTCGGCGAGTTCGGGCTTGCCCGACATGCGGAGGATGTAGGCGTAGACGGATCGTTGGTGCGCGCGGATGAGTTCGCCCGCGGCGGCGCGTTCGCCGGCGATGGCGCGGCGGATGAGGTCGTGCTCGACGGCGCGTTCCATGCGATCGGGTCCTCTTTGGGCGGCGGAAAGCCGCTCAGACCTTCACTATACAGGTTTGGTGGCGGGGGGATGCAGAAAAAGCAACCCCGCGTCGTGCTTGCGCGCGGCGCGGGGCTGAAGAGAGAGAACATGGGAAATGTTCGGGCTTTCGTCGATTCCGGGGCTTCAGGCGGCCTTGGAGATCGGGAGGGGCTTGCGGGTGCGTCCCACGGTGCGTTGATCGGGGGTGGCGCGGGTTTCGGCGTCGTCGATCATCATGTCGACGAGTTCGAGGGGATGGGCGGCCCAGAGGTCGGCGCCGATTTCCTCGGCGAGCCCTTCGGCGCGGTTGAAGACGCCGCCTCCGACGACGATCTGGGTGTGTGGGCAGGCGCCGATCTCGTGGAGGGTGTCGATGAGGACGCGGATGTCGGGGAGGTCTGCTGCGTTGGAGCAGAACATGAGGAGGACGTCGGGGCGTGTGTCCTGGACGTTCTGTCGGACTTCGTCCATGGGGACGCCTCCGCCGGAGAAGCGGACGGTGAACCCGGCGGCTTCGAGGAGGTCGACGGCCATCTGGGCGCCGAGCTCGGAGCTTTCGGTTGTGCCGCAGGACGCGAGGACGGTGCGGTTGACGGGCTGGGCGTCGCTCTGGGCGATGAGGTCTCGTGAGGTTTGGTCGACGAGGACGCGGAAGAGCCGGGTGGAGAGGTTGTACGCGAGTTCGGAGATCTGGTCTTCGCGGTGGAGCTTTTCGATGAGCTCGTAGGTGGGCCAGTAGAGGTCGGTGAGGAGGAGTTCCGGGGAGACTCCCTGGGTGCGTTGTTCTTCGATGACGTTTCGTGCCCGTGTGCGGTCGCCTTCGATGAGGGCTTCGAACAGACGTTCGGAGAGGACTTGAGCGCTCATGGTTCTTCGTTCCCCTGATGTGTCCCCCTGCCTTGGGGATCGTGTTGGGTGCGTTGCGGGCGAACATACGCCCGGCCGGTGTGGTATCGAGCGCGTGGAAGTTCGAGCGAGAGTGCGGGGGTGTGGAAGTGACAGTTTGTGCGCACCAACCCGTGGAATGCGGGTTGTGGGTGATGAGCGGTGTTTTTATTGGACCGTTGCTCGGGTATGGGTCCGAGAAACGGTGTCGGGGGTCTGGATAACGGGTGTCTTTACTTCACGGCGCGGGTGCAGGCGCAAATTCCGAGGGTCAGTCTGGTTGACCTCGGGTCCGAGAACCCGGCATTTTGGGCGGCGGCGGCGAGCTCGGTGCTGGTCATGAAGGTTTCGACGGATTTGGGGAGGTAGCGGTATGCGCCGGATGTATCGCGCGCGATCCATGTGGCGGTGCGGGGCATGATGGTGGCGCTATAGAGGTCGTTGAACCATCGGACGGGGGGGATGGTGGGTTTGTCGAACTCGAGGATGATGAGTCGTCCCCCTGGGCGGAGGACGCGGTGGAACTCGGACAGGGCTTGCTCGGGGCGCTGGACGTTGCGGATGCCGAAGGCGATGGAGAGGACGTCGAAGGATTCGTCGTCGAAGGAGAGGTTCATCGCGTCTTCGCTTTGGTAGGTGATGCGGTCGGCGAGTTTGGGGTTGAGTTTGGCGCGTTTGTGCTCGGCGATGTCGAGCATTTCCCGGGTGAAGTCGGCGCCGGTGATGGTTCGGGCGCGGGAGTGTTTGGCGAAGGCCTGGGTGAGGTCTCCGGTGCCGCAGGCGATGTCGAGGACGTCGTCGGTGGGCTGGACGTCGGCTTGTTTGACGGCGAATCGTCGCCAGGATTCGTCGCGCCAGAGGGAGTGGAGCCGGTTGTTGAGGTCGTAGGCGCGGGCGATGGCGGCGAACATGTCTCGGACGCGGGCGGCTTTGTCGTCCTTGTCGTGGGGGTTGTCGAGGTCGGGCGCGGACCATGCCGGCGTGGATTGGGCCGGCGCGGATTGGGCGGGCGCGGGTTGGGTGCGGGTTTCGGTCATGGGTGAATCAGTCTAGACTGGGGCGGGCTCCATTCTCGCTCCTGGAACACGGAGAACACGCATGTTCACGGCTCGGATTCGCTCGTTTGTCTTGTTCGGATTGCTTGCGCTCTTGGTGGTGCCTTTGGGCGCGTGTCAGGTGAACCCGGCGACGGGGAAGCGGACGCTGATCCTGATGTCGTGGGAGCAGGAGAAGCAGCTCGGGCTTGAGGCGGCGCCGCTGATGACGGATCAGTTCGGTGGCGAGGTTCCCGACGCGACGGCGACGGACTACACGCGCGAGGTGGGGATGAAGCTGACGACGGGGGTGGAGGAGGCGGTCCCGGATCTGGACTGGGAGTTCACGCTGGTGAACTCGCCCGTGATCAACGCGTTCGCGCTGCCGGGGGGGAAGATCTTCATGACGCGCGGGCTGGCGGAGAAGCTGAGCAGCGAGGCGGAGTTCGCGGGGGTGCTGGGTCACGAGATCGGGCACGTGACGGCGCGCCACTCGAACCAGCAGATGAGCGCGCAGCTGGGGCTGAACTTCGCGCTGGGGGCGGCGGCGGTCGCGGTGGGTGTGTCGGACCCGGATTCGGACGTGCGCCGGTACGGTCAGGCGGGGATCCCGGCGATCGCGGTGGGGTCGAACCTGTTCCTTCTGAAGTACGGTCGCGATGATGAGACGGAGGCGGATCTGTTGGGGATGCGGTACATGTCGCGGGCGGGGTACGACCCGGCGGGGCAGCTGCGGGTGATGCAGGTGCTGCAGCAGGCGTCTGAGGGTTCGGGTCGGCCGCCGGAGTTTCTGTCGACGCACCCGTACCCCGAGTCGCGGATCGAGCGGATCAAGGAGCTGCTCAACGGGGACTTCTCGGGGACGCAGAACAACCCGGACTACGTGATCCGCGCCGAGGAATACCAGCGGCGGATGCTGACGCCGTTGTCGCGGCTTGCGCCCGCGCCGGAACCGGAGCAGACGGAGGAATCGGCGATGCTGCTCAACACGTCGCTGTGGTGTGCGCACTGCCGGGCGTCGGAAGGGACGTGATGCTCAGAGGCGCTCGTCGACGCGCCGGATGAGCTCGCGGTAGTTGTCGCGGAAGAACTTGGTGTACTGGATCTCGAGGCGTTGTTGCGCGCCGGCGGGGCGCCAGGCGTTGCGGACGTCGCGATAGGTTTCCTGGGTGAAGGGGACGAGGGTGCCGTCGATCTCGGTCGGGGGGAAGGCGTAGAAGAGGTCGTCGAGCTGGGCGAGTTCGTCTTCGGTGAACTTGCCCGATGCGATCGCGGTGTTGAGGGCTACGTAGGCCTTGCGGCATTCGACGGCGATGTCGATGCCGAAGCACCCCATCATGACCTGGACCCCCGTGCGCCATCCGGGGTTCTCGACGTCGGAGACGATCTCGAAGGGGTCCACGTGGTCGATGAAGGTGTCGAAGTACTTTTCGTACATGACGCGCCGGACGGGCATGCGGCGGAGTTCGTAGTCGGTCGGGCCCATGGGCTCGCCCGATTCCCCGATGGGGTTGCCCGGGTTGACGCGGGGGAACTGCCAGAGGGCTTGGGCTTCCTCGGTGAGGCAGAAGCGGACGAAGCGTTTGGCGAGGTCGGGGCTGGGGGCGCCGTTGATGATGGAGACGGGGTCGGCGTCGACGTAGACGGCGCCGGCGGGGTCGGTGTATCCGACCCGGTCTCCGCCTCCGGAGTCTTTGATGACCTGGGCTTGGCCTCGTCCGTAGAAGTCGATGGCGAGCCCGGCGGCGGCTTCGCCTTGGGAGACGTCGATGGGGGGTTTGGTGGAGGAGTTGGTGAAGTAGCGGGTGTTGCCGCAGAGAGCGCGGAGGATGCGCCATCCGTTGTCCCAGCCCTCGTTTCCGAGGATGGAGTCGAAGGTGGTGGTGATGGATCCGGACTGGCGCGGGTCGGCGAGGGCGATCCAGCCGTGGAGTTCGGGCTTGGTGAGGTCGCGGAACTGCTCGGGGACGGGGAGGTGGAGGCGGTCGTGGTAGACGTCGCGGTTGTAGACGATCCCGAAGGAGGAGAGGGCGGTGCCGATCCAGTACTGGTCGGGGTCGTAGAGGTGCTGGGGGCCGATGGTATTGGGGCCGAAGAGGTCGTCGAGTTCCCTCTGGGTGAAGTCCATGGGGGCGGACATGCGGACGTCGATCGTGGTCTGGTTGGACGGGGTGTCGGTGACCTTGACGCTGACGCCCTGCTTGAGGAGGGCGTGGTCGTAGGAGCCCCCTCCGAGCATGACGTCGAACGCGATGGATCCGGGCTCGAGGGGGACGAACCCGGATTCGTCCATGGAGAGCCCGCCATCGGAGGCCTGGCGCTTCACAGCGTCGACGAACATGGCTTCGAGTTGTTTGCGGATCTCGGAGGTTCCTCCGGGGGCGCGGTAGTCGATGTTGGCGGGGGTGCCGTGGACGCGCTCGTGCCAGGCGCTGAAGGCGCGGGCGAACTCGTCTCGGATCTGGGGGACGTGCGGGGTGACGACGATGAGGGTGGGCGCGTCGTCGTTGTGGGTCGCGGCGTGCTTCCCGGCGCTCATGACGAAGGGGACGCCGAGGACGAGCGCGAGGAGGAGTGCGACGATGATCGTCGGGGTCTTCATAGGGGGAGTGTAAACCGGGTGCGGGCTATCGTCCTGTCATGGGGCGCACGACGTCATGGAAGGACGAGTTCACGCTGCTGTGCGAGCGGTGCGGGTATGTCGTGGAGGGGCTGGATGTCGGGGGGGCGTGTCCGGAGTGCGGGAAGGGGATTTCGGAGAGTTTGCCCGAGCGGCGGGTGGGGACGCCTTGGCAGCAATCTCGATCCTCTATGAGTCTCCTTTCGACTGCATTCCTGACGCTCAATCATCCGATTTCCGTACTCTCGATTCTGCGACCTGACCGAGTCGCGGATCGGCGACTCCGGAGAAGGTACATCCTTCTCGCGGGATTGCTGCAGGTCCTGCCGCTGATATCGCTCTATCTGCATCATGAACTCAATGGCGTGTATGTCAGCTTTCAGGGTGTCGCAATTTTCCTTGCGATCGCGTTGATCCCCGCTCTCTATGCATGCACGTTCGTCGAAACCCGAGGCTTGATGTTCCTGTCGAGTCGACATGGGTTCAGAATCGGCTCGATGTATGCACGAAGTATCACCGCTCATGCGTGTGTTGGCTGGGTCGTGGGCTCCCTCGGCACAGCAGTCATCGTGGCCATCAATCTCATACTCATGGCGCTCGGGGTCACGCATGCCACCCCGAGCATCCTGACCTTGCTGCTGGTGCTGCTCTGTCTTGTTTCTGGCTTCCTGTTCTTCGAGACCTTCGCGTGGCTTGGGCTTCGGCGGTGCAAATACGCGAACCGGGCGCGGGCGGGGGGCGTTGAGGGTGGGGAGTCCTCCACTCCTGCGAGCTAGGATTGTCCATGCGTGATCGTGTTCCAACCCGTCCTGTGTTTGTCGGCGATGATCGTGTGGGTGTGGTTGCGATCGGGGGCGGGATCCGGGGGGATCATCCGCTTTCGAAGGGGCTGAGCGCCGAGGCGTTGGGGATGGATCCTGCGCCGGTGTCGGTGCAGACGATGACGGCGGGGTATACGTACGAGATTGACAAGTGTGTCGCGGAGATCCACAAGCTGACGGCCGCGGGGGCGGACATCGTTCGGGTCGCGGTGCCCGAGAAGAAGGACACGGAGGCGCTCAAGGAGATCCTGGCGCAGACGACGGTCCCGATCGTGGCGGATGTGCACTTCCACTTCAAGCGGGCGCTGGAGGCGGTGGAGGCGGGGGTGCACAAGATCCGGTTGAATCCTGGGAACATCAACGACCGCAAGCAGGTGGAGGCGGTGATCGATGCCTGTAAGGACCGGGGGATCCCGATCCGTGTGGGGGTGAACGAGGGGTCGATCATCGAGCGGAAGGACAAGCAGGCGCGGGCGAAGGAGCTCGGGGCGTTCTTCAGCGATCAGAAGCACGGGTACCTGCTCGCGATCATGATCGCGAAGCTCGAGGAGTACCTGGATATCTTCTACGAGCGTGATTTCTACGACATCACGATCAGCGCGAAGTCGATGAGCGCGCCGATCGTGATCGATGCGTACACGGAGATCTCGAAGCGGTTCGCGCATCCGTTGCACCTGGGTGTGACCCATGCGGGACCCAAGGAGACGGGGGCGATCCGGTCGATCGCGGCGCTGTCGGCGCTCATGGCGAACGGGGTCGGGGACACGATCCGGATCTCGTACGCGAACGATCCGATCTACGAGGTCGAGGACGGGCTGGAGCTGCTGTACTCGATGGATCTGCGCGAGCGGAAGGGGGCGGAGCTGATCGCGTGTCCGACGTGCGGGCGGATCCAGGTGGATCTGTTCTCGCTCACGCAGGCGGTGCATACGAAGCTGGAGGAGGAGATCGAGCTGCCGATCAAGGTGGCGGTGATGGGGTGCGTGGTGAATGGGCCGGGCGAGGCGGAGGGTGCGGATGTGGCGGTGTTCGCGGGGGATCGGAAGGGGATTATCTATGTGCAGGGGGAGAAGGTCGCGACGGTCGGGGAGGAGGAGATTCTGGATCGGCTGCTCGAGGAGTGCAAGGCGTTCCAGGCGCGGGTGCGTGCGGGGGAGGTGAAGCTGGGGGAGAAGAAGGTGGACATTGTGCCGCCGGACCCGGAGGGGGCGCTGGGGTCGGGGTGGGAGAAGATGGCGGCGCAGCGGATGGGTCACACGGCGCTGACGATCGAGGGGACGGAATCGGGATCGTGAGTGCTGGGGCGGGGGGCGGGGGGGCGCGTCGTCTGATATCATGCTCCGTCGGGTCCGTACGGGATGGGCTCGGGTGTGTGTGCGAGGGCTCGGTCGCGTGGTCAGGATCAAACGGATTTCGATGGATGACGCCTTGTATGCGCAGGAGGTGGAGCTGCGGACGCAGATCCTGCTGGCGCCGCTCGGGCTCACGATCGAGGACTACTTGGAGATGACGGGGGACCGGGAGCAGCGGAGCGAGCACTTCGTCGCGGTGGTGGACCATCAGCACGGGGAGCGGGTGGTCGGGGCGGCGACGCTGTGCCTGCCGGGGGCGGACCATGACGAGCACTGCGGGAAGGTGCAGCAGGTGTGCGTGAACAAGCAGCGCCAGGGGGAGGGGATCGGGACGAAGCTGATGATCGCGATCGAGGCGCGGGCGTTCGTGGAGCTCGGGCTCCCGGGGCTGTACTGCCATGCGCAGCTCGGCGCGATGTCGTTCTACGAGCGCCTCGGGTGGCGCGTGGGGTCCGGGGTGTTCCAGGAAGCGGGGATCGATCACAAGCGGATGGAGATCGTGGCGCCTCGCCCGGAGGACGTGTCCTCGATCGCGGACGGGGGCATCGGGACGGACGTGTATCCGTAAGGTGTTGGGGGCGGACGGCTTGGATCGGGGGCGCGGGGGTGTTAGGATGTGTGCGTGATCCACGGGCATGACCATCATGATCATCGCGACCATCTCGCGCTGGCGAAGAAGCGTCTGGGCGATGCGTCGCTGCGCTGCACGCGCCAGCGGGTGCTCGTGTACGCGACGCTGCTGTCGATGATGGAGCATCCGACGGCGGAGCAGCTCCACGCGCGGGTGACGACGAGCGATCCGAGCGTGAGTCTCGCGACGATCTACAACACGCTCGAGACGCTCGTGGAGCAGGGGCTCGCGCGTCGGGTGGGGCAGCGGGCGCGTGGGTCGGGGGCGTGCCGGTACGACGCGGATCTGGAGCCCCACCTGCACCTGGTGCGGGGGGACGGGCGCGTGGTGGATGTGCCGGAGCACCTGGGACGCACGCTCATGGCGCGACTGGATCCGGCGCTGCTGCGGGATATCGCGGATTCGACGGGGGTGCGCGGGATCCGGCTCGAGCTGGTGGAAGAGAGCGACGCGGCGCCGACGCGCTGAGCGGCTCCACCCCGACCCCACCCCCACTGCGACTGCTCACTGAGATGTTCTATTCGACGAGGGTGTACTCGCGCACGAGGACCCCGATGGGGGACGCGCTTGGGCGCTGGGCGGCTATCTCTCGGATCTCGCGGATGCGCGCGGCGCTGAGGTTCATGCGTTTGGCGACGGCGCGGAAGGCGAGTTCGCGCGGGTCGGTGTGGCGCTCGCGCCAGGCGCGGAGCGCGATGATCGAGAGCGCGAGGAGCGCGAGACCCAGCGTGACGAGCACGAGGCGCGCGAAGGGGAATCCCGCGGCGGCGTCCTCGGGCTCGGGGGTGATGAGGCGCGACGGGGAGGCGGCGAGGATGGGGAGGATGTCGAGGGGCTCGATCATGGGGTGAGTTCGGCGCGAGGGATCGGGGCGTCGTCGCGGAGACGGGTGCCCAGTCGGCGGATGCAGGCGGCGGCGCGCGAGCGGATCGCGTCGATCTCCTCGCGGCGGGCGATGTGCTCGATCGCGGACGCGATGGGCTTGAGCTCGCGGCGCTCGTAGGGGGTCATGGCGCGTTCGAGGGTGCGCTGGGCGCACCAGACGGCGGCGGTGCGGTGGGTGTCGCGGTCGTCGGCGAGCATGTCGCGGAGCGCGTCGATCGCGGCGGACTGGGCGGCGGGGTCGCGGGTGTCGGTCAGGACGCGGCGCAGGGCGCTCGAGCGGACGCGGTGGTGCTCGTCGCCCTTGTATTCGAGGAGCGCGTCGCGTTCGACGTGGGGCGTCTCGATCGCGTTGGCGCGGGATCGGGGGTCGTCGTCGCCTAGGACGGCGCGGACGGCGCGTCGCGCGGGGTCGGAGGCGATCTGCCCGAGCGCGCGGACGGCGGTGGCGCGGACGCGGGGGGTTGCGCCGTCGGCGTCGATGATCGCGATGAGGTCGGGCTCGAAGCGGTGTTCGAGGGCCAGGGCGCTCACGAGGGTGATCGCGCTGATGACGCGCTCGTCGTCGCGGAGCATGGCGCGGATGGTGCGGACGAACTCGGCGGGGTTGCTCGCGTGGAGTCGGCGCGCCTGGAGGCGCGACTCGGGGCGCGAGGGGTCGGTCAGGACGAGGCGGGCGTGCTCCTCGGTCGCGATGCGCCGCACGAGGGGGTCGCGCGAACGGGTGTTGGTGCTCGCGATCGAGACGCGGCGTGTCCACGAGGGGGTGCCCGGCGCGGGGGGCATGACGCCCGTGGAGGACCATCGCGCCGCGGCGTGGCGAGCGACGGTGGCGCTGGGGTCGAACATGTAGTCGGTGAGGTCGATCGGATCGGCGATGTCGACGGCGGCGAGGCGCACCGAGGGGTCGGGGTCGGCGAGCGCGGGCTCGAGGTGGGCGCGCCGGCGCGGCGCGGGGAGGTCGAGGAGGGGGATGAGGCGGAGTCGGCCGCGGCGCGAACGGGGGGGGAGGGATTGGAGGGTGTCGAGCGGGGGGAGGACCTCGCTCGGGGCGCTGGGGTTGTCTCGGGTGGCTTTGTCGGTGCGGACTCGCGCCATGGCGGCGGCGCGCCGGGGGTCGAGGACGAGGTGCGCGTGGTCGAGGACGATCTCGTGCTCGACGGGGTCGGCGGCGATCTCGAGGCGCTCGGTGCACGCGGGGGCGATGGGCGCGGTGGACATCCAACGGAGGGCGCACAGGCGGAGGACGGGCGCGGGGGTGCGCTTGAGGACGGTGCGGAGGGGGTCGTGGCTCGGGTGGTTGCGTTCGCTCAGGAGGCGGCGCATGCGCTGGATCGCGCCCGAGGATGCGGGGTCGTGGGCGTGGTCGATGAGCAGGAGCGACGCGAGGAGGGGGGAGCGTCGGCGGTGTTTGGCGAAGGACCAGGCGGCGTCGGCGATGGCGCCGAGCATGGCGCCGCGTTCGAGCTGGAGGACGAGCTCGTCGCAGGGGATGGGGGTGCGCGCGTGGTCGCGGATCGCGGCGAGTTCGGGGCCCAGGAGTTTGGGGTCGATGTCCTCGAGGAGGGCGAGGGCCATGGAGAGGAGGGTCTGGTCGGCGTCCTTGCTCACGCGGGTGCTCGGGTCCTCGAGGAGGTCGGCGGCGAGGGAGGCGAGGGCGGGGTCGGCGGTGTTGCGCGCGATGGAGAGGGCGACGAGGCGTTCGTCCTCGTGCTCGGATCGCGCGAGGGCGCGGGTGGCGCTGAGCCAGGGGTCGCGTCCGAGCGCGAGGGCGAGGGGGCGCAGGGCGGGGTCGATGTGTTTGAAGCCGCGGGCGAGGGCGAGGAGGGCGTCGGCGCTCGAGCGGGCGCGCCAGGTATTGGCGAGGGCGCCCAGGGGTGTGCGGAGGGTGGGGTCGGTGCGGTACCCGGCGATCTCGATGAGGAGCATGGCGCAGGTGGCGCGGGTGTTGGGGTCGGCGACGAGGAGGGCTTCCCCGAGCGCGGCGACGCGTTGGCGCATGGGGAGCTTGGTGATAAGCGCCAGCGGGTCAACGGGTTGGGGCGATCGGTGGGTCACACGTGTCTTGGTGGTTCGTTGGTTCGTGGATCGGAGGATATCCCCAAATCGGACATTTGTACTCGAATTATACAATCTGTGGTGGTGTGGTGCGTCGGTCGCCTGCTATGTTGTGTGCTTGGGCGAGCGTGCGCGTCGCTCCTCGGGACCGAGCCGTTCACAATCTGTGTGATTCTTTGATGGATTCTGGCTTTATCGGTCGTTGAGGATCGGGGACACCAGCATTCTCGCGTGGGACTCCAACCGATCGGATTGCTCCGATCCCTGCCATGGGAAGGAATCCATGGGATATACACATGCCGCGGACGCTCATGGCGTCGCGAAACTCCAGTCGTATCAGACGGTGCTGAGCTCGAAGTCGCTTCATCCGGAGCTGTTCCGGATCGAGGTGTCGTCGCGGGTGGAGCGTCCGGCGTATCTGTTCTCCGCGTGGGTGCTGCGCGGGGCGCACGTGTGTTCGTTCACGACCACGAGGGGGGTGGCGACGGAGCTGGTGTCGGATTCGATCGCGGCGGTGCCCAGCGCGAGCGTGATCGACTCGTTTCTGTGCGCGGGGGAGCGTGACGCGTCGCGCCAGGTCGAGGGGACGAACATCGTCCACATGACGGCGGCGCAGACGGAGCAGCTCCCGGAGCACCTGTACGCGGACACGTACAACGAGCTCGACGACATGGCGCGGGGTTCGGGGTCGCTCGTGTATCGGTTCAGCGATCACGGGGGCGCGTGCATGAGCATCCTGGATGTCCAGGAGTATGCGCGGGAGATCCATTTCCAGGCGTACCACATGCTGGCCGGGGAGGGTTTGGTGCTCCGGACGCAGTCGATTTTCGAGATCCGGGGCTGACCCGCGATTTTGGACGATCGAAGGCCTTGATTTTCTGGTGGTTGTGAAGAATCGGCGATGTGTCCGCGCCGATGGCGTGGGTATGCTTCTCGTCATGAGCCATGGTGCTTGTCCCAACCGAGGGCCTCAGAGCCGCCGAATTCCGATGCCCCGCTGAGGGCTCGGGTTGTCCGTTCGGATGGCTGGGGAGAGCCTTGGCGGGGCGCTGGTCGGGTCTTGGGACCCTGATCGGCACGACCACGCGGCGATACGATCACGATTGAAACACACCCCGACCCGTGGCGATCGCTCCGATGTGAGGTTCGCGCGGGCGATGATGGACCCCCGACCATGTCCGAGACGACCGAGACTCCGAACTACAAGCAGACCCTGAACCTCCCGAAGACCTCGTTCGCGATGAAGGCGAACCTGGTGCAGAACGAGCCCGCGTCGCTCAAGCGATGGGGGATGCTCGGTGAGAAGCGCGGGTTGTACCACGCGATGACGGACGCGAGCGCGGGGCGTGAGCGGTTCGTGTTCCATGACGGGCCGCCGTACGCGAACGGGTCGATCCACCTCGGGCACCTGATGAACAAGTGTCTCAAGGACTTCGTGGTGCGCTCGAAGTTCATGAACGGGTTCGATTGTCCGTATGTCCCGGGGTGGGACTGTCACGGGCTCCCGATCGAGCACCGGGTAATGACGGATCTGGTGGAGAGCGGGAAGGCGGCGAAGCTCGATGGGTTGTCGGAGGATCATCGTCGGATGGCGGTGCGCCGGGAGTGCAAGGGCTACGCGGACAAGCAGATCAAGCTGCAGCGCGGGCAGATGGAGCGTTTGCTGACGGTGGCGGATTACGAGGACCCGTACCTGACGTTCGATCCTCGGTACGAGGCGGGGGTGCTCGAGGTCTTGGCGGGGCTGTGCGAGCAGGGGCTTGTGTACAAGGCGCTCAAGCCCGTGCACTGGTCGGTGGCGAACGAGACGGCGCTGGCGGACGCGGAGCTGGAGTACCAGGACCGCGAGGACCTGTCGGTGTATGTGGATTTCGAGGCGCGGGATCCGGGCAAGGTGTACGACGCGTTCGGGCTCGAGGGGGATGCTCGGCCGACGGCGACGCCGAGCTTCATGATCTGGACGACGACGCCGTGGACGCTCCCGGCGAACCTGGCGATCGCGGTGCACGAGAA
The DNA here is from genome assembly GCA_965652365.1 of uncultured Phycisphaerales bacterium. Lineage (GTDB taxonomy): Bacteria > Planctomycetota > Phycisphaerae > Phycisphaerales > UBA1924 > UBA1924. Next base: position 148,151 of record CBFGUD010000003.1, read on the forward strand.
GTTCACGTATGCGCTGGTGCGGATCGACGGGAACGTGACGGTGCTGGCGCAGGATCTGATCGAGGGCGTGACGAAACTCGCCAAGAGCGAGGACGTGGAAGTACTCGCGACGACGACGGGTGATCGGCTCGTCGGGCTTGGGTACGTGCACGCGTTCCGCGATGCGCCGCCTGCTCCGGCGGGGGATCCGGACGCGGATACGTCCGGGTGCTACACGGTCGTGAGCGCGGACTATGTGACGCTCGAGGACGGCACGGGCCTGGTACATACCGCGCCGGGGCACGGTGCGGACGACTACCAGACGGGGTTGCGGGTCGGGCTCCCGGTGTACTGCCCGGTGCGCGGGGACGGGACGTACGACGAGACGGTCCCGGAGTGGCTCGCGGGGATGTCGATCTGGGACGCGAACCAGAAGGTCGCGGATCGGCTGACCGAGTCGGGGCACATGTTTCATGCGCACAGGTTCATGCACTCGTATCCGCACGACTGGCGGAGCAAGACGCCGGTGATCTTCCGGTGCACGGAGCAGTGGTTCGTCGGGGTGGATATGAAGACGAAGCGCGACGGGCACACGCTGCGCGAGCTGGCGCTCAAGGCGACGGGCGAGGACCGTTCGGTGGATTACGTCCCGGCTTGGGGTCGGAACCGGATGCGCGGGATGCTCGAGTCGCGCCCGGACTGGTGCATCTCGCGTCAGCGCGCGTGGGGGCTCCCGATCCCGGCGTTCACGCTCCCGGACGGGGGCGCGTTCATGACGAGCGCGAGCGTGCTCGCGGTGACGGAGGTGATCCGGGCGAAGGGGTCGGACGCGTGGTTCACTGAGGACCCGGCGGCGCTGCTGGCGCACTACGACCCGAAGAGCGATCCCGACGCGCCGGCGGCGCTCAAGGACGGGTCGGTGACGTTCGCGCAGCTCACGAAGGGTCGGGACATCCTCGACGTGTGGTTCGAGTCGGGTTCGTCGTGGAACGCGGTGATGCGCCAGCGCTCGGGGGGGAAGGACTTCCCGGTGCAGTTGTACCTTGAGGGATCGGACCAGCACCGGGGTTGGTTCCAGCTGTCGCTGCTGCCTTCGCTCGGCGTGATGGGGCGTCCGGCGTTCCGGACGCTGCTCACGCACGGGTTCATGGTGGACAAGGACGGGAAGAAGCTGTCCAAGTCGTCGGGCGCTTCGCTCAAGGACCTGTTCGAGCGGTACGGCGCGGACGTGCTGCGTTGGTGGGTGAGCTCGCTCGCGTACGAGAACGACGTAAAGGTGGACGAGGCGTTCTTCAAGAACGCGGGCGAGTCGTACCGGAAGATCCGCAACACGCTCCGGTTCATGCTGTCGAACCTTGACGACTACCGGGCGCCCGAGACGTTGGACTTCTCGGGGTTCCACGTGCACTCGATCGATGCGTGGGTGCTCGGGGAGTTCAACGCGATGCGCGACGCGGTCGTGGGCGCGTTCGAGAAGTACGCGTTCCACGAGGCGCACAAGCTGCTGTACCGGTTCTGCAACACGACGCTCTCGGCGGAGTACCTGTCGGCGGTCAAGGATCGGTTGTACTGCGACGCGCCGGATTCGGAGCGTCGGCGGAACACGCAGCAGACGCTGTGGTTCCTGACGGACGGGCTGTGCAGGCTGCTGGCGCCGGTGCTGTGCCACACGGCGGACGAGGCGTTCCGGGCGCTCCGCGGCGCGGACCCGAAGGACGCGTCGGTGTGCGTGCACCTGACGGGGTTCCCGGGGAAGGCGAAGCTCGAACGCGCGACGGGGTGGCCGAGGGTCATGGAGCTGCTCGAGGATGTCGCGAGGACGATCGAGAAGACACGCGCGGCACGCGGGATCGACAACCCGCTCGACCTGGGTGTGAAGCTCCCGGACCCGGAGAAGACGCTCGAGTGGTTCGATCGGGTCGATCTCGCGGACCTGCTCGGGGTGTCGCGCGTCGAGCTGGGCGGCGAGTCGGTGGAGGTCCTGGATCTGCGCGAGGAGCCCCGGTGCGATCGGTCGTGGAAGCGTGACGGGACGGTGAAGCGTCGCGCCGACGGCGGGATGCTGTCGGACCGGGACGCGCGGGCCGTCGGGACCGAGTGAGTCCGAGAACGATGTTTGTGCGCACGGGTTGTGCGGGTCCGATCGCTGGTGCTGGCGCGGCTGGGGTCGGTGTTGCGTTCGGGCAACGCGCGCGGGTTGCGGATCGCGGTGTGCGGCCGACAATTGGGGCATGTCGCACGAATCGAACAGCGCATCGGGTGGTTCATCGGGTGGCGGGTCTTCTCCGGACCCTCGGGTGGTGCGTCCTCCCGGGGTGCTGTCGCCCAGCGATCCGTCGTCGGGTCCCGTGGGCGCGGACCAGCTGACGGTGCTCGCGCACGATCTGAGCAACATGATCGACGGGTCGATGCGTTGGCTCGGGCTGGCGATCGCGGCGATGCCCGAGGGCGCGGGGGGCGATCCGGGTGCGGAGCTGGCTGCGGCGCGTCGGCAGATCGAGACGGTGCACGCGACGCTGCACCGGATGAGCTCGCTCGTGGGGGCGGCGATGCGGAGCGCGACGGTCCCGATCGGGTCCCCGATGCTCGGGGTGAGCGAGAGCGTGACGGTCGGGATGGCGATCGACCACGCGATCGACGTGGTGCGTCCGCTCGCGTCGCAGAGCGGGGTGCGGATCGAGGCGGACATCGAGCCCGGCGCGGGGGCTGTGGCCGCGGGCCCGGTGTACAGCGTGATCCTGAACGGGCTCTTCAACGCGGCGCAGTCGATCGAGCGTTCGCAGCGCCGGGATCCGCTGGATCCGAGCGGTTCGATCCGGGTGAACGCGTCGCTGGTAAGCAACGGTGACGAGCTGCTGATCGACATCGTGGATGACGGGCAGGGGCTCGGGAATCTGGATGATGTGTCGCGTTGTTTCGAGCACGGGTTTTCGTGCCGGGAGGAGGGCGCGGGGATGGGGCTGGCGATGAGCAAGCAGATCGTGGAGTCGCTCGAGGGTGTGATCGAGCTTGTGAAGCGTGACGACACGGTCGGTCATGCGCGTCCGGGCGCGATCCTTCGGATCCGGATCCCGACGCAGCAGCCCTCGCACGATCCGGATCGGTTGATCGGGTGAGCATGGGCGGGACGGGCGATCAATCCGTGCGGGCGCGCGTGGTCGTGGTGGACGACGACGCGATCGTGTCGCGTTCGCTGGCGGCGTTCTACGAGCAGGAGGGGTGCGAGGCGGTCGCGTGCTCGGATGCCCAGGGCGCGATGTCGGTTTTGGCGGAAGCGTGCGGGTCCCCCACTGTGGTTGTGCTCGATGTGCATCTGGGGGGGGAGGACGGGATCGAGGCGCTTCGGCGGATCCGCGCGGCGCACCCGGGGGTCGCGGTCGTGATGCTCACGGGGTACGCGACGGTGGAGACGGCGGTGGAGGCGCTGCGGGTTGGCGCGATCGATTTCCTGACCAAGCCCATCGTGGACGATGAGCTCCGCGCGGCGCTGGATCGGGCGCTGACGCACGCGGCGCTCGGCGAGGGGTCGGCGCGGTCGCGGCGCGATCGGGGCGGGCCTGGCGCGATGGAGGGGGTGATCGGGTCGGACGCGCGGATGGTGCGGATCGGCGAGATCGTGCGCGCGGTGGCGCCGTCGCGGACGACGGTGCTGATGAGCGGGGAGTCGGGGGTGGGCAAGAGCATGATCGCGCGCGCGATCCATGATGCTTCGGATCGGAAGCGCAAGCCCTTCGTGGAGCTGTCGTGCGGGTCGATCCCGGAGACGCTGCTCGAGAGCGAGCTGTTCGGGCACGTGAAGGGCGCCTTCACGGGGGCGCACGCGGACAAGGTCGGTCGGTTCGAGGCGGCGCGTGGGGGGACGCTGTTCCTCGACGAGATCAACAGCGCGCCCGCGTCGATGCAGCTCAAGCTGCTGCGGGTGCTCCAGGAGAAGCGGTTCGAGCGGGTGGGGTCGAGCGAGACGATCGACGCGGACGTGCGGGTGGTGCTCGCGAGCAACGAGGATCTGGAGGCGCTGGTGGCGTCGGGCGAGTTCCGCGAGGATCTGTACCACCGGATCAACGTGGTGACGATCGATGTCCCGGCGCTGCGCGATCGCCCGGGGGATATCGCGGCGCTGGCGGAGCACTTTCTCGAAGAACAACGCGCCGAGCTCGGGCGGGCGTTCGTCGGGTTCAGCGACGGGGCGATGGCGGCGCTGCGGGCGCACTCGTACCCGGGGAACGTGCGTGAGCTCTCGAACATCGTGGAGCACGCGTGCGTGCTCGCCAAGGGGCTGACGATCGGGGTGGAGGATCTCCCGGAGCGGGTCGTGAGCGATCGCGGCGCGGCGGCGGGTACGGGCGGTGCGGATATTGAGGACGGCGCGTTCGTCCCGATGTCGCTCCAGGATGCGCTGGTCGAGCCCGAGCGCCGGATCATCCTGCGGACGCTCGGGTCGTGCGATTGGAACCGGACGCGGACGGCGGAGATCCTGGGGATCAACCGGACGACGCTGTACAAGAAGATGAAGGCGCTGGGGATCGATCCCGAGGCACACGCGCGCGCGGGGTGATGCCGGTCATCAGTTCCCCGGTGCGCCGCGCCTGCGGAGCTGGGCGGCGTGGAGGTCCTGGGGCTCGATGCGGTCGGGCTCGATGGGCTCGAACCATCGGCCCGTGGCGTTCGTCTGTGTGGGCTGGTTCGTGGTGACCCCGATGATGTTGATCAGATCCGGTGCGAATCCTTCGGGGGGCCATGGGATTGGGTTGTCGGCGCGGATGTTCCAGAAGGTGGACCACGCGCCGGTGTGCTTGCCGTACGCGTCGGCACCGCCCGACTTCCAGATGCGGGTGCCTTTGCCAACGTCGAGGTTGGTGAAGAGGTTGGCGTGGTTGACGCTTTTGTGGTGGTCGAGGGCCATATCGATGGCGCTGCCGTTCTTGATGACGTTGCCGGCGCTGCGGCGGGTCATGGTGACTTCGTGGTAGAGGATGGTGTCGATCTCGAAGTCTTGGAGGAGGTTGTCGACCCCGAGGGTGAACCCGTGGTGTCCGGTGTATGTGCGGAGGTAGGGTTCACGCTCGGACGTGATGCGGATGTCGGTGAGGGTGTTGTTGTTCCCTGATACGAAGATTCCCGAGTCGCAGTTGCGGATCACGATGTCGCGGACCCAGCAGTCGGACGCCATGCCGATGTTGATCGCATTGAGCCCGCGTTCCTTGTGGTGTCCCGGGTAGGGGATGGGCTCGAACTCGATGGCGAGGTGCTCGATCCCGACCTCGTGGACATCGGTGCGTGAATGGCGGATGTACGGATTCCACTGGGCGCGGACATCCCATCGGAGGGGTCGGTTCAGGGTGACGATCGAGCCGACGACGGATTCGACTTTGGCTTGCATGGCGACGTTGAGGTTGGTGTTGAGTTTCCCGATGTCGCCTGGGTCGCCGTCGTAGAGATAGCGGATGAGCGAGTTGTCCGCGTCGTTCGTCTGGAGGATGACGACGCGCTCGCCTGCGCGGAGATGGGTGGGGTTGTCGACCTGGATGGTCCGGTCTCCCTGTCGCGCGGGACGGACGATCATGGCGGCCTTGCCCTGCGTGAAGGAGCCGTCGATCTTGAAGAACCCGCCGGACCATGACCATTTGAGGGTGCCCTGAGCATTGGTCGGTCGGACGTCTTCGAGGGCTTTGTCGATGTGGATGACGGTCTTGTCTGGTCCTTCGCCGCGGAGGACGATGCGGGGTTTGTTGATCTCGATGACGTCGCTGATGTCGTAGCGCCCCTCGGGGATGAGGATCGCGCCGGCGTCGGTGCGGGCGATGGCGCGTTTGAAGGCGTCGGTGTCGTCGCGCCCGTCGTTGGGGACGGCGCCGAAGTCGGTGACGCGTGCGACGACGCGGTACTCGGGGAGGGGTTTGTCCCCGAACGCGTACCCGGCGTAGGAGAAATCGAGGAGGCGCCCGTGCGCGGTTGCGCGTTCTCCGGCCGCGCCCCAGAGCTCGGATTCACGCGATTCGGGCGCGCGGAGGACGGCGCCGCGCTCGCTGGTGGACCCGGTGGAGGTCTCCGTCGTGGTTTCGCCCGAGGATTCGCCCGAGCGCTGGGTCGTGGAGATGGTGATGGTGGCGCAGGCGCTCAGGACGAGCGCGAGCGCCGCGGAGACGACGGCTGCTCGTTTGGTCATCATGGACCAGTATACGCGTTGCCCTCGAAGGTCCGGATGTAGGCGAGTGCGGCCTTGACGTCCTCATCGGGGAGGATGTCCTCGGTGAATCCGCCGCGGGGGGGCATGTCGGCGCCGTCCTCGACGATGCGCCCGGTCAGGACGTATTCGAAGAGCTGCTGATCGGAGTTGGTCTGGAAGAACAGGTTGTTGTGGAGGTTGGGGCCGTTGTCGGGCATGCCCTTGGCGTCGGCGCCGTGGCACGAGGCGCAGGTTTTCTTGAAGACCATCGCGCCGCGGAGGGCGCTGGCGTTGACGTTGGTTTTGGAGGGGGAGGAGGACGTGGAGTCGGGGTCGGATCCGCCGCCGCAGGACGCGAGGAGGGTGCCGAGGGTAAGGACGGCGGGGATCGTGAGGGAACGGATGATGGCGGTCATGGTGTGCTCCAATGGAGGGTCTAGGATCCTGTGGCCCGAGACACTATACTGTAGGACACGACATGATCGGCGAATTTGTTAAGTGAGGATCTTTTTGTTCTTGCTTGACAGGAACTAGCCCTTGAGGCGGGACACGAGGGTCGAGGATTTGACCTCGACGCCCTTGAGGATGGATTTGAGCTGGTCCCGGTTGGGCGCGAACTCCTGGGCGGTCTGCATGTCGATCCATTCCTTGTCGACGAGCTCGGCGAAGTACTGGGTGAAGGAGACCATCCCCTCGGATCTGGAGGAGGCGATGACGCTCGGGAGGTCGGAGTCGCGTTCGTCGCGGATGAGTTCCTTGACGGTCGGGGTCGTGAGGAGGACCTCGACGGCGGGGACGACGGAGACACCCGTGGTTTCCTTGTTCGAGGGGACGAGGCGCTGGGCGCAGATCGCTTTCATGGTCGCCGCGAGCGAGTTTCGGATGAAGGCGCGTTCGTCTTGGGGGAAGAACTCGAGCATGCGCCCGAAGGCGCCCATGGTGTCGGCGGTGTGGAGGGTCGCGAAGACGAGGTGCCCGGTTTCGGCGGCCTGGATCGCGGAGAGGACGGTCTGCTGGTCGCGCATCTCGCCGATGAGGATGACGTCGGGGTCCTGACGGACGACGTGCTTGAGCGCTTCGTGGAAGTCGGTGACGTCGATGCCGATCTCGCGCTGGGAGACGATGGACTGCTTGGGGACGAAGCGGTATTCGACGGGGTCCTCGATGGTGATGATGTTCTCGGCGCGGGTCTTGTTGATCTGTTCGATCATCGCGGCGAGGGTGGAGGACTTGCCGGACCCGGTGACGCCGACGACGAGGACGAGCCCTTCGCGCTCCTGGGTGACGATCTTCGAGTAGACGGGGGGGAGGTGGAGTTCCTCGTAGGAGGGGATCTCGGCTTTGACGCGCCGGATCGCGGCGTGGGTGTGGTTTCCGGATCGGAGCATGTTGATGCGGAAGCGGTCGCCCGGGCCGCCCTCGGGGTCTTCGATGTGCCAGGCGAAGTCGAGGTCCCCGGTCTCGGCGAAGCGTTTCTTCTGGACCTCGGAGAGGAGGGGATCGAGGAGGTGGTCCGCTTCGTCCTCGGAGACGGGGTCGGCGTCGATGGGTCGGAGCTCGCCTCCGACGCGGTAAGTCGGGGGGATCCCGACCTTGATATGGAGGTCGGACGCGTCGAGCCGGCGCATCGCGGCGAGGAGTTTTTTGATGTTGAGGGCGCCGTGGATCATCGATAGCTCCTGCACGAGGAACGGGGCGCGCCCGCGCCGCGCCGGAGCGGGCTGCGGGTTGATTGTATCAGATCGGGGTCGGATCCCGCGCGTTATTGATCGGTGAAGACGCCGTGGATGGTGGCGTTCGCGGGGTCCTGGTCGTTGGGGGACCCTGTAGTCGTGGTTGTGTTGTTGGCGCGGAGGGACCCGGGGTAGATATCGTCGGAAGACCCGAGGTCCATGAAGCATGAGAAGGAGTGGACGCGCGCGGTGTCGAAGTGGTAGGTGTCGGTGCTGGATTGGCCGAGGATCGCTCCGGGGTCGGCGCTGTAGCGGTCGGCGCCTTCGGCGTCGATGAAGATCGCGATGGACTGCATGGCGGCGGCGCCCTGGGCGAGCCCTTCGGCGCGGTAGGCGTCGTTGCCTTGCTTGTCCCAGAGGAGGGTGATGGACTCGTCCCAGACCCCGGACTGGGAGGCGGCGGTCATGGACCAATAGGTGTCGTCGCCCTGGTCGTCGATGAGGATCCCGATCGCTTGGTGCGCGGCGAAGGCCTGTCCATAGCGGTTGCCGTGGTAGAGGTCGTTTCCGGCGTGGTCGCGGATCATCCCGAGCCCGAAGTAGTAGCCCCCGCCTTGGGAGAACTCGCCGGCGATGTATTGGTCGTTGCCCGATGCGTCGTCGATGAGCCCGATTCCTCCGGCGGCGTATCCGCGGATCCCGAAGCCGAAGCCCTGGGACATCCCGAGGAATACGCCGGGGGTGGCGTAGGCGCTGGGGAAGTTTGGGCCGTTGGCTTGGTAGAGGTCGTTGCCTGATGCGTCGAGGATCGCGCCGAGCCCGCGCGGGCCGCCCACGCCTTGCGAGAGTTTTTCGGCGCGGTAGGTGTCTCGTCCGGCTTGATCGATGATGAGACCGAGGCCGTAGAACCCGACGCCCTGGGACCATCCGGAGTCGGATCCGGTGTTGTCGTAGGTATCGTCTCCGGCGCGGTCGATGATGATGCCGACGCCGAAGAGGCCCATGGCGATGGAGCCCATTTTGGTGGATGTGTAGGTGTCGTTTCCGGCGTGGTCGTCGATGAGGCAGGCGCCGTACACGGCGACGCCCGGGCCGGCGAAATCTGCGGTGGATTCGTACGTGTCGTCCCCTCCGAGGTCGATGATGACCTGGCGAGCCCGACCCGTATCGCGGAAGGGGTGATCCCAGATATAGGTGTCGTTGCCGCCCGGATCGAGGACGGCGTGGATCCGGGTCATGTCGTAGACGTTGTCGCCGGGGCCTCCGATGACGAATCTGACCGGGCTCGGATCGGTCCACTCCCGGAGCACATTGCCTTGAATGAAGTGGGTTTCGATTGGTTCGTTGTCCGCTGCGTCTTGGTAGAGGCTGTGAAGTTGCTTGGCGAGATACGCGATCGAGTCGAACTGGACATCGAAATGCTCATTGAGTCCTGATCCGACGGTAAGTCCGATGAGCGCGATCTGCTGCTGGGCTTGATCGGGGTCGATCGACCAGTTGTCGCGCATGGTGCGCATGAGTTGGGTCGCCGTCGAGTTCGTGACGCCGTATCCGGAGCCGTAGCTCTCTTCGAACGGCTGTCGATCGAGCATCGGCTTTGTGTGGGCCCGGATTGTTTTGATCCGTTGCCGTGTCGATGGGGATCGGTCGTCACGGATCGGCCCGAGCGCGTCGGTCAGGTCGTCGGCGATGGTGTCGAGCGCGAGGGGGCTGCGGAAGGCGCGGACGACGTGGGGCATCGAGTTGGGATCGAGCGCGTCGTCCTGGACGGTGCGGAGGTGCGCCATGAGGTTGGCGAGACCGGTGTCGTGGGTGAGGATCCCGTGTTCGCGTGCGAGGTCGAGGACCTGGTCTTCGAAGGCGCCTTTGGGGGAGCCGGGGAAGGTGCGGTTGTCCGAGCCGCGTCCGATGGTGCCGGTCCATTCGTCGCGGTTCCCGAGCTCGACTTCGACGGTGAACTCGTCGCCGCCTTCGCCTCCGATGGGGACGCTTGCATCGGACTTGGCGTCGGGTGAGCGGCGGAGGGTGAGGGTGATGGTGGTTGCGGGATTGATCTGGTCGATGGCCGCACGGAAGTCGCCGGCGCTCTCGATCGGGTCATCGTTGATCGCGATGAGGTTGTCGCCGCGTTTGATGCCGGAATCGGAGTCGAAGGACTTTCCTCCGAGGGGTCCGGGGTAGATCCATCCAACGACGACGCCGTGCTCGGTGTCGCGGACGCTCAGGCCGAGGTAGGGCTGCTGGTGGAGGGGTCTGGGGTCCGGGTCGGTGGCGATCGCGCTCGTGGTGAGGACGACGATCGCGAAGAGCGCGGCTCGGATCATGGGGTTTCGAGGGACCAGGGGAGCATCTTGCTCGCGTGCCAGGTCATGGCGCTCGGGTCGTATTCGGAGAAGCTGGCGGCGTGGCCGTCGAAGAAGAAGATGTTGCTTTTGCCGTCGTGGGGGACGAGTTCGCCTTCGAAGAAGACGGTGGGCTGGGTCGCGTCGTCCTGGTCGCAGTCGGGCTGGTGGTCGTTGGGGTCGCGGGTGCCGTAGGGCTCGATGTAGAGGTCGGCGTAGTTGCAGTCGCCTCCCATGACGAACTTGCTGGGGAAGTAGATCTGCTGTTCGCGGACGCTCGAGAACTGGCGCTGGTATCGGGTCCAGGAATAGCGTGCGGCGATGAAGTAGGAGAAGGGGGTGGCTTCGACGGGTCGGCGCGCGGGGTCGTGGTAGACCTCGGTGGCTTCGAGGTAGGGTTCGAGGATTTCGGTCCATCCGAGCCCGGGCTCGTCGCCTCCGGTGCCGTCGCCTTGGCCTCCGAAGACCTGCCACCCGGACCAGTAGGGGTAGGACTTGCGGTTCGCGTCGGCGTACATGGTCTGGGCGTGGGTGATGGATCGGACGTTGGCGAGGCAGACGGTGGTCATGGCCGATCCGCGGGCGGCGCGGAGGGCGGGGAGGAGGATCCCGATGAGGAGCGCGATGATCGCGATGACGACGAGGAGTTCGATGAGTGTGAATGCGCGGCGAGAGCGTGGGGTCATGGTCCGGGCCTCCTTGGGGGAATGTATCGGAATGCGCGGAGTATGTGCACAGAAAAACCCGTGATCGGGGGGGATCACGGGCGGATCGCGGGGATTGCGTCGGGTTCTTAGCGCCGGATGACGATGCGGCGTGCGCCTGTTGGGATCGTGAGTGGGGATGCGGGGTCGGTGCGGACGCGGGTGCCGTCGATGGTGATGGCGGGGAGGACGGGGGTCATGGTGGGGTTCATGAGGGGCGCGAAGTCGAGGCGGTAGCCATTCGGGGGGGCGCACCCGGGTTCGATGTCGAGGGTGAGTGTGTCGGCGTCGCGCGTGAGGGTGTAGGAGAGGGGGCCGAAGCGGGTGATGAGGTCGCGGATCCCGACGGGTTGGTCGTCGTCGAGCCAGTCGCGCATGACCCCGGCGCCGAGGACGATGGTGTCGCGGTCTTCGTAGGCAAAGATCGAGAGGATGGAGAGGATCGCGCCCGACCCGACCCAGGTGTGGGGCATGTCTCCGACGAAGCGCGGGGGCTGGCGGTGCTCCCACGCGATCTCCCCCCACTGCTTCCATCCCTCTGGGTCGCGGAGGGTCATGAGCCAATCGAGGTATTCGTGGGCGCGTTCGCGCCAGCCGAGTCGGATGAAGGTCCCGACGAGTCGGACCTCGTAGGGGGTCATGTCGTTCCAGGGTTCGCCGGCGATTCGGCCCTGGGTGGAGGTCCAGGCGCGTTCGAAGGTGTTGCGGAGGAGGGTGTCGTCGATCACGTGGGCGGCGCCGGTGGGGTAGTACGCGATCGCGGTGGAGGTCGCGTCGAAGTCTCCGAGCTCGACGCACCCGGGGACGTAGTCGATGTCGTGGTGCGCGGCAGCGCGCTCGATGGATTCGGAGAGGGATTGCCCGAAGTCGGTGGCGAGTTTCTCGAAGCGGGCGCGGTCGGTGTCGTGCCCCAGTTCGTCGGCGAGCTCGACGGCGTCCCAGAGCCCGCGGTCGATCCAGAAGTCGTCCCAGTAGGAGTGCATGGGTTTTTCGGAGTAGCCCTCGTGGCTGATGGACTCGGGCATGAGCCCGGCGCAGGCGCGGGCTATGGGGTCGTCGGTCTGGGTGTACTCGGGGGTGAGGCGCGTGTTGCGCATCATCTCGATGTAGTCGACGGCCCGGACGACGTTGGGGTAGAGCTTTCGCGCGAGGGATTCGTCGATCTTGCCCCCTGCCTCGACGGCGTTGCGGATCGCGAAGATGAACTGTCCGGGCGCGTCGTTTTCGTCGACGGGGTCGGGGCCGCGGGCATCGACGACGCAGGGGACTTTGCCGTTGTCGTACTGGTAGGGCGCGTACCAGGAGATGAATCGTTTGGCGTCGTCGGCGCGTCCGAGGGCGATGAGGGCGGCGGAGGTCATCGCGCCGTCGCGGATCCAGGATCGCTCGTAGGAGCGGGATCCGGGCTGGATGCCCGGGCCGTCGGCGTTGATGAGGATGTAGGCGAGGTTGGCGCGGAGGGTCTGCTGGAGGTCGACGTGGGATTCGGGGAGGATGAGTTCGGTGGTGGTCAGGAGATCGCTCCAGCGGGCGCGTTCGTGGGATTCAATGCGTGCGAAGGATTCGACGGACGGGGCATCGAGGTGCGCTCGGTCGTTCATGGGGAGGGCGGCGATGATGGTGCGTGCGGTGTTGGGTTCGAGGATGAGGTCGTAGAGGAGCGCCGCGGAGGCGAACCGGGCGTTGCCGATGCTGGCGCTCGGAACGCGGCGGGATGGATCGGTGAGTCTGTCGGCCAACGACGCGGCAGGGATGTCGGTGACGAGTGCGCTCGTCGCGGGCTCGCTGAACATCACGAAGGGGGCGTTGTTGATGGTGATGGTGTCGCGCTCGGCGCGCGCGGAGGTGACGGGGACGGCGCCGCCGACGGTGTTGAGGAACTGGGCGGCGGGGAGGACCTGGAAGGGGCGGGCGGCGAGGACGAGGGTGAGGGATTGGTTGGCGTTGGTCGTGTTCGTGAGGGTGTAGCGGACGAGCGCGATGTCGGACCCGGAGCGGTCGGTGGCGAGGGGTGTGATGTCGAGTGTGAAATCATCGTGGGTCCAGCGGGTGACGGGGGTGGGGAGATCGGGGGCGTGGAGGGTGTTGGCGATGTCGACGTCGGCCCAGGTGATGACGCGGTCGTCGTGGATGACGAAGGGCTCGAGGGTGGGCCCGCGTTTGAATGGCTCGATGGCGCCGTCGGCGCTGACGAGGGCTTCGTCCGAGTGTTCGGGGAGCCCGGCGACGGTCCAGGGGGAGAGCTCGGTGAAGGAACGCGGATAGGCGCCCCGGGGCGCGTGCTGCGCGAGGTGGGTGATGTACGCGTTCGCGATGGGGAACCGCTCGACGGGGGCGAAGGTGATGGCGCGGAGTGTTGCGCCGGCTTTGACGGTGATGCGGACGTGCCGGGCTTCGGTTTCGGGGGTGTGGACGAGGTTGGTGGCGCTTGGGTTGGTGAGGTGCGCGAGGGTGCGATAGGTGTCGGCGTCGATCGATGACTCGATGGTGCAGGACGCGGGCGGGGTGTCCCAGTCGAGGGCGATGGCGCTGAACTCGACGGGGGTGTCGAAGGTGAAGTCGAGCGTGTCAGCGTCGGTTGTGGACCAAGCAAGGGACCCGTCGGGCGCGACCCGCCCCAGGTCCTGGTCTGCGCTGCTCGCGCGGGGCTCGGTGGGTTCGGGTTCGGTGTCGGGGAGGCGCTCGTAGCCGAGTTCGTCGAGGTAGAGGGATCCGGTGCCGCCCTGGCTCGCGGTGACGACGATCTCGATGGAGTGGACGCGATCGAGCGGCGCGTTGTCGGGCCCCCACGCGAAGGAGACGTGGCGTTTGCGGATGGATTTGGTTTCGTATTCGCGCGGGAACTGGTAGTCCCGTTCGACGGCCCACCAGACGTTGTCTCCGGAGCCGTCGACGAGTTTGAACTCGAGCGTGTTGCGCGGCCCGGTGCCCTTGTAGCGGAGGGTGAAGCGGTAGTTGGTATCGAGGTCGAGGCCGACCTGTTTGCGGATGATGCAGTACCCGGATCCGGAGGTGAAGTCGTAGTCGACGCGGAGCGCGCCGTGGTCGTCGTGGAGGGTGGCGCGGACGCCGTCGGCGAGGACGAGGTTCCAGTCGGATTTGTCATCGAAGGTGTCGATCGGGGCGCGGGTCGAGGCGGTGGCGCATGATCCGAGAAGCATCGCGAGAAGGATCAGGGCGGAGCGGAGGACGGCTCGCGACGGCGGGGCGTGCAAGGGCATCGGTGTTCTTCTCCGGTCGGGGGAGGCGGGCGAGG
>CBFGUD010000004.1:0-128741 GCA_965652365.1 uncultured Phycisphaerales bacterium
GGGGGAGGGTTGGAGGCGACGGGCTGGAAGCCCGTCCCACCGAGGACGGAGAGGGCGGGGGGAAGGGCTGTCAAGATGGCAGGGGGATCGGGGGGTGTCAGGGGATGGGCAGGGTGTGCGGGGGTGGGATGGGGGGTGGATTGGTGCGGCAGGGGTGATTGCGGGGGGATGTGGTGTGGTGGATTGGCACGGGGATTGCCACTGTTGAGGGCCGACGGTGCGCGTTCACGGTCGGCGATCACGAATCACGCCGCGGCGGATGGCCGCGGATCGCTGGGTGAAGCACCCCGAGACATCAGGAGATCGACTCGCTATGGCACACAAGGAACTGACTTTCGATATCGAGGCGCGTCAGGCGCTGCTGGCCGGTGTGGAGAAGCTGGCGAACGCGGTGAAGGTGACGCTGGGGCCGCGGGGTCGGAACGCGGTGATTGATAAATCGTGGGGCGGTCCGACGGTGACGAAAGACGGGGTTTCGGTCGCGGAGGAGGTCGAGCTCAAGAACAAGGCGGAGAACATGGGCGCGAAGCTCGTGAAGGAGGCCTCGAGCAAGACGTCGGACGACTCGGGGGACGGGACGACGACGGCGACGGTGCTCGCGGAGGCGCTGTTCAAGGAAGGGCTGCGGTACATCGCGGCGGGTGTGGACGCGAACGCGCTGGTTCGGGGGATGAAGAAGGGGATCGAGATCGCGTGCGCGAGCATCGATGATCTGGCGACCCCGGTGAACGGGAAGAAGGACATCCAGAACGTCGCGACGATCAGCGCCAACAACGACCCGGAGACGGGCAAGATCATGGCGGACGCGTTCGAGAAGGTCGGCAAGGACGGGGTGATCACGGTCGAGGAGGGCAAGGGGCTTGAGACGGACGTGACGGTCGTCGAGGGCATGCAGTTCGATCGTGGGTTCCTGTCGCCGAACTTTGTGACGGATGTCGATGAGATGAAGGTGGAGTTCGAGAAGGCGCTCGTGCTGGTGCACGAGGGGAAGATCGACAACATCCAGAAGCTGGTGCCGCTGCTCGAGAAGGTGATGGAGGCGAAGAAGCCGCTGGTCATCATCGCGGAGGACATCACGGGCGAGGCGCTGAGCACGCTGGTGATCAACAAGCTGCGCGGGACGCTTCAGGTCTGTGCGGTGAAGGCGCCCGGGTACGGGGATCGTCGCAAGGCGATGCTCCAGGACATCGCGGTGCTCACGGGCGGCGAGGCGTTCATGAAGGATCTGTCGGTGGAGCTCGACACGATCAAGCTGTCGCAGCTGGGGATCGCGAAGAAGATCGAGATCAGCAGCGACACGACGACGATCATCGAGGGCGCGGGGTCCACCAAGGACATCCAGGCGCGGATCGAGCAGATCCGTCGGGAGATCGAGCACTCGACGAGCGATTACGATCGTGAGAAGCTCCAGGAGCGGCTCGCGAAGCTGACGGGCGGCGTGGCGCAGATCAACGTCGGCGCGGCGTCGGAAGCGGAGCTCAAGGAGAAGAAGGCGCGCGTCGAGGACGCGCTGCACGCGACGCGGGCGGCGCTCAAGGAGGGGATCGTCCCGGGCGGCGGCGTTTCGTTCATCCGCGCCCAGAACGACATCGCGAAGAACAAGGACTGGAAGAACGTGTTCGGGAAGTCGACCGAGGTGTCGAGCGATGATGCCGGGCGCGTGAAGTACGACTTCGCGGCGGGGCTCAATGTCGTGTACAAGGCGCTGTCGGTCCCCTTGCGGACCATCGCGGAGAACGCTGGCGCGAAGGGGTCGGTCGTCGTGGCGAAGGTCGCGGACGGCGAGGGCTCGTTCGGGTACAACGCGCTGACGGATACGTACGAGGATCTGCTGAAGGCGGGTGTGTTGACGCCGGCGAAGGTGGATCGGATGGCGCTGACGAACGCGGGTTCGGTCGCGACGGTGCTTCTGGCCGCGGATTGTCTGGTGACGGATGCGCCGGAGGATGCTTCCGATGCGGGGCATGGTCACGGCGGTGATCCGATGGGCGGCATGGGTGGTATGGGTGGCATGGGCATGCCGGGTATGGGTGGCATGGGCGGGATGGGGTTCTGAGAGACCTCGTCACGGAAGCGGAGTTTCCGAATCCCTGACACAAGGAGAATGTTCATGGAAGCGAACAGCGTGTCAGTCAGAGTTCGAGATAATGCTACGGGTAAGGAGTACGCATACTCACTCATTGCCCGGCATCCGATCAAGATTTCTCGACCGACTTGCAATGATCTTGCCAACAGAATTGGCAAGAACATTCTGCTTGGTGTTCAGCGAGGCAAGATGGGATATACCCCTGGGATCCCCGTCGGTTTTGGTCCTGTACCAATGTCAATCACGGAGATCCATGTTCCGTGCGATGAGCAGATGTATCGAATCTTTACGACAACCCAGCATCGACACTTCAAGGCTCCTCAGGAGTTGGTTGATGTCTTCGCGAATGCGTTGGGGTTGAAATCAGACCAGATAACTCGCGTCGAGGCGAAGGGCCCGCTTGCGTCCAGCAACCTCTGAGACCGCGAAAGAGAGGATTTACAAATGGCAGTCAAACCGCTTGAAGATCGTGTGCTTGTGAAGCCCCTTGAGCAGGAGTCGGTGACTTCTGCGGGGTTGTACCTTCCGGAGTCGAGCAAGGAGAAGCCGATTCAGGGGACGGTCGTGGCGACCGGTCCCGGGAAGGTTCTGGAGAACGGGACGCGGGCTTCGATGAGCGTGAGCAAGGGTGATCGGGTGGTGTACTCGAAGTACGCGGGCACGGAGGTTGATATTGATGGTGTGGAGCACCTGATCCTGCGGGAGACGGAGTTGTTGGGGGTCATGCAGTAAGCGTGGCTCCGTGTCCTGGTGGGGCAGGCATCTTGCCTGTCACTCCTTGCTTCCTTGCCCGGCCGGCGGAGGAGGCGGGGGAGAGACGGGCTGGAAGCCCATCCCACGAGGAGAAGTCGGGAAGAACAGAAGAAACACACTCCGAAGGGAGCGATTGATATGAGTAGCAAACAGATCATGTTCGAGGACAAGGCGCTCCTTGAGATGAAGAAGGGCGTTGACAAGCTTGCGGACGCCGTCAAGTGCACGATGGGGCCCGCGGGTCGTCACGTGGTGATCGAGAAGTCGTTCGGTGGTCCGCACGTGACCAAGGACGGGGTGACGGTCGCCAAGGAGATCGAGCTGTCGGAGCGTTTCGAGTCGATGGGCGCGAAGATGGTGTACCAGGTCGCGAAGAAGACGGCGGACAAGGCCGGCGACGGGACGACGAGCGCGACGGTGCTGGCGCAGGCGATCTTCACGGAGGGTCTGCGTGTGGTGGCGTCGGGCGCGAACCCGGTGCACGTGCAGCGCGGGATCAACAAGGCGGCGCAGGCGGCGAGCGACGCGATCGATGCGCTGGCGACGCCGTGCAAGGGGAAGGCGGACCTGAAGAAGATCGCGACGGTGTCGGCGAACCACGACGCGGAGATCGGCGAGCTGATCGCGGAAGCGATCAACAAGGTCGGTCATGACGGTGTGGTGGAGATCGAGAACGGGAACTCGAACGAGACGACGCTCGATTATGTCGAGGGGATGCAGTTCGACAAGGGGTACCTGTCGCCGTACTTCATGACGGACCCGAAGTCGGGCGAGGCGGTGCTCGAGGACGCGTTGATTCTCATTCATGAGAAGAAGATCAGCAACCTCGCGGATCTGCTGCCGCTCTTGAACAAGATCGCGACGGCGGGCAAGCCCCTGCTGATCATCGCGGAGGACATCGAGAACGAGGCGCTGGCGGCGCTTGTGGTCAACCGTCTTCGCGGGATGCTGCAGGTCGCGGCGGTGAAGGCGCCGGGCTTCGGGGATCGTCGGAAGGCGATGCTCGAGGACATCGCGGTGCTGACGGGCGGGACGTACTTCGCGGAGGACCTGGGGCGGTCGCTCGAATCGATCGAGCTGAGCGAGCTGGGCACGGCCAAGAAGGTCACGGTGTCGAAGGACAACACGACGATCGTCCAGGGCGGCGGGAAGAAGAAGGACATCGCGGCCCGGGCCGAGCAGATCAAGACGCTGCACGAGAAGTCCACGAGCGAGTACGACCGCGAGAAGCTGATGGAGCGTCACGCGAAGCTCACGGGCGGCGTCGCGATCATCCACGTGGGCGGCGCGACCGAGCAGGCGATGAAGGCGACCAAGGACCTCGTCGACGACGCGGTGCACGCGACGCGCGCGGCGGCGAAGGAGGGCTATGTCGCGGGCGGCGGCGTGGCGCTGATCCGCGCGGCGGTGGAGCTCGCGAAGGAAGCGAAGAAGGCGAAGGGCGATGAGAAGTTCGGCTTCGACATCGTGACCAAGGCGCTCGAGGCGCCGGCGCGTCAGATCGCGGACAACGCGGGGTTCGACGGTGATCTGGCGGTGGAGACGATCAAGGAGGAATCCGGGTCGTTCGGTCTGAACGCGGCGACGGGTGATTACGTGGATCTCGTGAAGGCGGGGATCATCGATCCGGCGCTGGTGGCGAAGAGCGCGATCATCAACGCGGCGAGCGTTGCTGGGCTCATGCTCACGACGGACGTGATGCTGACAGACCTGAAGGAGGACACGGAGCCTGTTGCGGGCGCGGTGTCTTGAGTTGATTTGATTTCACGGGCCCTCGCCGGGAACGGCGGGGGCTTTGTTTATGCCAGCGACACGCGACTACTACGAGATTCTTGGAGTGGGCAAATCCGCGGATGCGGACGAGATCAAGCGCGCGTATCGGCGTTTGGCGATGAAGCACCACCCGGACCGGAACCCGGACGACGCGGAGGCGGAGACGAAGTTCAAGGAGGCCGCGGAGGCGTACGAGGTGTTGTCGGATCCGGAGAAGCGGAAGCTGTACGACCAGTACGGTCGTGACGGGCTGCGCGGGCACGGGGCGGCGACGCACGACTTCAACCGGATGAATGTGGATGACATCTTCTCGATGTTCAACGACATTTTCGGTGGCGCGGGGGGTGTGGGGTTCGGTGGTCCTCGCGCGGGCGGGGCTCGGCGGGGGGTGGCGCGTGGGTATGACCTGGAGACGCAGGTCTCGGTGACGCTCGAGGATGTGCTGAGCGGGGTGACGAAGGACGTCGAGTTCACACGGATGGATGTGTGCGAGACGTGCTCGGGGTCTGGGGCGAAGCCCGGGACGACGCCCGAGACGTGCGCGTCGTGCGGTGGTCAGGGGAAGGTGCAGCAAGCGGGGCTCGGGGGGATGTTCCGGATGGTGACGGCGTGCCCGGCGTGTCGGGGGCGGGGGACGACGATCAAGGAGAAATGCCCGTCGTGTCATGGGCGCGGGCGGGTCGGGAAGAAGCGGTCGCTGAAGGTGAAGATCCCCGCGGGGGTGCATCACGGGCAGGCGGTGCGGATCAAGGGGGAGGGGGAGCCGCCGGCGGTGGACGCGAGCGCGGACGGGTCGGGGGTGCGGGGCGATCTGCATGTTGTTGTGGCGGTGGAGGATCACGGGCTGTTCGAGCGGGACGGGGATCATCTGATTCTGGAGATGCCGATCTCGTTTACACAGGCGGCGCTGGGGGCGGACGTCGAGGTCCCGACGCTGGACGGGTCGCGGTCGATCACGGTGAAGAAGGGGACGCAGTTCGGGGAGCTTTTGCGGATCGAGGGCGAGGGGCTGCCGAATCTGCGGTCGGGGCGGCGGGGGGATCTGGTGGTGGTGGTGAAGATCGAGACCCCGAAGAAGCTGACGGGGAAGCAGGAGGAGCTGCTGCGTGAGTTCGCGGCGACGGAGGACAAGGATGTGCAGCCCGAGAGTCACGGGTTCTGGAAGAAGATCACGGACCTGCTGGGGGGCTGAGGTCTGTTTTTTGAGATGAGGTGTGATGATGAGCGAGACGCATGAAGGCGAAACGATGACCCACGACGAGACCCATCCCGAGGACGCTGGATCCGAGCAGGATCGGGCGGCGCGGCTTGAAGCGATCCGTCAGATGGCGCTCGCGGATGAGTTGGAGGTGCCGGCGGAGTGCGAGGAGATCGTCGATGCGCTGCTGGACACGATCCGTCAGCGGGACGAGCACTTCGGGCGGTTCCAGGAGCTGGGGGCGGAGTATCAGAACTTCCAGCGGCGGGCGTCGATCAACGAGCGCGAGGCGCGGACGAGCGCGACGACGGGGGTGGTGCAGGCGCTGATCCCGCTGATCGATCACTTCGAGATGGCGCTGACCCAGGACCCGGAGAAGGTATCGGCGAAGGACGTGATCGGGGGGGTGAAGCTGATCCGGGCGGAGTTTCTGCGGATGCTGTCGTCGTACGGGGTGAGCCCGATCGATCCGAAGGTGGGGGATGAGTTCAACCCGAACGAGCATGCGGCGATGATGCAGCACGCGGCGGAGGGTGTGGCGCCCGGGCACGTGTCGATCGCGATGGGGATGGGGTACAAGCTGGGTGATCGGGTGGTTCGTCCCGCGAAGGTGGCGGTGGCGCCCGAGGCGGCGGGTGAGGCCGCGGATGGAGATGCGTGATGCCGACGTATGACTACCGGTGCAATGCGTGTTCGCACGAGTTCGAGCTGTTCCAGTCGATGCGCGATTCGGTGAAGAAGAAGTGCCCCGAGTGCGGGAAGCTGGCGCTGGAGCGTCTGATCGGGACGGGGGCGGCGGTGATGTTCAAGGGGTCGGGGTTCTACGAGACGGACTACCGGTCCGAGTCGTACAAGAAGGGCGCGGAGGCGGAGAAGAAGGCGAGCGAGCCCGCGAAGGGCGACGCGAAGCCCGAATCCAAGCCCGAGACGAAGAAGGACGCGCCGGCGAAGGATGCGAAGCCCAAGGCGGCGGCATCGGGGAAGGATTGATCCGTGATCGTGGGTCACGGGGTGGACATCGTCGAGGTGGCGCGGATCGCGGAGTCGCTCGGGAAGCACGGCGATCGGTTTCTCGAGCGGGTGTTTACCGGGCGTGAGGTGGCGGACGCGGGGGATGGGCCGCGGCGGGTGGAGCACTTGGCGGCGCGGTTCGCGGCGAAGGAAGCGGCGCTCAAGGCGATCGGGACGGGGTGGTCGGAGGGGATCGGGTGGACGGATGTCGAGACGCGGCGCGGGCTGCGCGGGAAGCCCGAGCTTGTGGTGACGGGGAAGGCGCGGGAGATCGCGGCGCGGCTCGGGGGCGTGCGGTGGTTCGTGTCCTTGTCGCACACGGATGCGCTCGCGATGGCGAGCGTGATTCTTGAGGGCGATTGATCTGGATCGGGCGGGGGGCGTTGGCAATGATCGCCCATGGCGCTCCCGACCGTGTTGATGACCGATGTGATCCGTTCCTCGCAGCAGGGGGATTCGCACGGGGGCGCGTACCTGATCGATCTGGAGTCCGGGGCTCACGAGCGGGTGCTGGACTGGAACGAGGTGGGGATCGATTGGGAGGGGCGCGGGATGGGGCGCGGGCTGCGGGGGATCGCGTTTGTTGGGGAGGAGATCTACATCGCGGCGTCGGACGAGCTGTTCGTGTTCGATCGGGAGTTCACCATCCAGCGGTCATTCAAGTGTCCGTTCTTGCACCATTGCCACGAGATCTCGTACGACGGGGAGCGGTGGATCTGGGTGACGTCGACGAGTTTCGATTCGATCCTGCGGTTCGATACGCGCGAGGGGCGGTTCGACGGGGCGTGGTACATCGGGATCGCGGAGCGTCGGATCCGGGGTCGGGTGGAGCGGAAGCTCTTGAGCAAGGGGTACGACCCGACGGGGGGGATGGGGCCTGCGAAGCGGGACACGCTGCACATCAACCAGGTGTTTTGCCGGGGTGGGTCGGTGTATTTCTCGGCGCTGCGGATGGACGCGATGTGGACGTTGGGCGCGGACGGCGCGGTCGAGGTGTTCGCGAAGGTGCCCGTGGGGACGCACAACTGTCAGCCGATCGGTGGGGGCGGTGGGGGCGGTGATCGGATCGCGATGAACGCGACGAAGGACGACTGCGCGATGGTCACGGACCGGAACGGGCGCGTGGTCACGAAAATGGAATACCCGCTGTACGACGAGTCGGCGATGACCAACACGGACCTGGGGGAGGACTATGCGCGTCAGGGGTTCGGGCGCGGGCTGTGCGTGTCGGCGCGGGAGGGGGTGGTGATCGCGGGGTCGTCGCCGGGGACGGTGAGCGCGTTCGCGGTGGGGTCGGGGGAGCGGCTCAGGAGTGTGAACGTGTCGATGGATATCCGGAACGCGCCGCACGGGCTCGAGGTGTGGCCTTTCTGATTGGGGCCTGGTGAATGGGGGTTGGTGACGGGCGGCGGGGGATGTGGTATCCTGTCCGGATGCGCACCACGGGGACTGATCGATGAATCTGGGATGGGCCTTGACGCTCGCGCTCGCGAAGCGCGCGGGGCGGACGCTGATGGTCGACGACATGCGGTCGTACCGGGGCGTGGAGCTGCTTGTCGCGGGGATGCATATCGCGTCGCTCGTGGAGTCGGGCTCGTCGTCGGCGCGGGTGGGGATGCTGATCCCGACGACGGGGGCGTTCGGCGCGGTGCTCCACGGGGTGCTGATGGCGGGGCGGACGGCGGTGCCTCTGAACTACTTGCTCGAGCACGAGACGCTCGAGTACTGCGTGAAGGACAGCGGGTGCGATCTGGTGATCGCGTCGCGGCGGCTGGTGGAGCACCTGGGGTGCGAGCCGAGGGGGGCGCGGGTGGTGTACCTGGAGGATCTTGATTTCAAGCGGATGCCCGTGCCGCGCTGGCCGGCGATGGTGGGGCGGGACGAGACGGCGGTGGTGCTGTACACGTCGGGGACGTCGGGTCGTCCCAAGGGGGTGATGCTGACGCACGGGAATCTGCTGAGCAACGTGCGTCAGGTGGAGCGGCACGTGGGGCTGATCAAGGGGGATACGTTCCTGGGGGTGCTGCCTCAGTTTCATTCGTTCGGGATCACGGCGTTGACGCTCGCGCCGATGCTGCTGGGGTGCCGGGTGGTGTATACGGCGCGGTTCAACGCGAAGAAGCTCACGGAGCTCATCGTGTCGCACGGCGCGACGATCTACATCGGGATCCCGTCGATGTACGGGGCGATCCTTTCGAGCAAGAGCGCGTCGGCGTCGGAGTTCTCGAGCGTGCGGCTCGCGATTTCGGGGGGGGAGCCGCTGCCGGCGGATATCCGTGAGCGGTTTCTCGATCGGTTCGGGGTTCCGATCTGCGAGGGGTACGGGCTGACGGAGACGTCCCCGGTGACGAACGTGCTGCTGCCTCACGAGGGCCGGGCGGGGACGGTGGGGCGGGCGGTGCCGGGGGTTCGGTTCCGGGTGGTGGAGCCCGAGACGGGGCGGGAGCTGGGTGTGGACGAGGAGGGGGAGCTTCGGATCGCTGGTCCGAACGTGATGAAGGGATATCTGAATCTCCCGGAGGAGACGGCGTCGGTGTTCGACGATCGCGGGTTCTTCCGGACGGGGGACATCGGGCGCGTGGACACGGAGGGGTTCGTGTCGATCACGGGTCGGCTCAAGGAGATGCTGATTGTGGGGGGCGAGAACGTGTTCCCGCGCGAGATCGAGGAGGTGCTCAACGCGCACCCGGCGGTGCACGCGAGCGGGGTGGTGGGTCGGCACGATCCGGTGCGTGGGGAGGTGCCCGTGGCGTTCGTCGAGTGCGAGGAGGGCGAGCGCGTGGGGGGGGACGAGTTGGTGCGGTGGTGCCGGGAGCGGCTCGCGGGGTACAAGGTGCCCAAGCACGTGGAGGTGGTGGATGCGCTGCCCCGGAATCCGACGGGGAAAGTGCTGCGGCGCGAGCTCAAGGTGCGTCTCGCGGAAGCGGGCTTGGCCTAGAGTTTCGCAGAGCCCGCGCGGGCTCGGATTCGACCTTTGATCATCGCGGATCGCTGCACGGTTCGGTGCGGCGCAGACAGGAGCGGCGGCGCCCATGGAACTGTATATCGACACGGCGAACATCGACGAGATCAAGGAAGCGAACGACCTGGGGGTGCTCGACGGGGTGACGACGAACCCGTCGCTGATCGCGAAGGAGGGGGTTGATTACGGGGATCGTCTGGCGCAGATCTGCGAGATCGTGTCGGGACCGGTGTCGGCGGAGGTGATCGCGACGGAGTTCGAGGCGATGGTGACGGAGGGGAAGGTCCGCGCGTCGATCGCGCCCAACATCGTGGTGAAGCTCCCGGTGACGGTCGACGGGCTCAAGGCATGCAAGGCGCTGTCGGACGAGGGGATCAAGACGAACATGACGCTGTGCTTCCAGCCCATGCAGGCGATGATGGTGGCGAAGGCGGGGGCGTTTTTGATCTCGCCGTTCATCGGGCGATTGGATGACATCTCGCAGGACGGGACGGAGCTGATCTCGCAGATCCGGACGATCTACGACAACTACGGGTTCGAGACGAAGATCCTGGCGGCGTCGATCCGTCACCCGAAGCACATGCTCGAGTGCGCGATGATCGGTGCGGATGTCGCGACGGTGCCGATGAGCGTGATCAAGCAGCTCATGTCGCACCCGCTGACGGACATCGGGCTCGAGAAGTTTCTCGCGGATTACAACAAGGCGTTCGCATGAGGGGCGTTCGCCTAAACAGCCTTACGCGCTGACTTCGACGAAAAACTCGATCTCGACGGGCGCGCCGAGGGGGAGCGAAGAGACGCCGACGGCGGCGCGGGCGTGCTGTCCGATCTCGGGGCCGAAGATCTGGACGAGGAGGTCGGAGCAGGCGTTGATGATTGTGGGGTGGTCGGTGTAGTCGGGGGTCGAGGCGACGAAGCCGCCGACTTTGATGACTTTGGTGATGGTGTCGAGGGTGCCGAGTTCCTGGGCGAGGCACGCGAGGGCGTTGAGGGTGCATTGGCGCGCGCACAGGATCGCGGTGTGCTGATCGACGTGGTCGGGGAGGGTGCCTTTGGCGATGAGGGTGCCGTCGCGCATGGGGATTTGTCCCGAGAC
Organism: uncultured Phycisphaerales bacterium; assembly: GCA_965652365.1. Taxonomy (GTDB): domain Bacteria; phylum Planctomycetota; class Phycisphaerae; order Phycisphaerales; family UBA1924; genus UBA1924. Next base: position 10,880 of record CBFGUD010000004.1, read on the forward strand.
GTGGACGAGGTTTCCGGCGCGTCTTGTGGGGACGTAGGAGGCGACGGGCTTGGGGGCAATGGGGAGGGTGATGTGGAGTTCGGCGAGTCGTTGGGCGATGGTCATGGTGTTTGGTTTTGTTTTGGTGTGTGGAAATGGGTGGTTTGACGGGAACTGTGTGGGGTGGTTTGCGGATAGGATGGTGATGAGCGATGGCTCATTTGGTGTGCTGGTCCGGCGAATGCAGCATATCCGCACTGATCGGGCGAGAGCCCTTCATTGATTCCTTGCCGGACCTGGATGCCGACAGATCGGCCCGCACGTCGACAGGGCGCTTGTGTCGACGGTGGTTGTGTCCCGCACACTCGGGACGCTGTTTGGGAGTCTCGGGCGTTGTTGCTCGGGACATTTCGGAAAGGAGTCGTTTCCATGACGACTTTGAACAAGGGACGCCGGAGTGCGTTCACGCTCATCGAGCTGCTGGTGGTGATCGCGATCATCGCGCTGCTCATCGGTATTCTGCTGCCCGCGCTGGGCAAGGCGCGTCAGCGTGCGAACCAGCTCAAGGACAGCACGCAGGTTCGTTCGTTGCTGCAGGGGATGGTGGTGTTCGCGGGGAACAACCGCGACAACTACCCTCTCCCGAGCCGCATCGACAAGAACGACAAGACGCTGGAGGTCAACGGCGCGATCACGACCGCGAAGGAGAAGGACACGACGGGTCACATGTTCTCGATCCTGATTTCTCAGGGCATCATCGAGACGGAGATCTGTATCTCCCCGACGGAGACGGGTGATTACGAGCAGTACGAGGACTATGAGTTCGATTCGCCTTCGGGCGCGGTCGACGGGAACGCGGGTATGCCGACCGAGGCGTTGTGGGATCCGAACTTCCGCGCGTCGAAGGGCGACTACTTCTGGAACAACGGGACCCGTGGTCAGCAGTCGATCTACACCGGTTCGAACCCGAACCTCCAGCGTTACGTGGGCGTGGGCAACTTCAGCTACGCGCACACCCCCCCGTTCCTCCTGCGTGCGTCGCAGTGGGCGAACACGTTCGACGCGCTCGAGCCCGCGCTGGCGAACCGCGGCCCGGTGTACCAGCTCAACGGGAATGGCGAGGACGGCACGTGGGAGCTTCTCGATGCGTCGCAGGAGTCCCCGACCGACGAGATCGGTTCGACGCCGCAGGGCGTGAGCTCGGTCACCCTCTCGACGGGCGGTTCCCGCACGGAGTGGGCGGGCAACATCGGCTTCAACGATGCGCACGTCGACTACTTCAACCGTCCGGATCCGGAGAACATCGTGTGGACCTTCACGGGTCTGATGGACCAGAACCAGAACCAGGGCGACAACATCTTCGTGAACGAGGATGACCAGGATCGCCAGCCCGAGGCGGATCAGAATCCCCCGAACAGCAACGAGATCCAGCTCAGCGGTGAGTACAACAACCGCAACGCGTACATGACGCAGTACTACGACGTTAACGCGGAGTCGGATGACTTCTCGATCACGGTCTACTACGACTGATCGCGTCGTCTGTCCTGATGTATACTCGATCCGCGGCGGGCTTTCCGCCGCGGGTTTTTTTCGTGCTACGGTCGAGAGGCATGGATCGCGGATCGTTCATTGCGGAGCTGGATCGGCGCGTGCGGGGGCGCGTGTTGTTCGACGCGCACACGCGCGGGCTGTACGCGACGGACGCGTCGATCTACCAGGTGCTCCCGCTCGGGGTGGTGGAGCCCGCGGACGTGGACGACGCGGCGGAGGCGATGCGGGTGTGCGGGGCGTGGGGCGTAGGGGTGCTCCCGAGGGGCGGGGGGACGTCGCTGGCGGGGCAGTGCGTGAACGGGGCGGTGGTGATCGATGTCTCCGCGCGGTGCACGGGGGTGGTGTCGGTCGACGCGGGGGCGCGCAGGTGCGTGGTCGAGCCCGGGGTGACGGTGGACGATCTGAACGATGCCGTCCGGGGCGCGGGGCTTTTCTTCGCGCCCGATCCGTCGACGGCGCGCCAGGCGACGATCGGGGGGTGCATCGGGAACAACGCGGCGGGGGTGCACTCGATCCTGTACGGGCGGACGTCGGAGAACGTGTCGTCGATCGACGCGTGTCTGTGGGACGGGTCGCGCGTGACGTTCGGGGCGGGGTCGGCGATGCGTGACGAGCGGGTGATGGGGATCACGCGGGAGGTGGTTTCGATCGTGCGCACGCACGCGGGGCTGATCCGCGAGCGCTTCCCGAGGACGAAGCGCCGGAGCGCGGGGTACCAGCTCGACGTGATCCTGGATCAGTGCGAGGCGTCGGGGTGGAGCCCGGGGGGGGTGAACCTGTCGCACCTGCTGTGCGGGTCGGAGGGGACGCTCGCGATGACGCTCGGGGCGGAGCTGATTCTGCATGAGATCCCGCGGTGCAAGGGGCTCGCGGTGATCGCGTGCGCGAGCGTGGACGAGGCGATCGCGCTGGTGGAGCCCGTGCTCGCGCTCGGTCCGGCGGGGGTGGAGCTGCTGGATGATCTGATCCTGCGTCTGGCGCGGCAGAACACGGAGTACCGGAGGTATGTGGATCTGCTGCCTCGGAAGGAAGCTGGCTCGGATCCGGAGGCGGTGCTGTACGTCGAGTTCTTCGCCCAGCACCCGGGGGAGATCGAGGAGAAGTTGAATGCTGCGGCGGGGCTCGCGCGGGGGAGCGCGGTCGAGACGTACACGGATCCGGAGTCGATGGCGCGGGCGTGGAAGCTGCGGAAGGCGGGGGAGCCGCTGCTTCATGCGGTGGAGGGGTCGCGGAAGCCGCTGGGGTTCATCGAGGACGGCGCGATCCCGGTGGAGAACCTTGGCGAGTATGTGCGCCGTCTCCGCGCGATCGTGGAGGGGGAGGGGACGGTCGCGTCGTACTACGCGCACGCGAGCGTGGGGGTGCTGCACGTGCGCCCGCTGCTGGATCTGCGCGATGCGCGGGACGAGGGGGCGATGCACCGGATCGCGAGCGCGGCGGCGGACCTTGCGAAGGCGCTGGGGGGGGTGGCGTCCGGTGAGCACGGTGACGGGCGGGCTCGGGGGCCGGTGCTCGAGCGGTTCCTGGGTCCGGAGCTGATGGAGGCGCTGCGGAAGGTCAAGCGGGTGTTTGATCCGCACGGGCTGATGAACCCGGGGAACATCGTGGAACCGGGGGCGCTCGAGTCGATCTCGTCGAACACGCGCGTGCGCCCGGGTTCGGTGAACCTGACGATCGATCGGGTGGAGACGGGGTTTCGGTACGACGACGAGCACGGGTTTGGGCACGCGATCGAGATGTGCAACGGGGCGGGGGTGTGCCGGAAGAAGGCGGAGGGGACGATGTGCCCGTCGTACCAGGGGACGCTCGATGAGCGGCACTCGACGCGCGGGCGCGGGAACGCGCTGCGGCTGGCGATCACGGGGCAGTCGCGGTTCGGGGAGGACGGGGGCGCGCCCGATTTCGATGATCACGAGACGCTGGAGACGCTCAAGCTGTGTCTGGGGTGCAAGGCGTGCAAGACGGAGTGCCCGAGCAGCGTGGACATGGCGAAGCTCAAGAGCGAGTACCTGTATCAGAACCATGCGCTGGGCGGGGTGTCCTTCCGGACGCGGGTGTACTCGAATGTGGACCTGCTCAACCGGATCGGGTCGGTGTCGGCGGGGCTTGCGAACTTCGCGAACGGGCTCGCGCCGGTGCGCTCGGTGGTGAACCACGTGATGGGGATCCACCCGGAGCGTTCGCTCCCGCGGTTTCATCGGTCGGTGCTTACCCGTCCGATCCCTGCGGGGGACGGGGACGCGGTGGTGGTGGTGTCGGACACGATGGTGACGCACACGGAGCCGTGGATCGCGCACGCGGCGGTGGACGTGCTGACGGCGCTGGGGTACCGGGTGGGGCTCGTGGCGTGCTCGGACTTCGGGCGCTCGGCGATCTCGCAGGGGGATCTGGACCACGCGAAGCGGGACGGGGAGAAGCAGCTGGCGCGGATCGCGGGGTTCGTGGGGGACGAGGCGGTCGGGGCGTATCTGTTTTTGGAGCCGTCGTTCTTGTCGGTGGTGCTCGATGACTGGAAGGACCTGCTTGCGGATCCGGAGTCTCGATGGGCGCGGGAGCTGCGGACGAAGAGCGCGCTGGTGGAGACGTTTGTTGGGGCGCGGGAACACCCCATCAGGATGGAAGCGAGTTCCGGGGATCAGCGGATGCGGGTGCATACGCACTGCCATCAGAAGGCGCTGTGGGGGAGCGCGACGACGATGGACGCGGTGAGTGAAATCGCGCCGGGGCGGGCGGAGTTGATCGACGCGGGGTGCTGCGGGATGTGCGGGTCGTTCGGGTACGGGGAGGAGATGTACGGGTTGTCGATGACGATCGGGGAGCAGCGATTGATGCCCGCGGTGCGGGCGCGGGGGGAGGGGGAGTGGGTGGTGGCGAACGGGACGTCGTGCCGGCACCAGATCCTGGACGCGACGGGGGTGCGCGCGATCCATCCGATCGAGGCGATCGGGGCGCTGATGGGGGTGGTGGATCTGGGGGCGCGCCCGGCGCACTGAGTCGAGCGGGTTGGCTCAGGCGGGGACGCGGACGGACTGGGCGAGTTCGGTGATGAGTTCGGCGGCGCGGGTCCACTGGACCCCGGTGGAGGGGCCTCCGATGACGAGGCGGTGGGCGCAGACGGGGACGAGGAGGTCGTAGACGTCGTCGGGCTGGACGTAGTCGCGCCCCTGGATCCATGCGTGTGCTCGTGAGGCGTGGGCGAGGGCGAGGGATCCTCGGGGGGAGAGCCCGACGTCGATGAGGTCGGACTCGCGGGTGGCGCGCGCGATCTCGACGATGTAGTGACGGATGGGTTCGGAGAGGTGGACCTGGTCGACCTGTTTCTGGATCGCGACGACGTCGTCGGCGTGGATGACGGGGGCGAGGGATTCGAGGATGGTCTGGGCGGGTCGGATCTCGAGGAGGTCCTGCTCGGCTTCGGCGCTGGGGTACCCGAGGGAGATGCGCATGAGGAAGCGGTCGAGCTGGTTCTCGGGGAGTGGGTAGGTGCCGATGAAGTCGTTGGGGTTCTGGGTGGCGACGACCATGAAGGGGTGGGGGAGTTCGTGGCGGGTGCCGTCGAGGGAGACGAAGCCCTCGCTCATGGCTTCGAGGAGGGCGGACTGGGTGCGCGGGGTGGTGCGGTTGATTTCGTCGGCGAGGACGATGGAGGCGAAGATGGGGCCGCGTTGGAAGCGTGTTTCGTGGGTGTCGGGGGAGATGATGGTGACGCCGAGGAGGTCGGCGGGGAGCATGTCGGGGGTGAGCTGGACGCGTGAGAAGGAGGTGTCAACGGATTTGGCGAGGGAGGAGGCGAGGAGGGTTTTGCCGACGCCGGGGACGTCCTCGAGGAGGGCGTGTCCGCGCGCGAAGAGGGTGCACAGGAGCATGTCGATGGGTTCGGGTGATCCGAGGTAGACGCGTTGGATCTGGTCGCGGAGTTGGTCGAGTTGTTCGCGCATGGTCGTCCCTGATTGTGCGTGGATCGTCGGGGGAGGATACGCGTGGGGCGGGAATCGGGTCCCGCGGGGTGGGAAATGGTGGTATGCTGGCGTTCCGATCGAGGAATCTTGGGGTCGCATGCACGGGTCTGATCACGAGCAACACGGGAATGCGGAGGGGTCGCGGGACGCGGCGGTGGCGCGTCGGTTGACGGGCGAGCTTCGTTGCATTTCGTGCGGGTACGAGCTGCGGGGGCTGTCGATCCGCGAGGCGTGCCCCGAGTGCGGGGTCCCGGTGCGGGCGACGCTGCTGGGGGTGGTGGATCCGCGCGCGGAGGAGCTCGAGCCCCTGTACGCGCCGGGGGTGGTGGCGGCGGGTCTCAAGGTCTGGAGCATCGGGGCGCTGGTGGCGTGTCTGTGCGTGTGGGGGCTGCGGATCGACGAGACGGTGACGTTCGTGACGGGGCACGGGCTCAAGCTGGGGTTCATCGGGGTGGTGGGGGCGGCGGCGCTGGCGTGTTCGGGGATCGGGGCGTTGGTGCTGCTGCGTCCGCACCGGAGGGTGCCCCGGGGGTCGGCGCTGCGAGCGGCGGTGGGGGTGTCGGCGTATGTGCCGCTCGTGCTGATCTACTGGGCGATCTATCGGGGGTTCGACGTGTCGTCTCCCGCGCCGATGATCAGCCCGGGGGTGTCGCGTTTGGATCGGTCGCTGTTGCGGTTGGCGATGCTCGCGTGCGTGGCGCTGGTGATCTGGGGGCTGCGCCCGCACGCGTTGATGCTCGCGATGCGGAGCGTGATCGTGCGGACGGGGCGGGTGGATCGTCAGTCGATGTACGCGCTGCTCGCGGTGTTCCTGATCGCGGGCGCGGGGGATGCGCTCAATGTCGGGGGGGTGCTGATAGGGGGCTTGCTGGGGGATCTGCTGACGCAGCTGCACGTGGTGCTCGTGGCGCTGGGGTCGGTGCTGGTGACGCTGGGGATGGTGAACATCGTGATCGACACGGTGCGTCTGGGGCCGGTGCTGCGGCACCGGGGGGTGGGGCTCTCGGACGTGTTCGAGACGAACCGGGCGCGGGATCGGCGGGCGGCGGGGGGTGCGGGGGGGATGTGAAACCCGGAGGGGCGGATCCCACTACACTGGGGTGTACGGATTTTGGGTTTCTTGCTGAAGGAGCGGTATTCATGCGCATCGTGTACGCGTTGATCGGGGTGGTTTTGTGTGTCGCGAACGTGTCCGCGGCGGAGACGGGGGCCGAAGGGTCCGAGGCGCGTGCGGCGCGTTCGCTGGCGGTGCTCGAGATCGAGGGGACCCCGTCGGAGTTCCAGCACGGGTTCAACTGGATCGGGGAGGGGTCGGACACGCTGCTGGGTCTGATCACGACGATCGACACGCTCGCGTTCGATCCGGAGTTCGACGGGCTCGTGATCCGGCTCAAGGACGCGGCGCTGGGGTCGACGCAGATCGAGGAACTCGGGACGGCGATGACGCGGTACCGGGACGAGGGGAAGAAGATCCATCTGTTCGCGGAGTTCTACGACCCGGGGGCGCTGCTGCTGGGGAGCTACGCGGACGAGGTGATCCTCCAGAAGGGCGGGTTCGTGTCGTTCCCGGGGATCCACATGGAGGAGATGTACCTCGCGTCGATGCTCGAGTGGGTGGGGGTCAAGGCGCAGCTCGTGCAGGTGGGGGACTACAAGGGCGCGAACGAGACGATGACCCGGAGCGGGCCGAGCGAGGCGTGGGACCGGAACATCTCGGGGCTGCTCGACTCGATGTACGTGGAGATGCGCGCCAAGCTCAAGGAGGGGCGTGATCTGTCGGATCGGGAGCTGGACCGGGCGATGGAGGAGGCGTGGTCGGCCAGCGGGGAGGACGCGATCGGGGTGGGTCTGATCGACGCGGAGGTGGACCTGCCCGAGCTCAAGGCGCACCTGTCGGACGAATACAACACGGAGATCACGTGGGTGACGGATCCGTACGAGGTGGGCGGGAGTTCCGGGCCGGACCTGTCGAACCCGCTGGCGATCTTCACGCAGATGTCCAAGCCGAGGACGGTGTCGATCGATCACCCGACGATCGCGGTGCTGCATATCTACGGGACGATCGTCGACGGCGATTCGTCCGAGGGCGGGATGTTCGGCGGCGGGACCCAGACGGGGTCGCGCACGGTCCGCAACGCGATCGAGCGCATCATCAAGGAGGACGACATCGAGGGCGTGGTCATCCGGATCAACTCCCCGGGCGGGTCGGCGATCGCGTCGGAGGTGATGTGGCAGGGGATCGTGCGCCTGCGCGAGCACAAGCCCGTGTGGGTGAGCGTGGGGAACATGGCGGCGAGCGGCGGGTACTACGTGCTCTCCGGGGGCGAGAAGGTGTACGTGAACCCGTCGAGCGTGGTCGGGTCGATCGGCGTGGTCGGCGGGAAGTACGCGATCGGGGATGTGTACGACAAGCTGAAGATCAACGTGGTGGAGCGTTCGCGCGGGCCGGTGAGCGGGCTGATGAGCTCGTCGTCGCCCTGGGACGAGCGTCAGGTGGGTCTGATCCGCGAGGAGATGACGGAGGTGTACGAGCTGTTCACGTCGCGCGTGGAAGCGGGGCGGCGCGGGATCGATCTGGGCGAGACGGCGGAGGGTCGCTTGTTCCTCGGTGAGCGCGCGATCGAGCTGAACATGGCCGACGAGATCGGCGGGATCGATGACGCGATCAACGATCTCGCGGACGAGCTGGACCTGGTGGACTACGACGTGGTTCATTACCCCGAGCCCCCGTCGTTCGATCAGGTGCTGCGCGAGATGCTCGGCGGGTTCATGGAGGCGCCGAGCGCGTCGATCAACCCGGTCGAGGCGACGCTCCGGGGCGTGCTCGGGGACGATCGGTACGCGGCGATCGTGGACCAGCTCAACGCGATGATGCTGCTGCGCGACGAGAAGGTGCTGCTGGTGAGCCCGAGCGCGTTCATCGTTCGCTGAGGTCTGACTGAATATGGATACAACGGCGGCCCGGTCGGTGACCGGGCCGCTTGTTTGTCTGGGATGATGCGCGATCGATCAGACGTCGGTGATCTCGTCGGTTTTCTTCTGGATCATCGCGTCGATCTTGGCTTCGTAGCTCTTGAGGAGTTCCTGGATCTCGTCCTTGAGGGTCTTGACCTCGTCCTCGGAGTAGTTCGCGTCGGATTGTTTGGTGAGCCCGTCGGCGTGCTTGTTGGCGTCGCGCCGGGCGTTGCGGAGGACGACCTTCTGTTCTTCGCCGATTTTCTTGGCCTGGGCGATGAGCTGCTTGCGTCGGTCCGCGGTCAGGGAGGGGAGATTGATGCGGATCTGCTTGTCCTCGACCTGGGGGTTGACGCCGAGGTTCGCGTCCTCGATGGCCTGGCGGATCGCGCCGACGATCGAAGCGTCGTAGGGCTTGATCAGGAGCTGGGTGGGCTCGGGGACGTTGACGGCCGCGACGCTTTTGAGGTCGGTGTGGGAGCCGTAGCATTCGACCTTGATGTACTCGACCATGGCGGGGGAGGCGCGTCCGGCGCGGATGCCTCGGAGCTCGTCGCCGAGGTAGTGCTCGGCTTTTTTCATCTGTTCTTCGGCTTCGAGGAGGATGGTGTCGGGGTCGGTGCTCATGTGCGTTCTCCGAGCGCCCGGGTCTTGTCGGGCGTGGGTGGATGGTAGGCGTTTGGTGTGGTGTGGGGGCGGGTTATTCGGCGCTGAGGAGGGTGCCGATGGGCTCGCCTTCGATGACACGCCGGATGTTGCCCTTGATCTTGAAATCGAAGACGAGGACGGGGATGCGTTGTTCCTGGCACATGCTCAGGGCGGTCATGTCCATGACGCGGAGGTCCTTGGCGATGGCTTCGCGGAACGAGAGGGCTTCGTAGCGGGTGGCGCTGGGGTCCTTGTTGGGGTCCGCGGTGTAGACGCCGTCGACTTTGGTGGCTTTGAGGAGGATGTCGCAGTCGAGCTCGGTGGCGCGGAGGGAGGCGCAGGTGTCGGTGGTGAAGAAGGGGTTGCCCGTCCCGGCGGCGAGGATGACGACGCGCCCTTTCTCGAGGTGGCGAATGGCGCGGCCTCGGATGAAGGGCTCGGCGACGGAGCGGATGTCGAGGGCGGACATGACGCGGGAGTCGACGCCGAGGGTGACGAGTTTTTCCTTGAGGGCGAGGGCGTTGATGACGGTGCCGAGCATGCCCATGTAGTCCGCGGTGGCTTGCTGGATGTCGCCGGACCTGGCGAGTTCGGCGCCGCGGATGATGTTGCCCCCCCCGACGACGACGGCGACCTGGGCGCCGGCGCTGGCGGCGTCCTTGACCTCGTCGGCGATGGTGGCGAGTTCCTTGGGGGAGATGCCGAAGGACCCGGCGGCGCAGAAGGCTTCTCCGGAGAGTTTGAGGAGGACACGATCGGGTTTGGCGCGTCGGGTGTTCGTGTCTTTGGTCATTCGTTTCTCCGTGAGGCCGGTGATTGAACACAACGGGGGTGCGGGGGTCAACCGGAGGGGGGAAATGAGGGGGTTCATGGTGATGGTCGAACCGATCGGGATCGGGGACGAATGGGGTGATCGGACGCAGCGGTGATCGCGTGGGCGCGGTACTGTGGGGTAGACGGACCAGGCACGGAAGGACGGGACGGCGCGATGGACGAGCGCGACGCGGCACCACAGATGGTCGGGGGGGAGTACGACGCGCCCCGTCGGCGCCTGATCGAGCGCGCGACGCTGGGGGGGCTGGGGATCTCGGTGCTGGTGCACGTGGTGCTGCTGGTGATCGCGCTGGTGGTGCGGATCGACTATTCGATGGGGGACGCGGGGGGCGGGGACTCGCTCCCGGTGGAGTTCGCGGTGCTCCCCGAGTCGGCGCTCGATGAGCAGACGGCGATCGATGTGCAGGAGGTGCAGTTCGAGCAGATCCGGACGGAGTCGCTCGTGGACCTGGACCTGCTGTCGGATTCGGGGTCGAACCAGAGCGTGAACGACCTGGCGGACGAGCTGGCGCCGGAGCTGGAGATGGGCGGGGGATCGATCTCGAACGTGGACGTGAGCACGGGGAGCTCGGGCGCGGGGACGGGGGAGGGCGCGTCGTTCTTCGGGCTCGAGGCGTCGGGGAAGCGGTTCGCGTACATCGTGGATCGGTCGGGGTCGATGAACGGGCTGCTCATGTCGGAGAAGATGACGCGCTGGGAGCTGACGCAGGTGGAGCTGATCCGGTCCGTGCACGCGCTGGCGGGGGGCGCGGAGTATTCGATCGTGCTGTACTCGACGGCGGCCGAGCCGCTGTTCGGGACGAGCTCGTGGGTGAAGGCGACGAGCGCGAACAAGGCGTCGACGGGGGTCGCGGTGATGAGCGAGAGCGCGAACGGGGACACGCGACCGGAGGAGGCGTTCTCGATGGTCTACGGGCTCGAGCCCCGGGCGGACGCGATCTATTTCATGACGGACGGCGAGTTCAGGGCGGAGGTGGTGGGGCTGATCTCGCAGCTCAACCGGAGGCGGCGGATCCCGGTGCACTGCATCCTGTTCGGGGAGGTCGGGAACCCGACGGCGCAGCAGCGGGTCGAGTCGATGATGCGGAACATCGCGAAGAACACGGGGGGTCGGTACACGCACATCAGCGACAGCGGGACGAGCCCGGGGGTGGGGCCGTGAGTTTGGTGCGCGTGGTTGTGATGATGTGGATGTGCGCGGGGTGGGCGATGGCTCAGGACGGAGCGGCCGAGACGTCAAAGAACGTGATTGTGCGCGTGTTCGAGGACGGGGTGGTGTCGGAGCTCCGCGGGAAGGAGGGGAAGACCGATGTGAACGGGGTGCGGCTCACGGTCGATGGTCAGGACGAGCTGGTGCCGTGGTTTGAGGTCGTGGAGGTCGAGAAGAAGCAGGTGTCCGGGGCGAGTGGAGGGGACAAGGCAACGGCCTACAAGGTTCCGGACATGTTCCTGGAGACCCATCGGCGGTCGCGTGTTGGGGCGGTGCGTGCGGGAAATGGTGATCTCCGCGGGGCGGCGGCGTCGGTGCGTCCGCTCGCGCCGGGGCTGCTCGGGTCGGGGTCGAGGCAGGCGCGGTGGGTGTTCCGGGTGCTGCTGGAGGACGCGGCGATGCGCGGGGACACGATGGATTCGTGCGTCGCGATGCTCGCGCTGCGGTTGTCGGGGGAGCGCGGGGGGTTCGATGCGCGCCACGAGCTGCACCCGGATGCGCCGATGGTGCGGGGGGTCGAGGGCGGGGGGGCGCTGTTCGGGCTGCTGAAGGATCACGAGGGGTGGGACGAGGAGGCGCGCGCGATGATCGCGCTGCGCGCGGTGATCGAGGATGGGGAGGGATTCGAGGGGGCGAACGAGCTGGCGGGTCGCGCGGTGGGCGGGCTCGGGATGGAGCTGTGCGAGCGGATGGCCGGGGCGCAGGCGGGCCCGGACCCGGCGGAACGCGCGGCGGCGCGGGATTGGCTGCGTTCGCGCGCCGCGTCGATGGATTCGACGTGGATCGACGCGTGGGCGCGCCTCGCGCTCGCGGCGTCGCTGGCGCTCGAGGGGGACGAGGAATCGGTTTCACGCGCGATGATCGAGCTCTCGCACGTGGTCGTCCGCTTCGCGGATGACCACGCGATCTCGGCCGTCGCGATCACGATGGCGCGCCGGATCGCGCGCGAGCACGAGCGGTTCGAGGCGCTGGCGGCGCTGGAACGCGTGTATCACGGATCACTGATCTCCCGCGTGCCGAGCGCGGGGACGGACTGAACACGGGCGTTGCGCCCCTGGGGAGACGTATGGACGGGATATTCATGGGAACACCGATGCTCATCACGCTCGCGCAGGAAGAGGGGGGAGGTCGGTCGCTGCTCGACTACATCGTGTCGGGCGGGCCGATCGGGGCGATCATCCTGATCCTGTCGCTCGTCGCGATCGGGATGATCTCGGCGCAGATCTTCCGGATCCGTCGCGAGAAGCTCGCGCCCGAGGCGCTGGTCGAGGAGCTCCGACCGGCGCTGGCGGAGACGGACGTGGAGCGCGCGATCGAGCTGTGCTCGGACGAGGAGAACGCGAGCTACCTGGCGCGTGTGGTGGGGTCGTCGCTGACGCGCTCGGCGCGGTCGCCGTTCGGGATGCTCGAGCTGCGCTCGACGGTCGAGGAGATCGGGCAGCTCGAGATCGATCGGCTGTACCGGCTCACGGACGGGATCGGGCTCATCGCGTCGATCGCGCCGATGCTCGGGCTGCTGGGGACGGTCGTGGGGATGGTGGGGGCGTTCGACGCGATCACGATGGCGGAGGGCCCGGCGCGTCCGGACCAGCTCGCGGGGAGCATCTCGACGGCGCTGATCACGACGGTGCTCGGGCTGATCGTCGCGATCCCGTGCACGAGCGCGTACACGTATCTGCGGAACCGGATCGATCACCTGACGACGGAGATCAACGAGCTGATCGACGAGCTGATCGCGCCGCTCGAGCAGGCGAGCGCGCAGCAGGGTCAGGGGGGCTGAGGCGTTGCGCAGGCGTGATCGGGAGTCCGGGCACCACACGCGGGTCGATCTGACCCCGATGATCGACGTGGTGTTCCAGCTCATCATCTTCTTCATGCTCACGTCGCACCTGGGCGATCTGCGCCGGACGGAGATCGATCTCCCGCGCGAGGAGGGGACGGCGCAGCTCGAGGACCGTCAGGCGGCGATGATCATCGACATCGGGCTCGACGGGGTGTACTACGTCGAGTCGCGCCCGACGACGATCACGGAGATCCATCGGCTCGCGGTGTCCGGGCTCGCGTCGGGCGGCTCCGGAGGGATTTTCGATGTGCTGATCCGCCCGGACCAGAACGCGCCCGCGGCGTACCTGGACCGGCTGCTCTCGTCGCTCACGGACGCGGGGGTGACGCGCTGGAAGATGGGGACGTACGCGCCGCTGGGGGGTGGATGATGGGAAGGAGACGCAGACGGCGGCGCGGGACGCACCTGGGGGCGCTGCCGCTGACGAGCATGATCGACGTGGTGTTCCTGCTGCTCGTGTACTTCTTGGTGACGTCGAGTTTCAAGGAGCCCGAGCGGGACCTTTCGTCGTCGGTGCAGGGCGAGGGCGGGGGTGTGCGGGCGAGCGAGCTGCAGCCGCAGATTGTGGATGTGGTGCGGACGGGGTCCGGGGTGGAGTACCGGATCGGGTCGCGTGTTGCGCGGTCGCGCGAGGAGCTCCGCGCGGTGCTCGCGGCGCTTCCGAGGGAAGCGGGGGTCGCGATCCGGGCGCGTCGTGACGCGCCGATCGGGGCGATCGCGACGGCGATGCAGGCCGCGCAGGACGAGGGGTACGTGAAGCGGAGCTATGTCCCACGCGATGAGTGATCGGCGGGTCCATGTCGGGTTGGTGTGCGCGCTGCTCGGGTGGTCGGGGTCGGCGTTTGCGTCCCCCGAGGACGAGGCGGTGACGTCGTTCCTGCGCGAGGAGGGGCTGCGGGAGCTGCTGGAGGTCCAGCTGTTCGATCGGATCAGCGCGGAGGAGGACGAATCGGAGCGCCGGATCCTGGGCGAGCGTTTGGGGTCGCTGTATTTGTCGCTGATCCGGGAGGGTTCGATCGACGAGGCGACGCGCGAGCGTGCGATGGCGCGGGCGCGGGTGCTGTGCGGGGTGATGCCCGAGGACGCGCTGCTCGATCTGCGTTTGGAGCTGATCGCGCAGGTGTACCGGGCGCACGAGCGGGCCGCGGCGCTGGCGCGGATCGACCTGCTGGGCGAGGGGGCGCGGGAATCGTCGATCGCGGCGCTCGAGTCGATAGGGCCGGAGCTTGAGCGGATCACGCAGTACGCGCTGGTGTCGATCGATCGGCTCGACAAGGCGGCGTCGAGGAGCGTGGGGGATCGTCAGGCGGCGTTCGACCAGGAGCTCGGGGATGTGCGCGCGACACATTCACGGGCGCGGTTCATCCAGGGGTGGGTCGGGTACGCGCTGGGGGTGCTCGAGCGCCGGGTGATCGCGGAGCCCACGCTGCTGAGCTTCGGGTGGATCCTGGGGTTCGAGGGCAAGACGCTCGTGCTCGATCGGGTGGATACGGACCTGCTCGAGTACGAGCACGTGGCGCGGTCGATGCTGGGCGTCGCGATGTGCCGGTCGCACAACGAGGAGGTCCGGGGGGGGCGTGATTTCACCGAGGCGCGGCTGTGGCTGACGAAACTGACGGAGGCGCGGGGGACCCCGGACGATGTGCGGGCGCTGGGGCAGCAGCGCCTGCTCGGGGTGATCGCGCGAGAGCGGGATTGGCACGAATCTTTGCGGCAGGCGTATTATCTGCGCGACACGGAGCCCGACACGCTGCTGACGACCCCGGTGGCGCGGGATCTGGCGATCCAGGGATTGACGGCGATGGGGGCGCGGGACCCGGGGCGCGGGGGGGCCGAGGGGGCGCAGGAGTGCGCACGGATCGCGCTCGAGCAGTTGGTGTCGCTCGGGGAGATCGGGCACGTGCTGGAGCTGTCGCGCCGGTTCGGTTCGCTCCCGATGCTCCGGTCCGGGTTCATCGCGGCGTACACGCGGGCGCTCGATGCGCTGAGCCGGGCGGACGCGGAGCGTTCGGCGAACGCGTACGCGGTGGCCGCGGACGAGCTTCGGCGGGCGATCGAGTCGGACGACGCGGACGAGTACCGCGCGTATGCGCGGGAGTGCGCGTTGTCGCTCGCGTACTGCGAGATCCGCGCCGAGCGCCCGGAGCGGGCGATCGAGACGATCGCGGGGATCATGCCCGAGCTGGTGGACCCGGCGCAGATCGAGCAGGCGCGCTGGCTCGACATCCTCGCGCACGACGGGGCGATCGGGGGCGGCGCGACGGGGCTCGGTCAGGCGCTGCGGACGAAGCTGGGGTCGTACCTGCGGGACTACGCGAACACGGACCGGGCGAACACGCTCGTGGTGCGGTTCGCGCTCGGGGCGCACCTGGACCCGCGCGACGCGGTGGAGGCGCTGCTGATCGACAACCCGGACGATCCGCTCGCGATCACGGCGCGGCGCAAGCTCGTGCAGTTGCTCTACGAGCACCCGGAGCTGGGCGGGCTCGACGAGGCCGAGCGCTTCGGGGCGATCATGATGCACGCGCAGTGGATCTGGGCGCACGAGCCCGAGGACGCGGAGACGGTGCGCGAGGCGCGGGAGCGCCTGGCCGTGGCGCGGATCGTGCTCGAGACGGGGATGCGCGCGGGGGAGGATGCGGACCCGGAGGCGTTGATGGGGGTGGTGGAGCGTGCGGAGTCGATCATCGCGGCGCACCCGGCGCTGGTGGGGAGTTCGGGGGAGATCGCGTACCGTCGGGTGCAGGTGCTGATGCGTCTGGGCGAGGTCGACGAGGCGGGGACGATCGTGCTCGATCCAGGGTCGATGGAGACGCGTCTGCTCGATGCGGCGCGGGTGCTGGTGTTCGCTGAGCTCGCGGAGCGGTTCGATGGGTCGGGGCGCGTCGATGATGCGCAGCGCGTGGTGCGTGTGGGGGACCGGATCCGTGAGGGGATCGGGCAGGGGCCGCTGAGCGATCGGGATTCGTCGATCCTCGCGACGATCGCGCGGGCGTACCGGGTGATCGGGGAGCAGACGCAGAGCGACGAGGCGCTCGCGGTCGCGGAGGGGCTCGCGAGGCGCGTGGTGGAGTTCGGGGTCGCGGACGTGTCGACGACGATGATGGCGGCCCAGCTCGCGGAGCGGCGCGGGGACCGGGCGTTCGCGCTGGCGTGCTGGAACACGCTCGTGGGATCGCTGCGCTCGGATGACGAGCGCTGGTGGCGGGCGCGGTACGAGTCGTTGCGGCTGCTGCGTGAGTTGGATCCGGACGGGTTCGGCGCGGCGATGGCGCAGTACCGGGCGCTCTATCCGGATGGGGCGATCGAGCCCTGGGGTGAGTTGATCGAGGCGCTCGATCAGGGCGGCGGGGGTGCGCCGTGACCGAGCAGGACGCGATCCGGGTGTTTCTGGGGGATGAGGCGGCGCGGGGCGGGCCGTTCGCGCTGCTGGACCTGAAGTACGCGCCGATCGACGAGGCGATCGTTCGCCGCGCGGCGGGCCGGGCGCTGGCGCGGGTGAACGCGCATCCGCGTGCGAACACGCCGCAGGCGGCGGAGGTGCGGCTCGCGGTGCACGCGGCGGCGTCGCAGCTGCTGGATCCGGCGCTGCGGGTGCAGCTCGCGGCGCGGTGCCCGGAGGGGTCGGGGCTCGACGCGCCCGCGGCGTGGCGTGCGGGGGCGCGACGCGCGATCGATCCGAAGCTGATCCGGAGCGCGCGCACGATCCTGGGCGCGTGCGGGGGGTGGAACGCGCGGTCGCGGAAGCGCCTGGGTCAGTTCGCGCGGTTCCATCGGATCAACGCGCCGCGTCTGATCGGGGCGCTGACGCCGGCGGGCGGCGCGGCGCGGGGGCGTGGGTCGTCATCGGGGGATCGGGAGCGGAAGCACAGGCCGATCGATCTGTCGTGGCTCGACCGGGCGGAGCGGGTGTGGGTGGTCGCGCCGGTGGTGTATGTGCTGCTGTCGGTGGCGCTGGTGGGGGTGTTCGTCGGGACGCGCGGCGGCGGGGAAGCGGTCGAGGTCGCGCAGGGCGAGGAGGTTGTCGAGTCAACGGAGGGGCGGGTCGAGCGATCGGCGGGTGAAGAAACGCGGGGCACGAGCGAGCGCGCGTCGGGGCGGACGCATTTCAGCGCGATCGTGCACGAGCTGGGCGTCGCGGCACGCGCGCCGGAGGGGCAGGGAAACCCCGACGCGATCGGGGCGCTCGGGGAGCGGCTGGTGACGCGCTGGCGTGAGTTCGATCGGGACAGTCTGGTGATCGCGGTGGGGGCGCTGGGGACGGCGCTCAAACGCCTCGACGACGAGGGTTTCGCGCGCGCGAGCGCGTTCCTCGAGCCCGAGGACGGGGCGCCCGGTGTGATGCGCGCGGCGATGCGGGTGCTGTGGTTCGGCGCGCCCGAGGCGGCGCTCGATCGGTCCGCGATGCGGGCTGACGCGGACCTCGGGGAGGCGCTGGTCCGGGGCGGGGCGCACGTCTCGGCGCGCGCGAGCGACGATCCGTCGTGGTGGGATCTGTGGATCCTCGAGTGCGCCGCGATCGATGCGCTCAAGACAGGGGAAGGGACGGCGCTGCTGCGTTCGAGCGTGTCGGCGCGGATGCGGGCGTCCGTGCAGGACGAGCGCGGGTGGGCGACGAGCGCCGAGCGGATCGTGCGCGCGATGGACTGGGGGCGCGGGGAGGGTTCGCGGATCTGGCTGCTGGCGCAGATCGCGGATGCGCAGGTGCGATCGGAGCGGTTGTCGGGGTTCATGAGCGCGATGCTCTCGAACTCGTCGGCGGGGGGGTTGTCTCTGGAGATGGCGATCGGGAAGGAAGCGACGATCGAGGAGCGCGAGCGGGTGCTGGCGCGTCTGCGCGAAGCGTGGATCATCGCGCCCGACGGGAGCGACGCGGACGATCCGCGCCTGGATCTGCTCGAGCGGATCGAGGAGCTGGCGCGGCTCAGCGCCGCGCCGAGCGACGAGCGGAGCAACGCGCTGCGGGCGCTGGAGCTCGCGCAGCTGAATCGGGTCTGTGATGCGTGGGACCGGGGGGACGAGGGCGCGATGTTCCGTGGGATCGAGCTGTTCGCGGATCGGTTCGAGCTCGAGGAGGTTGCGGCGCGCACGTTCGATCTGACGTCGACGCGCGAGGACGAGGAATGGGCGAACGCGGCGCGGAACACCGAGGATCCGGAGGAGCTGGCGCGGCTCATCGATCGGGTCGGGGGCGGGGTCGAGGTCGGGCCGTGGACGGCGCACGGGCTGGTGTATCTCGCGATGCAGGCGCCGGATTTGGGGGTGCGGGACCAGGCGGCGGGGGTGGTGCTGCGGCTTCAGGATGAGCCGCTGATCCTGGTGGCGCTGGATCGGGTGCTGGTGACGTCGCGGCCGAGCCGGCGGATGCTGGGGGTGGTGGACGCGTATCTGCGTGGCGCGGTCGACACGAACGAGGACAGCGGGCGCGACGAGCACGAGCTGCGGCGCGAGATCCTCGCGCGGTTGTCCGGGCTTCTGTCACGGACGGACGCGTCGGTGCTCGGGTCGCTCGAGCGGTCGCTCCGGAGACTCGGGGGCGGGCGCGAGCCGATCGAGGTCGCGGAGATGCTTCGGCGCCGGCTCGAGCTGGAGCTGATCCGGCTCGGGGAGACGGGGTCGGAGCGACGGGCGGCGATGCGCGCGGTGCTGATGTCGGGCGCGAGCGGTGCGGCGGACCGGTACGTGGCGGCGCTCGATTCGGTCGTGCGGTCGCTCGCGGACCGGTCGCGGGTCGCGCACCCGGGCGCGGGCGTCGCGGTGGACGGGGTGCTCGAGGAGTACGGCGCGATGATGCGCCGGGCGACGTCGAGCGCGGCCCGGATCAAGGCGGCGCTGCGGGCGCAGGCGCTGCTGTGGAGGATCGAGATCGAAGCGGAGCTGTCGTCATGAGGAAGGTGATCGCGATCGTGTTGCTGGTTTCGACTCTGCTGGTGATGGCGGGGGCGCGATCTGTCCAGCCCGACGCTCGGCTCGGGTCGCTCGATCCGCAGCGCCCGTCGGGGTATGTCGAGCTGGGCGCCGAGAAGCTCGCGATGGAGGACACGGTCGAGTCGCGGGCGATGGCGCGGGAGCTGCTCGTGCGCGGGGCGTTCTATGCGATGAAGCGCGGGGACGGGGCGCTCGCGTCGTCGGCGTGCATGGCGCTGCTGGACCTGGTCGATGCATCGGCGCAGGACCGGGTCCGGGATCTGGCGCTGGTGCTCGATCCGTCGCGGCTCGTCGAGTGGTCGTCGACGCGTGGCGGGGGGGCGGACGGGGAGCTCGATCGGCGGGCGCTGGCGTGCGTGTCGCTGATCCGGTACCACGATGTGTCGGACGCGCGGGAGCTGTGGGCGGAGCGCGCGGTGCGTGAGCGCGTGCGCGAGGCGGCGGTGCGCGGGGGGCTCGACGCGGACCGGGTCGTGAGGATCATCGACGAGGAGCTCGGGCGCGCGTTGGACGATCCGTGCCGGGGGCGGCTGTACGTCGTGGATCGGGACGATCGGGGGCAGCGCCGGGTGTGCCCGAACCACCTGCGCGGGGTGGGGCTGAGCGCGAACGACGATCGGCTCGGGGTCCTGCTCGCGATCGAGGCGCGTCTGTCGGGGGCGCAGGGGGGCGCGTGGCGCGAGGAGGGGGGCGGCGCGGGGCTGGCGCTCCCGACGATCGAGGATCTGGTGCGGATCACGGGTGTCGACGTGTCGCGCCCGTTCTATCGTGGTGGTGCGTGGACGCGTTGATCCACGGAGAACCAGCAGCAGACCCGAGGAGCGACGAATGAGCGAGACCCAGGCGACGAGCGAGACGAAAAGCATGTTCAAGCCCGAGATCACGTTCGATGATTTCGCGAAGGTCGACCTGCGCGTCGCGAAGATCCTGGTCGCCGAGCCCCACCCGAACGCGGACAAGCTGCTGCGGCTGCAGCTCGACGACGGGTCGGGAACGACGCGCCAGATCTGCGCCGGGATCAAGGGGCACTACGAGCCCGGGGACCTGGTGGGGCGATCGATCGTGATCGTCGCGAACCTGGCGCCGCGGGAGCTGCGCGGGGAGGTCTCGCACGGGATGCTCCTCGCGGGGAGCGAGGGCGCGAAGGGGGACGCGGACCGGAAGGTCGTGCTGATGACCCCGATGAGCGATGTCGCGCCGGGGTCGGTCGTGTCGTGATCAGTCGTCGCCCTGCTGGTCGTTTGTGCCGACGGGTCTGTTGAGGCGCGTGCCCGGGGTCCGGCTCGCGGAGTCGATCTGGGCCTGGATCTGGTCGTCGCGCTGGGCGACGAGCTCGTCGAGCGAGGCGCGGAGCGACTCGACGCGGGCGCTGAGGGTCTCGATCTCGTGGAGCTTGATCCGCACGAGGATGTCGAAGCGGGCGCTGGCGGCCTGTTCGACCTTGGCGCGGAGGGTGTCGCGCTCGCTCTGGGGCGCGCCCGTGCGGAGCGCGACCCGGTAGAGACGGACGGCCTCGACGTAGGCGAGCCCCGCGCGGAACTCGGCGAGCTTGAGCTTCGCGAGGGTGGGGTCGGTCGCTTCGAGGCGCATGATCTCCGCGATGGGGGTCGCGAGGCGCGTCATCACGGGGCGGACCGCGTCCGGGCCCAGGGCGGCGATCTGGTCGAGCTGGGCCTCGACCTCGGGGAGGTGCTCGGCGATGTACGCGCGGACCCGGTCGCTGTCCTCGTCGCTGATGGGTTCGATCGGGGGGCGCTGGCGCTCGGTGCGTCGGGGTTCGCGCTTCTCGCGCATGGAACGCTGGAGGTCCGGGGCGCGCATGGAGCGGAGGACCTCGCGGGGGTCCTCGCCTTCCTTGAGGCGTTCGAGGGCTTCCCGGTTCTTCTCGATGATGCGCTCGGAGAACTCGATCGTGCGCTCGAGGCGCTCGACGAGGCGCTCGCGGTCGATGGGTTCGGCGCTCTGGGTTGGGCTCGGTTCGCCCCGCTGGGCGAGCGCGGGCGCGGCGAGCACGAGCAGCGCGAGGAGCATGGTGGGGCCGAGGCGCATCGTCGTCCTTTCCATCAGAGCGACCCGGTGGGCGAGGTGCTCGCGTTGAGCTCGACGAACACGCTCGGGTGGGCGAGCTCGGTGTCCATCGCGTCGGTGAGGACGTCGAGCTCCGCGAGGGAGATGTCGAGTGAATCCGAGAGCGACCCGAGCGCCTCGAACGCGGAGAGGTCCTCCTCGAGCGCGACGAGGGTCTGGCTGGCGGCGGGTTGACCGGTCCGGGCGCTGGTGGGCGCGAAGATGACGGCCGCGGCGGTCGCGAGGAGCACGCACGCGGCGGCGGCGACGATCGGGCGCCACGCGGGGCGCCTGGGCGCGGACCCGATGGGGATCGGCGACGGCGCGAGCGCGGGGGTGAGCGCGTCCATGAGGCGCTGCTCGAACGCGCGGTCGGGCGCGGCGCGGTTGGTTGCCCCGAGCGCGTCGAGGGAGCGCGCGAGGGCGCGGTCCTCGTTGGAGAGGTGGTCGTGGTTGGTGTCGCTCGTCATGACGTCGCTCCCGGATCGTCGGTGGTGGTCTGCTGGGGTTCGAGGATGGCGCGGAGTTTCTTGAGCGCCCGGTGGTGCCTCGCGAGGAGGGTCCCCACGGGTTCGTTCAGGAGGGTGCTGATCTGCTTGAAGCTCATCTGCCCCTGGTGTCTGAGGTCGATGATCTCGCGGTCGGATTCGTTGAGCTGCTCGAGCGCGGCGCGGAGGCGGGATTGCTCGAGGGGGGTGTGATCGTCGATGGGCGCGTCGTGGACGCCCTGGGTGTCGCGGAGGTGGGACGGGTCGATCGCGGACGCGTGGCGCTTGCGCCGGCGGAACTCGTCGCGGACGCGGTTCATGGTGATGCGGAACAGCCAGGGCTCGAAGCGCCCCTGCTCGGCGTAGCCGTCCTTGGTGAGTTTGGTCGCGACTGTGACGAACACGGATTGGGTGATCTCCTCGGCGAGGTCATCGTCGTGGACCCGGGATCGCGCCATCGCGAAGACCCGGCGTCCGTAGAGGGTGGTGAGGTCGCGCCACGCGGATTCCGACCCTCGGGCGGCGTCGTGGACGAGCTGCGCCAGCGCCTCGTCGCCAAGCTCCGGTGGGGGATCCTCGTGACTCAACGCTGACACCATCCTCTGGACGCTCAACGCGTCTCACGGCGAGGGATTGCGATCCCCGATAGAGTACCAGAACGGAATTCGGGACCTGTTCTCTGTCTCACAATCGGCGATCCGGCGCTCCCGACCCCACGTAGACAGACGACCTGAGCCCAGGCAGGAGCGGCGTGGACGATCAGAACCCCCAGAAACCCAGCGGCGACAGCACCTTGGCGTTCGCGGACCGCTCCGACGAGGAGGTCTTTGTCGCGTTCCGGGACGGGGATCCGGTCGCCTATCGGGTCCTGATCGAGCGGTACCACGACGACCTGCTCCGGTTCCTGACGCGCCTGGTGGGGGATCGGGCGGCGGCGGAGGACCTGTTCCAGGAGACGTTCCTCCAGGTGCACTTATCGGCCGACACGTTCGACGAATCACGCCGGTTTCGGCCCTGGCTTTTTACGATTGCGGCGAACAAAGGGCGGGACCTGCTTCGTAAGCGGAAGCGGAGACGGACGGTCGAACTCTCGGCCCCGATCCGCGGTTCGGACCGCGGCTCCTCGATGGTGGATCTATTGGAGATCGACGTGCCCAGCCCGGACGCCCAGATGGACCTTGCGGAGCGTGACGCGCTCGTGCAGCGGGCGCTGGGCGAGCTGGGGCCGGCGCTCCGGGAGGTCTTGCTCCTCGGGTATTTCCAGCGGCTGAGCTACCAGCAGATCGCGGAGGACCTGGGGATCCCTCTGGGGACGGTCAAGTCCCGGATGCACGCGGCGGTCGCGGCCTTCGCGCGGAGCTGGCAGCGGGTGTCTCGGGAGTCGGTCGACACCGAGTGAGCGCGTGGATCGTGCTCGGTCGGATTGATGAGAGAGATGGGACGCGCCGGGAGGCGCGCCGCCGCAGCAACACGGGACGGTGTGGATGCACGACGAGATGTTCGAGTCAGACGATCGGATGAACGGCACCGAGCACACGCTCAGCGATGCGGACCGACGCGCGATCGACGCGCTGTTCGGCGAGGGTCCGAGCGAGGACGAAACACGCGCTCGGCGCGTGGAGGCGCTGCTGGCGCTGCTCTCGACCCCCGTGAGCGAGGAGCGGGAGCGCGAGACGCGGATCGCGATCACGCGGCTCGCGACCCAGCGCGATCATGCGCTGACCCCGACCAGCGCCGGCGCGGTGGATCGCTATGTCGATGGCGTCGTCGGCGCTTCGGCGGCCGACGAGCAGCACGCGCGGCTCGCGGGGATGGTCACGGGTGGGCAGGCGTACGACAGCGCATCGCGCGGGGCGCTCATCGAGCGGACCCTGGGCGCGATCCAGCGCGAGATCGACGCGAGCGAGAAGCGCCACATCATGGACACCCCGATCTCCCCGAGCGGGCGCTTCCGTCTCGCGGATCTGGTCTCGATGGCGGCGATGATCCTCATCGCGGCGAGCGTGGTCATCCCGGTCATGGGCGGGATGCAATCGCGCGAGATGAAGATGGTGTGCAACAACAACCTCGCGGGGGTCGCGCAGGGCTTCGGGCTCTACACGGGCGCGAACCGCGACACCCTCCCGGTCGCGACGGCCGGGTTCGGGGGGTCGTGGATGGACGTGGGGACGACCCCGGACCGCTCGAACTCATCGAACCTGTTCGTGCTCGTCCGCAACGACTACGCGTCGCTCAAGGACCTCGCATGCCCGACCAACCCGAACGCGCTCGTGGAGGGGGACGTCCACACGATGACGGATTGGCACTCGCTCCAGGAGATCTCGTACTCGTACCGGGTCATGCCCAGCGGCGGGCTCAAGGCGACGAGCGTGGAACAGCCCGACCGGGTGGTGCTGCTCGCGGACCGGTCCCCGGTGATCCTGAGGATCGCGGCGGGTCAGCCCGTGCGCCCCGAGGAGAACACCCCGAACCACGACTCGAGGGGTCAGCACATCCTGGGTCTGGGCGGGTCGTCGGCGTGGACCGTGACCCCCCGTCTGGGTCAGGGCGACAACCTCTGGCTCCCCCGGACGGTCGAGCAGTTCATCTACGAGGCGAGGGATCGGCTGGGGATCATCAAGGGCAACGAGGCGCCGTCCGGGCCGACCGACGCGTTCGTGGCGCCCTGATCCGGGGTCGGGGTTCCCGAACAGGGTCCTTTCGGGGCCCGGGATCGTGGTCCCAAATGTTGCCCGAAACTGGCTTTGACGGATCGAGGGGCCTATTCTCCTCTCCCGCCTCGTGGAGTCACGCGGCGGCTGTGCGATGCAATCCCGTGCCCGACGAGGAATGATCGGGCACGTTCGCTTGGAGCGGAAGACCTATGCCGAAGAACAAGATCCACAAGGGACTGTCGAAGCGGATCCGTGTCTCGAAGACCGGGAAGGTCCGTCACCGCTCCGCGTACCACAAGCACTTGTCGTCGCACAAGAGCGGGAAGCGTCTGCGTCAGCTGCGCAAGGACCGTCGGGTGTCGAGCTCGGAAGCCAAGCGCTTCGAGAAGCTGCTGTACCGTCGTCTGCGTGGCCGCAACCAGCCCCGCACGTCGTTCAAGCGCAGCCCCTCTCCCGAGGAGCGTCGCGCGGCGCGTGAAGCGGCCAAGAGCAACGACTGATCATCGCTGAACACATCGGGATCGGCGCCGTGCCGATCCGGGTTATCCACCCCGTCTGCCGGGAACGCAAGAACCGGTTGAATCCGGCTCCGTCAGACAAACCAGGAGTTTGAACCATGCCCCGAGTCCGCAAGGGCGCCGCCCGTACCCAGGCCCGCAAGCGCATCCTCCGTGAAGCCCGCGGGTACTACGGCTCCAAGTCGCGTCACAAGTACCAGGCGAAGATCGCCATCCGCCGCGCGGGGTGCTACGCGTACCGCGACCGTCGCGCCCGCAAGCGCGACATGCGTCAGCTGTGGATCACGCGTATCACCGCGGCGTGCAGGATGCGCGGGACGCGGTACTCGCTGTTCATCAACGGGCTCAAGATGGCCGGGATCAACCTCAACCGCAAGATGCTCTCGCAGATCGCGATCGAGGACCCCAAGCTCTTCGACACGCTCGTCGAGAAGGCGACCGCGTCGACGACGGCCCAGCCCGCATCGGCGGCGTGATCTCCATTCCATCCGATTTCTGAACCGTCCCCCGGCAACCGAGGAGGCGCTCCATGGGCGGCTGGTGGGTCGCGGAACTCTGGTCGATTCAGAACGGGCCCGTGATCGTTGTCTCGTGGCTCGTCTGGGTGATCGTGTCGATCGTGCTCCACGAGCTCGCGCACGGATGGATGGCGCTGCGCCTCGGGGACGAGACCCCGCGTTTGTCGGGTCACATGACCTGGAACCCGCTCGTGCACATGGGGGCGTACTCGCTCGCGGCGCTGGCGATTTTCGGGATCGCGTGGGGCGCGATGCCCGTGGACCCGTCCCGGCTCAAGGGCAAGCACGCGGATACCTACGTCACGCTCGCCGGTCCCGCGATGAACCTGGCGCTCGCGATCGTCGCGACGATCCTGTACGCGCTGTGGGTCCCCATCGCGGACGGGCAGCTCTCGTCGGGGCTGGTGGTCCAGGAGCCCCTCAGGACGAACCTTGAAATCTTCCTCCGGAGCGGCGCGTGGCTCAACGTGGCGCTGATGCTCTTCAATCTGCTCCCGGTCCCGCCGCTCGACGGGGGGCGGGTGCTGATGAACCTGTCGACCGGGTTCCGGAACATGATGCGCTCGGAGAACGGGCAGTGGGTGGCGCTGGGGATATTCGTCATCGTGTTCGTGTTCGTCGCGTCGTACCTTTTCATGGCGTCGATGTTCGTCGTCGAGTTCTCCGCGATCGTGATCCGGGGTTTGCTGTTCCCGTGATCGTCGCGGATCACTACGATCGTCCGTGAAAGCGTTCGTCCTGATCCTCTGCGGTGGCGCGGATGTCCCGAGCGATGCGCTCGACGGGCTGACCTCGCTGGCGAGCGCGTCGATGGAGTCGACGCGCCGGCTCGCGCGTTCGGGGCGCGTGGGGCTCGTGCGGACGGTCCCGAGCGGCGCGGCCGTGAGCGCCGGCGCGAGCGTGCTGACGATCCTGGGGGCGCGATCCGAGCGAGGCGCTGATCGGGGACGGGCCGCTGATCGCGATGGGGTCGGGGGTGGATCCGGATCCGCGGGATTGGGTGTTCGTGCTCGATCTGGTGTCGGTGCAGCAGCCCGACGGCGCGGAGCCCGAGCCCGTGAGCGACGCGCGGGTGGCGGACCTCCCCGACGGCGAGGGACGCACGCTCATCGAGGGTCTGTGCGCGCACTGGCGTGCCGAAACGCCGGAGATCATGGAGGGGATCGAGGCGGTCCATCTGGGCGCCGGGCGGGCGCTGGTGATCGATCGCTCGGGGCGCGATCCGTCGAGCGTGGAGACGATCGATCCGGGCGAGCTCCAGGGGCTCGCGTGGGGCGCGTCGGTGCCCAAGGGCGCGGGCGAGGCGGCGCGGGCGCTGCGGACCCTGATCGAACTGGGGCGGGACTACCTGGACACGCACGAGATCAACGCGGCTCGCGCCGAGCAGGGGCTCGGTCGCGCGGACCTCGCGTGGCTCTGGGGTCAGGGGCGACGGGACCCGGTGCGATCGGTGCGCGAGTCGCACGGGATCGGGGGCGCGATGGTCTGCGACTCGGCGCTCGGGTCGGGGGCCGCGCGGGCGCTGGGGCTGGAGTCCGTGGTGGTGAAGCGTGGCGGCTGCACGGAATCCGAACATCTCGCGTCGATGGGCACCCGGGGGGTCGAGTCGATCCGCGCGAACGCGCTGACGTGCGTGCATGTCAGCGCCCCGATGCAGCGTTCGATGCGCGGGGACACTCCGGGCAAGATCCGCGCGCTCGAGCGCATCGATCGGCACATCGTGGGCCCGGCGCTCGCAGAGCTGGAGCGCTGCGGCGAGCCCTGGCGGATGCTGATCGCCGCGGACCGGGTGCACGACAGCGCGTCGCGCCGGAGCGTGGAGTCGGGGGTGCCCTTCGCGATGGGCGGGACGGACGTCGTGCGCGTCGTCGAGCGGAATCTCACCGAAGCGGACGCGGCGGCGTCCGACCTGCGCGTCGGGCACGGGCACGAGCTGCTCGAGTTCGTGCTCCGCTCCGGGCTCTCGGGGGCGCGGGGGTGAATCAGATCCGGTTCGCGCCCTCGACGTCTGCCTCCGCTTCGATCAGGTCTTCTTCGTCTTCGCCCTGGATGTAGGTCTCGCCCTTGTAGAAAGGCGCCCAGAACAGGTACGCGACGGAGACACCCAGCATGAGCAGGCAGAAGAACCAGTAGTAGTTCGCGCCGTCGAGGGGGTTGTTGCCCGTCGATTGCTGGTACGCCCCGATCGCGGCGTTCACACCCGAGACGAAGAAGTTCGCGAGGGAGACGCCCAGGAAGAACACGCCCATGATGAAGGACTTCATCTTTCTGGGTGATTGCGAATACGCGAACTCGAGGCACACGATCGAGACGAGGATCTCGGCGCTGGTGAGAATGAGGTACGCGAAGAACTGCCAGAGGATGCTGGGCATCTGGTCGAGATAGGAGACGATCCGCGCCTCGTCCGCTTTGACGCGCCCGAGACCCTCGACGACCCAGACGGTCCGCGCGATCTTGACGGCCGTCGCGAGGTTCGGGTCCTCGTCCGCGGCCAGCGCGTTCACGATGATCAGCGACTTGGCGGGCGGGAACTCCGCGGCGATCGTCTCGTCGGGGAGCGATCGGACCACGCGCGCGAGGGTGACCCCGTGCTGCGCATACCGGTTCGCGTCCCATCCCTCGGTCGAGGCGGTCTCGATCGCGGCGCCGATGGCCGCGGTCCCCGTCGCGTCGAGGAACGAGGACTCGTCCTCGGGCGCGAGGAAGCCCTTGTAGCGGTCCTCGGGGACGAGCCGGGTCAATGCGCCGATGTCGGTCCCGGTCTGCGTCGAGAGTTCGTTTGCATCCCACCCGAGCGAGTCGGACGACGCGATCACGACCTTGGCGACGGACGCGTCGTAGGACGGGTCGGGCTCGGCGGTCGATCCCGATTGCTCGGCGAGGTCCGCGCTTAGGTCCGCGTAGAACTGGTTGGAGATCCGGGGGGCTTTGTCGAGGATGGTGGTCTCGACCATCCCGCTGATCGCGAAGCTGGCGGCCGTCAGGAAGAGCCCCGCGCCGATCTTGCGGAGGGGGGTGACCTTCATGAACTTCCCGAAGAGCGGGTAGACGATGTAGGTGAAGATCGGGATCCCGCACAGGATCATGATCGGATTGACGAACTGGATCTGGGACGGGGACCAGATGATCCCCAGGTCGCGGTTCATCTGGTCGGCCTGGATGACCCACGCGGAGCCCGTCTGGTCGAAGATCGCCCAGAACATGGGGACGAAGATCAGGAAGAGCGGCGCGAGGTTGAGGAGCGCGCGCCGACCGGCGGGGGAGAACGTCTCGGCTTTCCACTGCTTCCACCCCGCGGGTGGGACGTGGATGAACTGGTGGCGACCGAGCCAGAACACGAAGGTCGCGACCCCCATGAGCACGCCCGGGAGCCCGAACGCGAGCCAGGGCCCGAACTCGCTCAGGAGCCAGGGCGTGAGGAGCTGCGACGCGGCGGCCCCCACGTTGATCGAGAAGTAGAACCAGTTGAACACCTGGGTCATCAGACGCTTGTTCCCCGTCCCGAACTGGTCGCCCACGTGGGCGGAGACGCAGGGCTTGATCCCCCCCGCGCCCAGCGCGATCAGGAAGAGCCCGGAGTAGAGGAAGGGCTTCATGTCCCACGCGCCCGTGATCGGTCCAAGGTCCATCAGCGCGAGGCACCCGTGACCCACGCAGTACATGAGACTGATGTAGAGGATGGTCTTGTACTTGCCCCAGAAGATGTCCGCGATGAGCGCCCCGAGCATGGGGGTGAAATACGCGACCCCGACGAAGAGGTGAAAGATGCTCTTGGCCTGCTCGTCTGTCATGGTCGCGTCGTTGTGGGACGCGTCGACGAGGTACTGGGTCATGAAGACGACGAGGATCGCCCGCATCCCGTAGAAGCTGAACCGTTCCGCGGCTTCGTTGCCCACGATGTAGGGCACCCCCCCGGGGAGCTTGGTCACGGCGTGGTCGGGGGTCGTCAGGAATCGCTTGTCAGACATGCAGGTCCTTGGGTGTCGCTCCGGTGTTGGCCGGGGGATCGTTGGGGGTGCGGGCGTACAACGTATGCGAAATCCGGGCGTCTCACAAGTTGGCGCGGGCTATTTGTCTGAGGGGATCGCAAATCACGCGCTCGGGGTCAAGAATCAGGGACACGACCCGATCGGAGCCGCGCATGCACCCCAATATCAGTCAAACAATCCGCGGCGATGGGACCCGATTGATCGGGATGGTGCACGTGGGGGCGCTCCCGGGGACCCCGCGCTCGAGCCAGCGGGTGGATTCGCTGGTGGACCAGGCCGTCCATGAAGCGAAGCAGCTCGAGGACGCGGGATTCGACGCGGTGATCATCGAGAACATGCACGACACCCCGTACGTGCACGGGGAGACGCTCGGTCCGGAGATCGTCGCGGCGATGACACGGGTGGTGGGGGCGGTGGTGTGGACGCTTGATGTTCCGGTGGGGGTGCAGATCCTGTCGGGGGGCAACCGGCACGCGATCGCGGTGGCGCACGCGTGCGGGGCGGCGTTCATCCGGTGCGAGAACTTCGCGTTCGCGCACGTCGCGGACGAGGGGCTGCTCGCGGAAGCGGAAGCGGGGGCGCTGCTCCGGTACCGACGCGCGATCGGCGCGGACCATGTGAAGGTGTTCTGCGACATCAAGAAGAAGCACGCGTCGCACGCGCTGACGGCGGATCTGACGATCGAGGACGTCGCGCACGGCGCGGAGTTCTTCGGCGCGGACGGGCTGATCGTCACGGGGACCTCGACGGGCAAGCCCGCGGACCTCGGGGATGTCCGCGCGGTGCGCGAAACGACGCCCCTGCCCGTGCTCGTCGGGTCGGGGGTGACCCCGGACTCGGTGCGTTCGCTCAGCGAGTACGCCGACGCGCTGATCGTCGGGTCGTGGATCAAGCGCGACGGGCACTGGATGAACCCGGTGGACCCGGACCGCGCCAAAGCGCTCGTCGACTCGAAGCATGGGTGACCGGGAGGAGACGATCCAAACGCTCCTGAAGGACGCGCCGCGCTCGGTGCGCGGGCTGTTCCGTGCTCGCCTGCGCGGGGTGGAGAAGCTCCGCTTAAAGGGGAAACAGACGGGCCCGGTGCTCGAGTCGATCGAGCGGGACCTGATGAGCGCGATCGAGTCCTACGAGCGGCGCAAGCGGAGCGTCCCGGAGATCGCCTATCCCGAGGACCTCCCCGTCAGCGCCAGGCGCGACGAGATCAAGAGCGCGATCCGCGATCACCAGGTCGTCATCGTCTGCGGCGAGACCGGGTCGGGGAAAACGACCCAGCTCCCGAAAATCTGTCTGGAGCTCGGGCGCGGGATCGACGGGATGATCGCGCACACCCAGCCCCGTCGCATCGCGGCGCGGAGCGTGGCGACCCGTGTCGCGGAGGAGCTCGGGGTCGGGATCGGGAGCGCCGTGGGATACAAAATCCGGTTCGGGGACCAGACGAGCGACGACACGCTCGTGAAGGTGATGACCGACGGGATTCTGCTCGCGGAGACCCGATCGGATCGCGAGCTCCGCGCCTACGACACGATCATCGTGGACGAGGCGCACGAGCGATCGCTCAACATCGACTTTCTCCTCGGGTCGCTCCGCCGGTTGATCGAGCGTCGCCCGGACCTGAAACTCATCATCACCTCCGCGACGCTCGATGCGGGGCGCTTCGCGGCGCACTTCGCGAATGGGTACGAGCCCGCGCCGGTGATCGAGGTGCAGGGTCGGACGTACCCGGTCGAGACCCGATACCGCCCGGAAGAGGTGCTCAGCGGGATGCCCGTCCCGGAAGCGGCGTCCCACGCGGCGAGCGAGCTGGTGCTCGAGGGGCACGACGACGTGCTCGTGTTCATGCCGGGGGAGCGGGAGATCCGCGAGACGGCGCACGAGCTGCGGAAGCGGGAGTATCTGCCCGACAACGTGGACATCGTGCCGCTGTATGCAAGGTTGTCGCCGCAGGAGCAGCAGCGGGTGTTCAAGCCCGGGCACGCGCCGCGGATCGTGATCGCGACGAACGTCGCGGAGACCTCGATCACGGTGCCGCGGATCCGGTCGGTGGTGGATCCGGGTCTGGCGCGGATGAACCGCTACAACCCGAGGACGAAGCTCCACGGGCTCATGATCGAGCCGATCTCGAAGGCGTCGAGCGCGCAGCGCGCGGGTCGGTGCGGGCGTATCGCGCCGGGGGTGTGTGTCCGGCTCTTCGATCGGGACGACTTCGATCGGCGCGACGAGTACACCCAGCCCGAGCTGCTCCGCTCGAACCTCGCGAGCGTGATCCTCCAGATGATCGATCTGAAGCTCGGGGAGCCCGAGGACTTCCCGTTCGTGGATCGTCCGGACCATCGACAATGGCGCGACGGGTTCGAGACCCTCCATGAGCTGGGCGCGATCGACGAGGCGCACGCGCTGACGGACATCGGGCGCAAAATGGCGCGCCTCCCGGTGGACCCGCGCATCGCGCGGATGATCCTCGCGGCCCACGACGAGGGGTGTTTGCACGACGTGCTCATCATCGCGGCGGCGCTGTCGACCCAGGACCCGCGGGTGCGTCCGCACGACAAACAGGACGCGGCCGACCAGGCGCACGAGATCTTCCGGGTCGAGGGGTCGGATTTCCTTTCGTACCTGCGGATCTGGGACTGGTACCACCAGTCGCACGACAAACTCACACGGCGCAAGCTCCAGCGCGCGTGCGAGAAGCAGTTCCTCGCGCCAAGGCGCATCGACGAATGGCGCGAGGTGTACCGCCAGCTCCGGGGGCTGTGCCAGGAGATCACGCTCGAGGTCAAGCCACGCCACAC
The DNA here is from genome assembly GCA_965652365.1 of uncultured Phycisphaerales bacterium. Lineage (GTDB taxonomy): Bacteria > Planctomycetota > Phycisphaerae > Phycisphaerales > UBA1924 > UBA1924. The sequence continues at coordinate 42,813 of CBFGUD010000004.1, forward strand.
GGAGGACCCGGACTCGGTGCACCGGGCGATGCTCGCGGGTTTGCTCACGAACATCGGGACCAAGGGCGAACGCCACGAATACAAGGGGACACGGAACACGACGTTCATGATCAACCCGGGATCGGTCGTCTTCGAGGACAAGCCCCAGTGGGTGATCGCGGGGGAGATCGTCCGGACGACGAAGGTGTACGCGCGCACGGTCGCGCGGGTGAACCCGAAGTGGATCGAGGACGCGGCCAAGCACCTGGTCACCAAGACCTACTCGAACCCGAGGTACGAGGAGAAGACGGGGCGCGTTGTCGCGGACGAGCGGGTGACGCTCTACGGGCTCGATCTGGTGCCCAGGCGCACGGTGCACTACGGGCCGATCGATCCGAAGTCGTCGCGCGAGCTGTTCATCCATCACGCGCTGGTCGAGGGGGAGCTCAAAACGCGGAGCGTCGCGATGAAGCGGAACAAGTCGCTCCTCGCCAAGCTCCGGAACATGGAAGCCAAGGCGCGACGCGGGGACCTGATCGCGGACAACCAGGCGATCTTCGGCTTCTACGACGCGCGCCTCCCCGAGGATGTGTACTCTGGCAAATCGTTCGAGCGCTACGCGGCCAAGCACGAGGGCGAGCTGACCATGCGTGAGGCGGACCTCGTGCTCGCCCGCGACGCGAAGGTCACCCACGAGACCCACCCGGACTTCGTGCGCGTCGGCTCGCGGGACGCGGGGCTCAGCTACACCTTCATGCCCGGGGACCTGCTCGACGGGGTCACGGTGCGGGTCCGGGTCGAGGATCTCCCGCACGTGACGCGCGAGACGCTCGAATGGTCCGTCCCCGGGTTCCATCGGGAGCTCGTGGAGTTCCTGATCCGATCGCTCCCCAAGAGCATCCGTCGCCAGTTCGACGCGCCGGCGCTGGCGCAGGAGCTCACGCCGCGGCTGGTGCAGGGGGAGGGCTCGATCGGCTCTCAGCTCGCGTCGATGCTCTCGAACAAGGCGGGGGTGACCATCCGTCCCGAGCAGTTCCGATCCGATCAGATCCCGGAGCATTTGTCGCCGCGGATCAGCGTGCTCGACGAGCACGGGAAGGAGATCGCGTCGGGTCGTGATCTCAAGGCGATGAAGGAGCGGTTCCGCGACGCGGTCCACAAGGCCGTCGACGAGGCGGCGGAGGGGTTCAACCGGGACGGGCTGACGGACTGGGACCTGGACGAGTTCCCCGAGAAGGTCGAGTTCGAGGATCAGGGGCGCAAGGTGTCCGGGTTCGCGGCCATGGTTGTCGACGGCGGCGCGGTGAACCTGCGCGTCCGGACCTCCAAGTGGGTCGCGGAGCGTCAGACGCGCGCGGCCCAAGGGCTGCTGATCGGACTCGGGGTGGCGCGGGAGCTCAAGCTCCGTCCCCAGCAGATGCCCGGGTATTCGCCGCTGAGCGTGGCGGGGGCGGCGTGCGGGTTCTCGCGCGACGACATCAAGGCCGCGATGCTCGCGCGGACGGGCATGGCGGTGACGATCGACGAGCACGGGATCATCCGCGACCGCGCGGAGTTCGACGCGCGACTGACCCGCGCATGGGACAACGGGAACGCGGTGATGCTCGATACGATCGCGAAGCTCTCGGGTGTGGTGGGGAGCGTGTCCAAGGCGAAGGGGATCGTGGCGTCCGAGCATCCGCCGGCGTGGCGCGGCGCGATACTGGACATCAAATCCCAGATCGAGGTGCTCACCCAGGGCGATTGGCTGCTCGACACCCCGACGAGGTGGCTGCTGTGCTACCCGCGCTATGTCCGCGCGATGGAGGTCCGTCTGGAGCGCCTCCGGAACATCGGGCCCGAACGCGACAGCGCGATGGTGCGCCAGGTCGAGCCCTGGACACGGTGTGTCAAGGAGCTCCGGGACCAGGGCGCGCACACGGACGACCAGGTCGCGGCGCACTTCGAGACCCTGTTCTGGATGGTCCAGGAGTGGCGCGTCGCGACGTTCGCGCAGGAGCTCCGGACCTCGGTCCCCGTGTCCGACAAGCGCCTCCGGGCGCAGCTCGACCAGATCATCCACGCGGGATAACAAGGAACGAGCGGGCGCACGGGGCGCTCCGCTCGTCCAAGAGGGGGGCTTGTTGAAGGATAATGAGGGGGGGATTGGTCAGTCGGACTTTGCGACGCGCTCGACGATCTCGAGGATGTCCTTCGCCTTGGCACGCGTGCGGTAGTCCTCGTCGTCGAAGACATACTGGACGACCCCATCAGAATCGATCACATACGTCGCGGGGACGGGGAGCTCCCACGACCCGGTGCCGTTGGCGTCCCCGACATGGATCCCGTATTCGCGGTAGCGCTTGATGGTCTTGGCGTCGAGTTTGAACATGAGCCCGAGCCGGTCGGCGAGCCGGTTGTCTTCGTCGCGGGCGATGATGAACTCGGTCCCGAGCTCCTCCGCGAGCTCGACGCTCTTCTCGTCGACTTCGGGGGAGATCGCGATCACGGTCGCGCCGAGCCCGTTGAACTCCTCGATGTGGTCCTGGAAATCGGACAGCTCGTCCCGGCAGTACGGGCACCAGCTCCCCCGGAAGAACGTGACCACGACCGGGCCCCTTTCGAGGGATTTCTCGAGATCGAAGCTCTCCTCCCCGCTCGGGTTGAAGGGGGTCTCGATCGTGAACTCCGGGAAGGTGTCCTCGACCTCGAGGCGCTCGGGCTCGTCGATCGATCCGACGAGCGAAGCCGTGCCCGAAGTGGTGGTCGTGGTGTGGAACCCCGCGAGGAGAAGCGGGACGCTGGCGATGAGTGCGCTGGTGATGGTCATGACGGATCAAACCCCGCCCGGGGCGCGGGGTATTCCGTGAATCTCGTCTTCTTCATCCTTGAGATCGGGGCATCAGCCCGGCTTGCGCCCGCCCGACTGCTCACCCTCGCTGATCGGCCCCAGATCGGGGCTCGCGGACGCGCTCGTGGGGGTCATGTTGCCCTTGCGCCCGCCGGACTGCTCGCCTGCGATCGCAGAGGCGGGGGTGAACGCGATCGATCCGATGACCAGCAGCGCGATCAGCCCGATCGGGAGGCGCGACGCGTCGCGGAGGATCTCCTGGGCTCGCTTGCGGGCTCGGGAGCGCATCTGCTGGATGGTGTTGTCCTTGATGGCGCCGCCGTTGGCTTTGGTGATCATCGAATCGTCCTCGCGCCGCGTCGCGCCCAGCACGAGCGCGATCCGACGGCGCTCGCTCGGGTCCGTGTACGACGCGGCCAGTTTCTGCTTGTCGCTCGCGCTCAGGGCGCTCTTGAGCTTCGAGAGCTTCTCGTCCATCTCCGCGCGGTGCTCGATCTCGGTGTCCACGCTCGAGACCATCGAGAGACGCTCGGCGCGGGACATCGTGTGCATGTACTCGTCGCGACGGTTGATCCGATTGAAGTGCTTCCGGCACAGCGCCAGGTACGCCCAGCGCGCCAGGGTCTGCGCGTGGGTCGCCAGACGCTCGATCGCGGCGTCGACGCTCGGGTCGTCGTGGAAGGTGGGGGACGCGCCCGATTCGAGCATGCGCCAGACCTTCGTGTCGATCCACGCGACCATGTCGTCGATGTCCATCGTCGAGTCCGTGAGCGAGCGCGACGCGCCGGCGCATGTGCGCTCGAGCACCGGTCGGACCTCGCGGTCGTAGCGACGCCAGAACTGTTCGTGGTCGCGGGGGTTCATGACGCGCCCCCTTCCGAGACCATCGCGTCCCAGGTCGCGAGGAGCTCGCGCCCGGCGGGGCACGCGCCGGCCGCGGCGCGGGTACGCCGATCGAACGTCAGGTACGCGCCGAGCTCGGAGCTGCCCGCGAGCAGCGCGGGGTTGTCCGCGAGGGTCGCGTAGATCGTCTGGGCCTGGTCGTCGTACCCCGCTTCGTGGAGCGCGACCGCGCCCGTGAGGAGGATCGGGACCGAGTCCGGGGACTGCTCGTACGCGTCGAGGAAGAACCCGATCGCGCCCTGGGGGTCGCCCGAGCGGATCAGGCGGTCCGCGATGTTGCCCGAGGAGATCTCGCGCCGACGCGGGGTGTCTGCGTACTTGATCGCTGTCAGTTCCAGCGCGATCGCCTTGTCGAGCTCGCCCATCGCGGAGAGCGCCAGGGCGCGCTGGGTCGCGCGGGCCCACGCGGGGTTCGGGTGGTCGTCGCCGTCGGTCGCGTCGTAGCGGTCGAGCAGGCCGTGGAGGGCGGCCTTGAGCGATCCGATCGAGTCCGTGTCGTTGCGGTCCCGCGCCTCGTGGAGCGCGTTGCACGCGTCCATGATCGCCCGCTCGATCGGGGACAGGTTGTCCTTGCCCGAGGTCGTCACGATCGTGGTCGCGGCGGTGGTCTGCACGCTCGTCATCGGATGCTCCTTCCCGGGGATCTCCCGCGAGCGGGCGTTCCCTCTCTCCTGTACCGTGCGGCCGGCTCCGCGGCTGACAGGTCACACGCAAAATGTGCTCCGATCGCCGTTTATTGCACGCAAATGCGGGTCCGGGCACGATTTCGCGCCTCCTTGGTCGGCTCGGGACCGCGGATGGCGGTCCTCGCGTGGATGGACATGTCACAAGCAGAAAGGAGCACGACATGAACGCATTCACGAAATCTGGCTCGCTCCTCGCGATCGGCGCCGCGGCGTTGTTCATGGGACCCGCGTCCCACGCGAGCGCGAGCGACGTCTACTTCTCGGTCGGCGGATCGGGCACGAGCTGCGTGTCGTACTCGTCGTACAAGGCCGGGGTCCTGTACATCGACGGGTACCGCTACACGATCCGCTCGAGCTCGGACATCGGGTCGCAGCTCGTCCGCGCCTTCAAGCGGCGCGGGTACGACGCGTCGTGCATCAACGGCAAGGTCGTCGTGTGCTTCGATCCTCACTGCCCGCCGCGGGTCTCGTGGTCGCGCGACGGGTACACCCTGTCGCAGTACGCGTCCTACGGGCGGCTCGAGCTGTCGTGGTGCCGGGTCGGATCGGGCAGCCACGGGTGGTCGTTCACGTGGGACACCCACGGCAACGACCGCGGTTGGGGTCACGGGTACGATCGGCACCGCGATCGCGGTTGGAACCGCGACCGCGGACGCGGGCACAAATCCCCGCACCGTCCCCGCCCGAAATACCGCCCCTCGAAGCGCCGCTGCAACTGAGATCCGGCGGATCATGTGAACCCCGAGCAGGGCCGGCGAACGTCGGCCCTGTTTGCATAGGATCGGTTCGCGGATCATGCAGGGCCGCGTTGAAAGGGACACCATGAGCGAATCGATCCGTCTGGGCGTCATCTGGGGCTCGCTCCGCAAGGACTCGCTGAACAAGAAGCTCGCGCACTTCGCGGTGTCGGGGCTCGACGGGGTCGAGGTCGACCACATCGACCTCGCGCAGCTCGACCTGGCGCTCTACTCCGAGGACATCGAGAGCAAGGGGTTCCCGGACAACGTGCTCGAACTCAAGAAGCGGATGATCGCGTGCGACGTCCTCATCTTCGCGGCCCCCGAGTACAACGGATCGATGAGCGGCGCGCTCAAGAACGCGATCGACTGGGCGTCGCGCCCGCGCGAGGGCGAGGCGATGCTCGCGTGCTTCGCGGGCAAGTCCGCGGGGCTCCTCGCGGCGTCCCCCGGTGCGCTCGGGGGGATCCGCGGGCTGCGTCACCTGCGCCAGGTGCTTTCGCAGATCCAGATGCACGTCGTCCCCAAGGAGTTCGCGCTGAGCAAGGCGCACGAGGCGTTCGACGACGACGGGAACCTGAAGGACGACAAGGCGGCCTCGATGGCGCGGGGCGTCGTCGAGCAGGCGATCACCGTCGCGCGCGCCCTGAAAGCACACGGAGGTTGAGATGCCCAAGGCAGCGGTCGTCCTGAGCGGATGCGGATTCCTCGACGGCGCGGAGATCACCGAAGCGGTCTCCGTGCTCATCGCGCTGGCGCAGCGGGGAATCGAGTACCGATGCTTCGCGCCCGACATGGCCTTCGACGTCGTCGACCACACCAAGTGCGAACCGAGCGGGGAGAAGCGCAACGCCCTGACCGAAACGGCGCGGATCGCGCGGGGGGATATCGACGCGCTGCGCCATCTGAAGGTCGAGGACTTCGACGCCGTGATCTTCCCGGGCGGGTTCGGGGCCGCCAAGCACCTGTGCACCTTCGCGAGCGAGGGCCCGGACTGCGAGGTCCACAAGGAAGCCCAGCGCGTGCTCGAGGGTTTCCACGCCGCCGGGAAACCGATCGGGCTCGCGTGCATCGCGCCCGCCCTGGGCGCGAAGGTCCTCGGGAGCAAGGGCATCACCGTCACGATCGGCAACGACAAGGGCACCGCGGACGCGATCCGCAAGACCGGCGCGACCCACGCGGACTGCGCCGTGACCTCGATCGTCGAGGACGACGCCAACAACATCGTCTCGACCCCCGCATACATGTACGGCGACGCGTCCCCCGCGCAGGTCTTCGAGGGGGTGTCCGCGATGGTCGAGTCCATCGCGGCTCGGCTCGGTGTGAAGTCCTAACGATCAGGCGAAATCGACGACCACCTCGCCGCCGACCATGACCAGGTCGCAGTGCGATCCCCCGAACTCGTACCCGAGCTGACGCTCGTCGGTGTGGCGGAGCATGACCAGGTCCGCACGCTTCCCGGGCTGGAGCGACCCCGCATCGTCGAACCCGAGGAGCGCCGCGCCGTTGGCGGTGCACGCGACGATCGCTTCGTGCGCGGTGATCCCGAGGTGACGCGTCGCCAGCGCGATGCTCATCGGGACGCTCAGGCACGGCGCGGACCCGGGGTTCGCGTTCGTTGCGATGACGAGCGCGCCGCCGTGGTCGATGAAGGATCGCCCGTCCCCGTAGCGCCCGTCGACATGGAACCCCGAGCACGGCAGCATGACCCCGATCGTGTCCGACAGCGCGAGGCGCTCGAGGGATGCGGGGGGGGTCGCTTCGAGGTGGTCGACGGACAACGCCCCGAGCTCGATCGCGCGCTCGATTATCCCCAGCGCGTTGAACTGGTCCGCGTGGATCCGCAGCGGGTGCCCGAGGGCCTTGGCGGCCTCGAACAGTTTCACGGTCTCATCGACCGACCACGCGCCCCGCTCGCAGTACCCATCAATAGTGATCCCGGGGAACCGCTCGTGGACCGCGGGGAGGGTCTCGTTGATCGTGGACGCGACGAAATCGGCGCGGCCCGGGTCCTTGGCGTGCCCGATGCACGCGGTGGGGGAGACACGCCCCTTCCAACGCTTGGCCGCTCGCTTGATCGCGCCGAGCATCTTCAGTTCGTCCTCCGTCGAGAGCCCGTACCCGGACTTGACCTCGACGCAGGTTGTCCCCTCGCGGAGCATCGCGTTGAGCCGATCGAGCAGCGAATCCGCGAGCTCGTCCTCGCTCGCGGCGCGCACGCTCCGGACCGTGGACATGATCCCGCCCCCCGATTCGAGGATCTCCAGGTACGTCGCGCCGCGCTGCTTGCGTTCCCACTCATCAAGCCGATCGCCGGCCCAGCACGCGTGGGTGTGCGCGTCGACGAAGCCCGGCATCACCACACGCCCCCGCGCGTCGATCACCCGTGCGCCCGGGACATCGAGCGTCCCGTGCTCGACCGTGACGATCCGCCCATCCTCGACGTGCACCGATCCGTGCTCGATCACGCCGACATCCGCGCTCGTCGGGCCGCGTTTCGGGCGATCCCCCGCGAGCGTCAGGATCCGCGCGTTCGTGATGACGACCGATCCGCTCATGAGGGACGCTCGCTGTAGGCCCTGAGGAACGTGAGCAGCATCCGCGCCGCGAGACGCGCTGTGCGCCCCTGGGCATCGTGGGGGGGTGAGCATTCCATGATGTCGAAGCACCGCACCCGAGGATTCGCACCCGCGGCCGCCACCCACCGGGCCGCGAGCTCCGGGGTCCACCCCTGCGCGTTGAGGGCGCTCACCCCGGGCGCGTACGCGCTGTCCAGCACGTCCATGTCGAGCGACACGAACACCTCGCCGTCGGGGAACGGGTCCTTCGGGCTCGAGAGATCGTCGATCCGTCCCCCGTTCGACTGGAACCACCGCACGTGCTCGCGCGAGTTGGACATGGGGTCGAACCCGTGGATCCGCAGCGAGCGGGCGGCTCGGGTTTCGATGAGCTTGCGGAAGGGCATCCCGGACCCGTCGTGCTCGCGCACGTCGAGGTGCGGGTCGAAGTAGACCCCGTCCATCGGGCCGTGCTTCTGCGCGACCGCCCGGACGAAGGGGAAGGTCAGGTCGTGCCCGCCCCCGAGCGCGATCGGAAAGAGCCCGAGATCGATGACCGCGTCCGTCACCGCCGTCACGCGTTCGTGCGTCGCGTGAAGATCCCCCGGCACGACCTCGACATCCCCCGCATCGAACACCCCGGGCCATTCCCACCCCTCGGGATCCACCACCCCCATTGTCGCGAGCGCCGCGCGGATCGCGCCGGGCCCCTCGCCCGCGCCGGGCCTCCCGTTGTTGAGCTTCACCCCGGTGTCGTCGGGGATCCCGATGAGCGCGACCGCGCACCCGCTCGGGTCATCGCGCGAGATCCCCGACGCGAACCGGGAGCCCGCGATCGGGTCGGGGTAGACGGGCGGCGTCGTGTGCGGGATCCTGGGCATACCCGATCATTGCCCCGATCCGTCGAGATCGCGCAGCGCGTCCACGATCTCCGGGAGCACAAGCCCCGAAGGCCCGAGGACCGTCAGGTCCACCTCGTCGGTGATCGGGGTGGGGTCCCGGTTGATCTCCACGGTCTTGGCGCCGTTCTCCCGCGCGACCTCGATGAAACTCGCCGCGGGCTGGACCGTCGCGCTCGTCCCGATGGACATGAACAGATCGCACTCCGAGAGCGCCTCGAAGCTCGCGCGGATCGCGGGTTCCGGGAGCTGCTCACCGAACCACACCACGCACGGGCGCATCAATCCGCCCGCGTCCGATGGGATCGGGAACGCGTCGAACTCGATCTCCGAGAGCGGGCGCTCCGCGCCGGTGATCGTGCAGCGCCAGGTCAGGATGGTCCCGTGGATCTCGACGACGTTCGACGACCCCCCGCGTTGATGGAGCCCGTCGATGTTCTGGGTGATGAGCGTGAAGCCCGATCCTTGCTCGGCCTTGAGCCGCTCGATCCGCGCCAGCGCATGGTGCCCCGGGTTGGGCTCGACATCGATCGCGCGGGTGAAGCGCCAGTGGTACCAGCGGGTGACGAGCTCCGGGTTCCGGTTGAACGCGTCGATCGTCGCGAGCTCCATCGGGTCGTGCTTCGACCACAGCCCCTCCTCGGGGTCCCGGAACGTCGACAGCCCGCTCTCGGCGCTCACCCCCGCGCCCGTGAGCACGACGATCGACCGCGCGTCCCGGATCCACGCCGCGATCTCCCGGATGGCCTGCTCGCTCGTCGTCATGATCCGTTGGTCGTGATCCGCGCCCACACGGGGAAGTGGTCCGAGGGGAACCGCCCGTCCTCGCTGGTCCGATCGATCCCCGCATCGAGCGTTCTGAAACCATCGTTGACGAAGACGTGGTCGATCTTGTCGCCGTCGGAATCGCCCCTGAACCCGTTGAACGTCCCGACACCCGTCGCGTCGGGGTGAGCCGCACGGAAGGTATCGACGAGCCGGGGTCCGCCTCGGTGCGCGGTCAGGTACAGCATCGCCTGATTGTTCTCCCCCGCGTTGAAATCTCCCATGAGCACGACTCGCTCGTCGCGTTCCGTCTTGATCCGCTGTCCGATGAGCGTGGCGCTCGCGAGCCGGGATTGCTGTGATCGGTGGTCGAAGTGCGTGTTGTACACCATGATCGCTTCGCCGCTCGCGCGGTCGATGAGGCGCGCCCACGTGCAGATGCGCGTGATCTCGTTCCCCCAGCTTGTCGAGCCGACGACGTCGGGGGTGTCCGAGAGCCAGAACGTCCCCGAACGATCCACGAAGAACCGATCGAGTTTGAACAGGATCGCGGCGAACTCGCCCCGGGTCGCGCCGTCGTCGCGCCCGACCCCGATGACCCCGTACCCCGGGACCTTGTCCGTGATCGCGTCGATCTGGAAATCGAGCGCCTCCTGGAGACCCACGATGTCCGCGTCCCGATCGCGGATGACGCCGTAGACCAACTCCTCGCGGTTCGCCCAGCGGTCGTCCCCGTCGTCCGCCGTGCCGTAGCGGATATTGAACGTCATCACCGTCCACGCGGGTTCGGGCTCTCGCGCCTCGGTGAGCACGAGCCCGATCAGGGAGCAGAGGATCGCCGCGACATGAAGCATGTTCGTTCTCCGTGATCGGTCAGGAGCCCATCGGGATATCGACGCCTTGGTCGCGCCCGCACGCGATCGCGTCGTCGTACCCCGCGTCCGCGTGGCGGAAGATCCCCATCATCGGGTCGTTGCGGAGCACCCGCGCGAGCCGTTCATGGGCCGCGTCCGTCCCGTCGGCGACGATGACCTGCCCGGCGTGCTGGGAGAACCCGATCCCGACCCCGCCGCCGTGGTGGAAGCTCGTCCAGCTCGCCCCCGACGCGATGTTGACCCCGAAGTTGAGGATCGCCCAGTCCGAGACCGCGTCGGTGCCGTCTTTCATGGACTCCGTCTCGCGGTTCGGGGACGCGACCGACCCGCAATCAAGGTGATCGCGCCCGATGACGATCGGCGCGGAGACCTCGCCCGATTTGACCATCGCGTTGAACAGCAGCCCGGCCCTGTCCCGCTCCCCGAGCCCGAACCAGCAGATCCGCGCGGGGAGCCCCTGGAACGCGAACCGGGGCTCGCACTTCGCATAATCACCCGCCAGCAGCGCCTCCGGGTTGGTGTGGCACCCGAGCAGCCACTTGTGCAGCCGCTCGTTGTACCCCCCCTCCCCGCCCCCATCTCTCGGGAACGCCTTGAGCAGCGCGTGGTCCGTCTTGTAGATGTCGATCGGATCCCCCGACAACGCCACCCAACGGAACGGCCCGCGCCCCAGGCAGAACTGCGGGCGGATATACGCCGGCACGAACCCCGGGAACGCGAACGCGTCGCTGAACCCCTCGTCGAGCGCCCGCTGACGGATGTTGTTCCCGTAGTCGAACGTCTTCGCGCCCCGCTTCTGGAGCTCGACCATCGCCTCGACATGTCGGCGCATGGACCGGAGCGCGAGCTTCTGGTACCCAACCGGATCCTCGTCCCGCGCCTCGCACGCCCGGGCATAGCTGTACTCGATCGGGGTGTACCCCTGCAGCGGGTCGTGCGCGCTCGTCTGGTCCGTGAGCACGTCCGGCGTCACCCCCCGCTCGATCATCCGCTCGAGCAGCGTGATCGCGTTCCCCTCCCACCCCACGCTCGTCGCGGACTTCCGCGACTTGAGTTCCAGCGCCCGATCGATCGCCCCATCAAGATCATCGACGAGCTCGTCGAGGTAGTGGTCGCTCAGACGCCGCTCCAGCCGCGAGCGGTCCACATCCGCGATCAGGCACGTCCCCCCGCACAGCGTCACCGCCAGCGGCTGCGCGCCGCCCATCCCGCCGCACCCGCCCGTCACGCTCAGCGTCCCCGCGAGCGAGCCCCCGAAGTGCATCGCCCCGCACTCCGCGAACGTCTCGTACGTCCCCTGCAGAATCCCCTGCGTCCCGATGTAGATCCACGAACCGGCCGTCATCTGACCGTACATCATCAACCCCTTGGCGGCCAGCTCATCGAAGTGCGCCTGCGTCGCCCAGTGGGGAACCAGGTTCGAGTTCGCGATCATCACCCGAGGCGCGTCCTCGTGGGTCTCGATGACCCCCACGGGCTTGCCGGACTGCACGAGCAGCGTCTCGGTCGGGCTGAGCCGCTTGAGCGTGTCCACGATCGCGTCGTACGCCGCCCACGACCGCGCCGCCTGCCCGCGTCCGCCGTAGACGATCAGCGATTCGGGGTGCTCCGCGACCTCCGGGTCGAGGTTGTTCATGAGCATGCGCATCGCCGCTTCCGCTTGCCACGTCTTGCAGCTCAGCGTCGTCCCGCGCGGGGCGCGGATCACCCGGTCCTGGGGCTCGGGGATGTACCTCGGGGTGCTCGCGGTCGTCATGCGCTTCTCCTTCGGATCATTCTACGGCCTCCCCGAACGCGCCCGAATCGATCAGCCGCTCGATCGCCGCGATGTCCGGGGACGGCGATCGGTCCGCGGACAGCGCCGGGACCGCCCCGCGGATCACCCGGACCGCGTGCTCCACGCGGTCTCCCGACACATGGGGACGGTGCGCCTCGACCCCCTCGGCGCTCGTGAGCAGCTCGCACGCGACGACCGAGCGTGTCAGCTCGACCACCCGCGCGAGCTTCGCCGCGGATCGTGGGCCGAACGAGTTGTAATCCTCCATCCCCGCGCACGTCGACAGGTTCGACACGCTCGCGGGGGTGCACAGCCCGATGAGCTCGTTGCACATCGCGGCCGCCGCGTACTGCACGATCATGAACCCGGACATCACGCCCGGTTTGGGGCTCATGAACGCGCGGAGCTGGGACTCGGGATCGAACGCGGAGAGGATGTGGTACATCCGGCGCTCCGAGATCCCCGCGATGTGGGTCGCCGCGATCGCGCACGCGTCCATGGGGAGCGCCACGGGCATCCCGTGGAAGCACCCCGCGCTCACGATGTCGGGGATGTCCGAGCCCTGTTCGAAGATCAGCGGGTTGTCCGTGACGGCGCCCAGCTCGTCATGCAAGCGCGCGAAGCACGATTCGATCATGTCCAGCGCCGACCCGAACACGAGCGGCGCGGCGCGGAAGGAGTAGGGGTCCTGCACGCGCGGATCGTTGAGCGCGTGCGAGTCCACGATCGTCGAGCCCTCCAGGAGGGTCCGCAGCGCCGCCGCGACGCGCGACGCGCCGGGCTGGTTGCGCGCCTCGTAGACGCGCGGGTCGAGGAACCCGTGCGAGGTCCGCGCCGCGTCCATCGACATCGCGTTGGCGATCATCGCCGCGTCGATCACGCGAGACAGGTCCCGCTCGATGAGCGCGAAGCGCCCGCACATCAGGTGCGTCCCGTTGATGAGCGCGAGCCCCTCCTTGGCCTCGAGCTCGATCGGTTCGAGCCCCGCCATCCGCAGCGCGTCCCCCCCGGGGATCCGCGCCCCGTCGACGAACGCCTCCCCCTCCCCCATCAGCACCAGCGTCACGTGCGCAAGCGGCGCCAGGTCCCCCGACGCGCCCACGGACCCCGACTCGGGGACCACGGGCGTGATCCCGTGGTTCAGCAGCGCCAGGATCTGCTCGATCACCAGGGGCCGCACCCCGGAACGGGCGCGGGTGAGCGAGGTCGCGAGCACCAGCATCATCGCGCGGACCACATCCGCCTCGAGCGCCGCACCGACCCCGGCGGCGTGCGAGCGGATCAGGTTCCGCTGGAGCGTCTGGAGGTCCTCGGGCGCGATCCGTTCCCGCGCGAGCGAACCGAACCCCGTGTTGATCCCGTAGTGGGGGTCCCCCGAGTCGAGCACACGCTCGAGCAGCCCCCGGCACCCGTCCACCCGGGCCGCGGATTGTGCGTCGAGCGACACCCGCGCCCCGCGCCGGGCGACGTCCTCCACGAGGCGCGGCGAGAGTTCCAGGTCGGTCGTCAGGATGAGCTCGTGCATGCCCGATTCTGGACCACGGACCGCCCGGAATCCACCCTCGACGCGCAGGATCCCGTGTGTACCATGCGCGTGATGACGAAACTGTTCCCCGATGTGTCGCACTGCTCGGATCGCGTGCTCATGGTCCGCCCGAGCCGGTTCGGTTACCACGAAGAAGCCGCCCGTTCCAACGCGTTCATGCGCGAACCCGTGATGGACGAAGCCCCCATCGCGCTCCGCGGTGTCGAGGAGTTCGACGTCCTCCACCACGTGCTTGTGGACGCGGGGGTCCGGGTCCTCGTCCACCAGGACACGGACAACCTCCCCGACTGCGTCTTCCCCAACAACTGGTTCACCTGGCACCAGCCCAAGGGGCTCAACCCGACCCTCATCACCTACCCCATGCGCAACGAACTCCGACGCGCCGAACGGCGCGAAAGCGTCCTCAACGCCATCGAGGAGTTCACCGGCGTCACCCCCACCCGGATCACCCTCGAATCGCTCGAAGCCGAAGGCGAGGCGCTCGAAGGCACGGGATCGCTCGTCCTCGACCGGGACCACGGGATCGCCTACGCATGCCTCGCGGACCGCACGACACCCAAAGCGATCGACACCTGGAAGGACCGGACCGGATACGACGTCCTTGCGTTCAACGCGACGGACTGGGAAGGCAACCCCGTCTACCACACCAACGTCATCCTCTCGATCGGGCAGCGCGTCGCGATCGTCGCGTCGGAGATGATCCGCGACGACACCGAGCGGGACCGTGTCCTGGGCTCGCTCCGCGACGCGGGGCGCGACATCGTCGAGATCTCCGAGGTCCAGGTCACCCAGATGGCGGGCAACGCCCTCGAACTCCGCACCAAAGCCAACGAGCACGTCTACGCGATGTCCTCCGCCGCCTACTCCATCCTCGAACCCGACCAGCGCGACACGATCGAGACGCACGCCCGGATCGTCCACGCGCCCATCCCCACCATCGAGCGTATCGGCGGCGGCTCCGTCCGCTGCATGATCGCCGAGCTCGGGTCGGATTCCGCCCCCGATTGACCGATCGGGATACCCGGATCCGTTCACGATCCGCTATATTCGTGAACGCAGGCCCTCGCACCAGTTCCACGACATCAGAGGATTCTCCCCATGACCCGAAGCGCGTCCCGAGTGTGTTCCATCCTTCTCCTGACCCTCGCCGGCGCCGCCCGCGCGGACACGGACGGGCTCATCCAGTACCCCAGCGCCGCGCCCGACAACCGGACCATCGTCTTCAGCGCCCAGGGCGACCTCTGGGCATCGGACCCGAGCGGGGGGATCGCGACGCGCCTGACCACCCACGCCGCGATCGAGTCCCGATCCTGCTTCAGCCCCGACGGCACGCGCCTCGCGTTCGAATCCAACCGCGACGGCACCGACAACCTCTACGTCGCGGACGTCACGGGCTCCGGGTCGAGCATGACCATCACCAACATCCGGCGCGTCACCGTGTCCGACCGCTCGCACTGGCTCGGCTCCTTCGACGGATCGGGCGACGCCCTCCTCTTCTCCGCGTACATGAACCCGGATATCTACCGCCAGCCCGAGATGTACCGCGTCCCCCTCGACGGCGGTCCCGTCGAGCGCTTCACCGACGCGTACGGACGCGCCCCGACCCTCGGGCACAACGACCTCATCTACTTCGTCCGCGGGTACTACTACCCGCACCGATCCGTCTACCGCGGTCCCGGGAACATCGACATCTGGTCCTTCGACCGCGACTCAGGCGACTTCAAGCAGGTCACCAGCTTCGACGGCAACGACCTCGACCCCGCGCCCCTCCCCGACGGATCCCTCCTCTACCTCTCCTCGCGCGACGGGACCTACAACGTCTACCGACTCGACCCGAACAAGACCGACCGAAAGGGGCGCTCCGGGGACCAGCTCACGGACTTCGACCCCGCCGACGACACCACCCTCGCGCACGGCGTCCGCGACCTCCGCGTCAGCCCGGACGGATCGACCGCCTACTTCGTCTGCTGGAACACGCTCTACGCGCTCGATCTCACCCAGAGGAACGCGTCGCCCGTCGAGATCGACCTGACCCTCAACGCGGACCTCGATCGGGACCGCACGGTCATGATGGACCTCTCGCGCCGCGTCAACGAAGCGGCCGTCCACCCCAGCGGCGACGCGATCGTCGTCCAGTCCCGCAACGAGCTCTTCATCCGCTCCACCAAGGAAGGGCACCCCACCCGGCGCATCACCAGCACCCCCACGCGCGAGCGCGACATCGCGTGGTCCCCGGACGGATCCGTGCTCTACTTCACCGCCGACGACGCGGACTCGCTCGGCTCCATCTACGCCGCCCGGGTCACCCTGAGCACCGAGGACATCAAGCCAAAGGAGCCCGAGGAAGACAAGGACAAGGACGAGGACGAGAAGAAAGAAACGGACGAACCCATGGACGACGGCGCGGAAGCGACCGAAGCCGAGGACGCGACCGACGAATCCACCGAACCCGAAGACGACACCGAGGACGACAAGGACGAAGCCGGGGACGAGGAACCCGAGGAAGACAAGATCGACCACGGCGCCCGATGGGCCGGGGCGCTCCGGTTCGCGATCGAACCCGTCGTGGTCAACGCGGACAACTGCTACGCGCCGAGCCCCTCGCCCGACGGCACCAAGCTCCTCTACAAGCGCACCCGAGGCGACATCGTCCTCCGCCACCTCGAAACCGGGGACGAGCGCGTCCTCGTCGAAGCGTGGTCGGACCCCGAGGTCCTCTGGGCCGCGGATTCGGCGCACATCATCTACGCGAACACGGACCTCGACTTCAACGCGGACATCTTCATCCTCGACACGCGCCTCAATGAGGACGGCTCCGCGCACGAGCCCGTCAACATCACGCGCCACCCCGACGTGGACCACTCCCCGCGCCTCTCCGCCGACGGGAAGACCCTCGCCTTCCTCTCGGACCGCGATTCGGACAACTGGTCCTGGGACGTCTACACCGTCGCGCTCGACCGCGCCCTGGAGGGGCTCCCCAAGTACGAGCTCGAGCAGTACTACAAGGACGCCGCGGGCAGCGCCAAGAAGCGCGAGGTCCTCGACCCCAAGGACCCGCCCGAGATCGAGCCCTTCGAGTTCGACACCGACGACGCGTACCTCCGCATCAACCGCCTGACCAGCACCCCGGGCTCGGAGGGCAACCTCGCCATGAGCCCCGGGGGAGAGCGCATCGCGTTCACCCAGGACGGGAAGTTCGTCTCCGTCGACCCGTGGGGCAAGGAAGAAAAGACCATCAACGGGTCGAGCGTCTCCGACCCCCGCGTCTCCCTCGACGGCACATCCGTCTCCTTCGTCTCTGGGGGACAAGCCCACAGCGCCCCCATCTCCGGCGGCAAGACCGAGACCCACGCGATCGATGCCCGGATCGAGATCGACCGCGCCGATGAGCTCGCCCAGAAGTTCGATGAAGCCGCGGACCGATTCGGGCTCAACTTCTACCACCCGACCCTCAAGGGGCTCGACTGGGACAAGATCACGGCGCGCTACCGCGAGCTCGCCCTCCAGACCCGCACCAACGAGGCCTTCCAACGCGTCATGAACCTCATGTTCGGCGAAGTCGACGGCTCACACACCGGGATCTGGGGCGGCGACGGATTCAGCGCCGACGCGCCCCGCACCGGCTACCTCGGCATCGACGTCGCGCCCGGCGCGGGCGGGTACGAGGTCACACGGATCTACACCGGAGGCCCCGTCGACCGGATGAAGGACGGCATCGAGCTCGGGGACACCATCGTCGCCGTCGGAGACACCCGCCTGGTCCGCGACGACGGCACCCTCGTCGATTTCTACACCGCCCTCGCCAACACGAGCGGCTCCGAAGTCCTCGTCGAGTACACCCGCGCCAGCGACGCCGCGATCCAGGCCGACGACGGATCCGAGGACCAGCCCGTCATCGACGGCTCCCGCTTCGCGCTGCTCAATCCGATCAGCTACGGCGCGTACTCCATCATCCGCTACAATCAGGAGGTCCTCGACCGGCGCGAGAAGGTCGAAGACCTCTCCGGCGGACGACTGGGGTACCTCCACATCCGCTCGATGGGCGCCGCCTCCGTCCGCGACTTCGAGCGTGACCTCTTCGCGGCCGCCCAGGGCAAGGAGGGGCTCGTCATCGACGTCCGCGACAACGGCGGCGGATGGACCACCGACATCCTCCTCGCGTCGCTCACCGCGCCCAACCACGCGTACACCATCCCGCGCGGCGCGAACCCCGACGACGTCCGCCCCGACTCCTACCCGCGCGACCGACGATTGATCTACGGGTACTCGCGCCCCATCGTCGTTCTCATCAACGAGAACTCCTTCTCCAACGCCGAGATCTTCGCCCACTCCATCCGCACCGCCGAGCGCGGGCGACTCGTCGGCAAACAGACCTTCGGCGGCGTCATCTCCACGGGCTCCTTCTCCCTCATCGACGGCACCACCGTCCGCGAGCCCTTCCGAGGCTGGTACCTCCCCGACGGCACCGACATGGAGAACAACGGCGCCAAACCGGACGTCGAGGTCGAGCAGACCCCCGAGGACGAAGCCGAGGGACGAGACCCGCAGCTCGAAGCCGCCGTCAAGGACCTGCTCAGGACGATCAAGTAACCGATCGTCCCGTCATCGGTGACAGAAGCTCGGACCAAAGAAAGGGCCCGGCGCGTCAGCGCCGGGCCCGTCTCATGTCATGCCGTGTCGCGGCGAGGCCTTACTTGTCCTCTTCCGCGATCCCGATCCCCGTGCGGACCGGGGGCTCGGGGGGTGTCGGGGGCTGGTACCCGCTGGTCTTGATCTCCTCGAGCAGGTGCTCGATCGCGACGTTGAGCTGCGGGTCGTTGCCGTCGAGCATCTTGGACGGATCCGCGACGACCTCGATGTCCGGATCGACACCGTGGCCCTCGATGCCCCACGTCCCGTCGGTCTCGTAGAACCCGAAGTTCGGGACGGCCGTGTACCCGCCGTCGATCAGGTTCGGAACGGTCGAGATCCCGACGAGACCGCCCCAGGTGCGGGTCCCGATGAGCTTCCCGAGCCCGTTGTGCTTGAAGAGCCACGGGAACATGTCGCCGCCCGAGCCCGCGTTGCCGTTGATCAGCATCGCCTTGGGACCCTGGTGCGAGTCGTAGGGCCAGGGCCAGTCCTTCCCGTCACGACGGAAGAAGTAGTTCGTCCGCGGACGGTTGAGCAGCTCGATGAAGCGCGTCGGGATCTGACCCCCGCCGTTCCAACGCTCGTCGATGATGAGCGCTTCCTTCCCGATTTGCCCGTAGAACCCGCGGAAGAGCTCGTTCTGGCCCTGCACGCCCGTGTTCGGGACGTAGATGTACCCGATCTTCCCGTCGGACTTCTCCTCGACGTACTTGCGGTTGTGCTCCACCCACGCGCGGTAGCGCAGGTTCGTCTCCGAACCGATGGGCTTGATCACGATCGTCCGCTCGGGGCTCGCCTCCTCGTCGTCCGCGTTCTCCTCCGCGTCGGGATCGAAGCCCGGATCCACGAGCGTGAGACTCGTCTCCTGACCCGCGAGCCCGATGAACGACGCCCACGGATCGCGGTCCGTGTCCACGGGAGACCCGTTGATGTGGGTGATGATCTCGCCTTCCTTCACGTCGAGCCCGTGGGCGCGGAGCGGGTTGCGCGCGTCCGTGTCCCACGGCGCGCCCTCGTAGATCGTGTCGATCCTGAACCCCTCGTATGTCGCGCCGTCGATCTCCTCGCTCGCGATCGAGAAGTCGACCCCGAGCAGACCGATGTTGAGCGAGGGCTCGTCCTCGACGTCGCCGCCCCAGTAGTACGCGTGCCCGACGTTGAGCTCGCCGATCATCTCGCCGATGATGTACGAGACGTCCTCGCGCGACACCGCGTCGTCGACCATGGGGAGGTAGTGGTCCAGGACGCCGTCCCAGTCCACCCCGTGCATGTTCTCGACATAGAAGAAGTCACGCTGACGACGCCACGCATCGGTCACGATCTGCTTCCACTCGTCGCGGAGCTCGATCGTCTTCATCAGCGTCGGGTTCATGGGCTTGATGCTCTGGCCCGGGGACGCGCTCGCGAACCCGAAGCCCTGCGGGGTCCCCGCGATGATCTTCTTCCCGTCCGCGCTGACCTCGTACCCGAAGCACAGCCCGAGCACCGTCTTCTCGCTCGGCTCGTCGTCGTTCACGTCGTAGAGCTTGAGCGACGGCGCGCCGCCCGACGTGCGGAGATACAGCAGCTGACCCTTGTCGTTGCTCGACAGCGAACCGAAGTTCCCGGGCGCGATCTCGAGCTCGAACCCGCGCGCCTCGAACCCGTCGAGATCGATCTCGACCGTCTCCGCCGCGTCCTCGTCCGCTTCCGCGATCTCCTTGACCTCGTCCTCGGAGATCTCCGTGCCCGTCCGCTCGGCGGTCCACGTCCCGCTGATCCCGAGCCCCTTGATCTCCCAGGTCCCGTCCATCTTCCCGTCGGTGACCGTGCACGTCTGCACGATGGTCATGCCCATCTCCGTGGACTCCATCGTGAACGTGCTCGTCGCCTCGTCCCAGGTGACAAGATCACCCAGGTCGTCGGTCTCGCCCATCGTCTCGGACTGACCCATGATGTTCCCCTCGTCGTCCACGAGGATGATCATCGAGAAGCTGACCTCGTCGCTGGGCATCCCGAGCGCCGCGAAACCGCCCGCCGTCCCGCTCCACTTGCCCCAGAGCGGGTGGTCCGTGTCGTACCCCTCGAGATACTCGGGGACGTCCTCGGCCTCGGCGTCGTCGCCCGCTTCAGCGTCACCCTCCGCCGCCTCGTCCTCGGATTCCTCGGCGTCCTCCGCGGACTCCTCGTCGGTCTCCTCCTCCTCGTCCTCCCACGTCTCGTCGTCGGACTCGAGGAGCTGCTTGTTCTCCACCTCATCATTGAGCGGCACCGCGATGATCCGGCCCGTCTCGTTGTACACGAACGTCGAACCCACGTCCTCGTACGTCGGGGACGTGAAGTTCCGGTTCGAGGTGTAGTACAGGTAATCGCCCTTCATCGAGAACGCCGGGTTCCCGTCGTTGAAGTACCCGCTCGTGAGCCGGTGGTGCGAGCCGTTCTCCGTGTCGTACACCCAGATCGAGGTCGTCATCGAGTCCTTGCCCGTCTTGGTGTACGCGAGCCAGCGCGAGTCATGCGACCACGACACGCCCTGCTGGTTCGCCCAAGGGTCCTGACCGATGCTGGTCTTGTCGCCGCTCTCGACATCGACGAGGTACATGTTCGTCGCCTTGTCAACGAGCAGGATCGTCTCCGAGTCCGGGGACCACACGATGTTCATCCAGTACGTCTTGTTCCCGTCCGTGAGCCGGCGCGTCTCGCCCTTCCCGTCGGACTGGGTGATGTACAGCTCGTACTCCCCGTCCTCGTCCGAGACGTACGCGATCCACTTCCCGTCCGGGCTCCACGCGGGGGTCCGCTCCGCGGCGCCCGACGTGTCCGTCAGGTGGCGCACCGGGCCGTTCTCCGACGGGACCGTGTAGATGTCACCCCGCGCCTCGACGACGGCCCGCTTGCCCGTCGACGAGATCGACCCCGAGCCCATGAACTCCATCGCGTTGATCCGCTTCGGGCGAAGCGACTCACGCGCCCCCGGGATCTGGATCTCGACCGCTTTCGACTTCTTGTTCCGCAGGTCGAGCAGGTGGATCCGCGACCCGAGCTGGAACACGATCTCGCCCTTCCCCGACGAGCCCGGCCCGATCGAGGGGAACTTCACGTCGTTGTCCGTGTACTCCGTGATCTGCTCGCGCTTCCCGCTGTCGATGTCGTAGCGCCAGATGTTGAGCCGGTTCTGACCCCCGTCGTCGGACAGGTAGTACACCGACCCGTCCCAGATCATCGGGGCCGTGTCCGTCCCCTCCCAGTCGGTGATCTGCTCGGCCTCGTTGGTGCTCAGGTTGTAGAGCCAGATGTCGTCCGCGAGACCGCCCCGGTAACGCTTCCACGTCCGGAAGTCGCGCGAGTTGGGCGTGTACGCGAGCCACGCCCCGTCCTCGCTGATCGAACCGACCGCGCCGTAGGGCACCGGGAGCTCCTCGGGCATCCCCCCGTCGGGAGACACCGTGAAGAGCTGCTGCTGCGCCGGGTTCCCCGCGAGCGCGTTGAACGAGAACAGGAGCCCCTCGCTCGTCCAGTCGTTGAGCCGCTCGTTCCCGGGGTGGTGCGTCACGCGGTAGGGCACCCCGCCGCTGACCGAGACCGTGTAGAGATCGCGGTCCCCCTCGTAGTTCCCGATGAACGCGACCGACGACCCGTCCTCGTTGAACTTGGGGAACGTCTCCTGCCCCGGAGGGCTCGCGAGCGGGCGCGCCGTCCCGCCCTTCTTGTCCACGATCCAGAGGTCGTTCGCGTACACGAAGACGATCGAGTCCTTCGAGACGTCGGGGAACCGGAACATCCCCGGATGCGGATCGTCCTGCGCCATCGCGACCGAACCGATCGCGCCCAGAATCGACGTCGCGAATACAGCGGCGTGTCGTTGCGTCATATGTGTGGTATCCGTTTGTGCGTGTATAGAAACTCAGCGACGGCGCCATCGCCGCCGCGTACCGATTCTATGGATTCCGACCCGCTCGGTTTCAGCGAGCACCCGTTCCGAGCCGGATCCTGACAAACTACGATCGCGCTCTTGACTCGACCCATGTCCGCGCCAATCATCCTCTCCACTGATTGCGGGGTAGAGCAGTCTGGTAGCTCGTCGGGCTCATAACCCGGAGGTCGTTGGTTCAAATCCAGCCCCCGCTATTGCCACTCTGATGGGGACTTGCGTTCAACCGCAAGTCCCTTTTTTCATCGGGAAGCACGGGCGTGCACACGATCATGCACACGCCCCCCCGCGATGCAAGGACCCGCCCAGCCCGGAGAACGACCCCGGATGGAGCGATCGCCGCTTTGAGCAAACGCTCACCCCCAGCGGCATGAGGACGAGTCGATGCCCCGTCGGGTCCACTACGCAGACGCTGATCAACTCGCGAAGCAGCGGTTGAAATCAGTTCGAGCCGGAGCGACCGCTAGCCCAAACAATCCGCGCCAAACATGCACGCCGATCCGCGAGGTTGTCGCTGCTGCACAGCAGGCACATACAGACGCTCCATACCCCGTCGCCACGCGGGAACAGCGGAGCACGCCCAATCCCTGTGCCTGGTGATGCTTGGCCTATGACATCAGGGCAGGCCACGGACTCACCGCCGGCGCCTCCGAAGCCCCGCCGCGCACGCCAGCGCCAGTATCGAGACCGCCCCCGGCGCCGGCACCACCTCTCCCATCATCCAGAAACTCACCGTGCCGCCGAAGTCCACGGTCGGGTTGCCGCCGGTGATAGTGTCAAACGTCATCACGCGTGCCCAGCGCGTCGGATCGGCGTCCACGAACTGGAGGTTCATCTCGTAACTCCGCGAGCCGGTCAGCGCCATCGCCGAGGTCGTCGCCGATGATCCCGTGCCGATCATGTTCGCCGACGTCGATCCAGAGAAACCCGGATCCCGGAAGATGTGCTCGGCCCCGAGCGGCGCGCCCTCCCAACCTTCCGTAAAGTTCGGCTGCCCCGGTCCGGTCAGCGTCAGGTCATCGATGTACAGCCGGAGCGGCGACGTCAGCCCGTCCGTGTTGCGCAGCCGCAGGTGCTCGAGGACGCCCCGCGTCCCGTCCCACACACTGTTCGCCGAGACGCCCGCGAAGGCCAGGAGCTGCGCATTGCTCAGGTCGAAGCTCACCCGCTGCCAGGACCCATCGAGCGAAACGATGTTCGCATCGCGGTCCACCCACTCGATCCCGCCGGTCGTCCCGCCGTCCTGGCCGAGCGGCTCCGTGCTGCCGGTCTCCCGCACACCGATGCTCACCGCGATCGACTGCGCCGCGGCGTGACCCGCCGCCGCCCCGCCCATGACCACCAACACCAACGCGTTCTTCATGGAAATCTTCATCTATGTCTTCCTTCCCACTGGTGCTTCAATCCGAACGGACCGGGCCGAGAATCGACCCACATCCCATCACCCCGACGGCGCCGCCTGCGGCGGTCAATCGCCGCCGAAACCTACCTCCCCGCAGAGCCGCAGACCACTCATTTTCATGAATCATGAGTCCAAGATCGGCTGATTGATCTGAAAATCAGCCAGGGGCCGTGCCGCGAATCAACATCACGTGCCGCGCTCCTCGTACAAATGAGAACACTCGGCTCAGAGCCCCGAATCCCGACGAAAGCCCGTCCGCCACTCCGGATGGGCGGTCTTCGTGCGACTCCCTCCCCCCTCCTCGCCCAGCACACCGAGTTTCTCCGGATTCTCCCCCACGCCCACTCCCCTTCATGGCGCGTAACTGTTACAATCACCGCCCCCGATCCCACAAGGATCGCCTCAAATCCACACGCATCGAGGATGGACCATGACCCGTCAACCCAAACTGTTCCAACTCGTCACCCTCCTCATCGCCCTCGTCGCGCCCCTCGCCTTCGCGCAGTCCCGCGGCCAGCCGGACCTCACCGACGACCAGTGGGCCTTCGTCGATGACCTCATCGCCGGGATGACCCTCGAAGAGAAAGCCGGGCAGATGGTCCAGCTCACCCTCGAGACCGTCACGGGTCAGATCTCCGACGCCGACAACACGCACGCCCTCGATCCCGACAAGGTCCGCGACGTCATCGTCAACGCCAAGGTGGGCTCCATCCTCAACGCCGCCAACGTCGCGATGACCCCCGACGAATGGGCGAACGTCATCGAAACCCTCCAGAGCACCGCCCTGAACGACACCCGACTCGGGATCCCCCTCCTCTACGGCATCGACTCCGTCCACGGCGCCAACTACATCACCGGCGCGACCATCTTCCCGCACAACCTCACCCTCGCCGCGACCTGGAACCCCGAACTCGCGCGCCGCGCCGGGCACATCACCGCGCTCGAGTCCCGAGCCGTCGGGATGAACTGGAACTTCTCCCCCGTGTGCGACATCGCGCGCGTCCCCACCTGGTCGCGCGTCTTCGAGACCTTCGGCGAGGATCCCTATCTCGCGTCGCGCATGGTCGAAGCCAACGTCAAGGGCATGCAGGGCGACGACCTCACGAGCCCCGACACCATCGCCGCCACCGCCAAGCACTTCCTCGGCTACTCCGTCCCCCACACCGGGCGCGACCGCACCCCCGCGTACATCTCCACCCCCGAGCTCTACGAGACCTTCGTCCCCCCCTTCGACGCCGCCTTCGACGCCGGCGCCCGCACCATCATGATCAACTCCGGCGAGATCAACGGCGTCCCCGTCCACGCCGACCCCACCATCCTCCGCGACCTCCTCCGCGACGAGCTCGGCTACGCCGGGATCGCCGTCACCGACTGGGCGGACGTCGACAAGCTCTTCAACTACCACCGCGTCGCCCACGACCTCCGCGAAGCGACCGAGCTCGCCGTCAACGCCGGGATCGACATGGCCATGACCCCCATGTCCCCCGAGTTCGCCGACCACGTCGTCGCGCTCGTCAAGGACGGGCGCATCCCCGAATCACGCATCGACGAGAGTGTCCGGCGCATCCTCGCCCTCAAGGTCGAGATGGGGCTCTTCGATGACGACGTCCCCGACGCATCCGCCCGGACCAAGATCGGATCAGACGACTCCGCCAATGCAAGCCTCCAGGCCGCCCGCGAAGGCATCGTCCTCCTCCGCAACACCGACGACCTCCTCCCCCTCGCCGAGAACAGCACCATCCTCGTCACCGGCCCCGCCGCCAACGACCTCGTCCCCCTCCACGGGTCCTGGACCTACTCCTGGCAGGGCACCGACCCCGCGCTCTACCCCGAGTCCCCGACCATCGCCGACGCGCTGATCGAGCGCTTCGGCAAGACCAACGTCGTCTACCACGAGGGCGCCACCTGGGACGAACCCCGCGATATCGACAACGTCGTCCGCATCGCCGGGATGGCCGACGCCGTCGTCCTCTGCCTGGGCGAGTTCCCATCCACCGAAATCCCGGGCGACATCTCCGACCTCGCCATCAGCCAGGCGCAGACCGACCTCGCCAACGCGCTCGCACAGACCGGGACCCCCGTCATCCTCGTCATGGTCACCAACCGCGCCCGGGTCATCACCGACCTCGAAGCCGGGATGGACGCCATCCTCTGGGCCGGCCACCCCGGGCCCATGGGCCCCCAGGCGCTCGCCGAGATCCTCGCCGGCGACGTCAACCCCAGCGCCCGCCTCCCCTTCACCTACCCGCGCCACCCCAACGCCCTGCTCATGTACGACCACAAGTTCACCGAGACCAACACCCCGCGCGATGCCAGCGCCGGGTACGACCCCCTCTTCCCCTTCGGCGCGGGCCGGGGCTACAGCACCTTCGCCTACTCCGATCTCGACATCGACCTCCCCGAGTTCGATGCATCGGGACTCCAAGGCGCTGTCAAGGTCACCACGACCATCACCAACACCTCGGATCGCGCGGGCGCCGAAGTCGTCCAGCTCTACCTCACCGACCAGGTCGCGAGCGTCACCCCGCGCGTCAAGCGCCTCGCCGCCTTCGACAAGGTCGAGATCGCGCCGGGCGAATCCAGGACCGTCACCCTCGAGGTCCCCGCCAAGGCCTTCACCATGATCGACCGCGACGGCAACCGGATCTTCGAGCCCGGGACCTTCACCATCCAGGTCGCGGACCACACCTCGGCCGTCACCCTCCGTCCCTAAGACGAAGAATCCCGGCTCTCCCATCGCCGCGCCTCGTCCTCGCGACCCCACTCGCGGTACATCCGCACGATGTCATTGCGCATGATCGACACGTACCGATGGTCCGCGCCCAGCAGCGCGATGAACCCATCCAGGTCGTCCAGGAAGATCGCTTCCGCGGCCTCGAACTCACCCTTCCGATACAACGCCCGCCCGATCATGAACCGCGTGATGTACGTCTTGGTGTGCTCATGACCGAAGATCCGCTCCCGGATCTCGAGCACGTCCCGGAGGATCTCGAGCGCCTCGTCGGAGCGCCCGATCTGGATGTAGAAGACCCCCAGATTGTCGAGCGACACCAGCGTGTCCGGGTGTTCCTTCCCCCGGATCGCGATGCTCCGCTCGATCGATCGCTTGTGCAGTTCGAGCGCCTCGTCGTACCGCTCCAGACGCGTGTACACGATCGCCAGGGATGACTGCGCGTTCTCCAGACTGTCCGTGTCGGGGAGATGCGCCCGCCCGATCCGGACCGCTTCCTCGAAGAGCGGCGCGCACGCCTCGACCCGCCCCATGTGGTACAGGATGCTCGCGACCGAAACCCGCGTGTCGACCTGCATCGCCGGATCATCGATCCCCGTCTCGTCGAACTCGCGCATCGTCGTCCACCCGAGCTCAAGCCCGAGATCAAGCTCGTTCAGGTCCGAATAGAGCTTCGTGAGCATGATCCGGCGCTCGACGAGAATCCTCGGGTCCACCCCGTGCTCGACGCTCAGCGCCACGCTCCGCTCCAGATTCTCGCGCGCCAGATCGTACCGATTCAGGAGCCGGAACTGCTCACCCATCGTCGCGCGGATCTCCGCCTCCGCTTCGGGCGCACCCTCGAAACGCGCCGCGAGCCCCTCCGAGGCCTGGAGCATCGCATCGAGCATCGAGATGTCGGGATCACCCCCGAAGTCCGGATTCGACGCCGCGAACAGGTCCTCGCTCAAAAACGAGTTCACACGCGCCTTCACCCCCCGATCGTGTTCCGCGAGCGCCCGCTGCTCCCGCGCCTCGCGCAGCGCGTTCCCCACGACCCCCAGCGCCACCACGAGCACCACGAACACGAGCGCGACCGCGCCGACCAGCACCGGGTTCCGCTCCGAAAACTTGCGGAACTGGTACCACGTGCTCGGCGCCCGCGCCTCGATCGGACGCGACGACAGGTACCGATCCAGATCGTCCGCGAGCTTGCCCGCATCCCCGTACCGCCGATCCCGGTCCCGCGCCAGCGCCTTGGCGGTGATCGTCTCCAGGTCCCCCCGCAGCGCCCTGCTGCGAGACCCGATCGTCGAGATCTCGTCGTCCCGGATCGAGCGGATCAGCTCGTACACGCTCGTCTCGCGCCCGTCGTGCGGGTGCGACCCCGCCAAGAGCTCGTACCCGATCAATCCCAGCGCGTACACGTCCGTCCGCGCATCGACCACCCCGCGCGAAGAATCCACCTGCTCGGGCGCCATCGCGTGCAGCGTCCCCATCAGCTGCCCCGACTGCGTCAGCTGCGTCCGCGTCTCGGCCCCCAGATCAATCGCGATCCCGAAATCCAGCACCTTCACCCGCCCACGCGCATCCACCAGCACATTCCCCGGCTTCAGATCCCGGTGCACGATCCCCTGATCGTGCGCGCTCTCCACCGCCCGGCACACATCCCGCAGCAGCCCCACCCGCGCCTCGATCCCGAGCTCGTGCGACCGCGCATACCGCGTGATCGACGCCCCACGCACCAGCTCCATCGCGACGTACGGGATCCGCGCCCCTTCATCCTCCGCGACACCCGACTCGTAGATCGCCGCGATCCCCGGATGGTTCAGCTTCGCGAGGATGTCCGCCTCGTCCGCGAACCGACGCCTGATCTGCTCGTGCGCCGAGCGCCGATGGATCACC
Organism: uncultured Phycisphaerales bacterium; assembly: GCA_965652365.1. Lineage (GTDB taxonomy): Bacteria > Planctomycetota > Phycisphaerae > Phycisphaerales > UBA1924 > UBA1924. Next base: position 70,927 of record CBFGUD010000004.1, read on the forward strand.
TTCAGCGCCACCCGCCGGTTCGGGCTCTGCTGCGTCGCCTCGTACACGATCCCCATCCCCCCCGAGCCCAGCACCCCGTGGATCGTGAACGCCCCGATCCGCTCAGGGACCTGCTCGTCCGTCTCGAGCGCCGGTGTCGCCTCGAACGCCCCGATCGATTCGGAATCCGCCGCGAGCAGCGAGCGCACCACCCCCTCCAGCTCATCATCCCCATCGCACAGCCGCTCGATCGCACGCTCCCGCTCCTCCCCCCCGAGATCGCACACCGCGTGAAACACCGACTCCGCGCGATGGAACAGCCCGACGTCAGTCATCCGTTCCCCGATCCGACAGCCGATCCATCAACCACGCGCGCGCGAACCGCCAGTCGCTCGACGCCGTCGACCGGGCGATCCCAAGCACCCGCGCCGCCGTCTCCTCGTCCGAACCCCCGAAGAACCGCAGCTCCACCAGCCGCGCCTTCCGCTCGTCGAGCGTCCGCAGGTGCTCGAGCGCCTCGTCGATCGCGAGCAGCTCGCTCGGATCCAGCCCCATGTCGATCCCCGCGTCCGACACCGTCATCCGGATCCGCTCCCGATCCCCCCCGCGCTTGAGCCGGTTCACCCCCCGCGCATGATCGATCAGGATCCGGCGCATCACCCGCGCCGCGAGCATGAAGAAGTGGTCCCGCGACGAGATATCGAGTGACTCCGCGTTCACGATCCGCAGATACGCTTCGTTCACCAGCGCCGTCGGGTCCAGCGTGTGCCCCGCCCGCTCCCCGGCCATCAGCTGCGCCGCCAACGCCCGCATCTCACCGTACATGATCGCCGCCAACTCCCCGGGATCCGCCGATCCGTCCTGCGTCAGCGAACCGAGCAGGGTCGTCGCGTGCTGTCGTGTGGGGGCATCGATCGACATCGGAACCCATTGTAAAGCAAGAGTTTGGGCCCGCGGGCACGCCGAATCGAGCCCGGGGGTGAATTTTCCCCATCCCCGTGCATATCGCCCGGGCGCGACGACCGCCCCTGTCGCGTGGATGGGTGCAGGAATCCGTGCCCACACCCCCAGATTCGCAACGCTTCGATCGGAGCACACCATGACCACCACCCGCACCGCCGTCCTCGCCCTGACCCTCGCCGCCGCCCTCGCCCGCGCCGACACCATCACCGTCGGCCCCAGTCTCACCGACTTCGACTACATCACCATCACCGCCGCAATCGCCAACGCCAACTCGGGCGACGAGATCCTCATCGCCCCCGGGCTCTACGCCGAGAACCTCGACGTCATCGACAAGGACCTCGCCCTCCGCAACGCCGGGGGAGGCATCGTCACCGTCTTCGGACAAGGGCTCGACAAGTGCTTCCGCTCCACCGGGACCACCACCGACATCGTCCTCGAAGGCATCACCTTCACCAACGGCTTCTCGACCACCGCCGGTGCAGGCGTCTCCATCGAGGGGGGCTCCCGCGCCGACATCATCGACTGCGTCATCGAGAACAACGAAGCCACCACCATCGGAGGCGGGCTCTACATGTCCGGAGGGGGAACCGTCACCAACACCATCATCCGCAACAACACCGCCGCAGGCGACGGCGGCGGCGTCGACCTCCGGGGCACCCTCGCCAAAGTCTTCACCAACGTCACCATCGAAGGCAACACGGGCGTCAACGGGGGCGGGCTCTCGTACTCGACCAACGCCGACATCGCGGACTTCATCCGCTGCACCTTCCGTAACAACCACGCCACAGCCCGGGGAGGCGCCATCGCGGTCCTCGGCAACGCGAGCCTCGGAATCGTGGAGGTCGAGGACTGCGTCTTCGACTCGAACACCGCCGCCACCGGTGGCGGCGCGGTCTGGATCTCCGACCAGGACGTCTTCCGCGCAACCAACTCGATCTTCCGCGAGAACTCCGCCATCAACGACGGCGGCGCCGTCCGCAACGAACAGACCTTCAACGCCGTCAACTGCACCTTCTACAACAACGACGTCGAAAGCGACGGCCCCGCGGACACGTTCCACACCGAACGCGCCGACGCAACGACGGCGCTCCTCAACTGCATCGTCGTCAACCAGTCCGCGACCTCCGAAGACGGTCCCGGAACCCTCACCGCGACCTACTCCCTTCTCCCCGAGGGCCCCATGGGCACCCCCAACACGAGCGGGAACTTCAACGCCAACCCCATGTTCGTTGACCCCATGACGGGCGACTTCACCCTCATGCCGAGCTCGCCCGCGATCGACGCCGGGAACTCACGCGGCGCCTTCACCTGGATCAATGTCCTCGACATCCCCGCCGACCTCGCCGGGGATGTCCGCAACCTCGACGATCCCGAGACCGCCAACACGGGCGTCTCGACCTGGGACCTGTGCATCGACCTCGGCGCGTTCGAGTTCCAGCCCGACGGCGCCGCCTGCCGCGTCGACTTCACGGGCGACGGCGAGCTCGACTTCTTCGACGTCTCCACCTTCCTCCAGGAGTTCCAGATGGGCTGCGAATAACCCGACCCAGCAACGCCTCACGAAAGCACGACACATGAACCCCGCCACGCCGCTGACCATCCCGCTCCTCATCGCATCCGCGGCCCTCGCCCAGCCGCACACGCACGCCTGCGGCGTCGACTGCACGCAGCGCGAACCGACCTCGCTCGATTCGCTCCGCCCGCTCGACCGCGCCGCGATGACCAGCCCGATCCAGCAGCGTGGCGCGGGTCCCTCCCTCGAAGACGGCTCCCTCATCGACATCCTCGTCCTCTACACCCCCCAGGCCACCACCTCCGCCGGAGGCCAAGCCCAGATCGAAGCCCTCATCAACGCCGGGCTCGACGAACTCAACACCGCGACCACGGACTCGAACATCCCGACCACCTTCCGCGTCGTCCACACCCAGGAAGCCGCCTATACCCAGTCCGGGTCCATGGGCACCCAGCTCACCCGCCTCCGCACCCCCGGCGACGGCGCCCTCGACGAAGCCCACGACCTCCGAGACCTCCACAAAGCCGACCTCGTGATGCTCGTCGTTTCCGCCGGCGACGTCTGCGGGATCGCGAACATCGGGGTCGGACCCGGGAACACACCAACCCCCCAGTTCGGATTCAGCGTCGTCGCCGCATCGTGCATGACCGCGCCCGTGAGCGCCTTCGCCCACGAGATCGGGCACAACATGGGGCTCCTCCACGGCTACGAAGAGAACCCCTGCACCAACGGCGCATCCCGCTTCGCCAAGGGCTACATGCCCCCCGACGAATCCTTCCAGACCCTCATGGGCGTCGGCCCCGCCCCGCGACAGGCCCGCTTCTCCAACCCCGCCGTCGATTTCAACGCCCAGCCCACCGGCGTCCCCATCGGTGACCCGAGCGCCGCCGACGCCGCGACCGCCTTCGCCCTCGCCGCCCCCGTCGTCGCGAACTACCGATCCCGCGACCTCAACCACAACGGGATCCTCGACGACGACGAGATCATGATCGGCACCCTGAGCGACTGCGACGCCAACGGCTACCCCGACTTCGCCGACCAGGACTTCAACAACAACGGCACCCCCGACGCGTGCGACATCGCGATGAGCACAAGCACCGACCTCGATCTCGACGGTGTCCCCGACGACGCCGAGCTCAGCATCATCCGCGTCGACCCCGACGCAACCGGAACGGGAGTGGGGGGGTCATGGGCCGACGCACGCACCGACCTCCAGGACACCCTCGCCCTCGCCCGCGCCTCGGGCGACATCGACGAGATCTGGCTCAAGCACGCCACCTACGTCCCCTCCGACCAGGGACACCGAGCCCGCTTCTTCGACATCCCCGGAGGGGTCGCCCTCCTCGGCGGATTCGACGCCACCGAAACCACCCCCGACGACCGCTCCCCCGAATCGCCCCGAACTATCCTCTCCGGGGACCAGTTCCAGGACGACGACGGGCTCGACAACCGCGAGGACAACGCGCTCCACCTCGTCTATATCTTCGATGAATCCGAGCCCGTCACCCTCGACAACCTCGTCATCGAGCACGGGAACGCGGAGTCCGAAGTCAACTGCGGCGCCCTCATGGAATACGCGGGGGGTGTCCTCGTCTTCAACACCGACACCACCATCACCAACGCCGAGATCCGCAACAACACCGCGCTCCTCGCCGCGGGGATGGTCCTGATCAACGACTCCAGGACCGACATCCGCAACAACCACATCCACCACAACACCGCCATCGACGGCACCTTCTACGGCGCCGACGGCGCCTTCGAATACCGCGGCTACATCGGCGCCGTCCGCATCAACACCTTCCACGACGGCACGGACAACGTCTTCGCCAACAACCGCGTCGAGTTCAACCAGGACACCGACTCCGTCTCCGGCGTCTACGTCGGGAGCTGCGCGCCCTACTTCGTCAACAACGTCATCGCGCGCAACACCTCCCTCAGCACCGTCTCGGGCGCGGGGCTCGCCGCCGTCCTCAGCGATGGGTTCGAAGTCATCAACTCCACCATCACCGACAACCGCGCCCCGAACAACGCCTTCGGCCAGCGCGCCGGCGGCTTCACCTCCAACCGCTCCCAGGTCTCCATCATCAACTCCATCATCTGGGGCAACCACCCGCACCTCCCCCCCGCCGACGAAACCGCCCAGTTCTCCCAGGCCGGGATCGGCGCCGAGCACGAGTTCGTCAACTCCATCGTCGAGGGCTGGACCGGCAGCTACAACGGCACCGCGATCAACGCGGACCCCGTGTTCGCCGACCCCGCCGGCGCGGACTACACCCTCAGCCCCATGTCCCCCGCCATCGACGCGAGCGACAACACACGGATCCCCGCCGACACCCCCGACTTCGACAACGACTCGGACACCACCGAGCTCCTCTCCGTCGACTACCTCGGCAACCCCCGCGCCGTCGACGACCCGGACACCACCGACACAGGAGTCGGCACCGCGCCCATCGCGGATATCGGCGCGATCGAGCACCAGCCCGGGTCAACGCCCTGCATCCCCGACTTCACGGACGACGGCCAGCTCGACTTCTTCGACCTCAGCGCCTTCCTCACGGCGCTCGGGGCCCAGAACCCCATCGCGGACCTCACCGGGGACGGGCAATACGACTTCTTCGACGTCTCCGCATTCCTCCAACTCTTCGGCGCGGGCTGCCCCTGAGCCCACGACCACTGATCGAGCGGATAAACTCCATCCGATGAGTTCGAACGGAGACACACCCCTCATCGGATGGCGCGAACGAGTGGATCTCCCCCAGTGGGGGCTCCACGGCGTCCGCGCGAAGATCGACACCGGCGCACGCACCAGCGCCATCGACGTCGCCCAGATCGAGGAACTCCCCGACGGGCGCATCCGCTTCGAGGTCGTCGGGAAAACAATCCCCACACGCAAGACCAAATGGGTCGAGGCCCGACCCGTCCGCACCAGCACCGTCAAACCCTCCCACGGCGAGCCCCAGACACGCCACGTCTGCCTCACCACCGTGAAAATCGGTGCCCACACCCACGAGATCGAGATCAGCCTCGTCTGCCGCCGCAACATGCTCTGCCGCATGCTCATCGGACGCACCGCCCTCGCCGGGCACTTCCTCGTCGACGCATCGAGCATGTACCTCCAGACCAAGCCCAAATCGGCCAAGCACCCCGAAGGACACGGATGAAGCTCGCGATCCTCTCCACAGCACCCAAGTCCTACTCCACACAGCGACTCCGCCAGGCCGCCCACGAACGCGGCCACGACGTCAAGGTCCTCAACACACTCCGCTTCTCCATCGAACTCCGCGAAGGAGAACCCGACCTCTTCTTCCGCTCCAAACAACTCTCCGAATACGACGCCATCATGCCACGCATCGGCGCTTCCATCACCTACTACGGCACCGCCGTCGTCCGACAGTTCGAGCAGATGGACGTCTACACACCCAACACCGCCGCCGGCATCTCCAACTCGCGCGACAAACTCCGCTCTCTCCAGATCCTCTCGCGCCACGACATCGGCATCCCCCACACCACCTTCGTCCGCGACCGAAAGGACGTCCTCCCCGCGATCAAGCGCATCGGCGGCGCGCCCGTCATCATCAAGATCCTCGAGGGCACCCAGGGCATCGGCGTCATCCTCGCCGAAACCACCAAGGTCGCCGAAGCGATCATCGAAACCCTCCAGACCGCGAAACAGAACGTCCTCATCCAGCGCTTCGTCGCCGAATCCAAAGGCCGCGACATCCGCGCCTTCGTCGTCGGAGACCACGTCGTCGCCGCCATGCGCCGCGTCGCCCAGGGCGACGAGTTCCGATCAAACGTCCACCGAGGGGGACGCGCCGAGCCCGTCACCCTCTCCGAAGAATACGAACACGCCGCCGTCCGCGCCGCGCAGATCATGGGCCTCCGCGTCGCAGGCGTCGACATGCTCGAAGCCGACGACGGCCCCATGATCATGGAAGTCAACTCCTCCCCGGGGCTCGAAGGGATCGAATCCGCCACCGAACTCGACGTCGCCGGCGCGATCATCCAGTACATGGAACAACGACTCAAGTTCACCGAGATCGACATCCGACAACGCCTCACCGTCTCCAAGGGCTACGGCGTCGCGGACCTCATCGTCCCCGAAAACTCAGACCTCGTGGGCAAAACCATCAAAGAATCCGGGCTCTGGGACAAGGACATCGCCATCCTCAACCTCCACCGAGGAACCTCCATCATCTCAAACCCCAAGGGCACCCGCGTCCTCGAAGCCAACGACAAACTCCTCTGCTACGGACGCCTCGAATCCATGCGCGACCTCGTCCCCAAGAAACAACGCAAACGCAGACGCATCACCGCAGGCGCGCTCGATCCCCACCTCATCGACGAGCTGGAGCCAAGGTGATGAACGACGCGCACGACCCCGCCATCTGGTTCGGGACGCGCGTCGAGCCGGGCGAATACGCCTCGCTCGATATGCCCGCCTCCGAAAGCTACTCCGGCGCGGACATCACCATCCCCGTCCACGTCTGGCGCGCACCCAAGCCCGGGCCCACCGTCTGCATCACCGCCGCCGTCCACGGCGACGAAATCAACGGCACCGGCGCCATCCGGCGAATCATCCGCGAACACCCCTTCAAACTCGTCAAGGGCACCCTCGTCCTCGTCCCCGTCGTCAACATCCTCGCCTTCGAGCGCCACGCGCGATACCTCCCCGACCGCCGAGACCTCAACCGATCCTTCCCCGGATCAAAGACGGGCTCCCTCGCATCCCGCATCGCCGCGTCGTTCTTCGAGCAGATCACCCTCCGCTGCGACTACGGCATCGACCTCCACACCGCCGCCGTCCGGCGCACCAACTTCCCCAACGTCCGCGCCGACATGAGCATCGACAAGCTCGCCGCCTTCGCCCGCGCCTTCGGCGCCGAGTTCATCGTCGACTCCAAGGGACCCAAGGGCTCCCTCCGATCCTCCGCCGTCAAAGCCGGCTGCCTCACCCTCATCATGGAAGCGGGGGAGGTCTGGAAGGTCCAGCCCGGCGTCGTCGAGTACGCCGTCCGAGGGATCTCCAACTGCCTCAAACACCTCGCCATGATCGAGGGCAAACCCGCCAAACCCCCCTACAGGGTCGAGACCGACCGCACCAGCTGGGTCCGCGCCACCCACGGCGGGTTCCTCGAGTTCCACGTCGCCCCAGGGACCATCGTCGACGAGGGCGATCCCCTCGCCACCAACGCCGACCTCACCGGAGAAGACCGAAACGTCATCCGAGCCCCCAAGGCCGGGGTCGTCATCGGCATGACCACCATGCCCTCCGTCGCGCCCGGGGACCCCGTGTGCCACCTCGCCTACGCCAAGTCGGGCAACTTCACCAAGATCGAACGCACCATCGACCAGCTCGAGGACGACTCCCTCCACGAACGCGTCCGCGAGGACCTCTCCCGCAGCGTCCACCTCGTCGGATACAACGACCTCGCCGCCACCAACCCCTGACCCGACCCGGACCAGCAACCCGCACGCTACACAGAAAAGCAAAGAGGGGACCCGCACCGCGGATCCCCTCGTCGGTTCTCGGTTGTCCCGATCCGATCAGACCGGACGTGTCACCGGGTTGTTGTCGTCCGAGTTCGTCCCGCCCGGGGTCGGGCGGTTCCCGATGAACGGGTTCCCCCCGCCGCCGCCCGAGCCGCAGAACCCGGGCTGGAAGCTCGCGATCCAGAACGTCAGGTCCAGGAAGTCGACATTGCCCGTGTCGTTCAGGTCCGCCCGAGCATCACCCGCGAGGTACCACTGGATGAACGTGTTCATGTCCGCCGAATCCACGATCCCGTCGCCGTTCAGGTCGCCCGGGCACGACGTCTCGAACGGATCGCACCCCGAGAAGATCGGCTGCCCCGTCTCCGTCCCGTAGAACTTGATCCGGAACGCCGTCACCGTCTTCTCGTCACGGAACGAACTCCCCGGAACACCGAACGGCCCGAGCGTCGTCACGAAGGGCTCCGCGTCGTCGTCCGACATCCCGTCGCCCTCTTCCATCTCGTCGTCCGCGCCGTAGTCGTAGAAGTTGATCGCCCAGCGTCCGCCCGCGATCTCGCCCCAGTGCTTGAACGTCGTGAACTCGTGACGATACAGCGCGTACTCCGTCGTGCCGACGAACCCAGCGCTGAACCCGTCGTTGTCCGCGTTGTCGTCACTCAGGTCCTCGTCGAACGTCGTCCCCGAGAAGTTCTGTGTCACGGGCAACAGCAGGTTCGAACGCGTCCCGTTCGGGCTCTCGAGCTCGATCCACAGATCGTTGTGCGAGCTGCCCTCGATCGTCAACTCCACCACGATCGTCTCGATCTGGATGTTGTTGCGGACACACACCACGATCTGGTTCCCCGCATCGGCGAAACGCCCGCCGTAGCTCAGCGTCGCGGAGTTCTCGCCCGAATCGATGAACTCGGCGTCCGCGAGCTCCAGCGGCACGCGGGTCTCGGTATCCTCGCCACCCCCGCCACCCCCGCCGCTCACATCCCCCACGAGCCCCGTGTCCAGCAGGAACAGACGCGGGGCGCCGGTCCAGGTCGCCGCCTTCTGCACCGCGAGCTCCGTGTCGATGATCCCGAACCCGTAGAAGTCCGAGTGACGCACCGCGCGAGGACCCGTCGGCGAATCAAGCAACGCCGCGTTCGCCTGCCACGTCGATTGCTCCGTCCCGTCACCCCCGTAACCAACCGGCGGCGGCGTCATGTAGATCTGCGTCGTCGTGTCCAGCGTCGGGAACGTGATCGCGGGATCACGCGTGCTCTCGAAAATACTCTCGAAAAGAATGTGCTGCACGTCCCGGATCGTCAGCCCCGGGTTCACATCGAGCAGCAGCGCGATGATCCCCGCCCCGATCGCCCCAGAAGACTGCGACGCGATGAAGTAGTTCCCCTCCTCGGGGAAGTTGATCGGGTCCGCGAACGGCGCATACGCATCCCCGGGCTCCGTCACCGTCACCCCGCGAGCGAATCCCGCCGGAGGCGGGCCCGCATCAAGGTACGCCGTCAGGTTCGACGTCGACGAAACCACCGACGCGAACACACCAGGCCCGAACGCCTGGTTGATGTCCGGGACCAGATCCTCGTCCACCGCGTTGATCAGGAACGTCCGCCGATCGTTCGCGAAAGGCCAGAACGCCGCCTGCGCACGGATGTGGAACGGACCGTCCAGATAGGAACCGCCGCCGTCGTCAAAGGTCCAGATCTCGACTTCGTTCGACGCCGTATACAGGTCCGCGATCCCGTTCCCCGTGTAGAAATCCGGAGTCTGCGGCGGCAACTCGGGATCAATGAACCAGAACCCGTTGTTCCCCCCGTTGAACACGAAGATCTGACCCAACCTGCCGCGACCGAACCGCAGCGCGTTCTCGAACGCATCACGGACGTAATCGCCCCCGAAACCCTCGTTGTAGAACGCACCCTGACTCGAACCAATGAACTCCTGGTTCATCGGAACGAACTTCACGTCGATCGAGTTGTTCATGTGTGCGAACATGTTGTAGATCTGCAGGTTTGTCCCGTAGGTCAGCCCCGCGAGGTTCGCACCGGGCGCCACGCCGTGCGCGCCCAGCCCGTTCCCACGCTCCGCCACCATCAGCCCCGCCAGCCGCGTCAGCCCCACGCTGTCGGGCTCGAGCGTCAGATCCACGGGCATCGACAACGCCGCGTCGAAGTTGTTCTCGAAGTCCTCGTGATCCCGGGAGATGTGGTTCGTGAACGTGTACCGCGCCATCCCGATCGTCACACCGGCGCCCGTCGCCATCTCCGTGTCGTACACCGAGTCAGGAATGTTGTTGTCGTGACGGAACGTCCCGATCCCCGAGTTCACGTGGTGGAAAAGCGTCGCCTCGAGCGGGTCCCCGCCCCCCGCGGGCGACTGACCGCCCCACGAATCGACCGCGTTGCCCACCGGACGATACGAACGATCCCCCGCGAGTTCCGCGAGCCCCGACGCCCTCAGGTGCTTGGCCGTCGAATCCTTGATCGTCGCGTAATCAGGAACGATCCCCTGGTCGACCTCGGCGCTCAGCGCCCACGCCTGCGCACCCGCGCCCTCCGCGAAACGCACCGCGCCACGCACGTCCGCAAGCCCGACCACCCACGCGTTCGTCTTCCCGAGCCGGTTCTCGACCACCGCCCCGACCGACGCCGCGTACGAACGAAGCGCCTCCGGATCCTCCGTCCGGACCACCACCTTGTTCGACAACAGCACCCGGCTCCCGAACCCAACGCTCGGACCGTGCGCGAAACTCAGCGTCGCGCCCGGGTTCTCGATCTCAAGCACCGCGGGCTTCCCACGCATCGAGATCGTCGCGATCTCGCCGCTCACCACAGGCGCCGGAGCACCCGCGGAAGCAACGCTCACCGCAAGCCCCGTCAACGCGATCATCGCACCGATCGTCAACTCACTCGGACGGCTCAGGAGGGTTCGATTCTTGCTCATCAGGCACTCCAGTTCTTCAAAATGGGCGGTTCGGGCACGAACCAATCGGGCTGGGTTGCAGTGTATCGCCCCGGGCCCGCTTTTTCGGCCCGTCAGACGAGAAAGCGGCGATTCCGATCGGGCTCCGCACGCGCCGCGTGCCCCGATGAATCTTCCGCAGAACCCGATAGGGGGTATCGGGCGTTCTCCCAATATTCGACCACCACGACCCCGTGGTTCCACCCGCATCCATTCAGATTCAACGACACCCACCGCACGCGCAACCACCGTTCAAACCGACGGCTCCGTCATCGACCGAGGGTCCAGGAGCTCGCCGAGCCGCCCCTCCGCCACAAGCCCTTGCTCGAGCGCGACTTGACGCACCGTCTTCCCCTGCTCGTACGCCGCGTACGCCAGCTTCGCGCTCGCGTCGTACCCGATCTCCGGCACCAAACTCGTGCACATCGCCAAAGACCCCTCGATCAGCTCGGCGCACCGCGCCCGATCGGGCTCGAGCCCCTCGAGCAAACGCTCCCGGAACATCGTGCACGCGTTCGCCATCAGCTCGATCGATTCGAGCACGCACGCCGCCATCATCGGCATCGCGACGTTCAAGTCCATCACCGACCCAACCCCCCCGACCCCGCCCATCGTCACCGCCGCGTCGTTCCCCACCACCTTGCAGCACACCATGATCACGCTCTCGCAGATCACCGGGTTCACCTTCCCGGGCATGATGCTCGACCCGGGCTGCACCGCGGGCAGCTTGAGCTCCCCGATCCCGCACCTCGGGCCCGACCCGAACCAACGCACGTCGTTGGCGATCTTGCTCAGCGACACCGCGATCGTCTTGAGCAAGCCCGAAACCTCCACGATCGCGTCCTTCGCGTGCTGCGCCTCGAAGTGGTTCTCCGCCTCGACGAAATCGATCCCCGTCTGCCTCGACAGGTCCGCGCACACCAGCCCCGCGAACTCCGGGTGCGTGTTGATCCCCGTCCCCACCGCCGTCCCCCCGATCGCCAGCTCCCGCAGCGACACCAACGCCCGATCGAGCCGATCCGCCGCGTGACGCATCTGCGACGCGAACCCCGAGAACTCCTGACCCAGGCGGATCGGGGTCGCGTCCTGCAGGTGCGTGCGACCGATCTTCACCACATCATCCCACGCGTCCGCCTTCTCCTGCAGCGACTCCGCGAGCGCCGAGACCGCGGGCCTCAGATCCTCCGCGATCGCCACCGCCGCCGCCACGTGCATCGCCGTCGGGAACGTGTCGTTGCTCGACTGCCCCATGTTCACGTCGTCGTTCGGATGGACCGCACCGTCCCGCTCCAGGTACGCCGCGTTCTTGCTCGACCCGATCGGCGCCCCGTTCGCCAGGCACGCCAGGTTCGCCACCACCTCGTTCACGTTCATGTTCGTCGACGTCCCCGACCCCGTCTGGTAGATGTCGATCGGGAAATGCCGCGCAAGCCCCCCGTGCTCCCCGAGCCCCGCCCCGATCAGCGAGCACGCCTCCACGATCCGGTCGTGCTTCGCCCGGGGCAGCTTCCCGAGCTCCAGATTCGCGTGCGCCGCCGCCGCCTTGAGCATCGCGTACGCCCGGATCAACGCATCCGGCACCGCACGCCCCGAGATCGGGAAGTTGATCACCGCACGCTGCGTCGACGCGCCGTACAAAACATCCGATGGCACCTCCATCTCGCCCATCGAGTCCTTCTCGATCCGTGTTCCGCCGCCGCTCGTCGATGTCGCTGTCATGGGGGTCTCCGTAGGTGCGTCGGATCATAGAGACGCGCCCACCGCCCATCACCTCCCCCGAGCGAGGAACAACCCCCGATCCGGGCCGTATCGTCACGAACACACACGGAGCACCCATGATCCGATCACGACCCGCCCGCACCCTCGCCGCGACCGCCGCCCTCGCGATCTCCGCCATCGCCGCCCACGCACAGGTCGACTCCCACCCCGAAGCCAAATCACCCCTCAAGCCAAACCCCTACCTCAAGCACCAATACCCCTGGCGATGGGACGTCCGCGCCCAGACCTTCATCCGCTCGGGCTCGCACTTCCGCTTCGTCAACGTGCAAGAGCCCGGACAACCGCCCCAGGCCGTCCGCGAAGAACAGACCATCCGCCGCAACATCGAGACCTTTGAGTTCATCTACCCCCTCATGCGCGACGGCGGCTTCTACTGGACCCCCAACGAGGAAGTCACCTCCGTCGTCCGCATCAACGACGCCGAGTTCGAACCCACCCCCGACATCCTCCAGACCCCCGACACCAAGGTCCACTACACCCGACTCTTCGGCGACTTCAAGAACATCGACGAATCCGGCTCCTGGCGCGTCAACCAGTTCCACTACAAACAGCTCTCACACATCGTCGTCGCAGACACCGTGTTCAACGAGACACTCGCCAAACAACTCCCCTGGCCCGACCAATGGCCCGACGAAGCCGCACGCTTCACCACCCCCCTCATCGATCAGATCGACCACCCCGTCAATCTCGATGCCCAGGACGACCTGTGCCGACTCGTCAACGTCTGGATCGGCAACAACGACCCCAAATCCATCGACGAAGTCACCCTCGTCAAGTACCTCACGGGCAAGGTCCTCGAACACGTCAAAGTCGTCCGAGGCCGCCGCGAATACGCCCCCGTCGTCACCTCCTACGCCGTCGACGACCTCATCGACGCCGGATTCCCCACCACATCCACCTCCCGCTGGTCAGGGCTCTACGTCCGCTCCGCCGACGATATCGTCCGAGACCCCCGCGGCTCCGAGCTCGACTTCTCCACCATGCTCGTCTCCGTCCTCCGCATCGTCGGCGTCCCCGCACGCGTCGTCGTCGCCTACGACCTCAACCCCGAAATCATCGAAGAAGAACGCGTCATCGGGCTCGTCGAGTTCGCCCTCTACGACCCCGAACGCGACCAACTCATGTGGATCCCCATCGACCCCGAACGCCTCCGCGACAACGGCCGCCGCGCCGACCTCTACCAACAACCCTGGGACGACTTCGGGACCCACGACCAGCTGCACAACATCGTCCCCCTCTCGTACTACTACCACCCCCCCGTCAACTACGACGCCTACGGCTGGCCCGCCCTCTACGGCTTCCGCTACACACCAGGAAACTTCGCCTGGTCACAGATCCAGCTCATCGACGCCCAACCATCGGAAAACCGCCCGCGCTCGCAGTACCCCGAGCGATTCGACAACACGAACAAGACCAACCAGAACCCCTGAGGATCAGGACCCCGACATCACCCGCGCCCGCACGGGCTCGAGCACGTTCTCGATCGTCCGGTGCACCTCGTCGAGCGACCCGATCGCGTCGATCTCGTGCACGACCGACGGGTCGTAATGATCCAGCACCGGGCGCGTCTCCCGCGCGTACACCTCGAGCCGGTTCCGGATCACCTCCTCCTTCGCGTCGTCCGAACGGTTCTGCTCCAGCGCCCTCTTCCGCAAGCGCGCGACCATCGCGTCCGGATCGTTCGCGACCAGGTGCACGATCGCGCACACCCCGATCACCCCGTCCATGAGCTCCGCCTGCGCCACCGTCCGCGGGATCCCGTCGAGCAGCAGCAGATCCTTCGACGGGTCGTACGAGCCGTCCGCGATCCGCGCGTTCACGTACTGGCTCCACAGCTCGAGCGTCAGCTCGTCCGGGACCAGCTCCCCCCGCTCCGAGTAGCTCGCGAACGTCCGCCCCAGCTCCGACCCCTTGTCCAGAGACCGGAACATGTCCCCCGTCGACAGGTGAAAGTAGCCCTCGCGCGCCCCGAGCATCGCGCCCTGGGTCCCCTTGCCCGCGCCCGGACACCCGAAGAGCAGAACCGCCTGGTACCGATCAGCCATCGACACGCTCCTACACACCGACCCCGCGCGTGTCCGCACGCCCGCAGCCGACCACCACCATAGTCGCCCCGATCCTGTTCAGAATCCAACAAGACCGCACCCAACCAAAAAACGGACGCGCCCCGAAAGACGCGTCCGCTCGAAAAAACCCTCGATATCAGCACGTGATCAGGCCGGACTCAGGCGCCCGCCTCGATCACTTCCTTCTGCAGGTTCGCCGGCATCTCGCGGTACGCCAGGAACTCCATCACGTTCGCCGCACGACCCTGCGACATCCCGCGAAGATCCGTCGTGTACCCGAACATCTCCGACAACGGAACCTCCGCCGTGATCTCCTTGATCATGCCCTTGTCCTCCGTGTCCACGATCATCCCGCGACGCGAAGACAGGTCGCCCGTCACGTTCCCGAGGTAATCCTCGGGCGTCGTCACGACCACCTTCATGATCGGCTCGAGCAGGATCGAACCCGCCTTGTTCACCGCCTCGATCAACGCCAGACGACCCGCCTGCTCGAACGCCACCTGCGACGAGTCCACGTCGTGGTACTTCCCGTCCGTCAGCGTCACCTTCACGTTGATCAGCGGGAACCCGGCGCTCACGCCGCTCTTGGCCGTCGAGCGAACACCCGCCTCCACCGACGGGATGAACTCCTTCGGGATCGCGCCGCCGACGATCGCGTTCTCGAACGCGATGCTGTCCGTGAAGTCAAGACCCGCCTCCTCCGCCTGCTCCGCGGTGAACGGCTCGATGTTCACGGTACAGTCGCCGAACTGACCACGACCGCCGGACTGCTTCTTGAACAGACCCCGGCACCCGTTCGCCGAACCGCGGATCGCCTCGCGGTACGACACGCGCGGACGACCCACGTCGACCCCGATCTTCATGTCGCGGATCAGCTTGTTCTTGATGATCTCCAGGTGCAGCTCGCCCATCCCCGCGATGATCGTCTGCCCCGTCTCCTCGTTGTACTCCGAGCGGAACGAAGGATCCTCGCGACGGATCGTGACGAGCGCCTCCGACAGCTTCCGCTTGTCGTCCGCCGTCTTGGGCTCGATCGACATCGAGATCACCGGCTCGGGGAACTCCATCCGCTCGAGCACGATCGGGTTGTCCGGATCGCACAGCGTGTCGCCCGTCATCGAGTTCTTGATCCCGACCACAGCGACGATGTTCCCAGCGCCGACCTCGTCGAGCGCCATCCGGTCCTTCGCGTGCATCTCGAAGATGCGCGACGCGATCTCACGCTTGTTGTTGCCCGGGTTGAGCGTGCGCGTGCCCTTCACGAGCTTGCCCGAATAGATCCGCACGTACGTCAGGTCGCCGTGCGTGTCGCTCACGACCTTGAACACCAGACCCGAGAACGGAGCGCTGTCGCTGTGCGGACGCTTGAGCTCCACCGTCTTGTCGCGCGGGTCCGTCCCCTGCACCTCGGGGACCTCCTGCGGGTTCGGGAGGTACTCGATGACCGCGTCGAGCAGCCGCTGCACGCCGATGTTCTTGAGCGCCGAGCCGCAGAACACCGGGTTGCACTCACGCGCGATCGTGCCCTTGCGGATCGCCTTCTTGATCTGCTCGATCGTGATCGAGTCCTCGTCCTCGAGGTACTGCTCCATCAGATCATCATCAAGCGCCGCCGCGTCCTCGATCAGACGATGACGCCACTCCTCCGCCTTCGCGCGAAGATCATCCGGGATCTCCACCTCCGTCACCACCGCGCCCTGCGAATCGACGTCGAACGAATACGCCTTCATCCCCAGCAAGTCGATGATCCCCTGCAGCGTGTCGCCCTGACCCCAGGGCAGCTGCAGCGCGATCGGGTTCGCGCCCAGACGCTTCTTGATCGTCCCGAACGAGTACTCGAAGTCCGCCCCCAGCTTGTCCATCTTGTTGATGAAGCACATCCGCGGGACCTTGTACCGGTCCGCCTGACGCCACACCGTCTCCGACTGCGCCTCCACGCCCTCCTTCCCGTCGAACACCGCCACCGCGCCGTCGAGCACGCGCAGCGAACGCTCCACCTCGATCGTGAAGTCCACGTGACCCGGGGTGTCGATCAGGTTGATCTTGTAGTCCTTGCCGTTGTGCGTCCAAGGACACGTCGTCGCCGCGGACTGGATCGTGATCCCACGCTCCTGCTCCTCCTGGAGGAAGTCCATCGTCGCCGTCCCCTCGTGCACCTCGCCGAGCTTGTAGTTCTTCCCCGTGTAGAACAGAATACGTTCCGTCACGGTCGTCTTGCCCGCGTCGATGTGCGCGCAGATCCCGATGTTGCGAATGTTCGACAGGTCGGTCGCCATGGTGTGTCCTTTGTCGTTCTCGTCTCTTCAAACCGCCGGCTCAAACAACCGGCATCATGACAGTGGTGGGTAACGTGGGTGAATCGCTCATCCCCGATCACGCGAACCCGCGCGGGGGAAACAATCGGCCGGATATACAAAAGGGGGTCGGTGGGAGGGGGTCGATGGGAGAAGGTCGGTGAGGGCCATAGATCAGTCGGGAGTGGGGGGGAAGATCGGCTCGACTCCACCAGCCCCGCATCGCGTCCAGTCAATCAGACCAACGCGACGGCTCGCTCGCCATCGCCTCTGTCGGATTCGCCTGACTCGTCGCTGTCCATCGGAACATGCCTCGCTCGTATCGCCCGCCGCGTCGCCCAAGTGCTTTGCCCGCACACGGATCCGCCCCGCGACAGACTCGATATCGACCCTCAAATTCAGAGCCACAAATCCTAGCCCCACCCCCCGCACAATCAAGCAAATCCTGCCCAATCCCCCCGACACACCCTTGACAGATCAACCCCCGAGCACCCCCCGCGCCCGCGCCAGCTCCCCCGCCCCGAGCCCCCGAAGCGGGTCCAGCGCCATCCGATCCGACCGATCGATCGCCTCCCGCGCCCACGACCGGGCCTCCGCCTCCATCCCGAGCTCCACGCACAGGTCCATCATCCGCAGCGCATGCCCCGGATCGTGCGGATTCAGCCCGTCCGCCCGCGCCCAGACCCCCAGCGCCCGCTCGAGCCCCACGCGGCGATCCCCCGCGTCCGCCTCGCCCCGCGCCCGAACCTCGTGGATCCGCCCCGACCACCGCAGCGCCCGGAACGGTGCCCCCTCCCGATCCAGCGCCCCCGCGATCCCCAGAAGCCGATCCCACAACCCCGCCGCCCACACCGCGCCCTTGTGGTCACCCCCCAGCGCCGCCAAGCCCTGCTCCACCGCCGCGATCAGGATGTCCGGATCCCCCGATGCCTCCCCGAGCACCGCGAGCGACTCCGACAGCCCCGCCCGCATCCGCCGCTCCGCATCCTCCACCGATGCCCGATCCACCCCGTCCATTCGCATCCCCGACATCTCGGACATCGCCCGCGCGATCGCCGCGTGCTCTCCGCGATCCACGCTCGCCATCGCCCGGTCCCGGAGCTCCGCGAACCCGATCGCCCGCTCCCCCAGCTCGATGAGCCGCGCGTCCACCCCCACGCGCTCCACCCCGCGCCACACCCCGATCCCCCCGAGCACCACCATCGCCGCCGCCGCGACCCCCGACCCGACCTGCCCGACCCGCGCCGCGCCCAGCGACACCCCCATCCCGACCACCAGCCCCCACACCGGCGCGCTCACCACCCACACCGCCCCCAGATCGAACAGCCCGTGCAGCGCCAGCACCACCATCGCCCCCAGCGCCCCCAGCGCCGACGCCCGATCCCCCATCGACCGCCACAGCGCCACACCCACCCCGATCCACGCCGCCGCCCCCACCCCCAGCAGCGCCAGGTGCCCCACATCCATCGCCGCCGCCCCCACCCGGATCATCACCACCGCGCTCACGAGCACCACCCCCGCGATCACCCGCACCCCCACCCGCGCCGGGATTGCGCGCTCCGTGCCCCTCTCCGCCCCCGCATCCACCCGCACGCGCCACACCCACCACGCGAGCACCACCACCAGCGCAAGCCCCCCGATCCCGAGCATCGCGATCAGGTCCAGCACCACATCGTGCGCGCTCGCCACATCCTCCGCCCCCGTCGCCGGCTTGTGCACCATGTACGCGCCCTGGAACCCCTCGGGCCCCACACCCACCACCGGATGCGCCCGCGCGATCCGCAACGACCCCACCAGGTACTGCGCCCGGAACAACAGCGACAACTGCCCCATCAAACCCCCGACCACCGTCCCCCCGATCATCGCCGCGCACGCGCCGATCGTCGCCCGCCCCGCGCCCAACCGCGCCCCGATCCTCGTCCGCGTCACCAGCGCCACCACCAGCACCCCGAGCACCACCGCCCCGATCGCCCCCTTCGACCCCGACACCGCCAGCGCCGCGCCCCCCCCGACCGCGCCCAAAACCGCGCCAAGCCGCGCCCACCGCCCCCGCGCAACCACCGCCACAAGCGCAAGCCCCAGCGCCATCGCGCCCACGAGCCCCGCGTACACATTCGACAGCCCGAACCACGCGCTCAGCTCCGGTTGCCGAAGCCGCCGCTCGTAACTCAGCGCCTCGTACGACCCCACGCGCCACCCCCGCGACGCCAAAAACTCGCCCTTCGACCGCTCGAAATACGCGACCGTCATCGGGTGCTGCACCAGCACCTGGTGCGCCCCCTCGATCAGCAGCACCACCACGCTCCCAAAAACCACCGCCACCCCGATCCCCCGCAGCGCGGGCACCGCCCGGCACGCGCACCGCCCCGCCACAAGCACGCACACGAACGCCCCCAGCGCCATCGTCCGCGTCACCGCCCCCTCACCCATCACAACATGCCACCCGCACGCGACCATCCCCATCGCCACACACACCCCCTCGATCACCCCGACCCCGCCGCCCTTCCGCGCCAGCCACACCACCGCCCCCGACAAGACCACCGTCACCGACCCGAGCACGATCCCCCACCCGTCCGTCACCCCCGTGATCGGCGCCCCGAACACGAACGGATCATGCCCCCAATACGGCATCCCCTCGTGCGACGTCAGCATCCGCACCAGCGCGAGCGTCACCACCGCCCCGAAGCACACCCCCAGCGCCACCGCGCCCCGATCCCACGATGCGCCACCCTCCGCCTCACCCATGCGCCCCGCCCTTCCGTGCTGACTTGTACTCAAAGAGCGCAATCGCCGCGAGCAGCAGCACGATCTGCACCCCCATCAGCACCGCCACCAGCGCCCCCGCGCGCGTCAGCACGATCCCGCAGATCCCCGTGCACCCCGTCAGCGCATAGATCACCAAAATCGTCGCCCGCCCCGACAACCCCCTGTCCCGGATCCGGTGCGAGAAGTGCTGCAGATCCCCTTTGAACGGGCTCTTCCCCTGCGCGATCCGGATCAGCGTCACGCTCACGAAGTCATACAAAGGCACCGCGAGCACCGCGATCGGCATCAGCACCGCGTACCACGCCCCCGCGCTCGGACCCGCCGCCCCCGGCGCGATGTACGTCGTCCGCACCGTCATCGCCGCCAAGACAAACCCGATCACCAGCGACCCCCCGTCCCCCATGAACACCCTCGCCGGCGGAAAGTTGAACACCAGAAACCCCGCGCACCCGCCCACCAAAAGCGCCAGCACCACCCCCACGAACCACTGCGCATTCATCAGCGCCCCCACCAGAAACAACCCCCCCGCGATCGCCGCGATTCCCGCGCTCAATCCGTCCATGTTGTCGATGAAGTTCATCGCGTTCGTCACCGCCACGATCCACACCACCGTCAGCACCACGCTCAACCACGCGTCCCCCACATACGGATCCATCAGCGTGAGCAACCGCGAATCCGTCAACAACACAAACCCAACCGCCGGCACCGCCATCACCACCAGCTTCCCCATCGCCCCCATCGGCCGCCGATCATCCACCACCCCCAAGACGTGCAGCACCACCACACACCCCAGCAGCACCCACCCGAGCCCCGTCCGCGCCGACAGATCCCCCCACGAATCACGCACCGCCCCGAGCCACCCCGGCAGCGCCCCCGGATCCACCACCCCCGCCCCGACCACGCCCACCAGCATCGGCACCCACACCGACGCCGCGATCGCGATCCCCCCCGTGTTCGGCACCGCCCGCCGCGACTCCTTCACCTGACCCGCGATCGCCGCCGTATCCAGCGCCCCCAAACGCCGCCCCACGCGCATCGCCCCGTACGTCCCGATCACCGAGATCACGAACGCCACCACACCCAGACTCAGCACCACCGGGATCATCGACCGAGTGTAGTGGGGGACCCGTCCACCCCGCCCGCATCCACGAACCGCGGCATCCGCCTCCCCAGCACCCCCGTCCGCACCCACACCGCACCCTTCGACACCGCCGTGATCCCCACGAAAATCCCCGCCGCACCCACGCACATCCACACCACCCGCCACGGATACGCCCCCATCACATCCACCAGCGACGCCCCCTCGTGCTCCCCCGCCCCCAGATACGAATAGTTCGTCCCCATCACCGCATTCAGACCCGCAACCACCGCCGCGTACACCACCCCGAGCACCACGGCGAACCGACAATCACGCCAGCTCGGCCGATACCCCAGCACCACCACGTCGTACACCGCCACCCCCACGATCTGCACGTGGTTGAGCCAATAGATCCAGAAGCTCACATCCCCATGCCCCACATCCAGATACGGCGTCGCGAAAATCTGCGCACTCAGCCCCAGCCCCCAGAACAACGTCAACGCCCGCGCCCGACGATCCAGCGTCAACAACATCCACACCCCGATCCACACGCTCAGCCGGCACAAATGCAACGGGAGCGAATCCCCGAGATCCCACTGCCCGGGCATGAACCGTCGCGCATTGATCACCAGCTGCGACACCCCGATCCCCCACGCCAGCACAAACCGCAGCCCACGCTCCCGACCCGCGCCCGGAACCCCGACCCCATCCCTCAAATCCATCGCCAAAAGCACCCGCCCCACCACGCACACCAGCGCGATCACCCCGAAACACACCCCGACCACCATCGCGTGCTGCGCCGATCCCGCCTCGAACGTCGCCGACCAGTCACGCGCCGCGCCCACACCCATCACCCCGCGTGCTCGTGCCGCAGCTGCCCGCACGCCGCCGCGATATCACGACCCCGCGACGCCCGGATATGACAGTTGATCCCTTGCTCCCGCAGCACATGCTGGAACCGGTGCACGTCGTCCGTGTCCGGACGCTCAAAATCGAGCCCCGCCACCTCGTTGTACCGGATCAGGTTCACGTTCGCCCGCAGACGCCTGCACACCCCCGCAAGCTCCCGCGCGTGCACCTCCCGATCGTTCACCCCGCGCAGCAGGATGTACTCGAGCGTGATCTCCCGCCCCGTCTTCTCGAACCACATCGTGCACGCGCTCACGAGCTGCTCGATCGTCGTGAACTCCGCCCAAGGGATCAACTCCCGCCGAAGCTCGTCGTTCGGCGCATGCAATGACAACGCCAACGTCACCGGCAGCTCCAGCTCCGCCGCCAGCTTCTCGATCGCCTTGTGCATCCCCACCGTCGACACCGTGATCTTCCGCGCGCTGATCCCCATCCCCCACGGCGCCGCCAGCGTCCGCACCGCATCCACCACCGGCCTGAAGTTCGCCAGGGGCTCCCCCATCCCCATGAACACCACGTTCGTGATCCGCTCCACCCCCCGAAGCCGCGCCAAACGCCACACCTGCTCCACGATCCGACCCGACGACAGATTCCCGTCCAAACCCCCGATCCCCGTCGCGCAGAACCGACACCCCACCGCGCACCCGATCTGCGACGAGATACACGCCGTCCTCCGCACCCTCGTGGGACGGGCTTCCAGCCCGTCGCTCCCCGTCTCCTCCGGCCCCTCCCCATCAAACGGGATCATCACGCACTCCGTCTGCCGCGCCGTATCCGAGTACGGCATCCCCCCCGGCCGCCCCGACGCATCCAGGATCGGCAACCGCGTCGCGTGGTCCACCTCCGCCTCCGACGCATCCACACGCTCCTCCCCGTCCCCCCACTCGATCAGCAGCTTCTGCGTCCCGTCCGTCGCCACCTGATGCGCCACCGTCGCCCCGCTCAGAAACACCATCTCCCGCGCCAGCAGCTCCCGATCCCCCTTCGACAGATTGCTCATCCGCGCCGGATCCGCCACCCCGTGCACATACACCCACTCCAGGATCTGCTTCGCGCGGAACCTGGGCAGGTTGTGCGACAGGCACCAGCCCGTCATGGACTCCGGCGTCATCGCGAAGATGTGATGCGCCGGATGCTTCATCGCGAGATCGTCAGCGCCACCGCCGTCGCCCCGTACTCGCCCTCGGTGATCACCGGCGCCTCCACCGTCACCTTCCGGTCCGCGTGGTCCACCCCCATCGACTCCATCATCCGCTTGAGCGACAACGGCAAACCAAACTCCACCGACTCCTCATAGATATCCGCAAGCTTGAGCGCCGCCCCATGCCGCTCCACGAAGTGCGAGCAGATCGCCGCCACCAGATCCTCCGGCGCGCTCGCCCCCGCCGTCAGCAGAATCCGCTCGTCCCCCGTCGGATACCAGGCCGGATCCAGCTCCGACACATCATCGATCCGCTCCGACCGCGTCCCCACGTTCTCCGCGATCTCCGTCAATCGCACCGAGTTCGACGAGTTCTTCGACCCCACGACCAGAACCAGATCGCACATCGGCGCGACCATCCGCACCGCCTGCTGCCGGTTCGTCGTCGCGTAACAGATATCCTCCGTCGGCGGCTCCTTGATGTTCGGAAACGCCTCCTTCAGCGCGTCGATAATCACCCCCGCGTCATCCGTCGACAGCGTCGTCTGCGTCAGGTACACCAGCCGGTCCGGATCCTCGATCCTCAGATGCGGGATGCACTCCGGGCTCTCCACCACCTGCGTCCGCTCCGGCGCCTCCCCAAACGTCCCCACGATCTCCTGATGGTTCTTGTGCCCCACCAGCAGAATCTGATACCCCTGCCGCGCATACCGCACCGCCCGCGAATGCACCTTCGTCACCAATGGACACGTCGCATCGATCGACCGCAGCCCCCGCGCCGCCGCCGCCTCCCGCACGCTCGGCGGGATCCCGTGCGCGCTGAACACCACCACCGACCCCTCGGGGATGTCCTCGATCCGCTCCACGAACACCACCCCGCGCCCCTCGAACCGCTCCACCACGTGACGGTTATGCACAATCTCGTGGTACACATAGACGGTCTCGTCGCCGAGCAGATCCAGCACCTGGTCCACCACGTCGATCGCCATCCGGACCCCGGCGCAAAACCCCCTCGGATTGACAAGCACGATCTCCATACGCTCAACCCAATCGTAGCGCACCCCCAAAGCCCGACCCCCGACATATGGCCCTACAGTCCACCGGACCCACGACACCCACGTCCGCCGGAGACCACCCCCCATGACCACCCCGACCTTCCGCGCCTTCACCCTCGCGCTCATCGCCGCCGCCGCGACCCTCACCACCGCCTGCGCCGCGCACCAACCCGCCACCACCGACCACACCTTCGCCGACCCGAACACCATCGCCAAGTACGAGGACATCCGCGTCAAGATGCGCCGCTTCGGCCTCGAATCCGCCCCCGAAAAACCCGAGGGAACCCTCCGCCTCACCACCTACAACATCGAGAACCTCTTCGACGCCCACGACGACCCCGCCCTCACCGGCCGAAACGAGGACATCGACGACACCAAGCCCGAGCACCAGCTCATCGCCACCGCCCTCGCCATCCGCGCCGTCAACCCCGACATCCTCTGCATCCAGGAAGTCGAGTCCGAAGCCGCCCTCACCGAATACCGCGACACCTACCTCGCCGACATGGGCTACGACCACCTCGTCTCCATCGACGCCGGAAACGAACGAGGCATCGAAAACGCCGTCCTCTCCCGATACCCCATCACATCCTTCAAAAACTGGCCCCTCCTCCCCCTCGGAGGCGTCCACCCCGAAAAATACGGCACCCAAAAGAACTGGTACGCCGGAGAACCCATCGTCTTCCGCCGCTCCCCCCTCATGGTCGACGTCCAGATCCCCACCTCCGACGACGCCGACGCCTGGACCCTCACCCTCTTCGTCATGCACCACAAATCCGGCTACCACAACGCCTACTGGCGCCAGGCCGAAGCCAAGGGCACCCTCGAACTCCTCCAAGAAATCTCCGACGCCCACCCCGACCGACCCATCGTCGTCCTGGGCGACTTCAACGCCACCCCCGAAGACAAATCCGTCCGCATCTACCTCGACAACGGCTACACCGATCTGTTCGGATCGCGCAAAGATTCACCCGAAATCGTCACGCACGACTCGGGACGACGCATCGACCTCATCCTCGCCAACGACAACGCACTCCAACACCTCGATCCCGACGACGCCTTCGTCCTCGGCCTCACATCACGCCCCGAAGGCACCAACTGGCGAGATCTCCCCACATTCGAGGGCTACGCCTCCGACCACTACCCCGTCTCCATCGACCTCACCCGCGATCGCCCCGCCGACTGACCCCCGCGGATCCCCCACGAATGGCGCAAGGGCTCGCTAGCCATTCCGCCCCGAACTGATAGAATCAACACCGCTCACACCCGAGTCCAACGACCGAAAGCAAGGCCGATCGATGAATGAGCTCAAGCCCTGGCAAGTGATCCTGATCGTCGCCGCCGTGCTCGCACTCGGGTTCACCGGCTGGCGCATCCTGTCGGGCCCCAACATCAAACAACCCGAAGGCTACATGACCGTCGACATCATGACCGGCCAACTCTACATGCTCCAAAAAGGCCGCGCCAAGGGCATGCTCCTCCCCGCCCTCCATCCCGAAACCGGCGACCGGACCCTCTACCCGGTTCTCAAACAAGACGGATCAGACACCTGGACACTCGACGAGGGCTTCACCGTCAACATCACCGAGGACATGATCAAACAGTCCTCCGCGCTGATGAACCAAACAACCATCGCCATCTCCGACGAGGACCCCATCGTCCACGTCGTCATGCCCTGACACGACACACCACGCTGACCCGCAGCATCACGCGTCTCGCCACACGGAGAGCATCATGAGAACCCGACGAAACGCTTTCACGCTCATCGAGCTCCTGGTCGTCATCGCGATCATCGCGCTCCTCATCGGGATCCTCCTCCCCGCTCTCCAATCCGCACGCGCCAGCGCACGAAACGTCGTCTGCAAGTCCACCATGCGCGGCCTCGCCCAACTCAACGCGTTCTACGCATCAGAGAACAATGAGTATTACTCCAGCCCGGTCAACACAGGCGCACGCTATACCGGTGCCTACGTCATACCCGGTGATGGCCTCTATCAAGGTGCTGAGGGGCTCGAAGGCAACACGACCGCAGGCACCCCGACCAGCACACAAGACTGGATCTCCCCCCTCGCAGGCGAATCCCTCGGTTTCTCAACAAACCGCGCGGAGCGCCATCGAGACATCTTCGATACGCTCGGCTGCGCCGAAGCCCGCCTCTTCGCTGACAAACCCTACGCCGGCAGCTCCCCGGGCGATTTCGATGAGTTCGAACAGATCGTTCAGGAAGGTATCCGTCAAGTCAGCTACCTCATGCCCACCGGATTCGCCCATGTCAGCAAAGATGGCCGTGAGTATGTCACAAGCCTCGTCCGCAGTTCATCTCCTCCCGGTTCAATCAACATCGCTCCGCGTGTCCAGTCCATGATGACCCATGGAAACAGTCCCCAGCAACCAGTCTCCTTCCGGCATCGCATGGATCGGGTCGGCATCAGCGCCTCAAGCAAAGTGATGTTCGCCGACGGCACACGCTATTGGGAAGACGGCGAAGGGCTCGATTTCGACCCCGACACCAACCCCATCACCTCAGGCGGCAACCCGGGCTACGGCTCCTTCACCTCCACTGGACCCACTTACCACGGTTCCGCCGCTTACGGCCGCGCCGCCGCCGCGTCCCAGGAAACCAACAACAATCTCACCCTCTCCTACCGCCACGGAGACTCCATCAACGTCGCCAAGTTCGACGCTTCCGTCAGCGGGATGACCAACGTCGAGTCCTGGACCGATCCCAACCCCTGGTGGCCCACCGGCACCCGCTGGCGCGACGGTGACTCCACCCCCGAGTCCATCGCCTTCATGGAAAACCAAGCCGGCAACAACCCCAACCCCACGATCCAATAACGAATCCCAAACAAATACCTCCAGTCCACGACCACACAAGGCCCCCGCACCACACGCGGGGGCCTTTCGCATCATCCACTCAACCCAACCGAAAAACCCCTTCACACAAGCTTTATCCCCCAATCCACGCTTCAACAAGCAAACCGGGTATGCTACCATTGTCATCCAGATACACGACAAGGCACGAGTTCCTGACCCGTCCTCCCGCCTGTCAGTCTGGTGACACGCGTGAGTCCCAACCGGGACACAGAGTTACGAGTAGAGAGAACCACAAACGTTTGGAGAGAAGATCATGAAGTTTGCCATCGCCATCGCCGCGGCCGCCGGTATCGCCACCACCGCCAACGCCAGCATCACCATCAACGAACTGCTCGCCTCCACGACGGGCACCGACACCGAGTTCATCGAACTCTACAACACCAGCGGCTCCGCCGTTGACCTCACCAACTGGAGCATCGAACTCTGGGATTCCGACGCGGGCGCCCAGTTCGGCACCTCCGACGCCGGCGCCCCCTACGTCCTCTCGGGCTCCATCGCCGCCGGTGGATACTGGACCATCGGCAACGCCCAGTCCCAGGCCTTCCTCGGATACACCGCCGATCAGCTCTTCGGCGCCAACTCCATCGAGAACTCCTCCTTCACCATCGTCCTCCGTGACGCCGGCGGCAACGTCGTCGAAACCGGCTTCATGACCGACGGCGGCGCGGGCGACACCGCCAACATCGCCGGCTCCGTCATCACCGCCGACTGGACCTTCGGTCCCGACGGCACCTTCGTCCCCGCCGGCATGTACCGCGTCGGTGACGGCTCCTCGACCCTCGGGCTCCTCGAGTTCGACCAGGCCCCCGCCTCCGCCACCCCCGGCGCCGCCAACATCCCCGCCCCCAGCGCCCTCGCGCTCGTGGGCCTCGGCGGCCTCGTCGCCGGCCGTCGCCGCCGCTAATCAGCAGCGCCGACACGCAGACACCACGTCTGTGACATCCTGATGTCAAGTCCAGCACCCGCCGTCCACGAGGACGGCGGGTGTTCGTTCGTCTACCGTCCCCAAGCAGACCACAGGAGCAACACCATGACCACCGACACCACCTCCGCACTCCAATGGCTCACCGCAAACGAAACCGCATCCATCGACCGACTCATGGACTGGCTCCGCATCCCCTCCATCTCCACCGACCCCGCCTACGACCAGCACTGCCGCGCCGCCGCACGATGGGCCGCCGACCACCTCACCAAATCCGGCTTCGGCGCCACCCTCGTCCCCACCGGAGACCCCGAAGACTCGGGCAAACCTATCGTCCTCGCCACCAACCAACCCGACCCCGACTACAACGGACCCCACATCCTCTTCTACGGGCACTACGACGTCCAGCCCGCCGACCCCCTCGAACTCTGGGAATCCCCGCCCTTCGAGCCCGTCCGCAAACCCGCCCAGGGCAACACCGGAGAACGCATCGTCGCCCGCGGCGCCTGCGACGACAAGGGACAGGTCATGATGTTCCTCGAAGCCATGCGCGCCCTCGCCGAAACCACCGGCAAGCCCGCCGCCGGCGCCAAGTTCACCGTCCTCCTCGAAGGCGAAGAGGAATCCGGATCCGTCAACCTCGAGCGCTTCGTCGAGAAACACAAAGACACCCTCGCCCAATGCGACGTCTGCGTCATCTCCGACACCGGGATGCTCGGTCGGGGCAGACCCGCCATCACCTACGGCGTCCGCGGCCTCACCTACATCGAAGCCACCCTCATCGGCCCCGACCAGGACCTCCACTCCGGGCTCTGGGGCGGCAAGGTCCCCAACCCCATCAACGAACTCACCAAGGTCCTCGCCCAGCTCTGGGACGACGACCGACGCGTCACCATCCCCAGCTTCTACGACGGAGTCCGCGATCTCACCACCGAAGAACGCGACGCCTGGAACAACCTCGGCGTGAACGAATCCGAAGCCCTCAAGGGCATCGGCCTCCCCACCGAAGCATCAGTGGGGGAGTCGGGCTTCTCCTTCATCGAGCGCGAATGGGCACGCCCCACCTGCGACATCAACGGCATCATCGCCGGCTACACCGGACACGGCGCCAAAACCGTCATCCCCTCCAAAGCCACCGCCAAGATCTCCTTCCGCCTCGTCGACGACCAGGACCACGACAAGATCGCCCAAAGCGCCTTCAAGTGGCTCGAGGACCACACCCCCCCGGGCTGCCGATGGGAGTTCATCAACCACGGCGGCGGCGCCCCCGCGACCTGCGCCACCGATTCCCCCACACTCCACGCCGCGCGCCGCGCCATCGCCAGCGCCACCGGAACAGAGCCCGCGATGATCAAGTCCGGAGGATCCATCCCCGTCGCCGGACTCCTCAAGTCCACGATGAACCTCGACACGATCTTCATGGGCTTCGGGCTCGAGGACGACCGCGTCCACTCACCCAACGAGAAGTTCGAGCTCGACTGCTTCCGCGCCGGCGCGAAGTCTCACGCCGCCTTCGCCGCCGAGCTCTGGTCCGTCGAGCGATCCTGATCCAGCTCGACCCCGACGGGCCCGCCCGTCTCGTCGTCGATGATCTCCACCTCCCCGGGCTCCTCGTCCTCCTCCAGTTCCCCCTTGAGCCGCGCAAGGTGCATCACCTGATGATGATGCAGCGTCTCCACACGCTGACGAAGATCGTGCAATCTCGTCTCCTGACGAATCACGTGCGCGTACACGCTGTACAAACACAGAATCGAGACGAAACTCGCCAGTGCGGGGATCAGCAAAATGAGCGCGGCGGAATCGGACACGAAACCCGTATCGGACCCCCACCAACCCAACTTTGACATTCCCGACCCGATCCCCCCACATGATGTAGAATCGCCCGACCCGAACCCCCGCCGCACCCACGACCACCCCGAGCCCCCCAGGAGCACCCCGTGAGATCAAGCGTCATCGTCGCTGTCCTCACGCTCCTCGCCCTCGCCGCGCACACCCTCCGCGCCCAGGACGAACCCGCCCCACAGGCACAGGGCGAGTTCGAGCTCGCCATCGACGACCTCGGCGTCGGCGCCCTCATCCGCCGCGGAGACTGGACCGGCATCCGAGTCCGCGTCACCGACCGCGGAACACGCCAACGCGACATCATCCTCCGCCTCACCATCCGCGACGCCGACGGCGACGACGCCCAGTTCGACCGCGTCGTCTCCGCAAACCCCGGGCTCCCCCAGACCTTCTGGCTCTACGGCTGGATCCCCTTCCGAGACTCCGGAGCCCCCATCCAGGTCCAGGCCTTCGAAGCACTCGAACCAAGCTCCGGAGGCGAAGGACAACTCGCCTACCGACCCGGACGACTCCTCGCCGTCGCAAGCGCCTACAACGCACGCCTCCAGGAACCCGACGTCGGCCTCATCGCCGTCGTCGGCACCCGACAACTCGGGCTCGACGGCTACGCCCACGCCGTCGACGCCCTCCCCTGGCGCCCCATGGGTCACGAACTCCAGCGCATCGCCTCCGGGCTCGACGCCGACGCACTCCCCGACCGCTGGCAAGGCCTCCTCCCCTTCGACACCATCGTCTGGTCCACCACCGGGCTCCGCGAACACGACCCCTCATCCCTCTCCCCCGAACGCGCCCGCGCACTCATCACCTGGATCCAGCGCGGCGGCCACCTCGTCATCGTCCTCCCCCCGCAGGACGACCCCTGGTTCGGAGGACCACACCCCCTCCTGAGCATCCTCCCCAAAATCAACCGCCCCACACGCGCCGAAGGCGTCGACTACGACGCCCTCCACCCCCTCCTCTCCGAAACCCGCGACATCCCTCTCCCCGACAACGCCGCCCTCTCCACCTTCACCCCCCAGCAGACCGCCGCCCCCACCGAAGCCATCCCCATCCTCGATACCATCGACGACGAAACCGTCGTCGTCCGACGCCTCATCGGATCCGGCGCCGTCACCCTCGTCGGCATCGATCTGAGCAACAACGAACTCCGACGACTCGGCCTCCCCGACGTCGAACCCTTCTGGCACCGCGTCCTCGGCATGCGCGGCGCCGCACCACGCGCCGACGAACTCGACGACCAGACCCGCAACATCGTCAAACAACGCGAAACCATCCTCTTCGACACCACACTCAACGCCGAGATCGCCAAAACAGGCCGCGCCGTCCAGGGCATCCTCTTCGGGCTCCTCGTCTTCGCCCTCTACTTCCTCATCGCAGGCCCCATCGGCTACTGGATCCTCAAAGCACGAAACCAAACCCAGCACGCATGGCTCGGCTTCGTCGCACTCATCGCCCTCTTCACCATCTTCTCCTGGATGGGCGCCTCCCTCATGCGCCCCAAACGCGTCTCCATCACCCACCTCACCCTCTACGAACACGTCCACGGACAGGACACCGCACGCGCACGCTCATGGATGTCCGTCATGCTCCCAAGCTACGGCCAATCCACCGTCGCCGTCGAGAACCCCGACAACCCAAACGACGACAACCTCCTCGCCCCCTGGGAACCCAGCGCCGCCGTCGCCACCCTCGCCTCCGGATTCCCCGACAACACCGGATACCGCATCGAGTCCCGCCGCCCCGATTCCATCCGCGTCCCCACCCGCGCCACCGTCAAGCAGTTCCGCGCCGACTGGGCCGGCCCGCCCCCCTGGGAAGGCATCAAACCCGTCGCCCCCATCGGACAACCCAACACCCCGCCCATCACCCTCGACGGCACCATCGTCCGCGGCTCCATCGAACACGGCCTCCCCGCCCCCCTCACCAACGTCCTCGTCCTCGTCGTCTCGCGACAGAACCCCATCCGCGAACCCGGCGTCCCCCTCGACAACGCCCTCATCGCGCGCGTCAACATCTGGTCCCCCTCCCTCCCAAACCAGGAATGGGCCCCCGGAGACGCCCTCGACCTCGCGCCCATCACCACCGCGAGCATGCAGAACCTCGGAGACGCCCGAGACTACCTCACCCGCGCCGTCGGCTTCGGCATCAACACCGCCGCCCTCGCCAGCACACCCGCCTCCATCGAAAACCGACTCATCGCCGCCCGACTCCTCTCCCAGCTCGAACCCCCCAACTACTCCATCCAGAACCTCGGCACCGGATCCAAACTCGCCACCCGCCGCGAACTCCACGGCTGGGACCTCGGACGCTGGTTCACACAGCCCTGCGTCATCATCCTCGGAACCCTCGACATCCCCCAACGCGACGAATCCGAATCCGCCATCCCTGTCCCCATCACCGTCGACGAACGCCCCGCCCGCGCCGCAGGCAAGACCCTCATCTCATGGATCTACCCCCTCGACCCCGCGCCCCCCGTCTACCCCTTCATCACCGCCAACCCGCAACCGGGACCCGCATCCAACGAACAACCCGCCCAGCAACCCTCCGAATCCGATCAGCCCTGAGACCCATCCCATGCCCATGATCGAAACGATCAACCTGACCAAACGCTACGACAAGCTCACCGCCCTCAACGCGCTCAACCTCACCATCAACGAGGGAGACTGCTTCGGATTCATCGGCCCCAACGGCGCGGGAAAAACCACCACCATCAAAATCCTCGCCACCCTCCTCAAACCCTCCTCCGGACAAGCCCAGATCGCCGGCCTCACCGTCGGATACCAGAACCGACAGATCCGACCACTCATCGGATACGTCCCCGACTTCATGGGCGCCTACCAGGACATGGTCGTCCACGAATACCTCGAGTTCTTCGCCGCCGCCTACAACATCAACGGCATGCAACGCAAGAAGGTTGTCAACGACGTCCTCGAACTCACCGACCTCACCTACAAGCAAACCGCCGAAGTCAACGGCCTCTCCCGAGGCATGCAGCAACGCCTCTCCATCGCCCGCGTCCTCCTCCACGACCCCAAAGTCCTCCTCATGGACGAACCCGCCTCAGGCCTCGACCCCCGCGCCCGCATCGAGATCCGCGAACTTCTCAAAGAGCTCAAGCGCATGGGCAAGACCATCCTCATCTCGAGCCACATCCTCCACGAACTCGCCGAACTCTGCAACACCGTCGGCATCATCGAGCAGGGCCAGCTCCTCTTCAACGGCTCCGTCGAAGAGATCCTCCGCCGCTCCAAGGTCGGCCACATCATCCACGTCGGCGTCGCCGACCGCATGGAAGACGCCGTCAAGGTCATCGGAACCATGCCCGGCGTCGTCAAGGTCAGCATCGTCCAGGGCGACGGCACCGCCACCGGAGGCGGCTCGGGACAACTCATCCACGTCCAGTACGACGAACGCGCCGGAGGAACCTACACCGACCTCCCCAACGTCCTCATCAACAACGGCCTCCGCATCACCCACTTCCAGGAAGAACCCATCAACCTCGAAACCGCCTTCATGCGCCTCACCAAAGGCCTCGTGCAGTAATCAAGAGAGCCGTGGGGGCCAATCGGGGATCGGTCGCCTGGTCGGGAAGCTCGGCTTCGGGAACACCGCAGTGACATCAACAACCCGTTTCGCCACCGATCGATCGAGTTCGCCCTGAGCGTGAGCACGCACCGCGCGCTCCGCCGCAGTCATCTGCATCATCGTCGGGATATTCGGATTCGCACCCGCTCGAATCAGCAGTTCAATCGCGTCCGAATCGTGTCGCTGGATCGCGCAATCAAGCGCCGTGCAGTACGCACCATACTCGCAATACGCATCCACGTTCGCTCCATGCTTGAGGAGCCACCGAGCATCATCAAGCCGCCCATCATCAATCGCGACCATCAATGGTGTCTGTGATCCTTCAAAGACATCGATCAAATCGAGCAGCACAAACCCTGTGTACAGATCCAACCGCTCCTGATCGTTCTCGCTGAGCACCCAGTCAAGCACATGAGTCGTTCCCTCGATCACCGGTTCCCCGAGAGGATTCCGCGCGATGAACCGATCGAAGCGGAACCCATGCCCGAGCACGACCCCTGCGCACTCGATCGATTCCCAGGAGAACAGACACGAGTAGTCCGTCTTCGCGAGATCGATGGTCGCACCCCGATCCAGCAGGATCCTCAAGAGTTCCGCTCGACCAAGCTCCCACGCCGCCTCGATCGCGCATCGCCCGCGGACCGGATCGATCACATCCGGGTCCGCGCCCCCATCGAGAAGATCGACGAGCCATCGCGCCGCCTCCCCCTCGTTCTCCATCACGACCGCTTCCACGACCGGGTCCCAGGGTCTCGGTTGGACATCCTCGCCAAAGCCCATCAGCTGACTCCACCGGGAGAATCCGTGCGAAACCCCGTACACTGTGAAGCATACAACAAGCGAACCCCAGGAGTGAGTCCAAAGATGATCCGCACAATCACATGCTTCGCTGCGCTCTACACCCTCTCCGCAGCCGCCCTCGCCCAACAACCCGCCACCGAATCACGACCCGTCAAGGAAACCATCCACGGCGTCGAGATCACCGACAACTACCGCTGGCTCGAAGGCGACAACTCAGACCCCGCCAACATGGGCAAACTCACCGACGAAGTCGCCACCTGGACCGACGCCCAGAACAACTACACCCGCGCCGTCCTCGACGCACTCCCAGGACGCGCCAAACTCGAGAAACGACTCCGCGAACTCATGGAGGTCCCCTCCATCGGCGCACCCTCCGCCTACGGCACACGCTACTTCTACGCCAAACGCGAAGGCGCACAGCCACAAGCCGTCCGCTACGTCCGCGAAGGCATCGACGGCGACGAACGAGTCCTCCTCGACCCCCAGACCATCGACCCCACCGGGCTCACCACCGTCTCCTGGACCGCCCCCAACCACGACGGCTCCCTCATGGCCTTCGGCATGTACAAGTCCGGCGACGAGAACTCCACCCTCTACGTCATGAACGTCGACACCGGAGAATGGCTCGCCGACGAGATCCCGGGCAAGGTCAACTTCTCCAAGTGGACCCCCGGCTCCGACGGCTTCTTCTACCAACGCCTCGAGAACACCGACGACGCCTACTCCGGCGTCATGAAGTTCCACAAACTCGGCACCCACCACACCCAGGACCAGACCCTCTTCCGCCAGAAGGACATCAACTTCTTCTACGACGGACTCGGCAAAACCGACGAACAACTCGAAGCACTCAAAACCACCTGGGGCCCCTTCGGCACCCCCTCCGACGACATGAACTGGCTCCTCGTCGGATACTGGACCGGCACCGCCGGGCTCGACCTCTGGATCGCCGACCTCGCCCACTGGTCCCGCACCGGAGAGCTCGACCTCACCCCCATGGCCATCGGAAAGAAAGGCCGCATCGGCGCCACCCACTTCGCCGGAGACCGCCTCTACATCCAGCACTCCTTCGACGCCTCCAACGGCACCGTCTCCGTCGTCGACCTCGCAAACCCCGCCTTCGAAAACTGGAAACCCGTCGTCAAGCACGACGACAACCTCGTCATCGAAGGCGTCTCCTTCGCCCGAGGCGTCATCGCCGTCAACTACCTCGACAGCGCCAAGACCCGCATCGCACGCTTCGCCTACGACGGAACCCCCAAGCCCGACCTCCAGCTCCCGGGCATCGGCTCCGCCTCCCTCTCCGCCATGGACGACCGCACCGAGGCCTTCCTCTCCTTCTCCTCCTACAACACGCCCCCCTCCATCTACCACATCGACCTCGCCACCAACGAACGCGACCTCTGGGCAAGCCCCGACGTCCCCGTCGACCCCTCCCAGATCGAGGTCAAACAGGTCTGGTACAACTCCAAGGACAACACCCCCGTCTCCATGTTCATCGTCCACAAACGAGGACTCGAACTCGACGGCACAAACCCCACCATCCTCTACGGCTACGGCGGCTTCGACATCTCCATGACCCCGTACTTCTCCTCAACCATGTTCCCCTGGTACGAAAACGGTGGCGTCTACGCCGTCGCCAACCTCCGAGGCGGAGGCGAGTACGGGGACGCCTGGCACCAAGCAGGCATGCTCGAGAACAAACAAAACGTCTTCGACGACTTCATCGCCGCCGCACAGTGGCTCATCGACAACGGATACACCGCCCCCAAGCACCTCGGCATCGCCGGCGGCTCCAACGGAGGCCTCCTCACCGGCGCCACCGTCGTCCAGCGACCCGACCTCTTCTCCGCCGCCATCTCCGCCGTCCCCCTCCTCGACATGGTCCGCTATCAAAACTTCCTCATGGCCCGCTACTGGGTCCCCGAGTACGGCACCGCCGAAAACCCCGAGCACTTCGAGTTCATCAGCAAGTACTCCCCCTACCAGAACATCACCCCCGGAACCAAGTACCCCGCCGTCCTCTTCACCGCCGGCGAAAACGACACCCGCGTCCACCCCCTCCACGCCCGCAAAATGGCCGCCGCCATGCAGAACGCCACCGGATCCGACCAATCCGCCGAGCCCATCCTCCTCTGGGTCGACCGAGACGCCGGCCACGGCGGAGGCAAACCCCTCAACCTCCGGATCCGCGACGTCGCCGACCAACGCATCTTCATGATGTGGCAGCTCGGCATGCTCGACGATTGATCCCACCCCACGCCCCGCTAGACTCCCCCAAACCGACCGAGCCCCGCCGCATCACGCCCCCGACCCGGGACGGAGCGCAGCACAAACTTTTTTTCAAATCCCGGAATGGATTGGTTTGACCAACCGCTCGAATGGATATGATTCTCGCTTCACCCCAAACCCCAAAAGGAGGGTTCATGCGTTGGCAAAAGGACGTCATCTACTGATCGATTGTCGTGCTGTGCCCCGCTCCGTCTGCGAAGACGACGGGAAGTTCCTGGAGACCATCGCCGCGGGCGCACGCCACGCAGGCGCAAACGTCATCTCCCAGGTCCGCTACCACTTCGGGCACAACTCGCCTCCCGGGTTCACCCTCGCGGTCCTCCTCGACGAGTCGCACTGCACCGCGCACTGCTACTCCGATACAGGACACATCGCGATCGACATGTTCACCTGCGGGTCCACAAACCCCTGGGAAATCCTCGAATATGTCCGTGAACGCATCGACCTCGGAGAAGTCAGCGCCACCGAAATCGGACGCTTCTACGACGTCGACGAAGAGTCCCCCATGCCAGTCATGAGCCACACCCCGGACGTCGAAAACGTCCCCACGGCCACCCTCAAGACCGCCGGCGCACCGTTCAACGGGTACAACCGATGAGCAGCGCCCTCCCAAACAAACAGTCCATCCTCGCCCAGACCATCGAACACTTCGATATCACGACCACGGACACCCGTCCGATGATCGAACAGATGTCCAAGATGGCCTTCTCCGCACGCGACACCGCGCGCGCCACCGCCATCGTCCGAGACATGGTCAAGGATGAATCCTGCGCCGTCATCCTCTGCCTCGCCGGCTCCCTCATCTCCGCCGGCCTCAAGAAGGTCATCATCGACATGCTCCGCGCCAACATGGTCGACGCCATCGTCTCCACCGGCGCCAACATCGTCGACCAGGACTTCTTCGAAGCCCTCGGATACCGACACTACGTCGCGGGCGAAGAACTCAAGTACGGCGCCCACGACGACGAGCTCCGCGAACTCGCCATCGACCGGATCTACGACACCCTCATCGACGAAGACGAACTCCGCGAGTGCGACGACACCATCCAGCGAATCGCCGATTCCCTGGAACCCGGCGTCTACTCCTCGCGCCAGTTCATCGAGAAGATGGGCGAATACCTTGAGGACAAGGGGTGCACCGTCGACTCCATCGTCCTCGAAGCACGCCGCAAGGGTGTCCCGATTTTCGTCCCCGCCTTCTCCGACTGCTCCGCCGGCTTCGGGCTCGTCGCCCACCAGGCCGCCAAGAGCGCCGTCAACGAGATGGTCACCATCGACTCCGTCCGCGATTTCCACGAACTCACCAAGATCAAGATCGAAGCCGGCACCACCGGGCTCTTCATGATCGGCGGCGGCGTTCCGAAGAACTTCGCCCAGGACGTCGTCGTCGCCGCCGACATCCTCGGCGCCGACGCGAGCATGCACCAATACGCCGTCCAGATCACCGTCGCCGACTCACGCGACGGCGCCCTCTCGGGCTCGACCCTCAAGGAAGCATGCTCGTGGGGCAAGGTCTCCATGGCCCAGGAACAAATGGTCTACGCCGAAGCCACCCTCGTCATGCCCATGATCGCCGCCGCCGTCTACCACGACCGCGACTGGGAAGCACGCACCGAGCGCCGGTACAACGACCTCCTCAACGCCACAGAAGCCGCGAGCGTCTGACACTCATGGGAACGCCCACAGCGACCCAAGCAACATTCCTCGCGATCCCCGACCGAGAGGCCGGGGTCGCGTCTTACGCCATCCTCCAGGTCCCCTACGAGGGCTCCGTCTCCTACGGCCAAGGCACCGCCCTCGCGCCCAGCGCGATCGTCAACGCCTCCGCCCAGGTCGAGCTCTACGACCCCGAAGTCGGGCTCGACCTCGAACGACTCAACCTCCACAACCCCGCCCCCATCGACCCCCTCGACAACGAGGACGTCGCGGACTACCTCGAGCGACTCGACTCCATCGCCAAGGACCTCCACGACCAGGGCATGCTCGTCATGGGCATCGGGGGAGACCACTCCGTCACCCCCGCCCTCGTCCGCGCCGCACGCGCCTCACGCGCCACCGCCGACGACACCGTCACCGTCCTCCACATCGACGCCCACGCCGACCTCCGCGACACCTACGACGGCTCCAAGCACTCCCACGCATGCGCCATGCGACGAGTCCTCGAAGACGGCGCCGACAACGTCCTCTCCATCGGCATCCGCTCCGGAGAGAAAGCCGAGTTCGTCATGGGCGAGAACGACGAACGAATCTTCACCGTCACCGCCCAGGACCTCCACAAATACCCCAGCGCCGCCGAGGTCACCCTCGACAAAATCCGCACCATCTCGGGCAAGCTCTACATCACCTTCGACATCGACGCCCTCGAGGTCCACCTCTGCCCCGCCACCGGCACCCCCGAGCCCGGAGGGCTCGGCTGGTGGGACGCGCTCCGCTTCGTCCGCGCCGCCTTCATGGAAACCCCCAAGGCCCAGGTCATCGGCGCCGACGTCGTCGAGACCGTCCCCATGAAGGGCTCCGGCGTCAACGAGTTCGTCGCCGCCAAGCTCGTCACCAAGTTCCTCGCCTACCACAAAGCCCGACGACTCCAGCTCGACGCCCTCTGAGCCCCACCGATCCGCACCGCGGATCCCCGAGCCCCCGACAACACACGGTCCAAAAAAACAACGCCGACCCCGAAGGGCCGGCGTGTTTGATCTGTATTCGAGTCTGATCGGAACGATCAGTTCACGAAGCTCAGCGCCGACGGCGACCCGCGACGAGCCCGCCCAGACCGAGCAGCGCCATGGCGCCCGGAGCCGGGACCGTGCCGACCGTGATCACACGGATGTAGTCACCACCCGAGGACAGCGAGGTGAAGTTCACGGTCGAGCCGCTGAACGTCGCGCTGTCGAGCTCGCCCGTGAAGCCGTAGCCCGCGTGGAACTCGGGGTAGCTCAGGTCGCTGTGACCGAGAAGCCCGTGGGTGTTGAAGAGCGCCAGCGAGTCGGTGATCACACCGAGCACCTGCGCGTCGAACTCGACGTCCACGCCTTCCGCGAACAGCGCGGGGCTGGGCGAGCCGATCGGATCGAAGTACACCATGTGCGAGCTGATGGTCGTGCCCGCCGCAAGGGTGGTCAGGGAGCCGTCCGAAAGCTCAACGGTGAGCCCCTCGGTCAGCACGATGTTCTGCGCTTCGTCGAAGCCCATCACGTAGTCGGCTTCAGCCGCCCCGCGATGAGCAGCGTTCGCCTGGGGGGCCTCGATCTTCGAGCCGCCCTCGACCTGCACGATCGATGCACCGGCGATGCCGCAAGCAGCGGCGAGCGCGATGACTGTGATTCCGGTTTTCATGTCTGTCTCCTCTATGGTCAGTCCCGAACAAACATGCCACACCCACGCCGACCTGCAAGGCATTCACCCGGAAAATCTGGTCCGACCAGCAAATCCGCCCCCATCCGCGCCCAGATCCCGCCTATCGACCCCCAACCCCGATCCGCCCACCGCCCCTCACGTCCGAAAAACGGAGATACCCGCTCAGCAGCGGACACCAGACCCAACACCGCGACGATCCGCCTATCCCAGCAGGTCCAGCACGTTCCGCGACAAGTTCTGCCCGATCCGCAGCACCCGGATCGACGACTGGGCCAGGATCGACGCGCGCGTCTGATCCGCGATCTCCGCCGCGTAATCCGCGTCCCGGATCTCCGAACGAGCGGCGGCCGTGTTGATCGCCTCCGTCTCGCTCGCCCGCGCCAGCGCCTCGTCGGAGCGCTGCTGCGCCCCGATCCCCGCGCGGTACTCCGCGATCGCCGACGACGCCTCGCCCACCAGATCCTGCGCCAGCGCCGGATTCGACGCCGCCAGCTCGGGCAGATCGCCGATCGTGTAGGTTTCGTAGATCGGATCGCCCGACCCGTCGGTCCCGACCTGCCCGCGCACGCTCACGTTGTCCAGCACGTCCGACCCCGACGACTCCGCGATCCGCTGCAGCCCCTGCACCGCGCTCGACAACGACGCGCCGATCGCGCGGGTCTCGGCCCCCGTCAACCCGGCGCTATTCGCGCCCTGGACGATCAGCGACGAGATCCCCGACAGCGTGGACTGCGCCGCCCCCAGGTATCCTTCGGTGATGTTGGACTCCAGGGTCGCGCGGTCCAGCACCCGGACCCGCGCGCCCAGCTCGCCCACCCGCGCGCCCAGAACCTCCGACGCGATCAGCCCGCCCGGATCGTCCGACCCCCGGTTGATCCTCAGCCCCGTCGACAGGCGCTCGCTCGACCGCGCGAACAACC
The DNA here is from genome assembly GCA_965652365.1 of uncultured Phycisphaerales bacterium. GTDB lineage: Bacteria > Planctomycetota > Phycisphaerae > Phycisphaerales > UBA1924 > UBA1924. The sequence continues at coordinate 111,502 of CBFGUD010000004.1, forward strand.
CGTTGGCGCGGTTCAGCCCGGACAACCCCGATGTGAACAGTCCCTGTGTCATGGGTCTGAGATCCCAAACGATCGCGCCCCGGGCCACCCGGATCGGGGCGCGCCGTGGCGGATGGGGGGGTCGTTCAAGATGGGCAACGGGTGGTCCGGGTTTTCGGACCAGGGGACCAAAAGGAACGCCGCCCGGGGGATTCCCGGGCGGCGTTCGGATCTCGAGTGTGGGTCAAGAACGCGGTGAGGAGAGCGGGTCCCCCCGTCGGTTGTGGGTCCGATCAGGCGCGCCGGCGACGCGTGACGCCGAGCCCGCCCAGCCCGAGCAGCGCGAGCGCGCCGGGGGTCGGGACGGTGTAGACCCGGATGGAATCGATGCGGCCTTCGAAGGAGGAGAGATCGAAGGAGGTGATCTGCTGGCCGCCGATGTCGGCGCTCGAGAGCATGACGGTCTCGGAACCGGCGATGTCCAGGTTGCCGACGGTGGCGGTGCCGCCCATGGCGCCGTAGATGGTGAGGTTGGTGCAGCCCAGGCCGCAGAAGTCGGTCCAGGTGACCTCGACCATCTCGATGTACTCGCCGGGCATGGGTGCGGCGAGGGTGATGTTGACGAGGTCGGAGTAGAGGTTGAGCTCGCCGAGGAAGAGGTCGTTGGTGTCTCCGCCTCCGGTGAAGTCGGAGCTGAAGTCGTAGTTGAGGGCGGCGTCGAAGGCGGCGTTGCCCATGCCGTCGTCGAAGTCTTCGACGATGACGTTGGCGGCGGCGAGGGAGGCGGTGAGGGCGGCGGCGGCGATGGCGGTGTGCGTGGTTCGCATGTGGAACTCCTGTGCGGGTTTTTGGGTGCGTTGCACCCCCGTGCGTGTGTGCGCGGCGGTGGCCGCGGGACTGTGCGGGGGTAGAGTGCCACAGATTTTGGGACGTGCCAGCCGATTGTGGGGGATTGGGGGCAATTGTTCCACGTGGAACATGACGGGGATTGTGCGCACGGTGGGGGTTGTTTGTGGGTGCTTACGGGTGGGGGTTGTGCGCACAAGACATGGCCTCTCCGTTCCGCCTTCGGCGGGCCACCTCCCCCGCCCCCCCACGAAGCCCGGGGGAGGAGCGGAAGGCAGAGGACATGAAGACACCCCCACCCCGGCCCTCCCCCGCACGCGGGGGAGGGTGCAAGCGTCGAGAAGGCGGGAGGCAGAAGGAGGAGAGAGGAAAGGAGAGGAGAGGAGCACGAGGGGGAAGGCAAGAGTTGGGAGCCCTCACCCCGGCCCTCTCCCCGGGGGAGCGGGAGGAGGACATTGGGGCGTTTGTGGACCTGCTTTGGGTATGGCCGGCAAGCGGGGCACCCGAAGGGGGAGCGATCTGGGGTAGGATGGGTTTTTGGTTGTTCTGGGTTGTCAGATCCGCGACTTGGCGAAGCGCCAAGTCACGGGCACCCGGCGGTGTTGGTTGCGGTTGGGGGGTGATTCGGGCGGTGATGGTGGGTGGGGCGCGGTCTGGTCCTGCTTAAGCTTCGCGTAAGCAGGGCACCCGGCGAAGGGGGGCACGGGTTGAGGGGTTATTGACGGATTGGGATCCTGCTTCAGCTGCGCGTAAGCAGGGCACCCGAAGGGGGAGCGGTCTGGGGTAGGATGGGTTTTGGGTGGTTCTGGGTTGTCAGATCCGCGACTTGGCGGAGCGCCAAGTCACGGGCACCCGGCTTCGGCCCAGGATGGGGGTGGGGGAGTGGCTGGAGTTATGTTGGTTTGGGGGGTGGTGTCGGTGGGGTCTGGATTCATCGGTGTGTTCTTTCGTGGAGTGGCGATCTCATCCTTCGCTCTTTGGGTCGAAGGAGGGCACGGGCATTTGGGATTGTTGGGGGAGAGGCGGTGCTCGGTTGGCACGGGTCTACGCTAAAGCGTTCGTTTAACGCGAGGTCACAGATCAATGCAACGGCGATCTTCGATTCTCATTGGTGCGGTCGACCTGATTCAGGGCGATGTCGCGGATGACTGTGGGCCGCTCATGGCGGAAGTCGGGCGTGAGATTGGTTCGGTGCTGGACGAGGCTGGATTTCTGGACTCTGCGCCGTTTGCGACCATCAGCTTGATTTACCGATTCGGGCTCAGGCGATGCTTCGTTGTTGACTATGGGCCGATCAACACGAAGCACAACGAGCTTCCTGTTGCTGTCGAGTTGAAGATGCGGGCTTTGGAGCAGATGAATCGGGAGGAGTTGCGGGACGAGTTTACGGCTGCTGCGGTCGCGGTTGTTTGCGACGTTGCGCGCAAGTACGGGTTGAGCACCGAGGGGTTGGAGCGGCTTGGTGGTTCGGGGGTTTGAGGTCCGCGACTTGGCGAAGCGCCAAGTCACGGGCACCCGGCGTGGAGACATGGGGAAGTGTAGTGAAATCGGGGTGCGGTTGCACGGCGTCCTCCTTCGCCCGTTGGGTCGAAGGAGGGCACGGATGGAGGGGTTGTTGACGCATTGGGATCCTGCTTCAACTGCGCGTAAGCAGGGCACCCGGCTGTTGCGGAGGACCGAAGGTCTGCCTCTATTATGGTGACTAGCATCGTGGCAGCGATTGAGATGCAATCGAGTTAATACACATGAATCGAGTTGGCCAGTACATCTCAAGGGCTTTGAGGGCCTATTACGCCGGCGATTGGGATGATTTGCTTCTCCAGCTGTGCCCTTGCATAGACGCAGCAGCATCGCTTGAGTACGGCGGCGGTGGGCGGTCGAGTTTTCGCAGATTTGTCGACGATAATTTTTATATCGCATCAGTCGCTGGCCTAGGGCCCGAAATTCGCAACTTCTCTGTCGCGGTGCGAGTCAGGGGCATTTTTGACGAGCAGGTAGTTCAAGAGTTGTCTAAGGTGAGTTATGTTCAAGAGAAATGGGAAATAGAACCCTCCGACTCGCCAACGCTCGTAAAGATAAAGCAAGATGCTGAAGAGTCACGGCAAAAGAGCATGCGCGATATGAGCGATGCCGGCGCTATGTGTGTTCCGTTTGGACATATTCTGTATCATTGTTTGAGGTGCGAACTTCTGCACAGACCAAATGCGCCAGAAGTCATATCGTTTCATCGGAAGCGAGTTATTGATAATCAGGATTACAATCTGACCCTGCCAATTAGTTTATTGTGGGGATATATTCTAGCAGTTGTGATTTCTCCCGCGTTTGTAGATGAGCGACACGTGCTTGATGAGACTATTGTCTGGAACAGTCTTGGGGCATGCTCTCGACTTGATTGGCTATGGGGCAGGCGAGAATCGTTCGATTATCTAATCTCAATGAACCGTGAGGCGATGTCGGCCAAGCAATAGAATTATCCCAGCCAGTCCTTTGCCGCAAGTCTTTCGGGGACGTAGGTTTCGGTGACGTAGGAGATGTCCTTCGTGATGAGGGATTCGACTTCCATTTTGAAGCCGTTGGTGAGCATCTTTTTGATTTCCTTTTGCCACTGTTTGTCGTGTTCGAACCAGGGGTAGGCCGCGATTTGTTTGGCTCGGGTGATGTCTCGGTCGTTGAGGGAGATTTTGACGTCGTCGGAGAGGTCGCAGCGGTCGTAGTCGATGGCGCGGATGCCCAGGAACTTGGCATCGGGGATGGCGAGGCGTTGGGATTCGAAGGCGAGGGAGATGGAGCCCTGTTTGATGACGGAGTAGATGTAGTGTCCCCAGGGGTCGCAGTCGAGGAGGCAGTAGACGGGGAGGTTGTGTTCGTGGTGGAGGCGGTGGAGCATGCGGCGGACGCCGCGGGTGGGTTGGCCTGAGCCCTCGGTGAGGATGCAGTTGTGTGTTTCCCAGAAGCGGTCTTCGTTGAAGCGTTGCCAGACGGTGTCTTTTTCGACGTGGAGGATGAAGTCGGCTTTGACGTCTTTGAACTGGATGACGTCGGGTTCGCAGATGGAGGGGATGGCGTAGCCGCCGGAGCCCATTTTGCGGCAGTTGATTTCGTCTCCTGAGTCGATGACGGTGATGTTTCCGACCATGGTGCCGCGTTTTTTGGCGAAGATGTGGAGCTCTTCGCGGAGTGATCCGAGGGAGACTTCGAGGTCTTCGAGGATGGTGTCGGATTCGGTCTGGTCGTCGAAGGTTTTTTCTTTGGTGCCTTCGATGGTGTGGAGGGATTTGTAGAACATGCCGCGGAGGGAGGAGGTTTTGTCCTGCTCGATGAGGTCCTGGACGGAGGTGGAGTGGAGCAGGGTCTGCATGAACTTGCGTGCTTGACCGAGGTTGAAGAGCTGGCGCTGGGAGACGTTGTCGCCCATCTCGAGGATTCGTTTCTTGGCGTTCCAGTTGGTGTTGGATGCGGCGCGGACGGGGACGTCCATTTCGGGTTCTTTGTCGGCGTGGACGGCGTCGACGATGTTCTGGGCGAGGTTGGTGAGTTTGGTGGAGGTGTGTTTGTCGCGTTTGGCGCGGTCGGCGGAGCGTGGGCGGGCTGGGGCTTTTTTGGTGGTCTTCTTGGTCGTTGACTTCTTGGTCGTCTTCTTTGCGACCTTCTTCTTGGTGACTTTTTTGACGACCTTCTTTTTGGTGGTGGTTTTCTTGGCCATGGTGGGTTAGCCCTCGAAGAGGCCGGCGTTTGCGGCGGGTTTGGTTTTGGTGGGTGATTTCTTGTTGGATTTCTTTTTGGTGGTGGTGCGTTTGGTGTTGGCGCTGGCGCGTTTTTGGGGTTTGGGTTCGGGGGCGGGGAGGATGGGTTGGTTGTTTGCGTCGAGGATGATGACGTCGTCGGCTTTGGCGAGGCGGCCGTGGTCGTCTTTGATGAAGTTGCCTTCGTCGTCGAGGACGGCGTCCGCGATTTCGGTGCGTGCTTTGGCCTGGGCGAGGAGGGCGTCGTAGAGGGCTTGGGTGTCGGTGCCGGTGAGGTGGTGGCAGGCGCGGGCGATTTCGCCGATGTAGCGTTCGAAGACGTCGCGTTTCTGACCTTCGCGTTTCATGCGTTGGCGGCGGCGGATGTATTGGCCGAGTTTGCGGCCGCATTCTTGGAGGGCGAGTTTCATTTCCTTGCGGATTTCGTCGTAGTCGGCGATGGCTTCTTTGGATTCGGACGTGAAGGGGACCCAGACGGAGGCCATGTGGATCATGACGACGAGGGGGCCGACGGGTGCGGAGCCGCGGGGTTGTTGGAGGCCGTAGTTTTTCCAGCCCGCGTCGACGACGGCTTTGAAGGCGGAGCAGGCGGATTGCTGGTAGAGGAGGGGGACGCGGTTGGCGAAGCGGATGACGCGTGCGGGTTGGTCGGCGGGGAGGTCTCCTCCGAAGGCGACGGCGGCTTCGATCTGGAAGGGGTTGCCTCGGTAGACGGCGGGGGCGCGGGTGGATGCGGTGTAGAACTCGGCTTTGACGCCTTTGAGGAGGCCTGCGAGCATTTGCTTGACGCCGATGGGGGAGAGGCAGTCGGTGGGTGGGGCGCGGAGTTTGGATTCCTGGAGGGCTTTGTAGATCTTTTCGGCGTCGTGGGAGTCGAGGGAGTTGACCCAGGTGGAGCCGGAGAAGGATTTTGATTTGGTGGAGGCGGTTTTGGTGATTTCGTTGACGATGGACGGGGGGACGCGGCAGAACTCGTTGCGGAAGAAGCCGGTGAGTTGTTTCTCTTCGGTTTGTTTGAGCTTGGTGAGGAAGGCGCCGAGTTCGACGCCGTAGGGGTGGGGTTTGATTTCTTCGGTTTCGGGGGGGAGTTCGTCGACGGCGCGGGGGTAGACGATGCGGTCGGCGTATTCGGTGGTGCGGACGACGCCCTGGTCGTCGGTCTGGGGTTCGTCGGATGCTTCGGAGAGGTCGGGGTCCTGGAGGGCTTTGTCGGGGGGGATAAAGGTGATTTCGCAGTGGGGGTTGGCGATGGCGGTTTGTTCGAGGTAGGTCTCGACGGAGCCCTTTCCTCGGAAGAACTTGGCTTCCATCTCGATGGAGACGCGGGTGCCGGTGCCGGAGGTGGTCTTGGGGAAGTCGTCGGTCTCGATGTCGATGGTGACTTCGGGCTTGTTTTTGGTGGTGTCCATCGCGAGTTCGAGATGGTGGGCGGGTTTGTTTTTGTGTGGTTTGGAGGTGATGACCATGGGTTTGCCGGTGGTCATGAGGCCGTACATGCCGGCGGCGGAGATGCCGATGCCTTGTTGTCCTCGTGACATTTTGAGGCGGTGGAACTTTGAGCCGTAGAGGAGTCGTCCGAAGATGTTTTCGATTTGTTTGCGGACGATGCCCGGGCCGTTGTCGGTGATGGTGACGCGGTAGCGGCCGGCTTTGGAGGCGTGCGCGGGGGGTTCGATCTCGTCGATGCGGACTTCGATGTCGGGGAGGATTTCGGCTTCCTCGCAGGCGTCGAGTGCGTTGTCGACGGCTTCCTTCACGGTGGTGAGGAGTGCTTTGCGTGGGTTGTCGAATCCGAGGAGGTGTCGGTTCTTGGCGAAGAACTCGGAGACGGAGATATCGCGCTGCTTTGCGGCCATGGATTCGGCGTCGGCGCGTTTGCGTGTTGGCTTTTTGGATGCCATGAACCACCCTCCCTGGTGGGTACGTACGTGGAAACGGGCTTCCGAAGCCCGAAAGGGGAGGATATCCGGGTTTTTGTGTTGGTGCTCGGGGTGGGCGTGGTGTTGTGTCGATCGGAGGGGTGATGGAGCTTGTCGGGTGTCCGAACTGTGGTTACGAGACCGAGCACGCCGAGGGGGCGTTGTGCTCGGAGTGCGGGGGGGTGCTCGATGCGCGGGGGGTGGGGATCGTGCGCGAGCGGGCGCGGGTGATGGGGGTTGTTGGGCGCGAGACGAAGGTGCAGACGTGGGCGTGGGTGGGGGTGCTTGTGGTGTATGGGCTGGGCGCGTGGATGGCGATGGGGGAGCGGATGGCGTTTTTCGTGGCGGCGATCGGGCTCGGGATCGGGCTGATCGGGTCGATGGGGGTGGGGCTCGGGCTGGCGTGGTTTGCGCCGGCGCATGAGCGGGTGTTCGTGCGTTGGGTGTGGCGGCGTTGGTTTCCGGTGTTGCATGGGCCGTGGTTGGTGATCGGGCCTTTGACGCTTTTGGGGGGTGTGGTGGGGTTGATCGTGCGTGTGTTTGACGGGTATGTCGCGGCGTTGGTGCTTTGGGCGTGCGCGGGGATCGTGTTCGCGGGGTGGGTGCTGTTGATCCCGGTGTGGCTGATCGTGTGGGGGATGCTGACGGCTCGATCCGCGTATGAACTGGGGATCGGGTTTCGGTCTCGTTCGGTCGTGTGGGGGGGGATCGTGTGCTGGGCGCTGGTGGTGGTGGCGGTGTGCTCGATGGTCGGGTTTCCGGGTGGGCAGGCGGGATTCTGGTTTGCGCGGACGGTTGCGGGGGTGGAGGGGATCGAGGTTTGGGACTTCTGAGTTGTGGGGTCTATGCTTGTGCCCAATTTCGGAAATCATTGAACCACTTGAACCCGCTGGGATTTGGAGAGCACTCATGGAGACGACCCTGATTATTTTGAAGCCGGACGCGGTGCAGCGTGGGCTGATGGGCAAGATCATCACGCGTTTCGAGGAGAAGGGGCTCGCGATCGTGGGGATGAAGATGATGACGATCTCGCAGGAGCTGGCGGCGACGCATTACGAGGCGCACAAGGCGCGGCCGTTCTATGACGGGCTGGTGGGGTTCATGACGTCGTCGCCGGTGGTGGTGATGGCGGTGAAGGGCGTGGGGGCGATCACGATCGCGCGTTCGATGATGGGCGCGACGTTCGGGTCCAAGGCGGAGGCGGGGACGATCCGGGGTGATTACGGGGTGTCGAACTCGTTCAACCTGATCCACGGTTCGGATTCGCCCGAGGCGGCTGAGCGTGAGCTCGGGCTGTTCTTCAAGGACGGCGAGATCATGAGCAAGGGTCGGGCGATCGACGAGTGGGTGTACGACATGTCGTCGGGGGCGCCCGAGTAATTCTGTCCAGCGCATGATGCATGAGAAACGCCCCGCGGGTGCGGGGCGTTTTTTCGTGGCGTGGCCGTGGGCTGGGTTCGCGGTCGGCTGGTTTGGCTTACTGCGCGACGGCGGGTTTGATGGAGCCGATGACGGGGGAGGCGAGTTCGGCTTCGTCGGCTTCGACGACGATCTGCTCGGCGATTTCGCGGCGGTGGATTTCGACGTCTCTTGGGAAGTCGAAGGCGACGCGGACGCGTTCGCCCTTGACGGACGCGATGCGGACCACGCCGATGGGGTTCTTGGGGTCGCCGATGACGACTTCTTCGCCTTCACGTCTTGTGATGACCAGCATCCTTGGCTCCATGTCGCGCCGAACTTCCCGTGGCGCTTGTGCGTGGGGAGTATACCCTTGGGCTGATGGGTGCGCCAAGGAATATCCACAAGTCCCGATGTTGTACAGGTTTGTGTAGACTAAGTGGTGGATGGGGGAGTGGGGGGGGTAGGCCGGTGGTGGCGGGGTGTGTGGTGTTAGTCGACGGCTTCGACGGCTGCGACTTCGGGGATGCGTTCCTTGAGGGATCGTTCGATGCCCATGCGGAGGGTCATGTTGGAGGAGGGGCATCCGACGCAGGCGCCGTGCATTCGGATCTGGACGACGCCGGCGGGGGTCATGTCGACGAACTCGATGTCGCCGCCGTCGGATTGGACGGCGGGACGGATGAGGTCGATGACGGCGCGGACCTTGTCGTGGAGGGTGTCTGGGGCGCTGGCTTGCATGGATGATTGTGTGCGTTGGGGGGCGGGGAATCAAGGGGTGCGATAGACTCGGTGCATGAGAAGGATCCGTGTGCTGTTGGTGTCGCTGGTGGGTTTGGTCGTGCTGGGGGGTTGTAGTTCGGGGTCTCGGTACGAGCCGAGCGGGAACCCGATCCTGGACATGCGGAATCCGGATCTGCTGACGCGGGATCGCGTGCGTGCGGTGGAGGACGCGTGGGCGGAGGTGGAGGCGGGGGTTCGTGTGCGTGAGCGGACGCGTCAGGCGATGAAGAACCTGGCGTGGTCGTCGGCGACGGCGCCGGAGCTTCGGTACACGGCGTTGGATCTGCTGATGGGGGATACGAGCGAGGTGGGGGACGCGGACTCGGCGCGGATGGCGCGGCTGATGCTGCCGACGGAGACGGACCGCGAGGCGACGCGGATTATTTTGGTGCACGCGATCCGCGCGGGGTGGGACGGGTTGGTGCCTGCGATCGTGCGTTCGTATGCGCGTCCGAGCCCGGGGTTTGCGGATGAGGAACGGATGGAGCGGAAGGCGTTGGAGGCGTTGGTGCCGGGCGAGCCGATCGAGTCGGTGATTTTCGGGGTGTTCCTGGATCCGTTGTCGGGGGCGAGCGAGCAGGAGGAGCGGTCGATTTTGCGGGTGGCGGAGCGGACGCGTGATGATGCGTGGGGGCTTTTGGCGCGGCTTGATCCGGATCGGTCGATCCGGGAGCGGTTGGTTCGGAGCGCGGATTCGTTCGGGGCGATGGGGAGCGGCGCGCGGCTGGCGATCGATGATCTTCGGGTGTGCGCGCGGGATTTCGGGGTGATCCCGGATCGGGCGATGGAACTGGCGTGGCTTCGGCAGCTGCGGCGGAGCGAGGATCCGGACGAGGCGGCGAGGAACCGTGTGTGGTGGGGCGAGACGCGGGACGCGGTGGGGGCGCTGAGCGCGGAGCAGAAGCGGGGGCTCGAGATGCGGCATTTGGAGGCGGTGCGGTTCGCGTCGATCCATCGGCCGGAGTGGTCGCGGATGGGTCGTTCGGCGTTGTTGGGGGTGCTTGCGGATCGGCTTTCGGGTCGGCTCGTGTACAAGCGGGACGCGGATGAGGGGGAGGGGCCTCGGAGGGAGCGGCTGGGGGACTGGGAGACGGCGATGGACTGGGCGGACGTGCTGACGGTGCTGGTAGTGGACGACGCGGTGCGCTCGGCGGCGGTGGTGGATCGGATCGATACGCAGGCGGCGCTGGACCGGAAGGACACGTCGACGGAGTACGGGGGGGTGATCGATCTGGACGCGAACGGCGATTTCCGGGCGGTGCTGTTCCGTCCTCGCCAGCGGGATCGGGTGAGCGACATGCGGTTCGTGGCGAGCGATGACATGCTGCGGTTTTCGGATCGGGCGCTCGTGCACTATCACTTCCACGTGAACGAGCGGAACAACAACGAGTACGCGGGGCCTTCGGCGGCGGATTTGTTGTACGTGGCGGCGTCGGGGCGGACGTCGGTGGTGTTCACGTCGATCCGGGAGGAGGAGCTGAACGTGGATGTGTATCAGCCCGACGGGGTGGTGATCGATCTGGGGGTGGTGGTGCGTCCTTGACGGGTATTTTTGCGCGCGGCGGAGGGGCCTATTCGGTTTAAACCGTGGTGGGTGAAAATCGACGCTCACGGCGCGTGAAGGGCGATTTCGGGGTCGATAGACTCGGGCGTGAGTTTGCACGAACACGAGCGGGAGTTGGTTGCGGTGATCGAGTCGCGTCGCGGGGCGCTGCTCGAGGATCTGCGTTTGCACGTGGGGATCCCGACGGGGGGGTTCAACGAGGAGGGGATCGAGCGGACGCGGGAGATTTTGGTGGGTCGGCTCGAGGCGCTGGGGGCGCGGACGACGCACGTGGAGGGGGACCCGAAGCCCGAGTGGCTTCTGGGGGGCGGTGCGGGGGCGTATATCCCGAGGACGAGCGTGTGCGAGCGGCTCAACGGGGCGGATGGGTCTTCGGGGGGGGCGGGTCGGGTGTTGATCGCGGGGCACATGGACACGGTGCACGATCCGCGGGGGGCGTTCCGGGAGTTGACGGTGGCGGCGGATGGGAGGACGGCGGTGGGGCCGGGGTGTGTGGATATGAAGGGGGGGCTGGTGATCGCGGTGGCGGCGCTGGAGGCGCTGCACGATCTGGGGATCGTGGCGAACTGGACGTTCGTGCTCAACGCGGACGAGGAGACGGGGACGTATCACTCGCATCGGGCGCTGGAGGCGGAGGCGCGGAGGCATGATTTCGGGCTGGCGCTGGAGCCGGCGCTGCCCGGGGGTGAGTTGGTGGTGGAGCGGATGGGTGCGGGGCAGTTCATGATCGAGACGCGGGGGCGGAGCGCGCACGTGGGTCGGGCGTTCACGGAGGGGATCAGCGCGGTGACGAAGATGGGTGAGTGTCTGGTGAAGGTGGGGGCGATGCCCGACCCGGAGGGCGGGAAGATCCTGAGTATCGGACCGCTGGAGGGTGGGGTCGCGACGAACGCGGTGCCCGATCGGGCGCGTGCGTGGGGGAATGTGCGGTTCACGGACAACGGGAAAGCCGATGAGATCGGTGCGATGCTCGATGCGCTGCAGACCAATGCGGAGGAGTTGCCCGGGGTGATTGTCCGGCGGAGTTTCAATCGGCCTGCGAAGCCGATGACGGCGGCGGTGGAGTCGCTGGCGCTGATGGCGCGGGGGGTTGCGGAGGATCTGGGGCAGAAGCTGCCGTTCGCGAAGACGGGCGGGGTGTGCGACGGGAACATTTTGCAGCACGCGGGGCTGGCGACGATCGACACGGTGGGGGTGCGGGGCGGGGGGTTGCACACGCCTGATGAGTGGATTGATCTGGAGAGTCTCGTTGAACGCTGTCAGCTTCTCGCGGTGTTGATCGCGCGGCTGAGCGCGGGCGGGTCCGGGCCTGGGCTGCGCGAATGAGCGCCTTTGGGTAATGAAGGAGGACGTGATGACGACCAAGACAGCGGGGACGATCGGTGCGGGGCTTCGGGGTGACGGGGCGATCGGCGAGGCGATCGGTGCGATCCTGGATCGCGCGGCGTCGTACAACGATCAGATCACGGACGTGAAGCCCGCGGACCCGGGGCTGGCGTCGGAGTTCAAGGCGATGCTCAGGCGCGCCGGGGAGAACAAGGGGCGTGGGCTGCTGTATCCGTCGATCCAGTCGGGCGCGGGGAACGGGGCGCTGGTGGAGATGGAGGACGGGTCGGTCAAGTGGGACATGCTGACGGGGATCGGGGTGCATTTCCTGGGTCACGGGAACCCGAAGGTACTCGAGGCGCAGCTGCGCGCGGGGATCATGGACACGACGAAGCACGGGAACCTGCAGACCTCGTACGACGCGTTCGAGTTCGGGGAGAAGCTGGTGCGGCTGGCGCAGCGTTCGTCGAACCTGAAGCACGCGTTCCTGACGACGTCGGGGGCGATGGCGAACGAGAGCGCGATCAAGGTGTGCTATCAGAAGCACGCGCCGGCGTCGCGGGTGATCGCGTTCGAGCACTGTTTTATGGGTCGGAGCGTGACGATGTGCCAGATCGGGGACAGCGCGGGGGGGCGTCAGGGGATCCCGCTGTCGACGCAGGTGGATTACATGCCCTTCTACAACCCGATGATCGCGGAGCGGATGGGGGGCGCGACGCGGTTCATCGATATGTCGGTGGAGCATCTGCGGTCGTACATCACGCGGTACCCGGGTCAGCACGCGTGCTTCATCTTCGAGCTGGTGCAGGGCGAGGGCGGGTTCAATGTCGGGACGCGCGATTACTTCAAGGCGTTGATGGACGTGTGCAAGGACAACGGGATCGCGGTGTGGGACGACGAGATCCAGTCGTTCGGTCGGACGGAGCAGATGTTCGCGTACGAGATGTACGACCTGGGGGAGTACATCGACGTGTTCTGCGTGGGGAAGATGACGCAGGCGTGCGCGGCGTTGTTCACGGAGCAGTACAACCCGAAGCCCGGGCTGCTGTCGGGGACGTTCACGGGCGCGACGGCGGACTTCACGGTGGGGAACGTGCTGCTCGACGAGCTCGAGCACGGGGGGTATTACGGCGCGGAGGGCAAGTTCGCCAAGCATCACGCGCTGTTCCGCGAGCAGGTGAGGGGGCTCATCGAGAAGCACCCGGACTGGTTCCCGGCGCGTCCCGACGGGGGCGAGCTGATGGGCGGTATCGGGGGGATGATGCGGTTCACGCCTTTCGGGGGTGATCGGGAGAAGGTGATGGCGGCGTGCAAGGCGGCGTACGAGGAGGGGGTGATCTGCTTCTACTGCGGTCACGGGCCTTTCCACGTGCGGATGCTGCCGCCTTTGCCGGTGTTCAAGGAAGCGGATTGGGGTCGTGTGTTTGGTTGTCTGGAGCGTGCGCTGGGTCGCGTCGCGAATGGGGGCTGAGCATTGGACAGACTGCGTCAGGCGAAACCGGGTGATATCGATGCGTTGATGGAGCTCGCGCAGACGGGGAACTTCATCAACTTGCCGCCGTTCTGGGATCGTCTCGAGGCGATGCTGGAGATCAGCGCGCGCTCGTTCGACGCGGTGCGGGACCGGAAGGAGCCCGAGGCGGGGCACGACCGGACGCACGACAACTACATGCTGGTGCTGGAGAACGATGACGGGGAGTGCCTGGGGACGTCGGCGATCCGGGGCGGGATGATCGCGCGGGAGCACCCGAACCTGTCGTATCAGCTTCTGAAGATCGTGCGTGAGTCGACGCTGCTCTCGAAGACGGTGCACGGGCCGACGGAGCCCGATGACGAGGACGACCGGATGATCGTGTCGGGCCGGATGGAGCACGTGTACGCGGTGCTGTTCCAGGACACGGCGTGCCCGACGGAGCTTGGGGGGAACGTGATGCGGCACGACGCGCGGGGGCGCGGGCTCGGGAAGCTGCTGTCGTACGCGCGGTTCCATTATCTGAAGGATCACCCGGCGTGGTTCTCGGATCGGATCCTTGCGGAGATGATGGCGCCGATCGACATGTACAACGACGGGACGCCGTTCTGGCGTCATGTGATCCGGAAGTTCATCAACATGACGTACGAGGACGCGGACCGGTTGTCGACGCACCAGGACAAGCGGGAGTTCATGTACGAGTTGCTCCCGAAGTTCGTGAACCTGTCGCTTTTGCATGACGACGTGGTGAGCTCCCTGGGGAACGTGAACATCAACACGCTCCCGGCGCGGGAGATGCTGATGAACATCGGGTTCTCGATCACGCACCGGATCGATCCGTTCGACGCGGGGCCTCACCTGGAGATGCGTGCGAGCGACATGACGGCGCTGGCGTGCGCGCACGCGAGCGTGGTGGTGGGTGATCCTGGGGAGAGCGCGGCGGACGTGATCGTGTCGAGCGAGGAGTCGGAGATGGGGTTCGTGGCGGTGCGGGCGCGGGTGGGGTATCGGCGCGGTGACGGGGTGGTGATTCTGAGCGATGGGGTGGCGGGGGCGCTGGGGGTTGGTGGGGGTGCGATGGTGACGGTGAGCCCGCTGCGGTTCGAGCCCGACCGGGCGAAGCCGCCGGCGATTCCGACGATTCATCTGCGGGACGAGCTCAAGCGGCGGCGTCCGGATGTGTCGGGGCGTGAGCTGGCGGCGCTCCCGTTCGGGGAGGTGGCGGCGATCGTGCAGGACAAGCTTGATGAGATTCTGGATACGCTGCGTGATTGATCGCGGCGGCTGAGACGATGTGGAGTGCGGAGATGACGACAGTGACGAGCGCGCCGAGCAACCTGATCGATGGGGTTTGGAGGGGGATCGGGGGTGACGGGATCGTATCGGTGATGCCGGCGCATCCGGATCGGGTGGTGTGGTCGGGGACGTCGAGCGTGGGGGCGGTGCACGAGGGGATCGGTGCGGCGCGGTCGGCGCTCTCGGCGTGGGCTGGGACGGATGTCGAGACGCGGATCAGGGCGCTGCGTGCGTTCCAGGCGATCGCGTCGGCTCGTGTGGATGAGCTTGCGGGGTTGATCTCGGACGAGACGGGGAAGGCGCTGTGGGAGTCGAAGGGGGAGGCGGGGCTGATCGCGCCCAAGGTGGATATCACGCTCGAGGAGGGGGCGTGGACGGGGCGGCACCGGGTGACGGATTTCGAGTTCGCGATGGGGGAGACGAAGGTGGCGCGGTGTCACTTCAAGCCCCATGGGGTGATGGCGGTTGTGGGGCCGTTTAACTTTCCGGCGCATTTGCCGAACGGGCATATTGTTCCGGCGCTCTTGATGGGGAACACGGTGGTGTTCAAGCCGTCGGACAAGGCGCCTGCGGTGGGGCAGATGATGGCGGCGATGTACCAGGAGGCGCTCGAGAGCGTGGGGGCGCCGAGCGGCGTGTTCAATCTGGTGCACGGTGCGGTGGAGGAGTCGATCGCGTTGTGCGGGTCGGCGGACGTGGACGGGGTGCTGTTCACGGGGTCGTGGGGCGCGGGTCGGGCGATTCTGGAGGCGAACCTGGATCAGCCGGGGAAGATCATCGCGCTGGAGATGGGGGGCAACAACCCGGCGATCGTGATGGGGGACGCGGACCTGGAGCAGGCGCTGGTGGAGGTGGTGCGGTGCGCGTTCAACACGACGGGGCAGCGGTGCACGAGCACGCGGCGGCTCATCGTGGAGGAATCGATCGCGGATAAGTTCATCCCGGCGGTGGTGAAGGCGGCGTCGATGCTGGTGGTGGGTGATCCGCGGGCGGAGGCGCCGGTGTTCATGGGGCCGATCATCAGCGCGGAGGCGCGGGAGGCGGTGTTCGCGTTCGAGCGGAAGGCGGCGGGGAGTGGGGGGCGTGTTTTGCTCGAGTCGACTGGGCTTCCGGGGCATGAGGGGTATTACGTGACGCCGAGCGTGATCGAGGTGCCGCGGTTTGAGGTGGGGGTGGATGACTGCGGGTGCGACGAGGAGGTGTTCGGGCCGCTGCTACGGGTGACGACGGTGGGGTCGTATGAGGAGGCGATCGCGCAGGCGAACGCGACGCGGTACGGGCTGAGCGCGTCGATTTTCACGGGGGATGAGGGTTTGAAGGATCGGTTCCTGCGCGAGGGGCGCGCGGGGTGTTTGAACGTGAACTGCGGGACGGCGGGGGCGTCGTCGAAGCTCGCGTTTGGTGGGCTCGGGCTCTCGGGGAATCATCGCCCGGCGGGGGCGTTCGCGCTGGACTACACGGCGTACCCGGTGGCGAGCATGATCGAGAACGGGGACGCGAAGGGGGTTGTGAGCGGGATGGCGTTCGATGCGGACTGGTTGAAGTGAGCGTTGGGCTGATCAGCCCGAGTTGCGCCAGAGGTTGAGGATGAGCTCGATCTGTCCGATCGGTTTGTCGAGGCGCGAGGCGATCTCGGCGGCGGAGAGGCCCTGGGTGTGGAGCTCGCGGACGCGGTCCTGGATGGGGGGGGCGGCGTAGGGGGATTGGAAGGCGATGGGCTTGGGGTCGTCGGCGTGCTCGACCTTGTCGGCGAGCTGGTCGATGGCGGAGCGGGGTTTGGGGCTTTCGGCGGGCGCGGCGGCGCGTTCCTCGCGGTCCTGCTCGACGCGTGCTCGGTCGAGGGCTTCGGGGGTGACCTCGCGTGGTTTGGGGGTGGTGTGCTCGCGCTGGGCGATGGTGCGTTCGAGGGATTCGATGCGCTGGGTGGCTTGCTCGAGGAGGATCTCGAGTCGGGTGGCTTTGTTGTCGAGGGCGGCGGAGAGTCGGCGGGCGACGTCCTCGAGTTCGACGTAGGCACGCTGGGCGGGTTCCATGGAGCGTGCGGCGCTGGTGCGGAGGGTGTCGATGCGCTCGGCGGGGTCGCTCATGGCGCGGGTCTGGGCTCTGGTGTGTGCGGTGTTTCGGCGGAGCCCGCGCATGACGATGAAGAGGGCGATGATGACGCCGAGCATGAAGAGGAGCCCGGGGAGGATGGAGTCCTGGTTCTGGCCTCCGAGGATCTGGAAGAGGGCGTTGGTGCTCGGGGGGGTGGATTCGGTGGTTTGTTCGGATTGATCGGTGGTGGGCGGGGTGGTTTCCGCGGCGTGATCCGTGGTCGCGGCGGTGTCGGTGGGGGTTTGATCTGTGGATGCGGGGTCGGCCTGGGTGGTCGTGGTGGCGGGTTCGGGTTGGGGCGGGGTTGGGCCGTGCTGCATGGTGTGTGGTCACAATATCATGCGGATGCGATGCCGGCGCGCGTTGGACAGGATGACGGGGTGGTGATTGATCGGCGGGATCCGGTCGTGGCGCGTGTTCTGCGCTCGTGGCGCGGGCTGACGGGGGGGGCGGGGGTTCGGGACCGCGATCGTCGGACGCTTGTGGCGTGCTCGGGCGGGGCGGATTCGGTGGCGCTCGCGGTGGTGTTGTCGCTTGTTGAGCCCAAGCCGGTGATTGTGCATGTGGTGCATGACATGCGCTCGGTGGAGGCGGCGGCGGGTGACGCTGACTTTGTCGAAGGGTTGGCGGTCGCGCTCGGGTGCGGCTTTGTGCTCGAGCGCGTCACGGTGCGCGGGGTGGGGGGGAATCTGGAGGCGAACGCGCGCGGGGCTCGGTACGGGGCGCTGGCGCGGATGGCGAAGGGGCAGGGGTGTGCGTATGTGGCGACGGGGCATCACGGGGATGACCAGCTCGAGACGGTGCTGATGCGGTTGATGAGG